>CAUZRQ010000009.1:0-86444 GCA_963582065.1 Planctomycetota bacterium | reverse complement strand
CGGTTGGCGGCCGACATCAGCGATGACCTGGCCGGGTTTTTCGCCGCCAGCGATCCTCACGCCCCCTGGGCCAACGCGAAGATCTTCGACTCGCGGATCCGACGCAATATCCGGTTGGCCGAGGCGGCCGGGTTCGGGGGGTCGATCTTCGACTACGACCCGAACTGCAACGGGGCTGCTGACTACGGGCGTCTGGTCGAAGAGGTGATTGCCGGCGAGCCGGCGGTCGTGCTGGCACGGACCGGGTGATGCCTGGCCCGGGGCGGCGGGACCCCGGAACACGCCCCGATGACGGGTGCAGGATCCCCGTTGAATCGGCACAACCGCTTCATTCGGACGTTGTCGGCGTGGGTCGGTTTTGGAAAAACCGACAATTCGCTGCAACCTCTGGTGTCCGTTCAGCATCCTAAAGTAGATTGGCAGTTGGAATTCCTTACCAGGATTCCCCAAACCACAGAATCGCTCCATCTTTCCGGCGGCATCATATGCTGTCGGGGTTGCAGTTAACGGGAGTAGTCGACGTCACGGGGCGACGTGGCGATGTCGGCGAGACGAGAGGCAGGGGAGAAGCCGAGATGCACATCGTTGAAACGGTTGTCTTGTGGATGAAATGGTCAGTGACGGCAGCGGTGGTTGCCGTGTCACTTTTTGCCGGAGATCCGGCGACGGCCCAGGACGAGATCCGAAAAGACGTTGCCCAATCACCCCCGGTCGAACCGATCGAAGCCCCCGCAGCAGTCAAGGACGAGAAGTTCGAGCAGTGGATCTACGTCCCCTACGACGACCTGAAGTCGGTCTTCGACAAGCACCCCTCTGCGGTTTTTCTGCCCTACATGGAGTACTTGCGGTTGTGGCAGCGGGCTGGTGGAGCCGAACGTGCGGCGAAAGGGCCGCCGGTTGCCGGCGTGATCACCCAGGCCGATTACGTGGCCACCGTGGACGAGAGCCTGGCCCGGATCACTGCAACGCTGAGCGTGCAGGTGTTGGGCAAGAGCTGGTCGGAGATCCCGGTCCGATTCGGCCAGGCGGCCATCGGCAAGGTGACGGCGACCCGAAACGGCAAGGCGACGCAGGTGCTGTTGCGCGGAACCGGTGCCGGGCAGTACGCGTTGCTGTTCCCCAATCCGGGCACTCACGTCGTGACGCTCGAGTTGACCGCACGCATCCGCGCATCGGCCGACGGGCATTCCTTTGATTTCGACTGCCCCACGGTGGGGATGACGACGTTCGAGTTGTCGGTTCCGCGGCCCGAGCAGGCCGTCGACCTGACACCCCGGCTGGTGGCGTTGCCGGTCAAGGCCGAGGAGGGTCGGACGCGGGTTCGGGCCCGCCTGGGTGCGACCCCCAAGATCTCGGCCCTGTGGTACCCCCGTGTCGGTCAGAAGCCCGACATGGACCTGTTGACCAGCGTCTCGAACTACCAGCATGTCTCGGTTCGCGACGGCCTGGTGCACACCGACGTGTTTCTGCACCACGAGGTGCTGCGTGGCGAGATGACCCAACTGCGGATTGCCGTCCCCCTGGGCCACCAGATCCTGGATGTCGCTTCGACCCAGGCCAAGATCCGCAAGTGGGTGCCGGTCCAGGAGGAGAAACGTCAGGTGGTCACCGTCGAATTCATCGGTGCGGTGCGGGGCAAGTTCGTACTCGAGGTGCACACCGAGCGGCCCGCTCCGGCGATGGGACAGGTCTTTGCCGTCTCGGGCGTCGACACGGCGGGGATCGAGAAGTCGACGATCGACGATCCCGGCATGACGATCCACGGCATCCACTCGCTCGACGCGGTCCGCGAGAGCGGCCAGGTCGTGCTGACACACGGTGCCGACCTGACGCTGAATGTCACCCCGCCACGGGGATTGGTGCGGATCGAGCCCAACGAGGTCTTCCAAGCGATCCGGCGTCCCGCCGGGCGGTCGTACAAGTACTTCAGTCCGCGGTTTGACCTGCGGGTTTCCTACGAACCGGTGCAGCCTCGGATCACCGTCGACCATACCACCCGGCTGATCTTCCGTGACGACGAGTTGAGGTCGGTGTCTCAGTTGAAGTACACCGTCGAGCGAGCCGGTGTCTTCGAGTGGAAGCTGAAGCTGCCGGCCGGTCTCGAACTCGACGGCGTCACCGGCGACGCCTACAAGGAGCACAACTTCGACAAGGCCTCGAGGATCCTGACCGTCGTGCTGGCGCAACGGCGGCAGGGTGCGTTGAGCCTGACGATCAACGCCCACCAGGCGTTCGACGGTGAGAAAGACACGGTGGACGTCTCGTTGCCGGTGATCGAGCCCTTGGGTGTCGTTCGCGAAGACGGATCGATCCTGGTCTACGCCCCGGACGCGTTCGAGGTGATCACCGACGAGGAGAAGCTCTCGGGGATCCAGCCCAACCGCGGCAGCCAGTTGGGAGCGAAGGTCGGCCGCGCGCGGTTGGCCAGTGCCTGGCAGTACACCGCCTACCCGTCCGCCGACGCTGCCCGGCAGTTGGCTCTGCCGGTCACCACCCGCCGACGCCCCACCAGGCTCTCGGCCACCGTTGCCACCACCGCCAACGCGAAGCAGCAACTGGTCGAGATCGATTCGAAGGTGATCTTCACCGTCGAGTACGCCGGCACCGACACGTTCCGGATCCGGGTGCCCGAGTCGATTGGCCAGGAACCCCAGATTAC
Organism: Planctomycetota bacterium; assembly: GCA_963582065.1. Classification (GTDB taxonomy): domain Bacteria; phylum Planctomycetota; class Planctomycetia; order Planctomycetales; family Planctomycetaceae; genus UBA8437. The sequence goes on along the minus strand of CAUZRQ010000009.1, from coordinate 83,785 downwards.
CACCACCGCCACCCCCGGCGGTGCTTCGAGACCGGTGCCGATCCGCGAGAAGATCCCCGGCGAGCCGGAAGACGGTTGGGTGACCTGGACGATCGTGATGCAGCAGGAGTTGACCGGTCCGGTGGCGTTCAAGGTCACTTGGGACCTGAAGACCGGGGACGACGACAGCGATGAAGAAACCGGGAAAAACAAACCGGTGCCGGTCCAACCGCCCCAGGCACTGGATCTCAGCAACGACAACATCACCGGTGAGTTGGTGATTCGGAAGGACGACGCGCTGGAGGTCAAGTGGCCGCCCCGTGAACAACTCAAGGATCTCGAGTTCATCGACGTGCGGGAGTTGGACTTGTTGCCGAAGAGCGGATCGGTCGCGTTCCGTTTCCACGTTCAACCGGTCAGCCTCAAGATCTCGACCCGGAAGTTCGAGTCCGAGAAGGTGGTGCAGACGGTCGTGTCGCGGGCCCTGGTCGAGATGGTGATCAACAAGAACGGCACCGCCAGCGTCCGTGCCCGATACCGGCTCAAGAGCAGCGAACGGCAGCGGTTGCGGGTGGACCTGCCCGATGAGTCGAGTATCTCGGATGTCTTCGTCGACGAGGGACGGGTGCCGGTCGAAAAAGCCGGTGACGACCAGGAGGTCGAGGAGGGCTGGACGGCCTACTCGCTCAACGTGGCGGGCACCACGACCGACGAAGAGTTCTTCCTCTCGATCCGCTACGACCTGCCGCAGGAGTCGTTTTTCGACAGTTGGTTCGGCAGCAGCGAGTCGATCAAGCTGCCGCAGGTCGGGGGCGTGGGGTCCGACGAGCAGGAGGTGGTGACACAGGAATTGCGGACCGCGGTGTTCGTGCCACAGGAATACAAGCTGGTCGGAGTCCCCGAGCACTTCGTGATTCTCTCGACACCACACGGCGAGCTCGAACGCTGGTTCGATGACCAGCAACGCACCTCCAATCTTGGCTATCTTCCCCTGCAGGGTCGCTCGATCGTCTACGGCAACCTGGGTGGTGCCGAATCCCTGGCCGCGACGTGGTGGGAGACGTCGTCGATGGCCGCCGGGATCAGTGTCCCCATCTTCGCCATCGGTTGCGTGCTGCTGTGGACTCCGTGGAGCAATCGGTTGAGCGTGGTGTTGATCGCCACGTTTATCGTCTCGCTGATGTCGTTGTCCTACGCTGACAGCGTGGCCGAGGCACTGATGGCCGCCCGATGGGGGATTGGCTTTGGCGGGGCCGCGTGGATGTTGGCGGCGGTGGTCGGTTTTCAGCATTCCTCCGGAGTGTCATCGCTGTTCAAGAAGCTCACCGGTAAGTCGTCCACCGAATCAGACGACGAGACGGAGTCGTCGAAGTGACTGGATTGCATAAGAGAAGTTGTCGGATCCTGTCGGGCCTGGTGGCCGTGCTGGCCCTGGTGGGATCATTGCCGGCCCAGTCGCCGGTCGCTCCGACGCGACCACGGCGGGTCTTCATCCCGATCGAGGATCTCGGAGCGATCATCGACCGAGATCGCCGCGGCGTGTTGCTCGAGAAGGCCGAGTACAACAAGTTGCGTGGGTTGGCGGCCAAGAACGAATTGGACCGGCCCCGCACTCCGACAGCGCTGGTGTTGCGTGAGGTTGTCTACACGGCTCGTCCCAACGGCGATCAGTTGTTGATCGACACCTCGGTCCGATTCCGGCAATTCGTTCGTGGTTGGCAGTCCTTGAGGTTGCCGCTGCGGGGCGTTTCGGTCGAAAAGGCCGTTCTGGGGGGCAGGGCGGCCCGGGTGGCTCGTTTCCAGTTGACCCGAAAGAAGGCGTCCGTGTCGGGGCTGGAGTTGTTCCATGACACGGTCGGCGCCGCCACGCTGGAACTGGGTCTCTCGACCCCGCTGGCCGCTGTGGGAAGCGACAGGGTGGCGGCCTTCGGGCTGGTTCCGGCGGCGACGGCGTCGCTGATCGTACACCTGCCGGCCGGCAAGCATCTGCTGGTCGATGGTCTGTCGGTCCGCCGACCGGCGGCGGCCGATCAGCCGGCCACCTACAACCTGCCGGTGGGAGGCCGACGTGACATCCGGCTGGCGGTGACAGATCGCCAGGCCCAGCGAGCCGGCGATGCGCTGGTATTCGCCTCGACCGCCTTCGGCGTCGGCGTGGCACCCGGCGAGGTGACCTGGCAGGCGGTGACAGGCCTGGAGGTCTTCGGGAAGGCACTCGACGAGTTCGTGGCGACGGTGCCGCGGACGCTGGAGATCACCGACGTGGCCTCGAGTGGGCTGGAGAGCTGGGAACTGGCCGACGATCCGGACAACGTCCAACTGACGAGAATCACGCTGCATTTCCGCCAGAGGTTCACCGGGTCACGCCGAGTGAGTTTCCGTGGCGTGATGACGACGGCGGTCGGTCAACTTTGGCAGGTCCCGCGATTGAGATTCTCGGGAGTCACCTCGCATATCGGCCAGGTACTGGTCCATTCGCCTCCGGGAGTGCGATTGCAGTCGGGCCAGGCGATCGGAGTGCGTCGAGTACCTGATGCCATGATCCTCACGAAGATCCTCGAGAAGATCCCGGCCGGCAGCACCGCGATGCGGTTTGATGCCTGGCGCGAGGACTTCTCGCTGTCGTTTGCCACCGAAACCAAGCGGCAGGAACTGCAGGCGGCGCTGGCCACGCTGCTGAAGATTTCCGACGACGGTCTCGACCTGGTCACCGACGCGAGGATCGAGAGCCGGTTTTCGTCGTTGTTCCAGGTCGATTTCTCGATTCCCGATGGCTGGAACATCACCGGCGTGCGGGTGGCCGGCAAGTCGGTCTCCTGGCAGCGGCTGCCCGGTGCCGACGGTCGTCAGCGGTTGCGGGTGGGGTTCGCCAAGGCGGTTCCCGAGGGGGTCGAGGTGAGCGTGAGTGTCCTGGCACATCGCGACCTGGAGAACTGGCCGTTGAGCAGCGTGAGAAAACGCCCGGTGCCGTTGCCGGACATCGCCCTGGAGATCGCCGGAGAAGACCGGGAGCACCAGGCGGGACTGATCGTCGAGGGTCGGTACCTGATCCGGGCCCCCGACGAGTTCGAGGTGGTGGCCTACGATCTGGTCGGACTCGACCACGCCAACCTGAAACTGCAGGGACAGCGGCTGGGGTACAGTTACCAGTCTCCACGGGTGTCGGGCAAGCTGCAGATCGGCCGGTTTCCGGCCCGGCTCTCGGCCGAATCGCTGACTGTCGCACGGCTCGATCCCGAAACACTCTCGATCCACCTCGAATCACATCTCGATATCCAGGGTGGCGGAGTCCGCGAGGTGGTGATCGAATTGCCCGAGTGGGTCGGGAAGGACCTGAGGTTTCGGTTGCTCGATTCGGCGAGTCGGATCGTCGAACAACTCCCGGCACCTCCAGTCGCTAACCGCCGCCGCTGGATCCTGAAACTCGACAAGTTCGTCCGCAACCGGTTGTCGCTGGCCGTCGACCTGACGCTGACACGTAAGGCGTTGGGTGGTGGGTCGGAGTTCCGGTTGCCGACCCTGGCGGTGATCGGTGCCGACCGGGACAACGGGTACGTGGCGATCGAGGCTGCCGATGACCAGCAGGTCGACGTGGCGGCATTCGAGCGGGCGGTGGCCGAGGGGGACCGGGCGACCGGGTTGGCCGAGATCGATCCGATCGACCTTCCGTCGACGCGATATCGTCCTCGAGAACGGATCGTGAAGGCCTACCGTTACCTGGTCCCCGGGTACCACGTCACGCTGGGTGAGTCACGCTTCGACCACGGTACGGTGGCACAGGCCGTCTGCCATGGCAGCACGGTGACCAGCATCCTGGCCCGTACCGGAGAAATGCAGCACCGGGCCTCGTTCGACCTGACCGCCGCCGGTGTGCAGAGCCTGCTGGTTGACCTGGGTGGGCGACCCGAGGAGCACCGGTCGTTGTGGGCAGTCACGGTCGACGGGAAGCCGGTCAAGGCGCATCGGCAACAGAGTGCGCCCGACCAGGACAGCATGATCTTCGTGGTTGGCTGGCCGGTTGATGCCCAGGGGGCCGGCCGCCATTCGCTGGAGGTGTTCTACCGTTCGGAGGTCAAGGCGTTGCGGAGATCGGACCGGCTGGTCCAGGATGCACCGGTGGTGTTGCTGGCCAGGGGATCGCAAGGCCCTCGTCCGATCGAAATACTCGAACAAAGCTGGGTGCTGCACCACCCCTGGCAGACCCTGGTCGTGGAGTCCGATGGCCGTTTTGTTCCCAGCGGCGACCTGAGCCAGGTCAGCCTGCTGGGTGCCCTGAAGGACTCGCTGCGCAATCTTTCGCCCACCAATCTGCTCTCGCGGCTGGTGGTGCTGCTGATCGTCACCGGGGTGATCGCCGTGTTGACTCTGGCGTTTCGCCGCCGGCGATATGTCGGGTTGTTGACCGCCACCGCGGTGCTGCTGGTACTGGGAACGGTGCTGCCCTTCATGCTGTTGACGGCACAGGCACCGGGGTTCTCGAGAAACATCTCAACGGGAATGGAAATGGCTGATTCGGCGATGATGGCTCCCCAGTCGGCAGTGAGTTCCGATGTGGCGGAGGCCGAAAGTCGAATGGACGGGAGTTTTGGAGGGGGCGGGGGAGGCATGGGGGGAGGCATGGGGGGTTTCGCCGACGGCGGCGAACGTCGGTTGGGCGCTTCCAACAAGCTGGATCGGTCCGTGGTGAACGAACAGAGCCCACAATCCGAATCTGCCAAGAAGCCGATGGCCGGATCGCCACGACCGGCCGGTGCGAAACCCGCTTCCGATAACGACGAAAACCGTCCCGGGTTCGCCGGGCCGGCCGGGCAACGACCCACCGATCCGAACCGCGTCCCGATGTCACCGGGAACAGACGACCTGGCTCAAGTTGCTGACGCCGAAACGTCGAAAGCGGAATCCATTCCCACCACGGGCGCCGTGATGTCGTTGGCGTTGGACCTCAGACCGCCGGCGGGAACCGTAGAGCGACACTTCCACTTCCTGGGCAGCCGCGAGTCCGGCCGGACGTCCGACCTGGACATTGCCTACCAGGACATCGAGTCCCAGGGGACCGGCCGGATCTTCTTTGTCGTGTTGGTGGTGATCGCCTGCTGGTTCCTCAGGCGGCGTCCCGTTGTCGAACGGTCGGTGGCGCTGATCGGCGCACTGATCGGGCCGCTGGCGCTGGTCACGATCCTGCCCGTCTCGTGGCACATTCTCCTCGACGGTCTCTTTCTGGGCGCCGCAGCCGGCTCAGTGCTCTGGCTGGTGATTGCCTTGATCGGGCGGACGGGAACCGGCTGGGCGTGGTTTCGAGCCAACCTGAACCGAAATATTTTCCGGTTCGGCGGCGGCCTGTTGCTGGCCGTTTCACTGCTGTCGCAGTCGGGCCCGGCCCAGGTGAAGGCTCCGTCGGCACCGCAACCAGGGTCCCAACCGATTTCGCAGATCCGCCAGCGAACGAGCCCACCGGTACCACCGGTGGTGCGGCCGCTGGAGATCATCCCCTTCGAGCCGGGACAGGATCCTCGCGAGGCGAATCGCGTCCTGGTGCCCCGCAGCGAATTCCTGCGGTTATGGAACCTGGCTTATCCCGATCGCCAGGTCCTGGCTCCCGCACCACGGCCCGGCGTGGTGGCCGACGTGTCGTGGCGGGCCCGCGTGTTGCCGGCTGCCGATGGTGTCGGTCCGCGGATCGCGTTGCGGGGTGAGCTGCAGATGTACAGTTTTCGCGACGGACAGGTCGTGTTGCCGATTCCCATCGGTGCGGTGGCTGTTGTCAACAGCCGGCTCAACGGTAAGCCCGCTCCGATCGTCACCCGGGCCAAATCCGGAGCCTACCCCCTGGCGGTGGTTCTCGACCGGCGGGGGGCTCATCGCCTGGAAATCGACTGCGAGGTGCCGCTGGTCCGCTCGGGACCCGCCGGCCGCTTCTCGGTGACCCTGGCCCCGGTTCCGGTGGGTCGGTTCCGGTTCGACCTTCCCGATCGCGACCTGCTGGTGCGTGTCAACGGATCGACGACCCGTCACCGTCGCCGCGTGGTGGACGGGAACGAGTCGATCGAGTTGGGTGTGGATGCCGGCGGCCCGCTGCGGGTGACCTGGCAGCCGAAGCAGGCCGCCGACGCGGCAGACGGCCTGGTGCAACTCGAATCCTTCACCTCGATCCACGTGTCCGATCCCGGTGTGCGTCACCGGGGTCACTACCGTTTCCGGGTCCGCCAGGGCAGCCTGCCGGAGGTGGCGTTCTCGCTGCCCGCCAGTGTCAGCGTCCAGCGGGTCACGGGGGTGGATGTCGGCGGCTGGGATGTCGAGACCGAGGACGGGCAACGACGACTGCGGGTGTTCTTCCGCCGGCGGATTAACGACGAGACGGTGGTGCGGGTCGACCTGTTCCAGGACCGCCGTGTTGGAGACCGATCGACCGAACTGGTGGTCGAATCGGTCCGGGTGGTGGGATTCGACCGGGACAAGGGCCAGTTGGCCGTGTTTGTCGACGACCAGTTCACCGCGCGGGCTGCCGACAACTCGAATCTCCGCCAGGTCGATGTTGCCGGGTTGGCACGTCCGGGCTGGTGCGGGCCGGGCGAACCTCGTGTCGACAAGAAGGCCGTGCTGCAGCCACGGCTGGTCTATGGGTACATCACCCGGCCGTTCGGGTTGACGTTGCGGCTGACGCGTCGAATGCCCGAGGCGAACGCGGTGGCGCGGCACGCCGTGCGGATCGAGCGTCGCAAGGTGCGGCTGGCGTCCCAGGTCAAGTGGCAGCTCAGCCAGGCCGCTCGCGGAAGCGTCACCTTCGGCCTGCCGGTGGACTACCTGCCCGTCAGCGTCGAAGCCACGGCATTGGCTGACTGGTTCGTGCACGCTGACGATGACGGAAACCGGCGGCTGACGCTCGAGTTCAATGGGCCACGGACGGGGGCCATCGAAGTGGCGCTCGAGGGGGTTCTGCCGCGGTCACCCGAAATCCGGTTGCCCCAGCCACTGGGCGTCGGGCGGTTGACCAGCCAGATGATGGTTTGGCTCGACGAGGCGTTCTCGGCGAGGATCATCGATCGGGCCGAGTGGCGGTCGATCAATCCGTCTGCCGCCGCCGCTGTTCTCAGGCAGCTCGACCCCCGCAAGCCGCGGTTCGCTTTTGTCGCGGGCGGGATCTCGACCAAGCCGGTCGTCCTGGCGATCAAGCGGGCGGTGCCGGGGATACAGGCCACGGTTGTTTCGCTGGTCACCGTCACCGACACGCTGGTGGACCATTCGCTGGCGCTGTCGTGGCAGATCACCCAGGCCGCTGCCGACGAATTCGTGTTCACGACGCCGGGCTGGTTGAAGGGTCGCCTGAGGTTTTCCGACCCGCGGATCCGTGAAGTCCGCCCCCTGCCGGTCGGCGACGACGACACCGGCCGGGTTCGCTGGATCGTCACGCTCCGGCAGCCGGTCCGCGAAAGGTTGTTCCTGATCGCCCAGGCCACTCTGCCACCGCCCTCGTCTCGCTCGGCGACCGTTCCTTCGCCCCGGGTCGTCTTCGAACAACCGGCCACCGAGACCGACGACCAGGGAGAAACCTCGGTGACCTACAAGGCGGTGGAGACCCAGCAGCGGTACGTGATCCTGATCAACCAGTCCACCGGCACGTTGAAGTTGGGGGATGAAGCGGGTGTCGAGCGGGTCGAGAAGGATGACCTGGGTCGGTTACGGGTCCGGATCGATTCGTCGTTGTACGAACAGGCGACGGGGATGTGGCGGGTGTTGCCGCGGGCGTCGATGCCGGTGTGGAATTACACGAGGTCCCACGCCCTGCGGCAGACCACCGCGAAGGTGCAGTTGGCCGAGTTGGTGACGGTGCTGGCGGCTGATGGCAGCTGGCGGACCGAGGTGGTTTACACGATCCGCAACCGCGCCCAGCAGTTTCTGGCGGTGCAGATTCCCGAGAAATCCCGTGTGCTGGCTGTGTCCGTCGGTGGGAATCAGTCGCGGCCGGTCGATTCGGAAGAAGCTCGGAAGTACAACGTGGTCCTGGTTGCGCTGCCCAACACCAGCGAAGGGGATCTTTCGTTCCCGGTCAGGATGGTCCTGGCCGGTCGATTTTCCGGACGGGCTGCGTTGCCCACCGGTTTGCACCTGGTCCCCGACAAGCGGGCCATTCCGGTTCCGATCGTGGTACCGCCCCGGAAGGACGGGGATGAGGATGCGACCGGGTCGCCGTTCCAGGAGCATGGGATGAAGGTCGAGGAGACCTCATGGACGGTGCACCTGCCGAACGAACTGGATGTCGAGCCGGTCGATGGCAAGGGGACCAACCTGGCACTGGTCGGCAGTGACAGGATCGAGTTGAACCAGCAGCGGGCGGCGCTGAACGATGCCAATTACCTGTTGGGTGTGCTCGAGAGCAAGTCCAGCGGCAAGGCCAAGTACAAGGCCGCCCGGAATCTCAAGAGCCTCGGGGTTGAGCTGGACAATTTCACCGGCAACGGTCGACCGAATCGACCCGGCGGATTCAACGCCGACGACGCGGCGGACTTCACGCTCCAGAACCGCGACTTCCAGGCCCGGTACCGCAAGGCGCTGGACCGGATCCAGGTCGACGACGGCAAGCAACGCGTGTCGAACGTCGACGATTCGAAGAGTCTCGAGGGCCAGGACGAGGCGGTCCAGAAGGCCCAGATCTTCGCGAACAACTACCGGTTGTTCCGCGGCAACGCGGTATTGGCAGAAACAGAGAAAACCCAGAAGCCGGATCGTGACGGTCGGGATTTCAACTTCAAGCTGAAGCTGCCCGCTGCCAAACCGGGCAGCAGGCCGACCAAGGGCGGCAAGGGTGACGTCGTCAAGGGGCAGAAAATCGGTGAAGCGGCTGCGAGCGGAAAGCTGCGAACACGTGAAACCAGGCAGCGCCGTCGCGAGCAGAGTCTCAGCCAGATCGCCGGCCTGAACCAGGCCGCCGAAAAGGAGGAGCAGAAACAGGTTGTCCAGCAGCGGCAGACCGTCCAGCAGCAGGTCCAGAATCAGCGGTTTCAGAATGACGTGACGAGTTTGATTCCCGCGCCGGCATTATCTGTCGCACAAGGTGGCCAGGGGCTACAGTTGGGGGACCTGGATTCCGTGACTCGTGCCGGCCAGGAGTTGCACGCCGACGTCGCCGGTGGCCTTTCGGTCGACTTCGAGATCCCCACCGGTGGCCAGGCCTTGCGATTTGCCACGACCGGTGAGAACCCGAAGCTCGAGTTGTCGATGAGGCCCCGCGAGTCAATCCAGCAGGGGATGAACCTGTTGTGGACGATCGCCTGGCTGGGTGCGGGAATCGGGGTGATTGTCGCGCTGCGTCGTCCCGGGACGTTGGACCTGTTGAAGCGGCACCTGGCCAAGGGGCTGATCGGAGTGGGCCTGATCAGTTACCTGTTGCTGCCCGGCGGCCTGGCCTGGCTGGGCTTTGCGGTGTTCCTGGCCGGCCTGGTCATCTTTGCCTTCCAGAATCGCGTGGCCGGTGAGGCGGGAGCCTGAGGGATCAGTCCTTCGATCGTCTGGCCGGGACCTTCCAACGCGCGAATTCGAGCGGGACCGGCACCTTGATGATCTGGGTGGGCGCCTGGTAGACGAACCGCCAGTCTCGTGGTCGGCCCTCGAGGTTCTTGAAGTGGTAGGCCAGCTCTGCCGTGCCGTCACCCAGGCGGAGAGTCTCGAAGCGGTCATAAGCGACCTGGCGATGGGGTGTCTTGTCGGAGGCGGGGACCAGGTGTGCCCGGTTGTAGAGCATCCACAGGCGATGTGATTCGAATGCCGGCCCGCCCGATTCGTACTGGACGGTGATACCGAAGCTGACGTCGAACCGGTCCTTGTCAGCGGGAGTCTCTCGGATGGAGGTCAGCACGACGGCGATACCGGCCCGCCTGTGCACGACTGGCTTGGCCGCGATCGGGCCCTGAAAGACGAACTCCTGCGACCCGGCGGCCAGCCAGGCATCGGCCGTTCCCGCCAGTTGGATCTCTCGAGGAATCTCGTCGGCAGGCGTCTGGAAGTCGAGCCTGAGCTGCAGGCCGGGGTCGCTGCCTTCCAGCGGCAATTCGAGCGTGGCTTCGGGGCTGCGGGGGTCGAGTTGTTTCGTGCGGTCGTCGTCGAATCGACCGGTGGCACGGAAGTTCACCGGACGGCAGACGAGGTAGAGTGGTCGCAGCCGGGGTTCGGCCATCCACGACAGTCTCAGTGGCAGCAGAAAGCGATCGCTGTCGGGGATCGGTTTCGGGGTCCTGGCAGTCGCGGTGACTCGGAACGCTCCCGAGAGGGCGATCGACCGGTCGGTTTTCCGGTCGGTGCGAGGGATCAGTGTGCTGGCCCCATTGCGGCTGACCAGGTCGAGCTTGGCACGCGACATCACGGCATCGATCGCCTGCCAGTAGGTGGCACGAACCAGCTTGATCGGCACCGGCCGCTGCAGCCGCCTGGACGACAACTGCTGCAGCGTCAACCGATTTTCCGTCTGCTTGGAGATCGAAGCGACCAGTGTTTCGAGTGTTGGGCGACCACTGATGGTCACCTGGGACGCCCGGGCCGAGCGGGTAGCGGTGGTGCGTTCGAGTGTACGAATCAGGCGGCGGATGGCGACTCGCGTGGCGACGTTCTTGATCGTGTCCGGAGCGGGCAGGTGGTCGAGAATGGCCGGCCCGAGTGCCAGCAGTCTTCGGCGAGCACTTTCTCGAGTGGCTCGCCGGTTGCTGCCGAGATCGCTGACCAGCCGCTTGACCGGGCCGGAAAGATCCGTTTTCGACTTGGCCTGCGTCGGTGGTGGATCGGCCGCGGCGGGTGGAGAGGAGAACGACGTGACGACGTACAGACCCGCCATCACGGCAGTCGAGAGTCGGCTCAGCGAGAATTCAGACTGCATGAGAGCCTGTCCGTGTCGGGGGGGAGTCGCCGGGGGTGACGGTGCTCGTGCCGTTCAGTTTACGACAGGTCGCGATGTGATGCACGGTGTGTTGCGCGACGGCGATTGACTCGGGCCGGGACAGGAGATGTAATCGACGACCGAGGAGCCACGCGGATGCCGAGCCTGACCGTCGAAAACTACCTGAAGGCAATCCTCCAGATCGGGTTGCGCGAGGGTGCCGAATGGGTGTCCGCCGGCCAGGTCGCCCAGGCACTGGGAGTGTCTCCGGGAACGGTCACCAGCATGCACAAAACGCTGGGCGAGGCCGATCTGGTCGAGTATCGACCCTACGAGGGCGTGTGCCTGACCGATGCGGGACAGATGCTGGGAATGAGAGTGCTGCGTCGGCATCGGCTGATCGAGCAGTTCCTGGTCGAGACGCTGGGATTGTCGTGGGACCAGGTCCACGAGGAGGCCGAGCACATGGAGCATGCCGTCAGTGACGACCTGGTCGAGCGGATCGACGAGTTCCTGGGTCGGCCCCGTTTCGATCCCCACGGAGACCCGATTCCCACGGCCGCCGGCACGTGGCCCGAGACGGCTGAGGGTGCGATGACACTGGCCAGTTGTCCGCCGGGCAGCATCGTGCGGGTGGTCAGGGTGACGGACCAGGGAGCCGAGTTCCTGCAGTTCCTGACCCAGAATGGTGTGGCGCTGGGAGTCGAGGGTCAGGTGGTGTCGAACAATCCGACCGCGGACACGGTGACGCTTGAGATCGACGGCGCGGCGGTGTCGCTGGGCGGCCGGGAAGCCGCACAATTGATCGTCGACCGGCTGTAGAGACGGCCGAGTCCGATCTACTTGCCCGATTCCTTGAGGATCGTCAGGTCAATCGGTCGCCCGGAGTCGAGTACGACCTTGGCTGCGACCTTGGAGAAGATTGCCGCGATGGTGTCCAGGTACATCCGGCTCATGGCCAGGTGCCGTACCGCAGCGTAGTCCTGGCTTCCGCTCTGGGCCTCCCGCCGAATCTGCGTCACCAGTTGGTTGAAGCGGGCGGCTTCACCCTGTGCAGCGGCTATGGTCCGGCTGCGGTATCCTTTGGCCTCGAGCCTCACTCGTTCGGCCTCGGCCTCGCGTTCGAATTTCCGCTTCCCCTCGTAGGCTCGCGCGTTGTTGACGTGTGTTTCGCGTTCGGCCCGCGCGTTCATGACTTCCAGGAACTCGGACTTGGCCTGGATCGGTGGATAGACGGCTCCAACGGTGACATCGTCGACGACCAGGCCGAGCTGCTGTTCGGGAAGCGTGGTGGCCAGGCGGCCGACCAGGACGTTGCGGAGCCGATTCCGCCCGTGGACGTAGACGAAGTCGACACCGCTGTCGCTGACGGTGTCGGCGACCAGCGACTCGACCAGGGATCTCAGCCGCTCGAGCGGATCCGATTCGCCGAACAGGAACCGCTCGATGACATCGACGTGGTAGTGGACGGTGACTTGAAGATTGAGAATGTTGCGGTCACCGGTGAGGAACTGAGACTGGTGGGCGGGATCGACGTCGGTGAGGAACTTGGCTGCGGAGTCTCCGTCGAGCTCCGGGCCGAATTCGGGCAGGCCGATCGTCAGGGTGCGGATCTCGTGAGTGTTGACGCGGTCGACTTGTGCCAGCGGCCACGGCAGGTCCCACCGGAGACCGCTCGACGAGATCTCCACCCGGCCTGCGTCGTTGCGGATCAGCCGTCCGAAACGGCGGACCACCCCCTGCTGGTTGCCCTGGACGATGTAGAACCCACTGATCAGCCAGGCCAACAGCACGGTGGCCGTCGGCAGCCACACCGACATGCGGATCCGGCGGTGGGGACGAGCGGCCTGGTCGGGACGATTGGTCATCGCTCGTCCTCCGGGCCGGCGGTCGACGTGGCGGGAGTTGCCGGGGTGGTTGGCGAGTTGGCAGGCGGAGTCGTGGGCACGCCCTGTGTCAGCAGCTTCAGCAATTCGCTGGATCCCGACAGCACCAGGGTGGTGCGGTCATTGAGAATGCGGCGGTAACTCTCGAGTGTGCGAGTGAAGCGATAGAACTCGACGTCGCGGCGATGAGCCTGGTTGAGGATCGAGAGGCTCTCGGCGTCGGCCTCGGCGCGGATAAACTCGGCCTCCCGACGTGCGTTGGCCAGGATCTGGCTGTACTGCAGGTCCGCCTGGCTCTTGATCTTGGTGTTCTCGGCCAACCCGTCACTGCGGTATTGCTCGGCGATCTTCTTTCGCTCGGTCTTCATCCGCTCGTAGACGGCCACCTGGTTCTGTTGCGGGAAGTTCAGCCGCTTGATGCGGACATCGATCAGTTCGATGCCGTAACGATCGTGGACCAACTGGGCCAAGTCGTCACGAACGGCCTGGGGAATCGAGACCAGGCGACCGGCCTCCGTCTTTTCCGGTCCGGATTCGGAACTGACGACATTGACCAGTCGGTCGAACTCGGTCTCGCCCAGCCTGGTCCGCAGGGCCGGCAGGACGTGTTCGGAGAGCCGGACCTGGGCGGTCTGGGTGTTGCCCAGCACGGTGAAGAAGCGATACAGCGGCCGGGCGGACCAGTTCGGGTCGGCTTCCGGTGAGGTGTCGGTTGCGGTGTCGGTTGCGGTGTCGGTTGCGGTGTCCGGAGCGGCGATCCGCCAGCAGAGGAAGGCGTCGACGGTGATGTTCTTCTTGTCGGAGGTGACCATTTCGCCACCGGGTGGATCGTAGATCTGGGTGCGGGCGTCGAACGGTCGGACGGTTTCGATTGGCCAGGGGAGTTTCCAGTTCAGTCCGCGGTCGGCGGGTTGATCGAGGACACGGACGACCTGTCCGAGCCGTTCGACGAGCACCCATTCGGATTCGTCGACGAAGGTGCAGGAAGATCCGACGAGACCGCAGGCGATGGCGAGTCCGACGATTGTCAGCGGGACTCGTGTTCGTGAGGTGCGGTTGCCGTTGATCGGCGTGGTGGCGTTATCGTTCATCGGGGGTCTCCCGGTCGGTTGTCTCAGGTCGGGGTGGCGAGACGATCTGTTCCTCGTCGTCGCCCGGCGCGAGCGAGGGTGAAAGCAGCGGCAGTCCGCGGGTGCCGGGATCGGTCAGTATCAGGTGCTTGCGACCGGTGGCGCGGGGGTCGAGCACGGTCAGCGGCCTTCCGGCGAGCGCGTCCTCGATGGCCTGGAAGTAGAGGTGCAGTTTCGAGATGTCCCGGGTACCCGGCGGACGGGTCATCGCGGCGAGCAGCTTGTTGTGGCGGTTGGCCTGGCTGTGTGCCTTCGACCGCGTGTCGGCGGCGGCGGCCCGTGCCGAGTCGAGGGTGGCGGCGGATTCGCCGGAGAGCATCTTGCCGTCGAGCAGGGCCCGCCACGTTGCGGGATCGGCCAGCGACCAGTCGGAAACTTCGAGTTGTTGTCCCCTGGCGGCGGCGGGGACTGTCGAGTTGAGGAACGAGATGGCCCGGGCGCCGGCGGCGGAGAGCAGTCGTCGGGCGTAGTATCCTTCGGCTTCGTTGATCAACCGTTCTCGTTCCTCGAGTGCATCGGCTACCTGCCGGTAGGCGGCAACGACCTGTTGTGGTGGGTGGATATCCAGCAGTTGCAGGTCGACGATTTCGAGTCCGAGCCGGTAGGGCATGACGGCTCGCCGCGCCGCGTCGAGGCAGTCCGACTGCAATTGCTCTCGCCGATCGGCCATCAGGTCGGCGAGCGATGCGGCAGCGGCGATTTCGCGAATCGCACTCTCGGCGGCCGCCCGCAACAGCTGTTCGGGCGCTGCGTTCCCAAACGCGTATCGCCGCAGGTTGTCGCTGCTGCCGATCCGGTACTCGACCACCGCGGTCAACTCGACCAGCACCTCGTCTCCGGTCACCAGTTGAGCTTCGTCCAGCAGCGACGATTCCCGGTCGAGTCCGTCACCGTCACCCGCTCGGTCGTGTTGGCTGTTCCATTCGATGGGTGAGACATAGACCCCCGATACGTCACCCGATCCCCCGGAGTCGTCGTGTCGGAATCCGATCGGCAGGGCCCGGATCCGGAACAGTTTTTCACGGTGGACGACTTCGAGAGGTCCAGGCCAACGCCAGTGCCAGCCGGACCCGAGGTCCTGGTGCCAGCGTCCAAATCTCGCGACGACAGCCTGCTCGTCCGCGGGGATGACGGTGATGCCCGAGACGCACCAGGCGAACAGCAGCGAGGCGGCGGCGAGCTTGAGTCCGAGTTGCCAGTGGCGGAGGGCCTGGAAGGTGAGTCGCGAGGGCGAGAGTGTCTCGGTGATCCTGGTGGCTGTGTCGGCCATCGAGCGGCAGAGAACGCTCCAGCGGGTTTCGTGCCAGCGCTGGAACCAGAGCAGTCGCAGTGCGTTGAGCATCACGGCCAGTGAGGAGCATTCGTGGAAGACGGCTGCGGCGGCGGGTGTCAACAGCCCGATGGCCCCCAGCAGGATCCCGAGCCCGTTCATGCCGAATGCGAACAACCAGATGCTCTGGCGGATCACTCGGACGAGCTGTTTCGAGAGCAGGACGAGGCCGGGAAGTGGTCTGAGCGGGTCGCCCATCAGGACCAGGTCCCCCGCCTCGGCGGCGATGTCGCTGCCGACCCCTCCCAACGCGATGCCCACCGTAGCCGTGGCCAGGGCGGGCGCGTCGTTGACTCCATCGCCGACCATCGCCACCCGTCGTCCTTCGCCTTCGGCCGTCGTGATCCACTCGGCCTTTTCACCGGGCAACATTTCGCTCTTGACCAGGTCAAGAGCCGGCAGCCCTGTTGCCACGGTGGCGGCCGGTTCCGGCCGGTCACCGGTCAGCAACACCACCTGCTCGATGCCGTTTTTCTTGAGCTGGTCGAGGACGTCGGCCGATTCGGTTCTCGGGTCGTCGGTCACTCCGATGGCCCCGGCCCAGCGTCCGTCAACGGCAACCTGGATGGCGGTTTGTCCGGCCGAGATGAGTTCCTCGATCACGCTCTCGGCCGATTCGTCGATCACCACGCCGTGTTTTTCGAGCAGGCGACGGTTGCCGACAAGGACGTTGCGGGGTTCGTCACCGGGTCGGTCGGACGGCAGCGAGGCGGTGACACCGAATCCGGGTTCGGCCGAGAAGGATTCGGGAGTCGGGACGACCATCCCGCGGTCCTCCGCCTCGCGGACAACCAGCCGAGCCAGCACGTGTTCGCTGGCCCGCTCAGCCGCTGCGGCGGTGCGGAGCAACTCGTCGGGCTCGAGTCCGCTGCCTGGCGCGGATCGGACCAGTCCGAGTGTCGGTTCACCGCGGGTCAGTGTCCCGGTCTTGTCGAAGGCGAAGGTGTCGACCTGGGCGAGTCGTTCGAGGGCCGCCGAGCCCTTGACGACGACACCCTCGCGGGCCAGCCAGGCCATCGCGGCCATCACCGCGCTGGGAGTGGCCAGGATCAGCGGGCAGGGGCAGGCGACCACCAGCACCGCCAGGGCCGGTAGGTATCCCGACTCCCACGTGCCCGAATCGCCCAGGAACCTCCAGCCGACCAGCGTCAGCAGCGCGGTGCCGAGCACCGCGGGCAGGAACAGGCGAGCCAGTCGATCGGCGGTGCGTTCGAGTGGCGCCTTTCGCTGGGTCGCCTCGGCAACCAGTGCGATCACCTGCCCCAGGGTCGACTGGTCACCGATCCGTTCGGTGTTGATCACCAGGGCACCGAACTGGTTGAGCGTGCCGCTGTAGACCGAATCGCCGGCCACCTTGTCGATTGGCAGGCTCTCGCCGGTCAACGCCGACTGGTCGACGGCCGAGGTCCCCGAGTGGACTCGTCCGTCCACGGGCATCCGTTCCCCCGGCCGCACGATCACCCGGTCCCCCACGGCAAGTTCTTCGACCGCCACGTCGGTTTCCTGGTCGCCGATCAGCCGATGAGCGATCCGGGGGCACAGCTGGAAGATGCCTCGAATGGCCCGCTGGGCCCGGTCGACGGTGTATCCCTCGATGCTCTCACCGCAGAGTGCCACGAACACCACCAGTGCAGCGGTGACCGGTTCACGGAGCAGGATGGCCGCCAGGCAGGCGATTGTCAGGGCGAGGTCGGCGCCGATCCGACCGGCAAACAGGCCCTCGAGCGACTGGAACAGGATCCGGGAGCCGCCGAGCACCGCGGCCAGCAGCGCCAGGCGGAAGCCGAACAGCAGCTGGTATTCGGCCCAGTCGGTCACACCGGCAGAAGCGATGGAGCCGGCCAGCAGGTCGCCGCCCAGCAGCAGTCCGACCACGGCCGTCAGCAGGTAAATCGGCGCCGAGCGGTAATGGAAGCCGACTTCTTCAGTCGGCACGGTACCGACAGAAGAGGCGTCATCCTGCAGAAATTCCCGCGCCGATTCGGGGATGTAATGCATGGGGTTTGCGCGTCCTGGACCACGTGTGGCCTCCATGCACCACCTCGGCGGTCCGCGACCGCCGAGGCTCCATCCTAAACCGCTCAAGGGAAGGTTGCCAGACGCGGTCCGGATGGCGATGCCTCCGGGTCCGGCTGTTCGCTACAATCGAAGTGTCGGGACGACCTGAAGATGGTGATTTCCCTGGCCCGGATGCAACGGACATGTCGGAATTCGAGCGTTACCAGAACCCTCTGAACACGCGGTACGCGTCGGCGGAGATGAGTCGAATCTGGTCGTCTCAGATCCGCCACGCGACCTGGCGACGGTTGTGGGTGGCGTTGGCCGAGTCGCAGCAGGAACTGGGACTGGAGATCAGCGACGAGCAGGTGGCGTCGTTGCGCGAGGCGATCGACGACATCGACTTCGACGTGGCCGCCGGCTACGAGCGTGACCTGCGGCACGACGTGATGGCTCATGTGCATGCCTACGGTGACCGGTGTCCCGAGGCCCGCGGGATCATTCACCTGGGAGCCACCAGTTGCTTTGTTACCGACAACACCGATCTGCTGCTGTTCGGCCAGGCGCTGGAACTGATCCGCGACCGGTTGGTCGGCGTGATCCACCACCTGGCACTGTTTGCCGCCGGAAATCGCGACCTGCCCTGCCTGAGCTTCACTCACCTGCAACCGGCCCAGCCGACGACCATTGGCAAGCGGGCAACGCTGTGGTGCTACGATCTGGTGATGGACCTCGAGGAACTCGAGCACCGTCTCCAGGGCCTGCGATTGCGGGGTGTGAAGGGCACCACCGGCACACAGGCATCGTTCCTGTCTCTGTTTGACGGCGACCACGACAAGGTGTCTCGCCTGGAACAGCTGGTGGCAGAGAAGATGGGCGATGGCCGCGTCTACCCGGTCACCGGCCAGACCTACTCGAGAAAAATCGATGCCCAGGTGCTGGGCGTCCTCTCGGGTATCGGCATCTCGGCCCACAAGGCGGGCAATGACGTCCGCATCCTCCAGCACCGCAAGGAGCTCGAGGAGCCGTTCGGGAAGCAGCAGGTGGGTTCTTCGGCGATGGCCTACAAGCGGAACCCGATGCGATCCGAACGCATGTGCAGCCTGTCGCGTTTCGCGATCTCGCTGTACGACAGCACGGCAGATACCGCGGCGACCCAGTGGATGGAACGAACGCTTGACGACAGTGCCAATCGCCGCCTGACGTTGCCACAGGCCTTCCTGGCCATCGACGCGGTGCTGATCCTCTACCGCAACATCGTCGACGGCCTGGTGGTCTACCCCGAGGTGATTTCTCGGTGGCTGGACGAGGAACTGCCGTTCATGGCGACCGAGGAGATCTTGATGGCGGGCGTGCGGGCCGGTGGCGACCGGCAGGAAATGCACGAGGCGATCCGTGTTCACAGCCAGGCGGCCGGCGAGGAGGTCAAGCGGCGGGGTGGCGAGAACGACCTGATCGCCCGGTTGCAGGGTGACCCGCTGTTTGCCGACATCGATCTCGAAGGCACGCTTGACGCCCGCCGGTTCATCGGTCGAGCGGCCGAGCAGGTGGACGAGTTCATCGCGGCGGTGGTCGAGCCGATCCGCGATCGATACCCGGCGGCCCTGGATGCCGATGCCGGCCAGGTGACCGTCTAGGTGTCGGCTGCTGTTTCGACCGGCGTGACCTGAACGGCACAGATCTTGAACTCGGGGATCTTCCCGTGCGGGTCGAGTGCGTCGTTGGTCAACGTGTTGGCGGCGGCCTCGCGGAAGTGGAACGGGATGAAGACCTCGCCGGGCTGGAGTCCCCGGTCGGACCGGGCAGCCAGTTCGATCGATCCGCGACGGCTGGTGATTCTCATCCACTGGCCGTCGTCGGCATTGAGTCGCTGCAGGTCGTCGGGGTGGATGCCGACAAACGCCTCGGGCTGAATCGCATCCAGTGCCTTGCTGCGGCGGGTCATGCTGCCGGTGTGCCAGTGTTCCAGCACGCGGCCGGTGTTGAGCACGAAGGGGTATTCGTCGTCGGGCAGTTCGTCGGCCGGCCGGTAGAGGCAGGGCACGAACCGGCCGCGGCCGCTGGCCGTGGGGAAGCCGTCACCGAAGAGGATCTGGGTGCCGTCATCATTTTCCGGATCGGGACAGGGCCAGAGTCGTCCGGTGGATCCGAGATTCTTATGGGACAGCCCCTGGTAGTTCTGAGTCAGCGAGGTGAACTCGTCGAAAACGGCGGCAACGTCGGCATAGTCGGACTCGAGTCCCACTCGACGAGACACCTCGCAGAGGATCTCCCAGTCCTGGCGAGCGTCACCGGGCGGGTCGAGCACGGGCCGTCCCAACTGGACCCGGCGGTCGGTGTTGGTGTAGGTGCCGGTTTTCTCGAAGTAGCTGCTGGCCGGCAGGATCACGTCGGCGAACTCGGCGGTCTCGGTCGGGAAGATGTCCTGGACGGCGAGGAACTCGAGTTCGCTGAGGGCCTGGCGGACCTTGTTGGCGTTGGGGTCAGAGATGAAGGGGTTTTCGCCCATGATGTACATGCCGCGAATCGACCCCTCGAGTGCTCCTTGCATGATCTCCACGACCGTCAGCCCCGGTTCGGGATCGAGGTCGCGGCCCCAGGCCCGAGCGAATTTCTTCTGGTTGGCGTCATCGGCGACCGGCTGGTAGTCGGGGAAGACCATCGGGATCAATCCCGCGTCGCTGGCTCCCTGCACGTTGTTCTGTCCGCGAAGCGGATGCAGCCCGGTTCCGGGGCGACCGATGTTGCCGGTGGCCAGGCACAGCGAGATCAGGCAGCGGGCGTTGTCGGTGCCGGTGATATGCTGCGAGATGCCCATGCCCCAGAAGACGATCATTGCCCCGCCCCCACCGGGTGGCGTGGCGCGACCGATCGTGTGGGCGATTGCCTCGATCTGGTCGGCAGCCACACCGCAGACGGCAGCGGATTGTTCGGGACTGTAATCGGCGACGACCAGAGCCTCGAGTTGGTCGAATCCTTCGGTGTGGGTAGCGATGTAGTCGCGGTCGAGCAGCCCGTCTCGACACAGCACGTGCAGTAGGGCGTTGTAGAAGGCGACGTCGGTACCGGGACGGATCTGGGCGAAGTGGCGAGCGACATCGGCGATCGGATTGCGGCGAACATCGACAACGATCAGGTCGGTGCCCGCCCTGGCCGCCTGCTTGATGAAGGTGGCGGCAACGGGGTGGTTTTCGGTGGTATTGGATCCGGTGACCAGGGCCACATCGGCACGGGCGACATCGGCGAAGACGTTGGTCACGGCCCCCGACCCGATGGTCTCCATCAGCGCCGCCACGCTTGAGGCGTGGCACAGTCGCGTGCAGTGATCGACGTTGTTGGTGCCCAACCCGGCACGCATGAACTTCTGGAACAGGTAGGCTTCCTCGTTGGACCCCTTGGCCGATCCGAAGCCGGCCAGGGCATTGCTGCCATGCGTGTCGCGGATCGAGGTCAACCTGTGCCCGACCAGTTCGAGTGCCTCGTCCCAGGTCGCTTCGCGGAAGGCGGGCAGGACGGTGTCGAGATCGACAAGGCCCCCGGGCTTGCGGCCGCTGCCGGGCAGCGAGTTGGCGACCTCCGGCGAGAGTGGGCCCTTGGGGTAGGCCGATTCGCGACGGATCAGCGGTGTCTTCAACCGGTGTGGGTGCAGTGTGTAGTCCCAGCCGTAGCGGCCTTTGACACACAGTCGCCCCTGGTTGACCGGACTCTGGCGTCCCTCGAGTTCGACGATCGTGTCCTGGTGGGTCCAGGCGGTCACCGCACAGCCAACCCCGCAGTAGGGGCAGACGGTTTCGACCTCGGTCATCTGGTCGCGGTCGACGACCGGCAGCGTCAATGTCTGTCCGACCAGTGCCCCGGTCGGGCAGGCCGCGGCGCACTCGCCGCACGACACGCAGGTGCTCTGGCCCATCGGCTGGTCGAAGTCGAACGCGATCCTGGCCGTGGCCCCCTTGCCGGTTCTGCCGATCACGTCGTTGCACTGGATGTCGTCGCAGGCACGAATGCAGCGGTCGCAGAGGATGCAGGCCTGGTGGTCGACGGCGATGACCGGTGATGAGTTGTCGAGCGGGCGTCGGGGAGCCGAGGGGGATGTGTGGGACGGCTGGTCGGGTCCGAGCAGGCCGAAGTGCTGTCCGAGTTGTTCCAGGCCGCAGTCGCCGGTTCGCTGCTGCCGCTCGCAGGGGGTCGGGTGCTCGGTCAGCAGCAGACGTGTCAACTGCCGCCGGTGGTCGGTGACCGCCTGCGAATCGGTCTGGACCGTCATCCCCTCGGCACACTCGCGGACGCAGCCTGCTGCCAGCACACGTTCGCCGACATCGACCACGCACATGCGGCAGACACCGACCGGTTCCAGGTCCGGGTCGTGGCACAGTGCGGGGATGTCGATCCCCGCCGATCGGGCCGCATCCCAGATCGATGTTCCGGTCGGGACACGGATGGCCTGTCCGTCGATTGTCAGTTCGACCATGGGGGTGTCGGAGATCATGTCCGGAGCACCTCGTCAGGAAAGTGCTCGAGCATCGAAAGCACCGGGACCAGCGCGACCTGGCCAAGTCCACAAATGGAGGTCTGTTCGAGCGTGAGGCCGAGTGCGGGGAGTTCGTCGAGCACGTCGGGTGCGGCCGAGCCGTCGGAAACCGATTCGAGCAGGCCGACAGCGTAATGGCTGCCGATCCGGCAGGGAACACACTTGCCGCAGGATTCGTTGCGGAAGAACTGCACCAGGTTGGTGGCCAGGTCGAACAGGTCGCGTTCCCCGCTGATGACGATGACGGCGCCGGTGCCGAGCATGCTGCCGGCGGCGGCGATGGTGTCGAAGTCGAGCGGTGTGTCGAGTCGACCGGCCGGTAGGAAGTTCGAGCTGGCCCCACCGGGCAGGAACGCCTTGACAGCGGCCCCGTCGGGAACTCCGCCAGCCTGCTGGATCAACTCCGCCACCGTTGTGCCGACGGGGATCTCGTAGACACCGGGCTGGTTAACGTCTCCGGAGACCGAAACGAACTTCAGCCCCGAGAAGTTCTCGGCTCCCTGCGCGTCCCACCAGTCGGCCCCGTGGGCGACGATCGGCACGGCCAGGGCGAAGGTTTCGACGTTGTTGATCAGTGTCGGCTTCCCGAACAACCCGATCTGGCCGGGGTAGGGCGGTTTGTTGCGGGGTTCGCCGCGTCGATCCTCGAGCGCTTCGAGCAGAGCGGTCTCTTCGCCCAGGATGTAGCCGCCGGGCGAGACGAAGATCTCGATTTCGAAGGCCCGGCCGCTGCCGGCTGCATCGGGGCCGAGGATGCCTCGGTCGGTGGCGTCGTCGAGGGCGGTCTGCAGCACCTGCTGTTCGATCGAGTACTCGTGGCGAAGGAAGATGATGCCCCGCTCGGCTCCGATCGTCAGCCCGGCCAGCACCATGCCTTCGATGACCAGGTGGGGCAGGGTGGCCAGCAGCACGCGGTCCTTGAAAGTCCCCGGTTCGCTCTCGTCGGCGTTGCAGATGACGTACTTGGTCTCGGCCGACTCGTCGGCAACCAGGCCCCACTTCCGCCCGGTCGGGAACCCGGCCCCGCCCATGCCGCGGAGCCCGGCGTCGTTGAGGCTGGTGATGCAGGTCTCGGCCAGGGTCGGCTGATCAGTGGCGAGTCGCCTGAGCGTGGCGTAGTGGTCGTCGGCGGTGTCGTAGGGATCGGCCCGCCAGTCGGAATCCGTCGGGGCGGTTCGCCACGTGACCGTGTCGTCGGTGAGCAGGTTCTCGGCCGAGGCTGCGGGTCCGGCCGGTCGCTCGTCGATGGCCACCGCCGGTGCGTGGTCACAACGTCCCAGGCAGGAGACCTCGACGATCTCGAGTCCGTCGTCGGTCTCGGCGAGCCGTTGGAGATCCGCCAGCAGGGTGCAGCAACCGTGCATGTGGCAGACGACATCTCGGCAGACGGCGACCTGGCGTCGCGGCGGGGGGGTGCGTCGGAAGTGCGTGTAGAAGCTGACCAGTCCCTCGATGCGGTACCGCGGGACACCTCGCCGCCGGGCAAGGTCTTCGAGTTGTCGGTCAGAAAGATGGCCGTGCTGGTGTTGCAGGTCCAGCAGTTCGCGCAGCAGCTCCAACGTGGCTCTCCCGCGACACCGGGTCGACGGCTTGGCCGGTCCCCGGGGTTTACCGCTTGGTGGCCTTGGCGGCTTTCAGTGGACGGGGCTGGCAGTACTTCAGTGCGAGCAGGATGTAGGCGGTCGAGAGGTTGGGATCGCCCTCGTACCACCGCGGGGCGCGGTTGACGAAACTGCCGTTGGGCCGCTGCAGCTTGGCGAGTTGGTCGAACAACTCGGACCGCCAGTCGTGCTTGACACCCGCTGAGTCTTCGACGTGGTCGAGATCGATCACCGACAGGGACTTGGCGAAGGTGTGGTAGTAGTAGTAGAGGCCCTGTTGACCGAGCCCGGGGTTGAGCCGGACGGAGTAGTTCTTCTGGATCCAGCCCAGCGCGGCCTTGATTCTCGGATCGTCGGGCTTCACGCCGGCGTAGATCATGCTCTTGAGTCCCGCGTAGGTCATCGACCCGTAGGATCTCAGGCCGCCGTTGGCGGCGAGCCCCGCCTGCGAGGTGCCCCCGGCGGCGGGGGTGTAGTAGAAGCCGCCGTCGCCGATCTTGCCGGCGAACGGGGTGGTGTTGTTTTCGGACTCGAGGTTCTGGCAGCGGCTGACGAACAGCAGCACGTTTTTCATCGCCGGGTCGTCCTTCTTGACACCGGCCGAGAGCAGGGCTTCCTGGAAGAACTGGGTGTTGGAGAGATCGGGCCGCTTGTGTTTGCCGTAACCGGCTCCGCCGAATCCCGGGTCGGTGGTCTCGAGTCCCTCGCCCTTGTCCCACTGGAGATTCCTGAGGAACTTGCGGGCTCCGGCAATGTGAGTGGCGTACCGCTTGCGAGCGGCGGTTGAGGCGGACGGAGACGCGGCGGTCAACGCCAGCATCGCGATGCTGGTCTCGTAATTGCGGTGCAGTGTCTTGGGGTGATAGATGCCACCGTTTTTCTGGACGAGCGTTTCGAGGTAGGCGAGGCTACGAGCAGCGACGGGGTTGTCGGCTTCCAGGCCGCTGTCCAGCAGCGCGGTGGTGGCCAGGGCGGTCAGGCCGGCGGCCTGGGGTGAGGTCCAGCTGCCGTCGTCGTCCTGGGCGGACTTGAGGAAGTTGACCGCGCGGGTTCGGACCTGCTGCCACCTGGCCCGATTGGGCCCGACGGTGGTCTTTTTGTCGGCAGCGAAAGCGGTGCCCACCAGCAGCAAGGTGGTGATCAGGATACAGGCGGGTCTTGTGCCAGAGAGCCGGGTCATGGTCGAGTTCCCGATTCGGGAGTGTCCTGTTGGAGCCC
Source organism: Planctomycetota bacterium (assembly GCA_963582065.1). Classification (GTDB taxonomy): domain Bacteria; phylum Planctomycetota; class Planctomycetia; order Planctomycetales; family Planctomycetaceae; genus UBA8437. The sequence goes on along the minus strand of CAUZRQ010000009.1, from coordinate 59,254 downwards.
CCAGGCGACGGTTGCCGGAACCCACAGCCTTATGCTAGCACAAACCCGGGACAGGTGTCTGTCTTTGAGGACGGTGTCGGGCCTAGCGACGATCGGCGGTGCGGTTGGGCACCCAGGTGCTGCCGTAGTCCTTGATGTCCCTGAGTTGTTCGGCGGTGGGCGGCTGGTTGCCGCCGGTGGCGTCTGCCGGGTCGTCGCGTCGCTTGAGAACGATCTGCGGTTCCGGTGGCTCGGTTCGTCGACGAAAGATCTTCCACCACGGGCGTCGTTTTTCGTCGGGATTGGCGGGCTGGGATCGGGCCAGGAACAACAGCACGATCAGCATGACGACTCCGACGGCGACTTCGGCGAGGTATGGACCGGGCTGATCGGTGCCGACGACGATCACGAAGACCAGGGCCATGATGCCGCCGATCATCACTGTGGCGGTGGCCAGCGCGCTGACGGCCTCTCGTCCCAGTTCGTTGTTTGGCGGCATGACGGGGATCTTACCCGAAGACGCTGTCGACGATCTGCTTGACGGCGGAGATACGTTCGATGTCGAGAAGGATCACGGTGACCAGATGCGTTCGATGTCGAGAAAGATCACGGTGACCATCAACAGCAGTACGAAGGCCAGGCCGAAGTAAGTGGCCGCGATCAGGACCCGTTCACTGGGTCGCCGCCTGGTGATGGCCTCCCAGGTCAGGAACACCATGTGGCCGCCATCGAGCACGGGGATCGGCAGGAAGTTGATCACCGCAAGGTTGAGGCTGAGAAAACCGAGGAAGATCAGGAGCTTGGAGAGACTCGTTTCGGCGACGTTGTAGGCGGCGCGTGCGATGCCGATCGGCCCGTGGAGTTCGGTCACCGAGATGTCCCCGGTGAACAGGCTCCGCAACGTCAACCAGATCCTCGCCAGCGTCGTCTCGGCGTGGTTGAAGGCCAGGCCCATCGCGTTGCCGATCCCGGTGGCCTGGCGAACCTCGTTCAGCGGGTAATGACGGGTTCCGCGCTTGGGCAGAAACCAGTCGCGTTCGGGATCGCGGCGGGGTGTGACCCGGAGATCTCGTTCCTTGCCGTCGGCCCCGACGATGCTGAGCAGGACCGGCTTGCTCTCATCGGATCGCTGGATCATCCAGATGGCGTAGGCCCAGTTGGCGTTCTGATCGTCGAACGTGATGTCGAACGTTGTCGGCTCGGTTTCGGGCGAGAGTTGTTTCAGTGTCATGCTGACCTGGCTGATCTGATCTCCGGCCTGGATTCCCGCCTTCTCGGCCGGGCTGCCGGGAGTGACCGCCAGGATATTGACGGTGCAGTCGAAGGCGAGGCCCAGCGAGGGGATCGCCAGGGGTGAGCTCTGTTGCTCGGGCGGATTGAGCCAACCGGGCTGGTCGTCGGGAGTGATCGCCAGGGCGATCGTCTCGGGTTGACCGGTGGGCCGTGGACGGAGGACCTCGATCTGAACCTCCTGTCCGTTGACCCTGGCCAGGAAGTTGGGGAGTTCCAGGGGGTTGATGGCCTTGCCGATGTCGCGGCCGTTGACGGTGATCAGCTTGTCACCGACTCGCAGTCCGGCGGTGTCGGCCGGTGACCGGTCACGGATCGAGGTGATCTGGCCGATGTCCATCGAGATTCCCAGTGTCAGGAAACGACTGGGGGGTACGGTGACTTCGATCGGTCCCGGTTCTCCCTCGCGTTCGATCCGGTAGACCAGTTCTTGGTCGGCGTGCCGTGCCTGGTACTTGCGCATCTGGGCGACGCTCGTGATCGGAGTGTCGTTGATCTGCTTGAGCCGGTCCTTGTCCCGCAGGGCGGGGCTGGCCTTGGAAGCCGGCCAGCCGGCCGGCCCGGTTTCTGGTGCCAGGAATTGCGTGTCGTGTTCGGGGCCCAGGCCGATCTTGCGTCCGGTTCCCTTGCCACGAGGCAGCACGTTCCAGGTCATTGACTGTGCGGATGTCCCGACGCCCCGCGTGCCTTCGATCTTGAGCATGTTGCCGGAAATCGCGAGACCGGCGCCGGACCTGGTCAACTGGAAGAGGTTTGTCGGTCCGCTCCTGATCGACCATTTTCTCGACGTGTCGGCCACGACGATGGCGTCGTGGGGCAGCCGGATCTTCCGGCCGGAGAACCTGGTCCGCAGTTCCTCGCCGACCGGTCCGGGATCGAGCAACGCGACCATGTCCTCGGATTCCTGGAACAGCAGCCGTTGGCTGGGAGCCAGGGCGACACTGAGGATGATGTCCTCGAAGGAGGAGATCGTATCGCCGTTGATTCGCCGGATCCGGTCGCCCGGTTCCATCCCGGCTTCCCACGCCGGAAGCCCGACCTGGACCAGTCCGACGATCGGCTGTTCGGTGGCGACGCCCAGTCCGTAAGCACAGGCGAAGAACAGCAGGCCGGTGATCAGGTTCATGATCACCCCGGCCGAGATGATTGCCATCCGCTGGGGGACGTTCTTGGCCGAATAGCTGCGTGGGTCCTCGGCGATCTCGTCACTGGTCAACTGGCTGGGGTCGATGTCGTCCTGGCCGAGCATCTTGACGTAGCCGCCGAAGGGGACGATCGAGAGCACGTACTCGGTTTCGCCCCACTTGATCCGCCACACGACCGGCCCGAAGCCGATGCTGAAACGTTCGACCGAGACGTTGCACCACTTGGCGACGGCGAAGTGGCCGAGCTCATGGAAGAAGATCACCAACCCGATGCCGGCGGCGACATAGAGCACCGAGCTGATCGAGACGGCCAACAGGTGGGCCAAGATCACCAAAGTTCCGCCTCCGCGCGTGCCCGACGATCCTGTCGCAGCAGTTCGTCGAGATTCGGGGATGGATCAAAGTCGTGGTTGTCCAGGAGATCCTGGCACAACCGAGGAATGTCGTTGAATCCGAGTCGTCCGTCAAGGAAGCGTTCGACGGCGGCCTCGTTGGCGGCGTTGAGCACCGCACCGGCGGTCCCGCCTCGACGCGCCACCTCGAATCCCAGTCGCAGCGCGGGAAAGGCATCGAGGTCGGGGGGTTCGAAGTCGAGTGAGAAGGGGATGGTGAAGTCGATCGAGCCGGTGGATGTGGAGACGCGGTCGGGGTAGGTCAACGCGTACTGGATCGGCAGTTTCATGTCGGGGGGCGACAGTTGAGCGATGACCGAACCGTCAACGAACTCGACCATCGAGTGCACGATCGACTGCGGGTGTACGGCCACCTCGATCTGGTCCACCTCGAGTCCGAACAGCCACTTGGCCTCGATCACTTCCAATGCCTTGTTCATCATCGTTGCGCTGTCGACGGTGATCTTGGGACCCATCTGCCAGGTTGGGTGGGCCAGGGCCTGGTCGGGAGTCACCTCGGCAAGTTGTTCGGCCGTGCTTCCACGGAACGGTCCGCCGCTGGAGGTCAACACGATGCGGCGGATCTCCCGGGAGTGGCCCGCCTGCATGGCCTGGAAGACGGCACTGTGTTCGCTGTCGACGGGGATCACTTCCGCACCCCGTCGCTCGGCCAGTTCCATCACCAGCGGTCCGGCCACGACCAGGGTCTCCTTGTTGGCCACCGCCACCCGCTTGCCGCTCTCCAGGGCCGCCCACGTGCCACGCAGTCCCGCGGCTCCGACGATTCCGGTGACGACCACGTCGGTCTGGTCGTCGGTCACCAGACGCTGGATGCCCTCGTCGCCAAACAGCAACTCGGTGCGGCTACCGAAGACGGAGGTGTCGACCTGGCCGGAGAGCGACTCGTCGCAGAGCACCGCGTAGCGGGGCGCGAAGGTGGTTGATTGCTGGCCAAGCAACTCCCAACTGCGGTTGGCCGAAACGCCGACCAAGGTCATCTCCGACGGATGAGCCGCGATGACCTCCAGGCAACTGGTCCCGATCGAGCCGGTGGAACCGAGAACGGCGATGCGGTTCATTCGGAAGAGATCGCCGGAGACGGGATGAAGCGGGGGAACCGTCATTCTAGGAAGGAACACGCGAGGCCGACAAGCGGGGTATCGGGACGATGGCCGGGACGATGGCCGGGACGATGGTTGACCCTCCCCCCCCACCGGTCCTAAAGTGGAAACGCACCCCTCCCCGACGGCGACTTCGATGAGCGAGAACGACCAGTCTCCACCGCCCCCCGATCCACAACCGCCCCGTGATCGCCCGCCCGATTCCGGGGGACCTCGCCGGGGCGAGCAGAAGTCCTCGAGCAACCTGTTCTGGTTCCTGATGATCGTCGGTGCGATTGCCGCGATCGTCTTCAGCGTCTTCAACCAGAACCGATCTCGCGAAGAACTGACCTTCAGCGAGTTCGTCGGAGAACTCGAACGGTTCGACGCTCAGACCGGCGACCCCGTCGGAGAGTTCAACAAGTCCAACGTCCACGAACTGGTCATCGGTGCCGATTACATCCGGTTCCAGGACACGGCCAAGGAGAAGGACAAGCCGGATGCCGCCGGGACGAAGTTCTACCAGGTCCCGTTCCTGAAGCCGGCCGAAGGGGACGTCGAGCGGTTGACTGACGCGTTGACGAACCCGGGTCGGAAGATCTCCTACGGCTACGCGCGACCACCCTCGGAATGGCAGTCGCTGTTGATCTTCTTCCTGCCGGTGCTCTTGCTGCTGTTCCTGTTCCTGATACTGTTCCGCCGGGTCGGCGGAACAGGTGCCGCGATGTCGTTCGGCCGCAGCCGCGGTCGGCTGTACGCCCAGGAGGACGTCGATTCCGGTTTCCAGCACGTGGCCGGGATCGACGAGGCGGTCGAGGAATTGCGGGAGGTGGTCGAGTTCCTGAAGAACCCGGACAAGTACCAGGCCCTTGGTGGCCGGATTCCCCGTGGCGTGCTGTTGGTCGGTCCCCCCGGTACGGGTAAGACGCTGCTGGCCAAGGCGGTGGCCGGCGAGGCCGACGTGCCGTTTTACGGGCTCAGTGGTTCGGACTTCGTCGAGATGTTCGTCGGGGTCGGAGCAGCCCGGGTGCGTGACATGTTCCAGCAGGCCGCGTCACGCTCACCGGCGATCATCTTCATCGACGAACTCGATGCGCTGGGAAAGGTCCGTGGCAGTGGGATGCCGGGCGGCCACGACGAGCGGGAACAGACGCTCAATGCGTTGCTGGTCGAGATGGACGGGTTCTCGACCGATCAGAGCGTGATCGTGATGGGGGCGACCAACCGGCCCGAGACACTGGATCCGGCACTGCTGCGGCCGGGCCGCTTCGATCGACACGTGCTGGTCGACCGGCCCGACATCAGGGGCCGCGAGGCGATCCTCAAGGTCCACGCCGGCAAGATCAAGATGGATGACAGCGTCGACCTGGGCCGACTGGCCAGGATCACTCCCGGATTCGTCGGTGCCGACCTGGCCAACCTGGTCAACGAGGCCGCGTTGCTGGCCGCCCGCGGTGACAAGACGCGGGTCACGATGGCGGAGTTCGAGGAGGGGGTCGAGCGGGTGATCGCGGGCCTGGAGAAGCAGACGCGGATCATCCACGAGGACGAGAAGCTGCGAGTGGCCTACCACGAGTGCGGCCACGCCCTGGTCGCCAGCGTGCTGCCCAACACCGATCCCGTCCACAAGATCTCGATCATCCCCCGTGGCTACGGGGCGCTGGGTTACACCATGCACCGGCCCAACGACGAGAAGCAACTGGTGATGCAGTCGGAGCTCGAGAACCAGATCTGCTGCCTGCTGGGAGGGATTCTTGCCGAGGAGATCATCTACCAGGAGACGTCGACCGGGGCCCAGAACGACCTGCAGCGGGCCACCGACATCGCCCGTCGGATGATCACCGATTTCGGAATGAGCCGTCGGATGGGGCGGGTTTTCTACGGTGACAAGAACGTCGGCCCCACCTTCCACGGGCCGCAGGCGTTCCGCAACGAGACGGTTCACAGTGCCGAGACGATCCGCGAGATCGAGATCGAGGTGAAACGGATTATCGACGAGGCTTCGGTGACCGCCAGCGATGTGCTCACCTCACGCCGCGACCTGCTCGATCACCTCGCCCGCGACCTGGTCGAGATCGAGGTGATGGACTCGGATCACCTGAAACGGATTATCGACGAGCACACCACCGGCCCGCAGATCAAGCCGGGGACGTTCATCACGCCGACCGCACCCGACGAGTCCAAGGCCGACGCTGTCGAGGAACTCGAGGTGGATGAGACGGGCGAGACGGGCGAGGCGAGCGGGGCGAGCGGGGCCTGAGCGAGTCGCCGAAGACGTGAGGATTCGGCGTCGACTGTCGAGAGCGTGCCTCAGCCAACCAGTTGCTGGAACCGCCGCACCGCCTCCTCGACGTTGGCCCGGCTGTTGAAGGCACTGAGTCGGAAATACCCTTCGCCGGCGGCACCGAACCCGCTGCCGGGCGTACCGACCAGGTGGGCCTGTGCGAGCAACTGGTCGAAGAAGGTCCAACTCTCGACCCCCCCGGGCGTCTTCAACCAGACGTAGGGGGCGTTGACACCGCCGTAGACGGTGATCTCGACCGCCTCGAGACCCTCGCGGAGCAGCCGGGCATTGTCGAGGTAGAAGCGGACCAGGTCGGCGACCTGTTGCTGACCCTCGGGACTGTAGGCCGCCTCGGCTCCCCGTTGCACGGGGTAGGAGACGCCGTTGAACTTGGTGCTGTGCCGCCGGTTCCACAGTCGATGGACGTCGATGCGTTCTCCGGAGGAGGTGGTGCCAGTCAACTCGCGAGGGATGACCGTGCAGGCACAGCGGATACCGGTGAACCCGGCGTTTTTGCTGAAGCTGCGGAACTCGATCGCCACCTCCCGGGCGCCGTCGATTTCGTAGATCGAGTGAGGGATCTGGGGGTCGGTGATGTAGGCCTCGTAGGCGGCGTCGAAGAGGATGATCGTGTCGTGTTCACGGGCGAACTCGACCCAGGCGGTGAGAGTCTCGCGGCTGGCCACCGTGCCGGTGGGGTTGTTGGGGTAGCAGAGGTAGACCAGGTCGACGGGCCGGTCGGGCAGGGGGGCCACGAAGTCGTTTTCGGCGGTGACCGGCAGGTAGACCAGGCCCTCGAACCGTCCATCCTCGGTGGCGGCCCCGGTGCGCCCGGCCATCACGTTGGTGTCGACATAGACCGGGTAGACGGGGTCGATCACCGCGACGGTGTTGTCGGCACCGAAGATGTCCAGGATGTTTCCGGTGTCGCACTTGGACCCGTCGGAAATGAAGATCTCGTCGGTCGAGATCTCGACCCCGCGTGGGGCGAACGCCCGGTCGGCCACGGCCTCGCGGAGGAACTCGTACCCCTGTTCGGGCCCGTACCCGCGGAAGGTCTCGCGGTCTCCCATCTCGTCAACGGCGGCGTGCATCGCGGCGATGATCGCCGGGGGAAGTGGCTCGGTCACGTCACCGATGCCCAGCCGGATCACGTCGGCCCCGTCATTCGCGTCGACGAATGCGTTGACCCGGCGAGCAATTTCCGGGAACAGGTACCCGGCCTGGAGTTTCAGGTAGTGGTCGTTGACCCGGGCCATGAGGGTGCTCTCTCAAAAACCGAACGCCTGCGACGGATCGTCGGTTGTAGACCGGTCCCGGTGGTCGTGCAACGCTACCCGGCAGCGGCTCAGCCGCCTCGGCGGTCCAGGATCCAGGTGTGATGCCGTCGACGAGGGTGGCCCGATCGGTTCAGGCCGGCGGTGGCGGTGGCGGTGGCGGCGGTGTCGCGAAGAGACCCGCCAGTTGCGGGACCTGCACGGCAGGCGTCCAGGCGTCCATGCCCTGGCTCCAGACGAGCGTCTCGGGCGTGATCTTGCCACCCAGTTCTGAGGCCGGGAAAGGTCCCTGAGTGCTGCCGTCGGCGGCCACGTGGAATCCGACGGGCACGGGCACGGGCGGGGGAGCGGCACCGGTCTGTCCGGTGCCGACGGCTCCGGCCATCTGCCCGGCCATCGCGAGCCCCATCCCCAGGCCCATTCCGTCGGCAGCCGTTCCGCCCCCCGAGTTGCGGGCGATCTCGGGCATCGCGTTGCCCAGCTGGTACTGCTGGTACTGCTGCATGTTGCCAATCGCTTTCATCGCGGCTCTCGAGTCGATCGCCTTCTCGACCTCGTCGGGAAACGACACGTTGACGATCATCAGCTGGGTGATCTCCAGCCCGTACTCGTCGTCGATATTCTCGCAGACCTTCTCTCGAGTCGCCTGGGACACTTCCGAGTAGTTGGCAGCCAGATCGAAGGCGGCGATGCCCGACTCGGCCACGTGTTCACTGAAGGACTGCACGATCAGGCTGCGGAGCAGCGTGTCGACGGCCGAGAAATCGAATTGTTCCTGCGATCCGGCCATCTCCTCGAGCAACGGCTTGGGGTCGATGACCTTCAGCGTGTAGCTGCCGAAGGCGCGAATCCGGATCATGCCGAAGTCGGGGTCCCGCAGCGGAATCGGGTTGGGGGTGCCCCATTTGAGGTCGGTGGCCTGGCGGGTGCCGATGAAGAAGATGTCGCACTTGAACGGGCTCTGGAATCCGTGTTTCCAGCCCTGCAGTGTGCTGAGGATCGGGATGTTGTTGGTATCGAGTTCGTAGCGGCCGGGGTCGAGGACATCGGCAGTTTGTCCTTCGTGGACGAAGATCGCCTGTTGTCCTGGACGCACGATCAACTGGGCGCCGTTCTTGATCTCGTTGTTGTACCGAGGGAATTTCCAGACGAGCACGTGTGGTTCCTGGTTGCTCCACTCGATGACGTCGATCAACTCTCCCTTGAGCTTGTCGAAGAAACCCATGGTGGTCGTTCCCGGGGTCAATTGTCTGTGTTTCTGGTCGGCGGCGCCACGGCCGCACGGGGATTGTAGCTCTGCCCCGATGTTGCGTCCAACGACGTCGATTCACGACAGGGTCGGTGTCGTTGGTGGTTCGCCGATGGTGCCCGAATCTTACGGGGATCGAGGGTGTCCGGCGGTGTCGAAGCGATGTTGACCCTTGGAAGCAGCGTGAACTAGAGTCCGCCGCCCCGAACAGGTCGGGGCCGGCCGGAGACGGTCGGAGAAGAGGATTTGTCTGCTCTGGCGGTGCTGAGGATCGGCAAGATGGCCCAACAACCCGAGACACGCCCTGATGCCCCCGAACAACAGATCGTGAGTTGGGTGAAATCTCGGCTGGCTCTGATATCCAGTTCACCTCGCCTGGTGCTTATCCTGGGCGGAACGTTGGTTGTCGTGGTGATCGCGGCGGTGGCGTTGCAGATGCGGACACCCGCCGAGGGGGTTGCCCAGGTCAGTTCGGCCGGAAGGACCCGGGGCACCGGCACCACCCGCGTGCGGCCGGTTCGCAAGGTGCAGCACATGGCCCGGATCGCGACCACGGGGGGCAAGACCAATTTCATCACTCGCGACGAGTTGGCCAAGGAGTGCATCGCGAGAATCGGGGCCGAGGTGCTTGACGAACTGGTCAACCGGAAGGTGATCGAACTGGAGTGCGGCCGCCGAAGGATCACCGTGACCGACGCCGAGGTCAAGCAGGAGGTCGTGCGGCTGTGTAAGGAAACCGGTATGGAGCCCTCGCAGTGGTACCAGATTCTCAGGACCCGCCATAACATCACGCCCGAGCAATATCACCGGAACCGGATCTGGCCGGCGATGGCGATGAAGAAGCTGGTCGGAGCGACGGTGACCGTCAAGGAGCAGGATCTTAAGACGGCTTACGAACATCACTTCGGTCCCCGGGTCAAGGTGCGGCTGGTCGTCTACGAGAACATCCGCCGAGCCAACGAGGCCTGGAATGCCCTGCAGAAGAACCCCGATGACTTCGAACGGATCGCCAAGCGGGATTCCATCGAACCCAACAGCCGATCACTGGGCGGGTTGATTCCACCGGTTCGACGGCACCACGAGTTCCCCAAGCTCGAGGCGGCGGCGTTCAAGCTGAAGCTCGGTGAAATCTCGGCGATCATCCAGTACGGACCACCAACGCAGTCTCGTTACGGGATCCTCAAGTGCGAGGGACACACCAAGCCTGAGTTTGCGATGAAGGACGTGCGAGAATACCTGGTCAAGATGGTGACCGACCAGAAGTCGCAGACCGAGATGGCCCGTCACCTGCTGGCGATCAAGGGGCGGACCCGAGTGGACAACTACCTGAGGAACACGACCACCGGTGCGGTGGCACGACCGACCCGGCAGGCGGGTTTCAACCGTCCCGCCACGGCGAAGAAGCCGTCTTCGGGTGTCCGTCCCGCCGGGGGCACCGTGCCTCGGACCGCGCCGGCGACGCGGCGTTGAGCGGCGGGTCGACGTGAGGTCGACAGACAGGAACGATCGAGGCCCGGCATCCAGTAGAGATGCCGGGCCTCGATCGTTCTTTCGCGTTCTCGACGCCCTGGGGTCGACCCCGGAGTGGACGATACTGGATTTGAACCAGTGACTTCCACGATGTCAACGTGGCGCTCTAACCGGGCTGAGCTAATCGTCCTCGACCCGCAAAGCTAGCGTCTGTTGCGCGGCGTCGTCAAGCAAGGTGGACGCCGTCGTCGCCGGACGTCCTGGCCGGTGTTGACGCTCCCCGAGCAACTCCCTTACATGGACCCGCGAACCCAATCCACCGACTCGTACGTCGGCCTTTCGTAGCGGCCGGGTGCGTGTTGGAGAGAGTCGAGGCGACGATGATCCAGGTACAACTGCCCGACGGCACCCTGCAGGAGCACCCCGACGAGGCGACGGCACTGGACGTCGCGGTGGGAATCGGCGAACGGCTGGCACGGGCGACGATGGCCGCCGAGATCGACGGAACGGTGGTCGACGCGATGCGGCCGCTGAGTCAGCTGACCGATGCCGATCCGGTTCCCCTGAAGCTGCTGACCGACCGCGATGCCGAGGCGCTGGGCGTGATGCGGCACAGCTGTGCTCACGTGATGGCCCGCGCGGTGATGCGGCTCTTTCCCGGTGTCGGCCTGGCGTTCGGGCCGACCGTCGCCAACGGGTTCTACTACGACTTCGAGTTGGACGAGCCGATCCGCGAAGACGATTTCGAACGGATCGAACAGGAGATGCACGCGATCGTCAAGGAGGCGGAGCCGTTCGAGCGGTTCCACCTGGATCGCGACGAGGCGATCTCGTTCTGCCGTGAACTCGAGCAGCAGTTGAAGGTCGAGCACATCGAGACGGGTCTGTCCGAGCATCCGGACCTGAGTTTCTACCGCCAGGGCGAATTCGTCGACCTCTGTCGAGGTCCGCACGTTCCAGATGCCGGTCGGATCAAGGCCTTCAAGCTGCTCAGCGTCGCCGGTTCGCACTGGAAGGGCGATGCCAGCAACGGCCGCCGCCTTCAACGTCTCTACGGCACCGCCTGGTTCAGCAAGAAGGAGCAGGCGGCGTACCTCGAGCGGATCGAGGAGGCGCGCCGCCGCGACCACCGTGTGCTGGGCAAGCAGCACGGGCTGTTCGCGATCAGCCCGGCGGTCGGACAGGGGCTGTGCCTGTGGATGCCCAAGGGTGCCAGCGTGAGGAGTCGGCTCGAGGATTTCATCAAGGCCGAGTTGTTGGCCAGGGGCTACGACCCGGTCTACTCGCCACACATCGGACGGGTCGAATTGTACGAGACCAGCGGCCACTTTCCCTATTACCGTGACTCGCAGTTCGCCCCGCTGTTCACTCACGATGCCGGTCAACTGGTCGATGGTTGGATCCGAAGGCTCGAGGAGGGGGCGTTGGGCGAGAAGGACGAGCAGGCGTTGTGCGACGCGGCGGCGGTGCTGGGTTGCGAGACGTCGAGTTACCCGGCCAGTGGGACCAGGGACGAGCGGGTGGCGTTCCTGCGTCACTGGGAGCGGACGCAGGAACGATTCCTGCTGAAGCCGATGAACTGCCCGCACCACGTGCAGATCTACAAAGCCCAGCCTCGCAGTTACCGCGAACTGCCGGTGCGGTTGGCCGAGTTCGGCACGGTGTACCGTTACGAGCAATCCGGTGAACTCAATGGAATGCTGCGAGTCCGGGGTCTGACCCAGGACGACGCGCATCAGTTCTGTACGCCCGACCAGGTCGAGCAGGAATTCCGCGAGACGCTCGAGTTGGTCAAGTTCGTACTCGGTGCGGTCGGCCTCGACGATTACCGCGTCCAGCTCTCGCTGCGTGAATCCGGAAGCGACAAGTACGTGGGCAGCCAGGAGAACTGGGACCAGGCCGAGCGGAGCCTGCGGAACGTGCTGGAGGAGACGGGGTTGGACTACGAGGAGTGTGCCGGCGAGGCGGCCTTTTATGGGCCCAAGGCCGATTTCATGGTCAGCGACTGCATCGGACGCGAATGGCAGCTGGGCACGGTGCAACTGGACTACAACCTGCCCGAACGGTTCGACCTCGACTACATCGGTTCCGACAACCGGCCGCACCGTCCGGTGATGATCCACCGGGCGCCGTTCGGCTCGATGGAACGTTTCGTGGGGATGCTGATCGAACATTTCGCCGGAGCATTTCCGCTGTGGCTGGCTCCCGAGCAGGTGCGGGTGTTGCCGATCAGCGAGGACCGGCACGCCGGGTACGCGAATCAGGTGACCGAGCAGTTGCAGGCGGCCGGGTTACGGACAACGACGGACCTCAGGAGTGCCAAGGTGCAGTCGAAGATCCGTGACGCGCAGTTGGAGTTGATCCCCTACATGGCCGTGGTGGGAGACAAGGAGGCGGCCGCGGACTCGGTGGCGTTGCGGGATCGCATCGATGGGGACCTGGGCATGATGTCCATCGACCAGGCGGTGGCGAGACTGCGGGAAGAGATCGACGGACGGCAGGTCCGCCAGGTGATCAAGAGCGATTTCTCGGGTTTCGAGGGCGAGACGGCTGCCGACAACGACTACTAGTCGGGATGGCCAGCCCGTGTCGCCTGGCAACTCCAGCAGACCTCGAACCCGGCATCGACTTCGCTGCCGCATCGCGGGCAGGTCCACGGAGATCCGGTGATTTCCTGCGACGGCCCGTCGGCGATCAACTCGCGGGCTCGCTGCAGATCATTGTCGGCGACCTGCAGCTTGATGCCTCCCAGGGCCGTGCCGACCTGGAAGAGTTGCCCGGCGGTCAGTTCTTCCTGCATCCAAGAGCGGATGCCGGCCTGGTCGAGTCGGCCGCGGACGATCGACGCCTCGGTGATTGAGGGGTAGACCCCGACGGTCTCCATGGTCCGGTCATCCGGTGGCGGATCCCCGTCTGTCACTCGGCACCGTCCTCGGGTTCGACCGACGCCAGAGCTTCCTCACGGGTTTCGAACAGGGGCCACAGCCGGCCGATCTGGATGCAGGTCAGCACTTCCTTGACCTGGGAGTTGGCACAGCAGAAGACGCCCTTGCCGCCCGACTGCCGCGACTTGGTCAGCACGCGGAGCAGCGAACTGATGATGATCGAGTCGATGTAGGTGACGGCTCCGAGATCGATCAGAACGTTTTTGAGATCGGGTTCGTCGATGATCCGGAAGAGCTCGTTGGACTCGAGGTGCACGTCGGTGTACTGGAAGTTCATTGTCGCGCCCTGGGGCACGATCACCAGGGTGCTGGACAGTCGGGCGACCTGGAAGACCTTGCTCGGATCGGGCATGGCGGTGTACTTGATCGGGGTTGGGCGATCTGAAATCGTATCGCCAGAGGTAGCACGCGACGGCCTGCACCACGTTGTCCAATTCTGATCCGGGACGGTTATGATGTCGAGGCGTCAGGCGGTGAATTTGGAGGGAGCGAAGGTGACGAAAGAACAAAGAGACCGCGAAGTGAACCGGCCGGCCGAAAATCCGGAACGGTCGACCCGTCGTGGGTTCGCCCGTACCGCGGTACTGGGGGCGGCCGGGTTGGCCACGGGCGGAACCGGTCGGCTGGCCAACGCCGCGGAGGGGAAACGCGGGCCGCGGTCGAAGACGAAGATTCGCATCGGCGCACGGGTCAACGGGTCGTGGATGAAGAGCGAAAACGACAACGATCTGCGTTTCCTGAAACAGATCGGTGTCGATTACGTCGACATCACGCTCGATTTGATCGAGGGCTACGCCGAGCATGGCGAGTTCACCCGGAAGGCACTCAAGGCGCTGGTCGACCGGCTTGGTGGGCTGGGCCTGAAGATCGAGCGGGCCAATTCGCTGGGGCCGTTCTATCTCAACGCGCACCTGGCTCGAACCGGGGGCCAGAAGGAAATCGACAAGCTGAAGCGGATGGCCGAGTTGCTGGTCGATTTCGAGATTCCGGTCTACGGGATTCAGGCCTGCCAGGCGCGTCTGCACCTGGCCAAGAGCAGCAATCGCTGGATTCGTCGTCGTGGTCGAGGCGGGTACCAGTACCTTCACTTCGATCTCGACCGGGTCCAGTCACTGGGCCTGAAGCCCAAGTACAAGGTGACCAGCGACGAGTTGTGGAAGGGGTTGTTGAACATCTACCGCCAGGTGATCCCGATCGTCGACGGGTCGAAGACCAGGGTGGCGATGCACGGAAACGATCCGCCGTTGTACGACTTTGTCGGCAGTCCACAGATCCTGTGTCGTTTCCGCGACTTCGACCGGTTGTTTTCGGAGGTGCCCAGTGCCAACAACGGAATCACGTTCTGTTGTGGGACACGGTACGAATCGGGCGAAGACGTTTTGAAGGGGATCGAGCACTTCGGGAAGAAGAAGCAGCTGTTCCACGTCCACTTCCGCAACGTCCGCGGCACGTTGCCGGACAAGCGGGGCTATTCGGAGGTCTTCGTCGATGACGGTGACATGCAGATGGGGCAGGTCGTGCGTGCCCTGGACGCGGTCGGTTACGACGGCGTGATCGATTTCGACCACCCGATCGGGATCACCGGCGAGGGGCGGCTGCCCAAGCAGTACATCTCGTTCGCCGTCGGCTACATGCGCGGCCTGCTGCACAACCTGTAGGGCATCCCCTTCTACTCGGGGTGTCTCTTGGCCCATTCCAGGTACATGCCCTCGGAGTGCAGCAGCGACATCTCGAGGTGGTTGCGGTTCTTGGGCAGCCAGTAGAACTTGCCGCAGGCGTCGGTGCTCAGGTAGGCCATCTGGCCGTAGAGCAGTTGTTTGGCCTGTTCGAAGCCGAAGGTCTCGTGCACCTGGATCAGTGCCGGGACGATTCCGGAGTTCTGTCGTGCCGTGCCGGGCTGGCCGTGGTTGAAGGGGAAGCCCCCCGCCGGAACCTGCTCGCGGATCATCCGGTTCAGCGCGGCCGTGACGCGGCGTTTGAGGTTTGCTCTCACGTCGTCGAACTGCTTTTGCCTGGGCACGGTCTCGTACAACTGGCAGAAGGTGGACATGTTGGCGCAGTGATAACCGATCCGCGAGTTGTGTCCCGCCCAGCCACCCCACGGCCGCTGCTCGCGAAGGGTGCTCTGCAGCATCTCGGTCTTCAGCTTGGCTGAGACCATCTCGAAGTTGTCCGTTGCCCGGGCCCAGGCCAAAGCGGCTTCGGTCAGCATCATGTTGTAGTTGTAGTTCCAGGACGGCTCGACCTTGTTGAAATGACCGACCACCAGCTTGACCGGATCGAGAAACTTCCTGTTCCCGGTCTTTTGCCAGGCGTGGACCAGTGCCACGCCCGCCTGGCCGGAGCTGTAGTAGTCGTCACCGATGATCCCGTTCTCCTGCTGCACCCTGATGAGGTGTTCGGCGCCTTCGGTGGCGCGTTGCAGGTAGATCTTCCGACCGGTGTGGGCGTACGCGCCGAGGTAGCCCTCGACCCGCTGGTAGGTGGCCCGCAGGTCCGGCGGCTGCTTTTCTCCGCCGGGCTTTCCGGAAAGCGTGTCCCGGCTCTCCCAGGTGCCGTCGCCACGATAACGCTTTTCTGAGGCGACATGATGGGCTTCAAACCGCTTCGCCACCCCGGCGGAATCCGGGCGGGCGAACTCGTGGTTGACCGGCAGCAGCCTGTTCATCGACACCGGCTGATCCCAGCGGCTCAGTTCCAGCGTTCCGGTTTCTTCGAGTCGCACGTCATCGATGTAGATCGTGCCGATGTTCCAGCGGGTCTCGACGCTCAACACCGTGTAGTGAGAGTGGCGACCGGTCTGGAACACCAGGGATTTCTCGACCCACTTGCCCGTCGGCTTTTCCTCGAAGCGGATCGTGGCAAACGCCTCGCTGTGTCGAAGTTCGCCGGCCATCGCGTAGAGGAACGCGTAATCCCCCAGCCCCTCGGCATCCTTGTTCAGCACCTTCATCGACATCGTGTATGTCGTGAACGGCTTGGTCGGCACTTTCTGCCGGTACGACATGCCCTCCCAGCCCTGGTTCCAGTACTTGCCCTCGTTGTTCTTGGGTACCGAGATCTGAATGCTGCGTTTGCCGCTGGCCGCGGGTCCCTCGACCAGCGTTCCCGTGCCCAGCTGCTTCTTCAGCTTCTCACGCCAGCGGCCATAGTGCCCCGCCCCGTATGTCCATCCGTCCGGCACGCGGTCACCGTCGGCATCGACTTCAAAGCTCGGGTTCTTGACTGGTTCGGTGAACCCGGTCGATGCCAGGCAACAGAGGCAAAGAGCAATCCTGGCGATCTGCATATTGTCTCCCGTTGCTGCTGTGTCACCTGGACCGGCCTGGTTGTGGGTCGCCTGAAGCTAATGCGTCGGCCGGGTGCCAGCAAGTCCCCGGTTCGGGCAATGATCCGGTCGAATCCAATCCGCATCACGGCTGTGGCTTGCCCGAGTCCGATGACGGGATCACGATGCAGACAATCGCGGGACGCTCTGGGTCGGCATCGATCGGTTCAGGCGGCCCCGGGACGGCACAATCCAGGAGGAGCGCGACATGCCCGGTCCGTTTTCGTTGTCCCTCAGGTCGTCGATCGTCGCCGGCCTCGTCCGCACGGCGGTCATCGCCGGGTGCGTGATCGCGGGGTGGTCGATACGTGCCGGAGCAAGACCCGGTTCCGACCGCCGTGATGGCTCGTTGAAGAATACGGAAGTGACCAGGGCGGTCACGGTCCCCAAGGAGGTGATCCTGGCTCCTGTCGCCGCTGAGCCACCACTGCGACTCGGCGGCCGTTCCCAGCTTCTGGTCGATACCGAGCGGCTCGCCTCGTGGTGGAACGTGCGACACGTGCAGGCAAAGCTCCGCAAGCACCAGCAGAATCCGCTTGTCGAGGCTGATGAGGAATGGGAGGAGACGGCCCGCAAGAGCTGGGGCATCCAGTTGTGCACTGCCATCCGCGACGAGAGTGACGGGTTGTTCAAGATGTGGTACCAGATCGAGCGGCACACCGGGGGTGACGTTCCGGCGTATGCGTTCAGCAAGGACGGCGTCGCCTGGACCAAGCCGCACCTGGGACTTGTCGAGTTCGCCGGGACGAAGCAAAACAACGTGCTCTGTCGCGTCGACCCGGACGGGCGACGGCGTATCGGCGGGGGCAAGTACCTGATCCGTGACAACAGGCCGCGTCCGGCCAGTCACCGGTTCCTGGCGATCGGTCCGCCCCCCTTCCACGCCGACGGTTCCCAGTGGGGTGCGTTCTGGGGAATCGCCTACAGTGCCGACGGGCTCGTCTGGCACCAGATGCCCGGCGGTCTCCGTGGCGGGGCCGGTGGCGGCAACCCGAGCTGTTTCTGGGATCCACGCCTCCAGCGGTACGTTCTCTACAACCGCCACCTGTCGGAGCACGCCGACCCCCAGGCGGACTGCCCCCGCTACACCTGCCGCCAGGAGAGCCGGGACCTGGTCCGTTGGTCGCCGCGGCAAACAGCCTTTCATCCGATGGACGAGCGTTGGCCCGAAGTCGAGAGCATGCAGGTCTACGTGCACGAGGGGATTTCCTTCGGCCTGCCGTCGATGCTCGAAAATGACGTGCGGGGAGATGCCGAGGTTCACCTGCTCACCAGCCGGGATGGACGCCGCTGGCAGCACCCCTTTCCCCGCGAAGCGTTCATTCCCAAGGGGCCAAAAGGTGCCTGGGACGACAACATCATCTGGTGGCCGTCACTGGTCACCCACGGTGACAGGATGCTGTTCTACTACGGCGGAGCGCGATACAGGCACAACGTGAACGGCCTGCCACCGGGGATTCGACAGATCCGGATCGGGATGGGCTGGGTGCCGCGCGATCGGTTGATCGGACTCGAGACTCGCAAGCAACTGGGTGGTCGCGGGGCGTTCTTGACGAGGCCCTTCGTCGTCGAGGGCGACGAGTTGATCGTCAACGCCGATGTCCGCGGGGAGTTGCGGGTGGAGATCGTCCAACCGGTCACCGAGTTCTCCGACAGCGGTGGCAAGGGCCACATCAAGCACTACGTCGGAGCCGGCGCACCGCTCTACGACGGATACCGTCGTCGAGACTGCAGGGTCATCCGGGGTGACAAGCTGGATCACCGGGTGCGGTGGCAGACGCGACCGATCGGGAAACTCAGGAACAAGACGGTCCGCCTGCGGTTTGTCTTTCGGGATGCCACGATCTGGGCATTCCGGGTCGCGGCACCGGGTTGACCTGAACAGGTCATCGACCGTGCCGGGCCTGTGCCGTGGTTCAGCGTGATCCGGTCGTCAACCAGCCGCCGATCGTGATGTCGTCGACGGCCAGTGATCCGACGAACCGTTTTCCACCGTGGAACCACAGGCTGGTTGCCGTGCGGGTTTTCGCGTCCTTGCCTGCGGCGGTGTTGAACGGGAACCACTCGGGTCGCTTGCCGTCACCCTTGGGGTGTTGCGGGATGCCATCGATCTTGAACCGGAAACGACGTGCCTTCGGATCGACTTCGAATTCCAGCAACATCCACTGCTTGAGTGGTCCGTAGAGATTGAGGTTGGACCGGCCGGCGACGTTCATGCCCAGCAGGCGGTGCCCCCCCTGTTCCCAGGCCAGGCTGGTGATCGAAAACAGCGGGGCCACGCCGAAGCTGGCCGAATCGATGGCTTCGGGAAAGCTGCAGGCCAGCCAGAAACTGACGTAGTAGGGGCGGTCGTGAGGGATCCCCGAAAGCGGAATCGTAGCTCCCCGCGTCCCACCCGATGAACTGTCGAGGAAGCGGGCGAAGCGACTTCCGCTGGTTGTCTTTCCGGCGAGACCATCCGGGTGGGTTCGGACGGTGTAGTTCGGTTTCTCCTTGACCCCGGTCCAGGCTGTCCCGGTCGACGGGTCGACCAGTCCGACCAGCGAATCCCCGGACTGGTAGGGCTGGTTGTCGAAGTCGATCTTCACGCGGATGTTGTCGGTTCGCGGAGTGTAGTTTTTCGCCGGGCGGTGGAGTTGTTCGGCAGTGGGGGGACGTCCTCCGGTTCGCACGCCCCTGGCGGCCGGACCCGAGAGTGCGTCGGCGAGATCGACATGTCCGCCCGACGGGCCGGCTACCGGGGCCAGCCTGTACAGCAGGGCAAACACGTCCTTGACGCCCCGGTCCTTCGCCCAGATGGCCTGGTCGACCCGGTCGGTTTCCCTGTGGTGTCCGCGTCCTTCCGTCTCGATCTTGCCTCCGCCGATGAACGTGTTCTTGTGGAAGTGGATGTGGTCGGCCGGACAGGTCACATCGTCCCACGAAAAGCCGCGACGGTTGGCCGCGAACAGGTTGTTCTCCAGCAGCATCTTTCGGAATCCTCCCGGGCCGCCCCGCTTGATGCGGGCGATCATCCGGCAGTTCAGGACGACGTTGTTCCGCCAGATGTTGTTGGTGCCCGAGTAGATTTCCCAGGCCAGTGTGTTTTCGAACAACAGGTTGTTCTCGAAGAGGTTGTTCGAGCCGGACCGGTTGCTCATGGCTTCGGCCCCCGAGCAGCGAAACACCACGTTGTGTCGGATCGTGTTGCCGCCGCCCTTGCCTTCGATGCCGTCGACGCAGTCGTAGATGATGTTGTTTTCGACCAGCGTCGGGCAGTAGATCTGGATGGCGGTATTGTTCCCGGGGCGATTGCCGCGACGGAACACGTTGTTGCGGATCACGGTACCGGTGAAGGCCGTCTCGCTGCCGTTCTGGCTGACCTTGATGCACGAACTGGAACCGTGCCCGGTCCAGTCTTCGAACAGGCAGTGCTCGATGCGGTTGTCCCCGTGGTCTCCGGTCTGGCGAATCCAGATGCCCTTGCAGGCGAACTTGCGACCGAATTCCCGGAACCGGCAGCGACGGACAATGTTCCGTTTGCCGTAGATGTTGAGGATCGCTCCGCCGTTGTGGCCCGACCAGCTCAGCCCGTCGATGACGGTGTCGTTGCACTTGAGCGTCAGGCGTCCGTCGAGTCTCACCCGGCCCGGCCTGGTTGCTGCCACAACGATCCGGCTCAGCGTGACATTGATGCTTTCGGCATACTCACCCGGGGCCACCAGGATCCGGTCTCCGGCGGTGGCCACCGCCATCGCCGCCCCGATGGTGGCTTTCGGCTCGGCGGCGGTTCCGTTTCGGAGGTCGTCACCCTTGTCCGAGTCGACGTGAATGGTCGCGGCCCACAGCGGGCTGAAGGCCATCAACGATATCCCCACGCTCAGCAACACCACCACAGCTGTCTTCATTGTGTGTCTCCGATCATCGGACTCCGCGAGCCTGCCGACAGCCCCAGTCTCCCCCAAGACAGGCCCGGGGTTCAACCAACCCGTTTTTCCTGTCGTCAACGGGTGGGAAAGCAGACTGCATCAGTCGCGCAAGAGAAAACCCCTGTTTTGCCGGGGTTTGCAACCGGGTGCAAAGCGGTGCACTCCGGTCGAGTGCCCAGGAAGAGGACTCGAACAATCAGAGAATTCCCCGAGACGTGTGCAGGTTTCGGAGACGGCCGGTGCGAAATCCGGTGCAGTTGACCGCGAAAACGCTCCAAACGACCCCGAATTGGCCCAGGTGATTGAGGCCTGGCCAACGCTGCCACCCGGCATCCGCCATCCGCGAGGCGGTCCTGGCGATTGCTCAGGGCGGCTGAGTGAGCCAGCCGGCCTCATGCACTCTGAGGCCCCTCCAGTCGCCCAGGAACCGAACCGACCCGCTGTCCCGGCGATCTTCTCTTCACACGATCTCGGTGGGCCTGGTCCGGTTTGAGGCGTTTCACGGAATCAAGGGCCGAAAAAGTAGGTCGTGTCCAACCCCAGATCGGGAAACGAAATGCGTCCCGCCTCAGCCAACTCGACCGCTTTTTTCCCGTACTTGGCGTCCATCTCCCACACCTGTCCGCTATCAGCGAGATGCTGGAACAGCTGATTGACGGCATCATCGTCCAGCTTGCCAACTTCGAAGGCACTGATGTTTGCGGTCACGTTGTAGGTCATTGGTTCCACAGTTCGAGATAACATTCACACATCCGCGTGACCGTCACGGCGGATTGCTAGTGATTTGCTTTGCCCAGTATTTCGGTGATCACGCGGTGTCGGGCGGTCGGGGCGGTGGATGAGCGCTACTCGGACGTGTCCAGCGGTGAGATGTCCCAGACCTTCAGTGAGGAGCCACCGCTGCCGCTGACGATCCGCTTCCCGTCGGGGCTGAAACTCACGCTGGAGACATCATCTGTGAGTCCCCTGAGTGTGAGCGTCTCCCGGCCTTCAACAGATTTATTTGCAGCGGCTTTCTGCTCGGCATCATCAAAAGTCAGGCGGATGCGAGGCCAGAGGCGTCGTGGCGAGGAGGTGTCAAACGACTTCACCGAGCAGGAACGGACCGACATGATGTAGCCGACCGCTCGGGCAACAGGCCGATCGCCTCTCGAAATCCACCAGACCCCTAGTGCTTGTAGATCTTGTGCTGCGGTCGACCCGAGAGGATTTGTTCCTTGCCCCAGTTCGTCACATCACGAAAAGCATCGCTGCGAATGAAGTCGGTGAACGCCTGTTCGTCGGACCATTCGCTGGTGATCAGGTACGAGGCGTCGTCGCCGACATCCTTCCACAGCGTCGAGCTGCTATGCCCCTCGGCCGCTCGCAGGCTGTCGATCACAGCTGCGAACTTGTCTTCAAAGTCCTGCTGCTTCCCCTCGATGACGTGGTAGTTCATCCCAACAGTGATCATCCTGCCTACTCTCCCGACCTGTGCGGTGAAACCCCAACGGCCAACCCCGTCGGTTGACTCGAAAACTAAATCAACAGTCAACCAGCCTGACAAGAAATCCAAGACACAGCCGCGGCTACTTTGACTTGGTCAGAGAGTGAACATCCCACACCCCCGACGACCCGTCACGCGCACAAGCCAGCCGCTTCCCGTCGCGGCTGAAACTCACGCTGAGGACCCAATCTGAGTGTCCCTTGAGTGTGAGCGTCTCAGCGGCCTCGCTCTCGTTGGACGAACCGACCATCCACACGAACAACAGCAACGGCACTCTCATCGCGTTTCTCCGGTCAACGGGTCCGCCCCCAGTCTCCCCACCCCAGCCCCGGCGTTCAACCCGACGGATCCATCTCGGGCTCCCTGGCGACGAGCACTTCAACAAAGCGGTGCGAAATCCGGTGCAGCAACCCGCCGTTTTGCCTCGCACGGGGTCGCAGGCCGATCCCCCCGCGCAAGAGAAAACCCCTGTTTTGCAGGGGTTTGCGACCGGGTGCGAAGCGGTGCATCCCGGTCGAGTGCCCAAGAGAGGACTCGAACCTCCACGGGAAATAAATCCCACTAGGTCCTGAACCTAGCGCGTCTGCCAATTCCGCCACTTGGGCCCGTGAGGATCCAAGAATACGCGTTGGTCGAGGTGATGGCAAGTTGCCGCCTCGGGGCGTCGGCTAGCGCTTCTGCACCAGGACGTTGACGCCCTTCTTGTTCGACAACGCGATGTCGGCCAGTCCGTCGCCGTTGACGTCGGTCACCAGGAACTGTGTTCCCACGCCGGTTCCCAGCCCCTCGGTGATCTCGTGGGGCACGAACTTCGGGGCCTGTCCCTTCCGCTTCTTGACCTCGTACCAGTACATCTTCACCGGGTCCTTGCCACCGGGGTCTCCCCCGTTGTGAGCGAAGAATCGCTTGCCGGTGACCAGGTCGCGGGTGCCGTCACCGGTGATGTCGACCCACTCCATGGCGTGAGTCTGCGAGTACGACTTGTCGATCAGGTGGTAGGCGAACTTCGGCCGCTTGTTGCCCCCGGTGTTCTCGAACCACCAGACACCGAAGGTGTGGGCCGAACTCATCACCAGGTCGTTGTCGCCGTCGAGGTCGAAATCGTCGACGTAGATGTTGGCCGCCTTGACCGGCGGGGTCGCCGCGTCCTTGGCCAGGTGCAGCGGGTGGAATTCCCAGGTCGCATCGGTCGGTTTGGCCGGGGCCTCCCACCAGCCGTGAGGGATCACCACGTCGGCACGGCCGTCGCGGTTGACGTCACCGATGCCCAGGCCGTGGTAGTACTTGAACGTGCCGTTCTTCATCGGGTCGCCCTTGCGGCTGATCGCCCGGAAGGGCCAGTTGCCGGCCGGGGGCTTCGATCCGGGCAGTCGCACGAACCCCATCTGGCTCTGGGGCTGCGACCCGAAGATCATCTCGGGCCACCCGTCGCCGTCCAGGTCCTCGAACTCGGGCGACTCGTTGCAGATGCTGCTCCAGACGGCGTGCTGCTGCCAGTGGCCGGCTTTCCGTCCGGGGTTCTGGTACCAGTGAAACGGGTCGCCGGGGAAGCCGATGTAGAAGACATCCTGCCAGCCGTCGCGGTTGACGTCCCAGCCGAACATGGCGAAGCAGTTGCTGTAGCCCTTGCCGGCCACGAAGTTGCCCGGCTTGCGGATTTCGTGAACCGTCCACTTCGGTCCTCGGTACCAGACGTCGCCGGCGATCACGTCGTTGAACCCGTCTCGGTCGACGTCGAAGACGGCGACGCCCTCGGCTCGGAACCGCTCGTCCAGCTTCAGTCTCTGCCACTTCACCTGTGCCGCCGTCACCGCTGCGGAGTCCTCGAGTACCCGCACGCGGTGGTTCGAGCTGTCTCCGATGTAGACCCGGCTCTTGGCATCGACGAACACGCCGTGGGGTCGGGCGAGCCGGCAGGTGCTCGGATTGCCGTCGGGACCGTCGGCCAACTTGCCGTCACCGACCAGCGTGTGGATGGTGCCGGTCTTGCTGCGGATGACCCGGATCGTGTGGCTCTCGGTGTCGGCCAGGTAGATGTCGCCGCCGGGACCGGCGGCGATGCCCTTGGGACCGCTGAGCCTGGCCGTTTTCGCGTCACCGCCGTCGCCGGTGTAACCCTTCTGGCCGGTGCCGGCGACGTGGTGGAGAGTCCGCTTGTCGAGGTCGATGCGGTAGACGGCGTTGCCCTCCCGCAGTGCCAGCACCAGTTGTCCGTTGCCGGCGTAATCGAGCGCCCGCGGCCCGTTCAGCGGCGTGCCGGTCAGGGACGCTCCGTCGGGCGTCGGTTGCTTCTCTCCCGTGCCGGCGAAGGTCGAGATGGTTCCGCTCTTGAGGTCGACGCGGCGGATGCGGTGGTTGCCGATGTCGCAGATGTAGAGGTTGCCGCGGTCGTCGAGAGCGATCGAGTGAGGCACCTTGAGCCGGGCTTTGGTGGCCGGACCGCCGTCTCCGCTGAATCCCGGCCGGCCGGTTCCGGCGACGGTGCTGATGGTGTGTGTCTTTGCGTCAACTCGACGAACCAGGTGGTTCTTCATCTCGACGAAGAACATGTTGCCGGCTCCGTCGAACCGCACCTCGTAGGGTTCGTTGCACAGGGCTTTGGTGGCCGGGCCGCCGTCTCCGGAGTAGCCCTGCTTGCCGGTGCCGGCGACCGTCGAGATCAACCCCGTGCGACGGTCGATCCGTCGGACACAGTGGTTGTCGATCTCGCAGAAGTAAAGGGCTCCGTCGGGGCCGAGTGACACGCCGAAGGGGCCGCCGATGGTCGCCGCGGAGGCCGGGCCACCATCGCCGGTGTAAGCCGATCTGCCGTTGCCGGCACAGGTGACGACGCGGCCGGCGGCCTCGATCGTGACGGGGGCGGTGCAGAGCAGGGCCAGGAACAGGGATACGGCGACGGAGGCTCGGCGGTTGATCATGGTGGGCTCGGACTGACAGGAAGGCACTCGAAAGGACACCGACGTGTCATCCTATCGGTCCGCCGATCGGTTCGCCACGCGGGGCTACAGCGGTTGCCAGCCGGCGGGATGGTGGCCGAAATCGCAACGGCCCGGATGCAGGATCTCGGCCAGGATCTCGGCCGATTCGACCAGCCGTGGTCCCGGCCGGTTGAAGAACTGGTGTCCATCGGCAATGACGACCCGTCGGTCGGCCACCGCCCGGAGTTGCTGCCACTCGGGGCGGCCGGAAACGGCGGTCAATTCGGCTCGCGTGCGGGCGATGTCGAAACCGCAGGGCATCAGCACGATCACGTCGGGGTCGGCGGCGGAGAGATCGGACCAGTCGATCCACGGTGAATGGGTGCCGGCGGTTCCCAGTACGTCGACTCCCCCGGCCCGCTCGACCAGTTCCGGCACCCAGTTCCCCGCGACCATCAGGGGCTCGATCCACTCGATACAGGCCACCCGGGGGCGATCTGCGTTTGGTGGCGAACTGGTGGTGTCCGAGAGTGTCTGCAGTCGCGACTCGAGTTGAGCGATGACCTCCGAGGCCCGGTCGGGCCGTTCGATGGCTTCGCCGATACGGGCCACCGTCTGCCAGGTGTCGGCGAGGTCGGCGGGGGCCAGCGACAGGACGCGGGTCGAGAGTCCTGTTGACCGGGCGAGTGCGGCTTCGACATCGGCCAGGCTGACCGCGCAAACCTCGCATTGGTCCTGCGTCAGGACCAGGTCGGGCTGCAACTCGGACAACCGCCGGTGATCGACCTCGAAGATCGAGATCGCCTCGGCCAGTCGCTGCTTGACCTGGCGGTCGATTTCGTTTCCCGCGGCGTTGATGTCGATCCGCGGACGGCAGCAGACCGGCAGGGCCTCGACGCCGGGCGGGTGGTCACACTCGTGCGAGCGTCCGACCAGTCGGTCGAACCCATCCAGCGCGGCGACGATCTCGGTGGCGCTGGGCAACAGCGAGACGATCCGCTGACCGTTCATCGGTCGTGGCTCCGGGGACGAAGCGGGATCCCAGTTGGCCGCGGATCAGGCGTCCGTGGTGGGGACGACAACCGGTACCGGTATCAGTTCCGGCAGCACGGCCCAGGAACTGAAGGCGATCGGTGTGAAGACGGCCGTGGCAAGCAGCGAGTTGCGGAAGAACGGCACGGCCATTTCGTAACAGATCAGCAGCCCGGCGAGGTCATGGGAGTACATGCCCGTGGATGACCACACGCCGAAGTTGGTGACCAGGAAGAACAGTGTTTCGGCGGCCAGCGCGGTGCCGCCGATCATCCATGCGGTGCGGCGGCCGCGAAGCATCAGGCCCAGCGAGGTGCTGAGAACGAAGGTGGCGTAAACCACGAGCGTATTGGAATGGAACGCGTTCTCGATGCTGCCGCTGAACAGGCCGATTCCGACATCGGTGACCACCATCACCAGCAGGGGGCAGAGATAGGCGACCACGTGGTTCCGGAAATGGGCGCCGGCGAACAGGCACAGCACCGTCAACGGGACGAAGTTCCACGGGTAGACCATGCGGTCGATCGGCAGCTCGACGCCAGTGGCACGCAGCATCCAGGGCAACAGCCGTACGACGACGGCGTAGGCGACAAATGCCAACACAAACCAGGTACGGGGGCGACGCATCAGCAGGAACCTCGTCAATCCAAGTCGAATGGCGTCGGGTGGTTTCTTTCGCCGGGGCAATTACACCACATCGACGCAACCAATGGAATCCAAGGTCGAGCGGCTGCTAAACTGCCGCATCGACAGTAGGGGGGGGGCGATTATGAGCGAATCACTGGACGGGCGAGTGGCGATCGTGGTGGGAGCCACCAGCGGAATGGGGCGGGCGACCGCGGTCGAACTGGCTCGCGGCGGAGCCGTGGTGACCGCCGCCGGACGACGTGAGGAGCGGCTTGACGGGCTGGTCGAGGAGACCTCTGCCCAAGGGCTGACCGTTGACACCTGCGTGTGTGACGTGACGGTCGAAGAGGAGGTCGACGGCTTGGTCGAGCAGGTGCAGGAGGCTCACGGTCGGGTGGACCTGATGGTTTACTCGACGGGCACGAACATCGTCGAGCGGGGTCTGGAGGTGCTGACGCCCGAGACGTGGGACATGATGCTCGCGACCAATCTTAGTGGGGCGTTTCACGCCACCCGCAGCGTGTTGCCGGCGATGCGGGCTGCCGGTGGTGGCCTGATCATCTACCTGTCGACCGCCGCGGTGCAGCGGCCCGACGTTTCGGGGGTGGCCTACCAGGCCAGCAAGCACGGACTGACCGGGCTGGCTCACGGGACGCGGGTCGAGGAGCAGGCCAACGGGATCCGCACCTGCGTGATCTTTCCCGGCCTGTGCGACACCGAGATTCTCGAGAAGCGGCCGACGCCCACCCCGCGGGAGGTCCTGGATCTCTCGCTCGACCCGCTCGACGTGGCCGAGGCCGTGCTGTTTGTCGCCCGTCTGCACCCTCGCGCGGTGGTGCCCGAACTGCAGTTGCTGCCCAGCCGGTTGTGAATCCGGTTCAGCGGTTGGCGGCGGCACGCCTCAGGCGGTTGTTCAGCGCCAGCCCCAATCCGGTTTCGGGAAACGCGACGGCGACGATCCGATCGAGCCCGGCGTCGTCGAGCCGGTGCAGGGCCGCGAAGAACCCGGCGGTGGCCTCGACCAGGTCACCGGTTTCGGAGAGCGTCTCGACCCGAGACCAGCCATCGATCGAGTCGGGCCGGGTGAGAGCCAGCAGGCCCGAGCCAGGTGGCGGCGGATCCTGTGGAGTGTCGACCAGCAGCAACGGGGTGTCGGGGGCGTAGTGCCGGGCGAGCATGCCCGGAGCAGGAGCGGCCAGGTCGACCGGCTGGGTCCCGCAGTGGATCTCGACGGTCCCCGCCACCTCCTGCAACTGTTCGAGGGTGACTCCGCCGGGACGCAGCAGCCTGGGGATCGGGCCGGTGAGATCCACGACGGTCGATTCGACACCGACGCGGCACGGGCCGCCGTCGAGCACCATGTCGAGTCGGTCACCGAACTGCTGCCGGACGTGTTCGGCGGTGGTCGGGCTGATGTGACCGAACCGGTTGGCGCTGGGAGCGGCGATCGGCCGGCCGGCCATGGCGATCAGCTGGCTGGCGACCGGGTGATCGGGCACCCGCACGCCGACGGTCGGCAGACCGGCCGAGACGATCGACGGGATCGACTCGTTGCGGAACAGCACCATCGTCAGTGGTCCCGGCCAGAAAGCTCGGGCGAGAGGTTCGGCCAGGGGCGGTGGATCGGCGGCGACGGTCGAGAGTTGCTCGGCCTCGGCGAGATGGACGATGATCGGGTCGAACCGCGGTCGACCCTTGGCGTCGAAGATGGCCGCGACCGCTTCGCTGTCGGTTGCGTCGGCACCCAGTCCGTAGACGGTCTCGGTCGGAAACGCGACCAGTCCGCCATCCCGCAACCTCGCCGCGGCCATCTCGAACTGCTCGTCGCTGATCACCGGCGGGCTCACGGCAGTTCGACCAGCACGTCGTCACCCTCGACGATCACCGGAAACGACGCGTGCCGGATCGCCTCGGTCAGACAATGCTGCCCGCTGGTGACGTCGAATTGCCAGCCGTGCCAGGGGCAGGTGACGACACAGCCGTCGAGTTGGCCCTGGCCGAGCGGTCCACCGGCGTGGGGGCAGACGCCGTCCAGGGCGTGGAGCGTGCCGTCGACGTTGTAGAGGGCGATCACCCGGCCCGCGGCAGTGAATTCGTGAGAGGATCCGACGGGGATCTCCGACAGCGCGGCGATGCGGACACGTTCGGTCATGGTCCCATGTTCGACTCGGCCCGTTTCGCCGTCAACGCCGCCCGGACACTCAGGCGGCCCAGGGCACTGATCCACTGCGGACCCGACGGCTGCGACGTCGACGGGAATCGGGAACCGTTTTCCAGCGGCGGTGCAGCCAGAAATACTGTTCCGGGGCCCGTCGCACGATGCGTTCCAGGGCCGAGGTGTAGGCCTGGGTCACTGTCCGGACCGGATCGTCGTCGATCAACGCGGTGTCGATCAGTTCTTCGCAGCCGACCTCGAATCGCTCGGGGCCGTCCTCGTCGTCCAGTCGGATCGCGTAGCCGACGCAGATCAGGGCCTGGTGTCGCAGGGCCAGCAACGCGATCGACTTGAAGGTCGAAGCGGGGTGTCCGAGGAAATCGACGAACAGGCCGTGTGAGCCGGCGTCCTGGTCGCCGAGCATCGCCAGGTGCCGGTTGGACTCGAGTCGCTCGATCATCTCGGCACTCGCCCCGTTCTTGTCGAGCAGGTCGTGGCCGGTGTCGCAGCGGAAGTCGAGGAAAAACCGGTCGAGAAAGGGATTGTCCAGTCGGCGGGCGACCACGCCCATCGGGAACCCGAATAAGCCGAAGATCCAGACGGCCAGTTCCCAGTTGCCCAGGTGGCCGCTGATCAGGATCACGGGTCGGTTCGAGATCAGGGCCGAGATGGCCTGCTGCTGGTTGCGGAAACGGATCAGGCTGCGGAAGTTGTTCCGCGAGAGCCGGTGGCGGAGATGGATCACCTCGCCGACGGTCTGGAACAGGTGCCGCCACATGCGGCCGATCATCTGTTCGACATCGGCCTCCGGGCCGAGGGCCCGCCGGATGTTCTCGGCGGCGACATCGTAACGGGTCAGCCGCCGTGGCAGCAGGCGGTGGATGCCGAAGGCGGCGACGGTGGCTCCCATGTCGATGGCCCACATCGGCATCGCGTGCACCACCGCCACCACCGTGCGGAAGACGGCGTATTCGAGCAGGTATCGGATGCGGAGGACCATCCCGGCGTCCTTGCCGTGGCGGGGTGAGGGGCACCGGCGAGAGTGTGCCGGGGGGCGGGGGGTGGGTCAAGAGGGAAGCGTGTTGATGACGGCTACTTCTTCCGCCGGAACCGGGCCGGGATCTTCGGATCCCGCTCCAGTGGCAACGAGACCGTCTTGCCGGTCCAGGCCGACTGGTAGATCGCCAGGATGATCTCGACGCTCCGCCGACCTTCCCTGGCATCGATCAGCGGCTTGCTGCCGGTGCGGATCGATCTGATGAAGTCCTTGAGCTGGTGGGTGTGGCCGTCGTAGGAGATGGCCGACGGGTCGCTGGCCCCGGTGTCGCCGACGTCGTCGCTGCCGAAGCGGCGGCGGGTGGCGTTGTCGCTGCTTTTGCCCTTGGCGAAGTCCCAGGTCACCAGCCGATCCTCCTCGACGATCACCGTGCCCTCGGTCCCGTGGATCTCGACCTTCTTGGAGAAACCCGGGAAGACGGCGGTGGTGGCCTCGATCGTGCCCAGGGCTCCGTTGGTGAAACGCAATGCCGCCACGCCCACGTCCTCGACCTCGATTCTCTTGTGAGCCAGGGTGTCGGTCAGCGCGGTCACCTGGGACACGTTGCCCATCAGGTAGGCGATCAGGTCGACACTGTGGATGGCCTGGTTCATGTAGGCTCCGCCGCCGTCGAGGTCCCAGGTGCCTCGCCAGCCACCGCTGTCGTAGTACTGCTGGGTTCGCCACCACTTGACGTAGCTGTCGCCGAGGGTGAGCTTCCCGAAGCGGCCGCTGTCGATGGCAGACTTCAGGGCCTGGGTCACGCCGTGGTACCGCGAGGGGAAGATGGTGGTCAGCTTGACCCTGTTCTTGCGGCAGGCGTCGATGATGGTGTCGCATCGCTTGAGGGTGATTTCGAGCGGCTTCTCGACGACCACGTGCTTGCCGGCGGCGGCGGCGGCGACGGCGGGGTCACGGTGGGCTCCGCTGGGTGTGCAGATGGTGACGATGTCGACCGACGGATCGGCGAGCATTTCATCGAGAGATCCGTAGGCAGTGACGCCCGGGTTGGCCGTGGCGAACCGCTGGGCCGCTGCGGGGAACGCATCGAAGCAGGCGGTGATGCGGGCGCCGCGGATGTCACCGACGGCCAATGCGTGGAAGTCGGCGATCATGCCGCAGCCGACGATTCCGAATCCGGTTGCCATGGTGGCGTCTCTTTCCTGGGGGGTCAGTTGTCCTGGATGCTCACGCGGCAGAATCGCTTCTTGCCGACCCACAGCATCAGGCCGTCGGTGACTTCGACGGGCGTGTCGTGGCTGTCGAACCGTTGCTTGTCCTCACCGAAGTAGGCTCCCCCCTGCGAGATCGCCCGGCGGGCTTCGCTGGTGGAGTCGCAGAGGTTGGTGAGTTTCAGCAGTTGAGCGGCCGGCAGTTGACCGTCCTGGAGGTCGGCGGTTGAGACGACCACCTCGGGGATCTCCTTCGGCCGTCCCCCCCCACCGATCTCACGCTCCCATCGTTCGATCGCCTCGGTCGCGTCCTCGGCCGAGTAGTACTCGGCGATGACCGCCGCCGCCAGCCGCTGCTTGCACTGCTTGGCGTGTCCGCCCAGCAGTGATTCGACCTCCTCCTCGGGCACGTCGGTCAGCAGGTCGAAGTACATCTTCATGCAGTTGTCGGGCACCTGCATGAACTTCTTGATCATCTCGAACGGTGAATCGGCGATCGCGATGTAGTTGTCCAGGCTCTTGCCCATCCGGCGATGGCCGTCGAGGCCGACGAGTATGGGCGACATCACGCCGACCTGTCCCGGCTGTCCGGCGTCCTTCTGCAGGTCACGGGCCAGCATGAAGCTGTAGAGCTGCTCGGAACCGCCCAGTTCGATGTCGGCGGAGATCTTGACCGAGTCCCACGCCTGCATGATCGGGTAGAGACACTCGTGGAGATAGATGGGGGACTCGGCCTTGTGGCGTTTCGAGAAGTCGTCGCGGGTCAGCAACTGGGCGACGGTCACCTTGCTGGTCAGTTCGAGCACTTCCTGGAACGTCATCGGGGCGAACCATTTGCCGTTGGGGACCACCTCGGCGGCGTCGAGATCGATGACCTTGCCGAGTTGGGCCAGGTAATCGGCCGCGTTGGCTTCGACCTGTTCGGCCGTCAACCTCGCCCGTGTCTCGTCTCGACCGCTGGGATCCCCGACCAGGGCCGTGTAATTGCCGATGATGATCACCGCCTGGTGGCCCAGGGCCTGGAACTGCCGCATTTTTCTCATCGGCACCGTGTGGCCCAGGTGCAGGTCGATGCCGGTGGGGTCGATGCCGTACTTGACCCTCAGCGGCGTGTCGGTGGCGAGGCTCTTTTCGAGCTTCTCGACCAGTTCCGGCTCGGGCACGATCTGCTCGGTGCCCCGGCGGATCACGGCCAGTTGTTCGTCGACGGGGGGGAACGGCATCGGGGAGAATTCGCGGCGGACGGGAGTCGTGTGGCTCCCAAAACTACCAACCGATTCGACGGGGGGAAAGTGCTGGTTCGGCCCCGGCCGCACTCCGATCACGGCTCGACCATCATCGACAGGATGTTGACCGCGTTGAAGAGCATGTGGATCAGGACGACGGCCAGGTAGCTGCCCGTGCGGTGGTAGGTCACGCCCAGCACGATGGCCAACGGCAGCAGGCCGACGGCGTCCTGCCACGATGGGTGAATGCTGCAGAAGGCGGCCGCGGTCAGCAGGATCGACAACGACGGTGAGAAGATCCGCAGCAACGACCTCTGCATGATCACCCGAAACGCCATTTCTTCGACCCACGGCACCACGAGCACCGCGCTGATGGTCACGGCCAGCAGAAGTTGACCGGACGGATCCTGTTCGATCAGCTGCAGCATCGGGTGCATGTCCGCATCGGTGCGGTAGGGCTCCGTCAGGTTGAAGACGATCAATGTCGGCAACAGGCAGGCGAGGAAGCCGACGAGCCCGTAGAGCAGTTGCCGGCGGATCGGCGGCGGGGCGGGTTCGGGGTCCGGAGATCTCCAGCGGGCCAGTTCGACCAGTCCCGCCAGCAGCAGGAACAGGACGGCGTGGATCACCGTGTTGTAGGTCAACGTGTTGCGGATCGCCTCGGTGTCTGCACCGGCTTCGGGCAAACTGCGGGAGAACGAGATCGACACCACCAGCCAGCAGAATATGGCGGCCGGCAATAGCCAGTCGGGCCAGGTCGCGGGCCGTCGCTTGTCGGCACCGGGCAACGGCGGACTCTTGAGCACCCGCCACGCCAGCACGCTGCAGGTGGCCAGGCTGCCCAGCATCAACAACACGGTGAGGACGAGATGCACCTGGGACGACATGACGAGAGATTGTACGGGATCGAGGTGCCGGACCTGAAGATGCCGCGATGAAGACGGGCTGCTATCATCGGCCGCGTGACGACCATCCTGGATACGATTGTCGAGCGGAAGCGAGAGGAGATCGCCTCGCGGAAGGCCGAGTGTCCGGCGGTTGAACTCGAGGCGAGACTGGCCGATTCGCCACCGCCGCGTGGTTTCGTAGATGCGATCCGGGCGGCCCAGGACGTGGCGCTGATCGCCGAGATCAAGAAGGCGTCGCCGTCGGCGGGGTTGATCCGCGAGGACTTCGATCCGGTCGACCTGGCCGGAACGTATCAGCAGGCGGGGGCGACCTGCCTGAGTTGCCTGACCGACGAGCCATTTTTCCAGGGGAGACTCGAGCACCTGGCGGCGGTCCGGAAACACGTCGACCGGCCGGTGCTCAGGAAGGACTTTCTGCTGGATCGCTACCAGTTGCTCGAAGCCCGCGTGGCAGGTGCCGACGCGGTGCTGTTGATCGCCGAATGCCTGGGAGACAGCGAACTGCGGGAACTGTATTTTGCCGCCGATGAACTGGGACTCGATGTCTTGCTGGAGATCTACGAGCCGGAGAACCTCGGCCGCGCACTCGATCTCGATCCCCCGTTGCTGGGTGTCAACAACCGTGACCTGAAGACGTTCGAAACCGATCTCGGCCACACGTTGCGGGTGGGGGCGGGCGTGCCCGAATCGACGTTGCTGGTGGCCGAAAGCGGGATCCGCAGCCGGGCCGATGTCGAATACCTGGCCGGGGGCGGCGTGAGCGCGATCCTGGTCGGCGAGACCCTGATGCGGGCCGAGTCGGTCCTGGAGAAGACAACCGAACTGGTCGGCGTGCCGCGGCGTTGAGCCCGGCGGCCACCGAGTGGAGATGATGAGGATGACGAGCGACTATCCGGTCGAACACGTGTTGGTGGTGCCGACGAGCCTGTTTCACGAGATCGGGCATTTCCAGGGGTTCTGCCCCGACATCGATGACTACTTCGATCGGTTGCTCGATCCGGCACAGATGAGCTTCCGGCCGAGGGACTCGGTGGAGGAGGACCCGAGCCTGAAGCAGTTGATTCCCTACTGCGTGTTCCGGCACGAGGGTCGGGTGTTCCATTACCGGCGGGGGACCGAGCAGGGGGAGGGGCGGCTGCACAGCAAGCGGTCGATCGGCATCGGCGGTCATATCTCCGCGGAGGACACCGAGGCTGAGGGGTCTCCGTACGAGGAAGGGATGCGGCGTGAGATCGCCGAGGAGGTGTTCCTGGAAACCGGGTACACCGAGCGGTGCGTGGGGCTGATCAACGACGACCTGACCGAAGTGGGCAGGGTGCACCTCGGCGTGGTGCACGTCTTCGAACTGGATGAGCCCAAAGTTCGTCCTCGCGAAGAGTCGATAATCGAAACAGGCTTTGCCGCTCCCGGCGAGCTGGTCGGCAATCGCGAGTCGTTTGAGACCTGGTCGCAGATTTGCCTGGATCACCTGCTGGGTGAATCGGATTCGGGGAGCGGATAGGAGAATCAACGGCGGCGTCGGCAAGGGAGTGCGGACGATGACGACTCGCGTAACGATCGGTGTGGCGGGGGTCCTGTTCGTGCTGTCCGCCTGGGCGGTCGATTGGTCCGATGCGGCCGACACGTCGACCGCCACCGGGGCGATCGACACCGAGAGACTGGGTCGTATGCTGCGATCCCTGGGAGTCAAGCCGCGGGCGGCCGGAACGCGGTTCGACTTCGAGTTCCATTCGCAACAAGGTGGCCAGGAATGGGACTTCGCCATGTCGGCCGTGATCAGCCAGGATGGCGGCACGATCTGGGTGATGGCGTGGTTGGAGGAGATGCCGACCAAGGCGGCCAAGGTGCCCGCGGCAGCGTTGCTGAGAATGCTGGCCGAGAACGATCGGTTGGGGAACGGGAAGTTCTTTGCCTACGACCGACGGAACCGACGATTCCTGATGCAGCGGGTTGTCCAGAACCGGCAGGTCACGCCGGAGAGGTTGCGGGGGGTTTTCGTGGACGTGGCCAAGGGGGTGATGGGCAGCCATTCGGTCTGGTCGGTTTCGCGATGGGACAAGCAGACCAAGGTGCGGCAATCGGCGGTTCCACCGGCGCCCCCGGCCGAACGGCGGCGCTAGGGCGAAAATCGACCGATCGTCAACTGGTCGATTTCGGAGGACGTGGGGATTGTCTTGCCGTTGTTGGTGGTCACCCCACGCGGTAAAATGGGTGGACCGACGGTCGGTTTGCGGCCGTTCCCACCGACGTGCCGTCCCGGTATCGTCTCCCTGACTGTTTCCCTCGCCACTATGGTTCTTATGAGATCCACCTGGTTCCTGGGCTGGTTGCTGTTGGTCAACTTGTCGCTGTCCGCCACGGCGGCCGACCTGTTGCCGGCCGATCGGCCGATCAACGTCGCGATCGATCATTACCTTCGTGCGGGGTGGGTCGAAGCCGGGGTGAAGCCGGCTCCGTTGCTGTCGCGTGCCGGGTTGGTCCGTCGGATGACGCTCGATTTGGCCGGTCGAATTCCGACCCTGGGCGAGATGCGAGGGTTCGTCGAATCGACCTCGCCGCTGAGGTGGACCCAGTTGGCCGATCGCCTGCTGGCCAGTCCTGATTTCGCCTACCACCACCGCAACGAGTTGGACCTGTTGTTGCTGGCGACGAAGAAGAACGACGGTGAGTTCCGCAAGTACCTGCTCGCCGCGGCCCGGGAGAACCGGTCGTGGGACGAGTTGTTCCGCCAGATGATGGTCGGTCGGGAGGGGAACGCGTCCGAGAAGCCGGCGTTGGCGTTCCTGAAGGCCCGGGCCGGCAGCCTGGACGACCTGACCGTCGACACCAGCGTGCTCTTCTTCGGCGTCAATGTCAGTTGTGCCAAGTGCCACGATCATCCCCTGGTCGACGACTGGAAGCAGGACCATTTCTACGGCATGGCGTCGTTCTTCACCCGCACCTACATGACCAAGAAGAACACGTTGGCCGAGAAGTACAGTGGGTCGATCAAGTTCAAGACGACTGCCGGCAAGGAGAAGCAGGCCCGGTTCATGTTCCTGACCGGGACCGAAGTGGCCGAACCCAAGGTCGAGAAAACGGCCAAGCAGCGCCAGGCCGAGGACGCCGAGGTCAAGCGGCAGATCAAGGACGCCAAGGCCCCGCCGGCCAAGGTCCCCGGATTCAGTCCTCGCCAGAAGCTGGTCGAGGTGGCACTGCAGGCCAACGACCGGCGGTTCTTTTCCCGGGCGATCGTCAACCGGATCTGGCTGCGGCTGATGGGCCGGGGCATCGTCGATCCGCCCGACCAGATGCACTCGGCCAACGACCCCTCGCACCCCGAACTGCTCGACTGGCTCGCCCGCGACCTTGCGTCCAACGGCTACGACCTCAAGCGGCTCATCCGTGGCATCGTGCTCAGCGACGCGTATGCGATCTCGAGCCGATTCAGCGGCCAGGGCGAGGTTCCGCCGCCGGAAACGTTCGCGGTGGCCAGCGTCCGGCTGCTGACCCCGCGGCAGTATTCGTTGTCGTTGCTGGTAGCGGCGTCGAATCCGGACCAGATCACCACGCAGGTGACGACGGCCGAATGGGCCGGGCGTCGGGAGAGTCTGGAGAACGAGTCGAGTGACTTGGCCGGGCAGATCGAGTTGCCCAGTGACAACTTCCAAGTCAGCGTCGACGAGGCACTGCTGTTCTCCAACAACGACCGGATCCAGAACAACCTGCTTCGCGACTCGGCCGATCGGCTGGTCGGGTCGCTGAAGTCGATCACCGATCGCCGCCAGTTGATCGTGCGTGCGTTCGAGTCGATGTTGTCGAGGGCACCGGATGCAGACGAGATTGCGGTGTTCGAGGCATTTTTGACGAAAAGAAAGAAAGACGGACAGGTGGCGGCGATCCAGCAGATGGTCTGGGCGCTGCTGACAAGCCCCGAGTTGCGGTTCAACTACTGATAACCGACGATACCCCACAGCCCCGGTCCCGTCGGCATCACCGTCGGTCCCGTCGGCAAAAAGGAGTGGTTGGAATGACACGGTCGAAAAGCGATTCGATTCGTAACTTGTCCACTGGAGTGACTCGGCGAGGGTTCCTCGGCGCGGCGGCTGCCGGAGCTGCTGTGGGGGGATTTGCCGAGGACATGACGGTGCTCGACGTGCTGAAGAACCCGGTAATCGCCGCCGAGATCAAGAAGCAGCAGAAGCACGTGATCCTGCTGTGGCTGGCCGGTGGCGCGAGTCAGCTCGAGACATGGGATCCGAAGCCGGGTCGTCCGACCGGCGGCCCGTTCATGCCGATTTCGACAAACGTACCCGGAGTCGAGATCAGCGAGCTGTTGCCGAAGATGTCTCAGCGGATGCAGAACACGGCGATCATCCGCAGCCTGAGCACCGGTATCGGTGACCACGGTGGCGGGGCGGCCCTGATGGAGACGGGGCGTCGCAAGGAGCAGGGCCTGCAGTACCCCGACCTGGGTGCGATCATCGCTCGCGAACTGGGTCGAGCCGACAGCCAGGTGCCCGACTACGTCAGCTTCTACACCTCGACCGAGGGCCGCCGGAAGGGCACCTCGGGGTTCCTCGGAGCCCGTTTCGCCCCGATGTTCCTTTCCGACAGCATGATCCCGCCCAACATCCGGCGTCTCGAGGCGGTCAGCGAAATTGATCACAGGGAACGCGCCGATCTCCGCGATCTGCTGGCCCGCCGTTTCACCCGGGGCCGCCAGAGCCGCAACAACGTGCTGGGCAGTCACACCAGTGCCTACCAGCGGGTCCGCGGAATCATGGCCAGCGAGAAGTTGTTCAACATCGAAGACGAACCGACCGCGGTGCGGGAGAAGTACGGTCCGACCCAGTTCTCCCAGCAGTGCCTGGTTGCCAGGCGGCTGATCGAGGCCGGTGTTCCCTTCGTCAAGGTCGCCCGCGCGTGGTGGGACAGCCATGGCCAGAACTTCGAAACGCACCAGGAGCTGTGCGCCGATCTCGATCACTCGATGTCGGTCCTGCTCGACGACCTCGAGGAACGCGGACTGCTGGAGAAGACCCTGGTGATCACCCTGGCCGAGTTCGGCCGAACACCGAAGATCAACCCCAGCCTCGGACGCGATCACTTCGCCAACGCCTGGAGCACCAGTCTTTCGGGCTGCGGCATCAAGGGCGGATCGGTCTACGGCAAGACCGACGCCGATGGTCAGACCGTGGCCGAGGGCAAGATCGGGGCCGGACAGTTGTTCGCCACGATCTTCAAGGCGCTGGGCATCGACCACGAGAAGGAGTACTTCATCGGCGCCCGTCCGCTGCCGATTTCCGACTTCGGAGCGAAGCCGATCGACGAGGTTCTCGCCTGAGCCGCGGCCGATTCACGACACGCGACACTCATCCAACCGAAAGCCGTTCGACATGGCCGCCGATCCCAAGCAACTGAAGCTCGCCAAGAACGTCGGATCCCAGGGCATCGCCTTCGGGATCGACCGGGTTCCCGAATCCGACCGGATCTACTACGGCAGTTCCGACTTCAAGGTCTACGAGTACGACTTCAGTGCCGAAAAGCCCGAGTCGAAGGCGTTCGAGGGCGAGGGGCATCGCAGTTACGTGACCACGGTGGCCCTGGCCGGCAAGACGGTCGTCAGCGGCAGCTACGACCGCCGGCTGGTGTGGTGGGACACCGAGACCCGCAAGCAGATCCGGATCGTCGCCGACGCCCACAAGAAACGGATCCGCCGCGTGGCCGCCAGCCCGGACGGCAAGCTGGTTGCCAGCGTGTCGGACGACATGGACGTCAAGGTCTGGGACGTGGCCACCGGCAAGTTGAAGGCGACGCTCAAAGAGCACAAGCCGATGACGCCGAACAACTTCCCCTCGATGCTCTACGCCGTGTCGTTCTCCTACGACGGCAAGTGGCTGGCGACCGCCGACAAGGTGGGCCACATCGTGGTGTGGGACGTGGCCACCGGCAAGAAGTTGAAGACGCTCGAGTCCCCGGTGATGTACACCTGGGATCCCCGCCAGCGGCGGCACTCGATCGGCGGGATTCGCAGCGTCACCTTCAGCCACGACGGCAAGCTGCTGGCTGTCGGCGGCATCGGCAAGATCGGCAACATTGACCACCTCGGCGGTCCCTCGCGGATCGAGGTCTTCGAGTGGCAGGCGGGCAAGAAGCTGCACCAGCTCGAGGATGGTAAGTACAAGGGCCTGGTCGAGCAGATCGTGTTTTCGCCGGACGGTGCGTGGTTCATCGTCGCCGGCGGAGACCACAACGGCTTCATCTCGGTCTACGACACCAAGAGCGGGAAGTTGATCAAGCAGGAGAAGGCGCCCATGCACGTGCACCAGTTCGTCGTCAACGAACTGCACGACACGGTCTACGCCGTCGGGCATCACCGGCTGGTGACCTGGGAACTGAAGGCTCCGAAGCCCAAGCCCGAGAAGAAGAAGCCCGAAGAAAAGCAGCCCGAAGAAAAGCAGCAGGGCTGAGGGTCGGCATGCGGGCCGCCACGGACCGCATGCCCCTAGCGCACGCCCAGCCGCACCCAGCGGGTGTGGGTGACGCCGCCGCTGGTGCACCAGAAGTAGGTCAGCAGGGTGTCGGTGTCGGGTTCGTAGTGCCCGCAGGGCTTGCCGAAGCCGATTAGCAGGTGTTCCTCGAAGAAAGCGTCGGTCTCGGTTTCTCCCAGCTGCGCCTCGGCTCCCGCGTCGAACACGACCACCTCGTTGTCGAGGTCGAACGTCTCGAGGTCTTTGCTGACCGCGACGTGGATTCCGTGCGGGTCGTGGCGGTGATTGTAGATGGCCGCCACGCGGCCGTCGGGCAGGGCGATCGGGCTGCAGACCTGTCCGCGGAGGTTGGTCGGTCGCGGTTCTGACCAGGTCAGCCCGCCGTCCTCCGACACGCTCCAGTGGTTGTTCACGTCGTCCTTGGTCCCGTAGAGGTGAGTCCAGAACATCGTGTAGATCCGGTCGTCGGGCAGCACGCACTCCATCATGTCCCAGTACAGCAGCCGGCCGCTGGTGTCGTCGGCCACCACGGTCAGATCGCCCCAGGTCTGGCCCTGGTCTCTCGACACGACAAAGGCGGCTTTCTGGTCGGGTGGCCCGTCGTAGCCGGTCGGCTTCCAGGTCTCGATGAAGTACAGCCAGCGGTCCTCGGCCAGTTGCAGGAACCGCCCGGCCCCGTTGGCGGTGTATTTCTCGGGTGGCAGAGCGTCGATGGTCAACAACTGAGCGTCGCTCCAGGTCTGCCCCTTGTCCTCCGACCAGTACAGCAGCAGATCGGGCCGCTCGAGGGCCTCGGTCTCGAAGTCGAAGAGATTCGTCCCTTCGTTGTGGAACCGGCAGGCGGTCATCATCAGCCGCCCGTCGGGCAGTTCGGCGATCTCGGGCCCGCGGTAGGCGAACCCGTCGTCATCGTCGGTGCGAAACGTGCCGCGGCTGTTCCAGGTGTGGCCCTGGTCGGACGAGTCGAGCACCTCGATGTCATTGTCAGGACTGGCCAGGGCCGTCCCGACGTGCTGGCAGGCCAGCCACTCGCCGCTGGACAGCGGCGTGATCACCGGCATGAAGGCTGCCCGGTTGGAATCCCGTGAGATGACGCCCTGTTCGAGGATCTGCAGCATCGGGTGGCTCCGGGGGCTGGATTTTTTGACCCTATCCGGGGTGGTGCATTCAGTCAAACATGGCTGACTTGTCTGACGACACCGGGATCTGAGGTGAGATGTTTCTCGTTAAGATCGGTGACAGTCCGCGACGATGACGGTGGCTTGGTTCTCGGGCCGGCAGCAGGAACCACAGATGTCGGTGCTCACGAAATCGACGGGATCGTTTTTCGTTTCGGTGACTGTTTTGCTGCTGGTGCCGTCGGTGGCCCGGCCGGCCGGTGCGGCCGAGTGGAGTCGCGAGTTCGTCCTCAAGGACGTGATGCGGATCTACGACTTCCCGGAGGAACGGGTCAGTTACGCCCTGAAATTCTCGGCCAGGCAGGTGACGCGCCGGGGCCTGGAGTTCTTCAGGGAGGGTCCCGATGGCCGGGTTTCGATGCCGTTCTAGCTTTCCGACGTCGTCGAGGCCGGCGGGTTCCTCAAGCAGGCGACCTTCAGTTTTCGCAGCAGCCTGAAGAAATCGGAGAGCCGCCGTTTCCGCCTGAGCTGTGATCCTGCGCGTCCGGCGGCAAAGCCGAAAGTCGTGCCTGCCGTTGTGCTGCGGCCGATTGCCGGCGGCGTGGCGGTGCTGACGGCGAACCGGTTGCGGGCCACGGCCGACGGCCACTCGCTGTTGCTGTGTTGTTACCGGTTGCGTGACTGGAAGACGGTGTATCGCCATGTCTGGTACAGCAACACGGGTCCGGGCAATCTCAGGTTCTATTCCTGCGACGGCCGCAAGTTCCTGCGGACACGGCTCGAGGGCCACCAGCGGCACTGGGCGCTTTCGCTGATTCCACGTGACCAGCAGCTTCACATCCGCAACACGCCCGGTACCGGGGCCGCGGCGACTTCCTGACCGTGGTGGCACGGTGTCGTTGCGGTTGCCGGCACGCTTTGATGCGGCTGCCGCGAAGGTCCACGTCGGTGGGAAGCCCGTAGCGAGGACGGTACGCGACGGGGCGATCCATTTTGACGTCGTGGTCTCGCAGAGTGACGGGTACAGGCGGTTTGCGGTCAAGTTTCCGGCCGGGCGCTAACGGTGTCGGTTTGCGGCCGGGTCTGCACGGTTGCGGAGGACCTGATCCGCGCTACAACTGCACGACCTCACCGGTCGCCGCGGACTGCTCGGCGGCCAGGCAGGCCTCGACGGCGGCCAGCGATTCCTCGGGAGTGATCACGTCCGGTTTCCGCCCCTCCTGCACGCAGGTGGCGAAGTAGGCCAGCTCGTCGACGAGTGCTCCGCGGAGCCGACCGAAGTGGGTTGGCCAGTAGGTCGTGTCGGGCGACCGCCAGCCATCGGCGTCAACGATCGAGAAATTGGGGTGCGTTTCCTGGACGTGAATCGACCCCTCGGTCCCGATGATCTCCAGCCGTTCGTCGATCTGGAACGGCGTGCGGTCGGGCAGGCACCAGACGTTTTCGAGGACGCCGATGGCACCCGAGGCGAACCGGAACATGGTCCAGCCGAGGTCGGGGTGGGTCTTGTTTCGCCACGAGAGCGACTGGGCATAGGCCGAGACGATCCGGTCTCCCGAGTACCACAGCATCAGGTCGGTGTCGTGGACCCCGTCGCCGATGATCGGGCCGATCTTCTCAAGGATCTCGGTGGTGACTGCTGCGGGGATGTTCCTGCGGGCGTACATCGAGACGATCCGCCCGATCTTTCCCTCGTCGATTTCCTGCTTCGCCGCGGCAAAACGGGGATTGAAGCGGCAGATGTGACCGACCATGAAGGCCCGGTCGCTGGCACCAGCAGCAGCAACGATTGCCCGGCAGTCCTCGGTGGTGGAAGCCATCGGTTTTTCCAGGAAGACGTGTTTCCCGGCTGCCAGTGCCGCCAGGGCGGGCTCGGTGTGCTGGTCCCACATGGTGACGATGCTGACCGCGTCGATGTCGGGATCGGCCAACAGCTGGTTGTAGTCGGTGTGGGTGGATGGCACGTCAAACGTGGCAGCGACCTCGGCCAGTCGCGACTCGGTCCGCGTGCAGACGGCGGCCAGTTCGACCTGCGGAACTGCCGCCAGGGCCTCGCAGTGCTTGACGCCGAACCAGCCCAACCCGATCACACCCATCCGCACACGGTTCATCCGTCGGTCTCCTGGTAGCGTCGTCTTGCCATGTCGTCCGAATCCGTACCGGAAGGGCTAACCCGTCAACTGCCATCTCGCCTGCCTGAGCACGGCCAGCGACGAGCCCTTCATCTTCTCGTACCAGGCGGTGACCAGGTGGCCGTTGTCGAGCTGGACCGTCGAAGGGTATCCCAGGTCACCACCGGCGCCATCCACCGAGAGTCCGATTGGTTCCGACCAGGTCTTGCCGTCGTCGTCGCTGAGTCGTACCTGGTTGCCGAACGGCTTGCGGCGATGTCCGTAACTCATCAGCAGTCGGCCGTCGGCGAGTTTCAGCAGATGCGAGGGCAGGCCCCAGACGCCGATCTCGTGAGGCGTACTCCAGGTCTGACCCCCGTCGGCCGATTCGCTCTGCAGCGTCTCACCGGCCTGCCGCGGGTTGTGATTGCGGACGTGGGCGATCAGTCGGCCGGGAGCGACCTCGACGGCGTGCAATTCGTGGTACTGGCGGTGATCGTCACCGGGACGGGTGGGGATCGTGCCCAGCCACTTCCAGGTGACGCCGTCGTCGACGGACACCGATGCCCCGATCCGCTGTTCACCGTGATAGAGTTCCTTGCCGGCGTAGATCAGCCGCCCGTCGGAGAGTGCGACGGGACCGTGGGGGCTGTTGACGCCGCAGCGGGCGGGGGCCGACCAGGTCTGGCCGCCATCGGTCGAGCGGATGATCCACTCGCCGAGCATCTTCTTCCTGGTGGCTTCGGTCACGCGATCGCGGGCAGCCTTCCAGCGAGCGATCTGTTGCTTGTCGGCCTTGGCGAAGTAGCTGGGTTGTTCGAAGGCCAGCGACGTGAAGGTGGTGACCAGCAGCGAGCCCTTGGGGGTTTCGACCACCCCGGCGTCGCGGTCGTCGATGGCGGTGTCGATTAGGGTCTGTGGCCATGTCCAGTGAACGCCCCCGTCGTCGCTTCGCATCAACTCGACACGACCGAACGGGCAGACATGAGATTCGCGGCCACCCGAGCAGACCAGCAGCAACTGTCCGTTCCTGCGGCGGGTCAACGTGGGCCAGCCGTGATAGCGATGGGCCAGGTGGCTGACCACCTTGGTCTCGTGGACTCGGAAACCCGCCGCCTTGGGCCGTGGTTGATCGGCAAGGAGACTCGTCGCGAGCCCCCCGGCGAGACCGGCCGCTGTGGTCCGGAGCATCGAGCGTCTTGAGTGGTCGGCCATGGTGGTGCCCTTGGGATGGACGTGTCACATCACCCGTCGTCGTCGACGACCGGCGACGAAGCTGTCGATGATCATGTTGCCCAGGTCGTCCGCGTTGCAGTAGGCGGCGACGCCACCCGAGACGCGGGCCATTTGTTCGACGAAGTTGACCAGGTCGAGATAGAAGTAGTCTTCGATCAGGGCGAAGCTGGCCAGGTGGATGCCCTCGTTGGCACACCGTCGGACTTCCTGCAGCGTGATCCGGGCGGTTTTTTCCGCCGGCGGATAGACCAGCAC
Organism: Planctomycetota bacterium; assembly: GCA_963582065.1. Classification (GTDB taxonomy): domain Bacteria; phylum Planctomycetota; class Planctomycetia; order Planctomycetales; family Planctomycetaceae; genus UBA8437. The sequence goes on along the minus strand of CAUZRQ010000009.1, from coordinate 15,134 downwards.
CACCTCGCGGCCTTCGACATGGGCAGTCGGTTCGCCGTCGGTGATCGTGATGATCTGCTTGTTCTGTGCCGGTTGCCGACGGAGCAAGCGGCGTGCGAACTGGAGTCCGGCCTGGATGTTGGTGAAGTGCTCGGGCACGAAGGACGGGGGATTGTCGAGTGGGATCCTGAGGTGAACCCGGGGATCGAAGATGCTGACGGGCTTGGGAGCCGAGTAGAGGAGTTCACGTTCGGTAAGCGGTGTGGCGTAGGTGTAGAAGCCGACCACCTGCAGGAAGTCCCCGCGGTAGCGGCCTCGGACCAGCGAGTTCATCGCCAGGGCGACTTTCTTGGCCTGGCCGAACTTGCCGTAGCGGGACATGCTGCCGGACATGTCCAGCAGCACCACGGTGGCACACGCGGCCTGGTACTCGGTGTCGTAGACCTCGAGGTCGTCGTTGGTGATCCCGACGGGGGTCCCACCACCCTGCCGGGCCAGGGCATTTCGGAGCGTGCCGTGGAGGTCGAGGTTCGAAACGGGGTCACCGTACTCGTACGGTCGGGACTCATCGTACTTGGTCTCGCCGGGACCCCGAGTTGCCGTGTCGTGTTTGCCCAGTTGTCCCTTTTCGCCCAGCAGGAACAACTCCTCGAGTGCCTTGTTCTCGACCCGTCGCACTCCCCGGGACGTGATATGGAACCGGCCGTCCTCGTCCTTCTCGACCAGTCCCCGCTTGATGAGCATCTCGATCACCTCGGGATGCTCTTCTTCCCAGTCCTCGAGGTTGGGCAGCAGGTGCTCACCGTAATCGAGCAGGTGCTTGCTGATCTGGTCGAAGATCCTGTCGGCCGACTGGGGCGTGAATTCCTGTGATCCGTCCCACTTGGAGTATTCGAAGATGGTCATGTCAGTTCGCACTCCGTCAGTGCCCCAAGCGTGGCCCCGACCAGTTCGCCGAGTCCGGTGCCGGTGACCGCCGAGATCCTGCGGACGGGAACATCGAGCTCCTCGTCGAGTCGCGAGGCGACATTGTCGGCGGTCGGCAGTTCGCACTTGGTGACGACGACCAGTTCAGGTCGAAGGGCCAGTTCGGGGTTGTAGAGCCTGAGTTCGTCGCGAATCGACCGGTAATTCTTGAGCGGGTCGGTCTGATCCATCGGCTCGGGTTCGACCAGGTGGACCAGCACCCGCGTCCGTTCGACGTGCCTGAGGAACTCGTGTCCCAGCCCCACGCCCTGGTGAGCGCCTTCGATCAGCCCGGGGATGTCGGCGACGACGAACTGGTTGTCGAGGTCGACCCGGACGAGTCCGAGGTTGGGGTACTTGGTCGTGAACGGGTAGTTGGCGATTTCGGGATTGGCCCGCGAGAGTCGGCTCAGCAGTGTCGACTTTCCCGCGTTCGGTTTGCCGATCAGCCCGACATCGGCGATCAGTTTCAGTTCGAGCAGGACCCGGCGGCCTTCGCCCACACCTCCGTCCTCGAATTCCTTGGGAGCCCGATTGGTGGCGGTGGCGAATCTCTTGTTCCCCTGCCCCCCCTTGCCCCCTCTTGCGACGATGACCTGTTCGCCGGCCTCGACGAGGTCCCTGAGCAGGTGTCCGCGGCCGGCGTCTCGAACCAGAGTCCCCGGCGGGACCCTGATGACGGAGTCCTCTCCGGAGCGTCCGGTCTTGAGTTGCCCCTGGCCGTGTTGACCGCGTTCGGCTCGCCAGTGGTGGTGCCCGGACAGGGCCGCCAGGCTGCCGATGTTCTCTTCGGCCCGGATGATCACGTGACCGCCCCGACCACCGTCGCCTCCGTCGGGTCCGCCACGGGGGATGTGTGCCTCTCGCCGGAAGCTCATGGAGCCGCTTCCGCCGTCGCCGGCCAGGCAGTGGATCGTGACACGGTCGAGGAACATGCAGGGAGTTCCGGAGGGGGGAGCCTCCATGATAGCACGAGCGATCCTCGGGGACCGGCATGGGCCACCGGTGGGCGGGTGTTCACCGGTCGTCGGCGGTGGCGCGGCCGCGCCGTCGTCGCCAGGCTCCGGACATTCCGGCGACGATGACCGCCAACGAGGCCAGCAGGCACAACGCGGCGAACCAGTCGCCGGTGCGGACATAAAGACTCTGTCGTGAGTCGAGCGGGACGACGTCGACCAGCACGGCGTTGAGTTGTCGTCGCCAGCGACCGGTCACCGGGTTGCGGTGTCCGTTGCGACGGAACTTCTCGATTTCCTTCTTCCGCGTCTCTCGCTCCACGTCGCTCAGCGACGGGTCCCTCGCGGCCGTTTCCAGTGCGATTTCCGCATCACCGTCGATGAAGATCGTCGGTGTCCGGATCACTCCGTCGCCGTCGATGATCGCCGAGATCCCCGTGTTGACCGCCCGGACCATCGGCGTACGGCATTCGACCGAACGGAACACGGCGGTGACCAGGTGTTGATCGAGTTCGCTGGATCCGTGGAACCAGCCGTCGTTGGTCAGGTTGACCAGTACATCGGGCGCCCGTTCCTGTCGGCCGGCTTCGGCAACGATCCCGCGGACCAGGTGCGGCACGGTGTCCTCGAAACAGATCAGGGGAGCGAAGTGCCATTCCCCGTGCGTGAACACGGTCGCGGTGTTGCCGGCGGTGATGCCGAAGTCGGCGGGGAAGGGGGTGAGGTTGTGGAGCCAGGGGAGCATGTCGGAGAGCGGGATGTACTCTCCGAAGGGCACGCGGTGCAGCTTGTCGTAATCGGCGGCCAGGCCGGTGTCCGGTCGGACCAGGACAGCCGAGTTGAACACGCGGAGGTGCTTGCGATCGGCCTGGAGCCGTTCGAGTCCCACGATGAGCCCGGCACCCGATTCGGCGGCGAGGTCCCCGAGCAGGTCGCGGACGTCGGTCTTTCGCCACTCCCCGGGCGGAATCCTCGGTGCGACCGTCCTGAGTTGTTCGGCATCGAGTCCCTCGGCCGCTTCCAGCAGCGGATAGCGGAACATCGTCTCGGGCCAGACGATCACATCAGGCTGTTCCCGCACCGCCAGTCCGGTCAACCTGCGGTGGACCCGGTAGATGTTGGCGAACTCGTCGGGGTCGTGCTTCAACGAGGAGGTGAAGTTTCCCTGCACGAGTGCGACTCGTGGACCGGCGGTGAACCTGGCCTGGCCACGTCTCAGGGCACCGTATCCCAGTGCCAGTCCGATCAACGCGACGGCGGCAATGATCGTTGCTGCCGGTTGCCGCCCCGGCACGGTTGCCGTGGAGGTCACCTCGTCCGCAGGCCACCACCCGCAGCGGGCCAGCCAGCCGGTGGGGAGAGCCAGGGCGAGAGCCGTCGCGGCGAGTGCGACCAGGAAACTGACACCGTAGGCGCCGACCAGGTCACTGACCTGAATCAACTCGACAAAGCGGTATTGCGTGTGCCCCAGGAAGTACCACGCCAGGCCGGTCATGACGTGGGCCCGTGCGTACTCGGTGGCAACCCAGCCCAGCGGGACGGCCACGCCGAGCGGGACTCTGAAACGATGAACCGCGGTCCGGGCCACGGCGACCAGCAGCGGCGTGTAGACGGAAAGATAGACCGACAGGGAGAGCCAGGCGGGGATCATCCAGGTGTCGCCGAGCCGCATCCACTGCAGGGACGCGGTGGTGCCCAGCAGGGTGGTCAGGTAGAGCCAGCGGTAGAGTCGACGGGGGGGAGCGGGGAGCCGGACGAGCACGATGAGCGGGACGGGGGCGATCCATCCGAGGACACCCCAATCGAAGGGAAAGAACGCGGCCCAGGTGAGCAGCGCCGAGGCACCCCCGGCCGTCCAGGCGGCCCGTGAGGGCAGACCGGGCGTTGTGGTGGGCTCGGTTGTGGACATCGAGCCGGTCCTTGCGTGGCGCCCGAGCAGTGTGGATGCGGTGTGGTTGCCGTGTGGTTGCGGTGTGCTCAGGGGCGGCCGGCCCACTGAAACACTTCCACCCACTGGTCGGCCTGGTAGGTCCGGTCCCCGGCGGGGAAATGGATCATGGCGTTGGCATCGGCGGTGCTGCGGAGGTCCGAGGATCCGTGCCAGTCGATGGGGGTGACACGCGGTCCGTCGGTGTGGTCATCGAGTTGGCTGGGGAAATAGGTCGGTCGGTCTCCGCTGAACTCGAAATCAATGGCCAGGCGGGCGGCCGAGGGAGTGGGTTGTGCGGGGGAGAGTCCGGCGAGTCGCCGAAGTGCTGTGCGTACGAACAACTCGAAGCAGACCATACTACTGACCGGATTGCCCGGCAAGCCGAATACGATGGCGTGTTCGGAGGTGCCGAACCACACCGGTTTGCCCGGTTTGACCTTCACCTTGTGAAACACTTCGGCGACACCGGCGGCTTCGAGTTGCGCGGGCACGAGGTCGAGCCGGCCGGCGGAGACGCCTCCGGAGAGCAGGAGGATGTCGCAGTCGAGCCCCGTGGTGATCCGTGCCGAGAGGTCTTCGGGGTTGTCGCGGGCGATGCCCAGTTCGATGGCCTCGGCGCCACAGGCCCGGACCTGTGCGGCGAGCATGGTCTCGTTCGAGTTGCGGATCTGTCCGGCACCGGGCTGTTGATCGATGGCAACCAGTTCGTCTCCGGTGGCGAGCACCCCGACCTGCACCCGTCTGTGCACGGTGAGGGAGTGTTGCCCGAGTTCGGCGAGCAACCCGAGTTCCTGGGGCCTGAGCCGGCGTCCGACCGGCATCACGGTTTCGCCTCGCCGCATCGAGGTCGCCTGCCGAATCATGTCCTGTCCGACGGTCACCGGGCGGGTGTCGATCGAGACCACCGCCTGGTCTCCGTCGTTCTCGGTTTGCGTGTCCTCGATTTTCACCACCGCGTCGGCGCCCTCGGGCATCGGGGCTCCGGTCATGATCTGGATCGCCTGCCCGGGCGCGACCGGTTTGGCGGCGACCTGTCCGGCGGTCACCTCGTCGACGACCGTCAACCGCGCCGTCCCGTCGGCGACGTCGTCGGCACGGACGGCGAAGCCGTCCATCAGGGCCTTGTCGAAGGGGGGCGAGTCGATGTCGCTGTCGATCGGCTGGGCGAGGACGCGGCCGAGAGCCTCGCCCAGCGACACCGACTCGGCCGGTCCGGGTGTCACGTGCGATTCGATGGCGGCCAGGGCCTGGTCGACGGTGAACATGGGATGTCTAGTCGGCGTCGGACGGCCGGAGTGCCAGGAAGTTCTTCAGCAGTGTCACGCCGTGGCCGGTCAGGTAACTCTCGGGATGAAACTGCACCCCCCACACCGGCCACTGCCGGTGCCGAAACCCCATCAACTCGGCCGGGTGATCGGAGTCCTCCGACCAGGCGCATGCCTGGAGGTCTTCACCGAGGGAGTCTTCGGGGACGATCAGGCTATGGTACCGGGTCGCTTCGAAGGGGCTGGGCAGTCCGGCGAAAAGTCCGTCCTGGGTGTGCCGGACATTCGAGACCTTGCCGTGCATCAGTCGCTCGGCCCGAACCACCTCCGCTCCCAGGGCTTCGGCGATCGACTGGTGCCCGAGGCAGACTCCCAGGAGCGGGACCCGCGGCCCGAAACGCAGAACGACCTCCTTGCTGATCCCGGCTTCGGCGGGCGTGCAGGGGCCCGGCGAGATGATGATTCGTTCGGGGGCAAGGGCCTCGATTTCGTCGAGCCCGACCCGATCGTTCCGCGCGACCCGGATCTCAAGTCCGGGGTCGATTTCCCCGAGCCGCTGGACCAGGTTGTAGGTGAACGAGTCGTAGTTGTCGAGAACGAAGATCATGGCGAGTGATCCACTCTAACAGCGCCCCCCGATGGCGGGAACTTGTGACGCTCAGCCGGGAAGGCCTTACTTCTTTCCCAAGTTCCGCTGGTTCTGGAAGAACTCGCTGAGGATCGCGGAGGATTCGTGTTCGAGCACGCCGCCGATGACGATCGCCCGGTGGTTGAGTCGTTCGTCGTTGGGGATGGCGTACAGCGACTGGCAGCCGCCGGCCTTGGGATCGGCGGCCCCGAAGATCACCGTCGGCAGGCGTGCCTGGACGATGGCCCCGGCGCACATCGGGCAGGGCTCGAGCGTGACGTAGAGCGTGCAGTCGGTCAGTCGCCAACTGCCCAGGGACTTGGCCGCCTGGGTGATCGCGATCATCTCGGCATGAGCCGTCGGGTCGTTGAGCGTCTCCCGCTGGTTGTACGCCTCGGCGATCACCTCCTTGTCCTGGTGAACCACCACCGCCCCCACCGGCACCTCGTCTTTCTCGAACGCGGTCCGGGCCTGGGCGAGAGCCAGTCTCATCCAGTAATCGTGGGGCTGCAGCATGTTGCGTTCAAAATTGGTTGGCATGTGGTTGCTGACCGGGATGTGGATGCGGTGGGAGTGGAGATCAGGGTCGAGGTGGCTGTTCGGGTGGAGTGGCGGCGGGAGCCACCACCAACGTGCCGGTGGTCTTGATCTTTGCGTGGTCGCTGGAGACATCGACCAGCACGTTGTCTCCGAAGAGCACGTGGTGGCTGGGCTGGCCGTTCAGTGCGACGGCCTTGGGCCGAACACTGGAAAAGAGGTTTCCGCTGACGGTGACGTCGCGGGTGCCTTCCAGGGTCAGTCCGGCGGCGGCCTCGTCGTTCTTCCTTCGCTTGATGCCGCCTTCGCCGATGTAGCTGTTGGAGAAGTTGTTGCCGGTGATGGTGATCCGTCCGCTGCCCGGTCCCACCCGCACGGCGTGCGTCTTCATGATGGTCAGCGTGTTGGCGCTGACCGTACACCCGTGGGCGTCGCGGAGATCGATGCCGCCACCGTTGTGGGCAATGACGTTGGACGAGATCGTATTGCCGTAGCAGTCTCGGTCGAGAATCACCGCGAATCCCTGGCACTCCTCGATCATGTTTCCCGAGACGACCGAGCCGTAGGTGTTCTCGATGATCACGCCGTGGCGGAGGTGATCGTCGAGGCAGTTGCCGGTCATGCAGAGATTGAAGCCGTCGGTGCAGCTCAACGCGTCGTTGTTCTCTTCGAACTGGTTGCTGGAAACGATGATGTCGTGGCAGCCGATCAGGTTGAGTCCGATCTGCTTGTTGTAGGTGATCAGGCTGTCGCTGATCCGGGGGTCCTCGTAGCAGTGATCCAGTCTCAGACCGTCACCACCGTGTTCGCTGACGCTCAGGCCGTGGACGAACAACTCGTTGATCCAGACGGCCACCACGCCGTGGCCGCTCTTGGCCGTTCCGGTCAGCCTGAAGTCGGCCAGCCGCACCCGCCACAGCCGATCGGCACTCTTGACCTTTTCGCCGTCGGGATGCTGAATGACCAGGGCCGGTTTTCCCTGCATGTTGGCGTTGTGGATATGCGTGGCGGTGCCGGCTCCGATGAGCGTGACGTCCGACCGGGAGAGGACCAGCGGCTTGGTGATTTCGAAGTGTCCCGGCGGCAACCGGACGATGCCTCCTTCGGGGGGGATCGCATCGAGGGCCGCCTGCAGCGTTGGGTAGTGTCCGGCGTCGATCTCGGGACGCGCCCCCGGCAGGGTGCCCGTGGGAGAGGGGCCGGCGGCCAACGGGGCCAGCAGTACGGCGACCAGGCTCGAAACGGTGACCACGGCGACCAGGCGGGCAAATCCCATCAGCGGCAATTGGTGCAGGCAGCGATTCATCGGAAGATCCTCGAGCTATTTCCAACCGGTTGAGTGAGGTGGTTGGCAGCCTACGAGGGTCTTCAGAAAGGGTCAAGCAGTCGGGACCGTGGCGGTGGCGGCGCTAGACCGGCTGACAGTCGCCGTTGGGGAACAGTTTCAGTCCCGGCCCAGCCGTTTCGGGAGCTATCGAGAGCACTCTCAGCGAGACCGGGTGACCCTGGTAGTGAGCGATGATCGAGACGAACGAACGGTCGTTGCCGGATTCGTCGCCGCTGACCGGGAAGACCATCCACTGGACCTGTTGGACGTTTTCGAGCAGGTCGAGCAGTCCGAGCAGATCGAAGCGAAAGTCGAGGGGATCGAGTCGCCCGTCGTCGCAGCCACCGACGATCTCGGTGTCACCCAGGAACAGGTAAACGACCCAGTCGGTCTCGGTCGGCCAGCAATCGAAGCCGACCCGCGAAACGCTCATCATGGGTTCGAAGAGATCGGCCGCCTGGTCGATCAGTTCGACCAGCCACGTCGGACGGGAGTCACCAGCGCGGCGTTCTCGGTTCTCGAGATTCCGCATCCGGTGGTTGATGGGCATGTGCGAGTGGCTCACGGATAACCCCGTAGGCGGCGTCTCTTGAAGAAGTCAATCAATCAGGGCAGGTGTGTGTATCGGGGAATCCAGACCGCGGCGCGTACCCGAAACCTTCCGGTAGCTCGAGATCCTGCGACTGGGTGCGGGAGGGTCGGAACGTAGCGAGAGTGCCAGTCGGTGGTGGAAGGAGACGTGGTGGGGCGATAGCGGGAGAGTGGCGGAGATGCCGGTCGCGGAGCGATTTTTTGCAGCTTGGACCCAAGCCGCGAGCATGTCGTGTGGCGGGCCGGTCCGAAGATGCCAATTGCGCCGGAAAATCGGGCGAAGCCGCCACGGTTTGATTCGTCTGGAGCACCCTCTACAATTGGACGTTTCCCCCTTCAGACCCCCCCCTGTCTTCCAGGTCGGGGTTCGTTCCGGAAGCACTCGAGGCCCCCCGTGGACGATGCGATCCGCAAGGCCGACGTGTTGATCGAGGCGATGGGCTGGATCCGCCAGTTCCGCGACCGGTACGTCGTGATCAAGCTCGGCGGAAGTGCCCTGGAGGCTCCCGAGAGCGTCAAAAGCCTGCTGACCGATGTGATCTTCATGGAGACGGTTGGCATGAAGCCGGTGCTGGTACACGGCGGCGGCAAGTTGATCAGCCAGGCGATGGCCGAAGCAGGAATCGAACCACGGTTCGTTGACGGGCGGCGGTACACCGACGAGCCGACGCTGGAAATTGTTTCAAGAGTGTTGGGCGAGGAGATTGCCGGATCGTTGGTCGAGGAGATCTTCAGGCAGGGTGGTCGCGCCGTGCGACTGGCCGGGCCCGGCCCCAATTGCCTGTTGGCCGAGCCCCTGAGGCTCGAGGGCGACGACGGCGAGGCGGTGGAACTGGGTCGAGTCGGGCATGTCGTCGAGGTGGACACCGGGATGATCGAGTCGGCCTATGCCGAGGGTCAGATCCCGGTGCTGCCCAGCGTCGCACGGGGCCGCGATGGAGGTCTGTTCAACGTCAACGCTGACACCGCGGCGTCGTCGGTGGCCCGGATTCTGGGTGCCGAGAAGCTGGTGTTTCTCAGCGATGTGCCCGGCATCTTCGCCGACCGCGACGACCCCGACAGCCTGCTGGGTCACCTCGACATCGCCGCATGCCGCGGCCTGGTTGCCGACGGAGCAATCGACAGTGGGATGGTGCCCAAGGTCGACGCGGCCCTGGAGGCACTGCAGGCGGGGGTACGGAAGGTACATATCGTTGATGGCCGGATGGCTCATTCGGTCTTGTTGGAGATCTACTCGGACACCGGTGTCGGCACCGAGATTGTCCTGTGACAGACCGATCGGTCCCGGGGCGGGGTCGGCGATTCCAGACGGAGACGCACGCGATGGACAGTTCAGCCAAACGCTCGAGCCAAGAGACGATCTCGCAGTTCCAGCAGTACGTGATTCCCAACTACGGTCGCTACCCGATCAGCCTGGTTCGTGGAGAGGGGTCGTCGGTCTGGGACGCCGAGGGGAATGAGTACCTCGACCTGTTCCCCGGTTGGGGCTGCAACATCCTGGGCCACTGCCCGCCTCGGGTGGTCGCTGCCGTCCAGCAACAGGTCTCGCAACTGGTTCACATCCCCAACACCTGGTACACCGAGCCGCAGGGAGAGTTTGCCGAGGCGCTGTGCACCCGGGGATTCGGGCAGGCGTTCTTCTGCAACAGTGGAGCCGAATCGATCGAGGGAGCGTTGAAACTGGTGCGTTTGCACGGGGCCGAAACCGGCCGATACCGTGTCATTTCCTTCTATGACGGTTTCCATGGTCGGACGTTCGGTGCCACCACCGCGACGGCTCAGCCGAAGTACCACGAGGGCGTGGGGCCGTTGATGGCCGGTTTCGACTACGTCGCGTTCAACGATCTCGATGCCGTCCGTGAAGTGGCCGGTTCGGAGACCTGCGCGATCCTGGTCGAGCCGATCCAGGGCGAGGGGGGCGTCAACCTGCCCGCCAGGGGGTTCCTGGAAGGCCTTCGAGAAATTGCCGACGCCTGCGGGGCGCTGTTGGTCTTCGACGAGGTGCAGACGGGGATGGCCCGTACCGGGACCTGGTACGGCTACCAGCAGTTCGGCGTCCAGCCGGACGTGATGACCGTGGCGAAAGGGCTGGCCGGGGGAGTCGCCTGCGGCGTGGTAATCGCCAAGCAGGAATTCGCTCCCAGCCTGCGGCCCGGGATGCACGCCAGCACTTTCGGAGGCAACCCGTTGGCGATGGCCGCGGGCCTGGCGACCGTCGAGACAATCGAGGTGGATGGCCTGCTGGAGAACTGCCAGGTCATGTCCGACCGCTTTCTCGAGCGGTTTGAGGCATTGCAGGTCGAACTGCCGATCATCCGAGAACTGAGGATCCAAGGGATGATGATCGGGGTCGACCTGTCGATTCCCGCCACCCCGGCAGTCGGCAAGTGCATGGAGCGGGGCGTGCTGGTCAATGCGACACACGATACGGTGCTGAGATTGTTGCCGGCGCTGAACATCACCGAAGCGGAGGTCGACCGAGGCTGTGACGTGATCGCCGAGGTGCTGGTCGAAATGGCGGCCGAATCGGAGGCCAGTGATGCCTCGGCAGCGGTGCTGGCCGAGATCGATGAGTCGTCGGAAGAGGCTGGCGATGCCACGAACGACGAGACCGCGAATGCCGACGTCGATTCGGACGAACTGGAATCGGATGAGCAGGAGTCGGATGAGCAGGAATCGGATGAACTGGAGTCGGATGAACTGGAGTCGGATGAGGACGAGTCGGATGAGGACGAGTCGGATGAGGACGAGATATGAGGCATCTGACGTCGTTGTTGGAGGTGACGGTTGAGGAGATCGGTGAGATCCTGGACCTGGCGTCTTCGTTGAAGGCGGCGGCTGTCGTAGGTGACCGGCCGCCGCGGCTGGGTGGCCGGGTGTTGACGCAGATTTTCGAGAAGCCTTCGCTGAGGACCCGGGCAAGTTTCAATGCGGCGATGGCGCAACTGGGCGGCAGCTGCCAGTTCTTCTCGGCGGACGATGCCGGCTTGGGCGGTCGCGAATCAATCGAGGACGTGGCGAGGGTGATCAGTGGCTACTCGGACGTGCTGGTTCTGAGGACGTTTTCGCAGTCGACGATCGAGCGGTTTGCCGAGTTGGCATCGTGTCCGGTCATCAACGCGCTCTCTGACGACCGCCATCCCTGCCAGGCTCTGACCGACTTGTTGACGATCCGCGAGACGTTCGGCGAGTTGGCGGGACGTCGACTGGTGTTCGTCGGCGACGGCAACAACGTCGCGAGGTCACTGGCGATCGCCTGTGGCCGCGCGGGCCTGTCGATGACGCTCTCGGCCCCGGTCGGTTACGAGTTCGACGACGATTTCCTGGGTTTGCTTTCCCGGGAGGTTCCCGGCGGCGACCTGGTGGTCGAGACCGATCCGATGGTGGCGGTTGCCGAGGCCGACGTGGTCTACACCGATGTTTGGGCCAGCATGGGCCAGGAGTCGGAGAAGTCCGAGCGAGCGGCGGCGTTTGCGGGGTACCAGGTGGACGCCCGGTTGATGGCCGCGGCACCCGAGACGTGCCGGTTCATGCACGACCTGCCGGCCCGACGGGGGCTGGAGGTGACCGACGAGGTGATTGACGGGCCGCGGAGCGTGGTGTTCGCACAGGCCGAGAACAGGATGCACCTGGCCAAGGGGTTGTTGCTCTGGTTACTGGGTGAGTGAGGTGAGCATGGCACGGCACGACGGGCGGGCGGCGGACGAGTTGCGGTCGATCGATGTGACACGCGGGTTCACCGGGTCGGCTCCGGGCAGCATCTACATCCGCGCGGGACGGACGACGGTGCTGTGCACGGCGAGTATCGACGAGAGCGTGCCGCCCTGGAAGGATGATCCCGAAAACCCTTCGGGCTGGGTCACCGCCGAGTACAGCATGCTGCCGGGCAGCACGGCTCCGAGGAAGCGGCGAGAGCGTCAGAAGGTGGACGGTCGATCGAGCGAGATCCAGCGACTGGTCGGCCGCAGCCTGCGAGCGGCCGTCGACTTCGTCGCCCTGGGGTCGCGGACCATCACGGTCGATTGTGACGTTCTCGAAGCCGACGGTGGCACGCGGACGCTCTCGATCACCGGTGGTTTCATCGCGCTGGTCGATGCGGTGGCCAGTATTCCCGAACTGTCCGGTCGGCTGGGCGAGGTCTTCGTCGACTCGGTGGCGGCCGTCAGCGTGGGAGTCGTCGACGGCGACCCGGTGCTCGACCTGGACTATCCCGAGGACAGCACCGCGGAGGTCGACCTGAACGTGGTGATGACCGGTTCGGGCGAGTTCGTCGAAGTGCAGGGGACGGCCGAGTCGCGGGCGTTTGCCCGGGACGCGCTCGACCGGCAACTGGACCTGGCCACGGCGGGAATCGTGCAATTGACGGCCATCCAGAAGGATGTCCTGGGAGACCGATGGCCTCTGGACGCATGATCGGTCTCCTGTTACCATCCCGCCCTCCTGGGTCCGATCCGACGGTCCGGTCTCTCGATCAGTCAAATTTTGCACGGAACGAAGGGACTCGCTCGTGCGACCCGCATGCTCTTTTCAGTCGCGGCCCCGCCCCGTATTCCTGGCTGTTGGTCTGGCAGTTGCGCTGCTGAGCCTGACTGATCTGCCGCGACCGGTTTTGGCGTCACGTATCGAGGCGATCCGCGGCAAGCGGTACCGGATTACCAACCGGCATGGTCCCTGGATGGTCTTCGTCGCCAGCCTGCACGGAAACACCGCCCATAGTGCAGCCGATTCGCTGGTCTACGAGTTTCGCAAGCTCGGCATTCCGGCCTACACCTTTTCGCAGGCCGAACGCACTACCGGAGATCTCGCCAGCAGCTCGGGCAGTCGTACGCTGAGCCCGCAGCATTCTGCCGTTTCGGTCATCGCCGGCAACTATCACAGCATCGGCGATTGGCGGGCCCAGAAGACGTTGAAGTACATCAAGCGGTTTCATCCTGTGTCGATCACCGGGGGAACCTACATGAAGACGCCGGGCCGTCCGAGTCCGTTCAGCGGGGCCTTTCTGGTCCGCAATCCGCTGTTGCCGGCCGGTGAGAAACCTGTCAGCAATCTGGTTCGCCAACTCAATCGCGGTGAACCCCACACCCTGTTCGGGAACCGTGGTCGTTACACCCTGATCATTGCCACGATGACCGGGCGTTCCCAGACGGTGCAGGAAAACAGCCTGCAGCAGGCAAAACAGTCGTTCCGGGTCAGTGACAGCCTGGACCAGGCGGCCGAGAAGGCCCGTCGACTGGTGCGGGTTCTCAACGACAACCGTTACCTCGCCAAGCTCGCCCGCAACAACCCGAAACTGGCCGATATCCTGGCGCGAGATCAGTTCCGGGCCTTCGTGTTGCACGAGCGGTATCGATCGATCGTTACCGTTGGTGAGTTCAATTCGGCCGAGGATCCTCAGATTCGTCTGTTGCTGGAATTGTTCCAGGCGAAGCAAAAACCCGATCCGTGGACAGGAAACAAGACGTTGACCCCCGAGTACATCCTCTTCCCCGGTTCATCTCGACGGAATCCGCTCGACCAGATCCTCCCGTTTGACCCGGCTCCTCGCCTGATGTTGGTCGTGAAGTTGAAGTGAGGGTTGCGGGCGTGACCACACCCCTGCTGGTGATTGCCAGTCGCAACGCGAAGAAGTTGAGTGAGATCGCGGGGTTGCTGGCCCCTCACGGAGTGAGCGTCCGGAGTGTCGGCGAATTCGACGGTGTGCCGGCGGTGGTCGAAGACGGCGAGACCTTTGGGGAGAACGCAGCCCTGAAGGCGACCCGGACGGCCGAATTCCTGGGTCAATGGACCCTGGGCGAGGACAGTGGTTTGTGTGTTGACGCCTTGGAGGGCGGCCCCGGGATCTTCTCGGCCCGTTTCAGCGGTGAGAATGCGACCGACGAATCGAACAACCGTCTGTTGATCGAGCGGCTTGGGGGTGTTCCCGACCAGCGGCGGGGGGCTCACTACGTCTGCCACGTCGCGGTGTCGGATCCGCAAGGCGAGGTGCGGTTGAGTGTCGAAGCGACCTGCCGGGGCCGGATCGTCGAGGAGGCTCGGGGCGAAAACGGGTTCGGTTACGACCCACACTTCCTGTTACGCGAATACCACCGCACGTTTGGCGAGTTGTCGCCGGTGGTCAAGCGGCATCTCAGCCACCGGGCCCGGGCCTTCGCCAGGTTGTTGCCCGGGCTGGTGGGCATGTTGCGGGGCTAGACGGCCACCCGCCGGGTTTCGGGGACCAGCGCGTCGAGGACCCCGTTGACGAAATCGGGGCTGCGGGCGTCGCCGAAGGTCTTGGCCAGTTCGACGGCCTCGTCGAGTACCACCCGAAAGGGGACGTCGCTGTGGAGCAGTTCCCAGGCGGCGAGCCTGAGGATGTTGCGGTCGGTGCCGGCCATGCGAGACAGCGACCAGTTTTCCGAGTACGAATTGATGAGCTTGTCGAGTTCGACCCGTCGGGTCGAGACGCCCTTGACGATCTGCCCGGCAAAGGCCCTGAGCTGTGGGTCGCTGAGTTCACCGTCGAGGAACTCGGTGAGCGCTGCGGGGGGCATGTCCGGATTGAGGTCGACCTGGTAGAGCGCCTGCAGGGCGGCCTCGCGGGCGCGTCGTCGCCTGGGATCGGGCTGGTCGTCAGCCATCTTGGCGTCCTCCTCGTCCTCGTCCTCGTCCTCGTCCTCGCCGCCGTCCTCGCCTTCGTCGTCGGTTTCCGGTGCGGCCTCCACCGGCTCGCCGATTGCTCGCAGGGTGGCCAGGGTCTCGAGTGCGGCCATTGCCGCTTCGTGGCCCTTGCTCCCCATCTTGCCGCCGGCACGTTCCAGGGCCAGTTCGAGGTTCTGGCAGGTCAGCACACCGAAGGCGACCGGGATCCCGGTCCGCTGTGCCGCCGTGCGGATCCCCTCGGCCACCTGGTGGTTGATGTACTCGTGGTGGGTCGTCTCTCCCTGGATCACCGCTCCCAGGCAGACGATCGCAT
>CAUZRQ010000008.1:0-88050 GCA_963582065.1 Planctomycetota bacterium | reverse complement strand
CGAAGCTGAAGAACGCCAAGGGCGAAGACCCGCTGTTTGCGACAACGGTCGATGCCGGAGCCACCCAGTTCGTTGCCGGGTTGCTGAAGCTGGACTACGACCTTGCCAAGGTCCAGGCAGGCCGTGCCAAGTGTGTGCAGTTGCTCAAGAACGGAACCGGGAGCAAGGAACTGGCCGCGGCGGTTCGCAAGCAGGACGTGGCCGCGGTCAAGAAGTTGCTGGCCAAGCCGACCAGCAACCCGAATGTCCAGGATCCGGACCTGGGGATCACGGTCCTGTCCTGGGCGGCGTTCCACGGCAACGCCGAGATCGCCGCGTTGCTGATCGCCGCCAAGGCCGACGTCAACGGCAGGAACCGCGACGGATCGAGTCCGCTGCACGCGGCCGCGTTCACCGGCAGCGTGGCGGTGCTCGAACTGCTGCTGGCCAAGGGGGCCGACGCGGCTGCCAAGAGCAAGGACGGCCAGACGCCGTTGCAATCGACCGAGGCCGACGCGGCCACGACCAAGGTCGCTGCGGGGTTCCTGCAGTTGAAACTCGATCAGAAGACGGTCGACGCGGGTCGGGTCAAGTGCATCGAGTTGCTCAAGAAGAAGACGGCGAAGCCCTGACACGGGACGGTTGCTGTTCGAGTTCCGTTGTCGATCCCGGCCCCGGCAATTGCCGGGGCAATGGCATTGCTGCCGGTACCGACGGCGGAAGCTCCGGTTAGATTGCTCAGACGGGTTGTGGTCTCTGATACGATGGTTCGTGAGGGAAACGAACGTCGATCGACCGCCAGCGGTCGGTCCAGGCGAAAAGTGGAGGGGTGATTGTGTCGAGCGCCTTGATGCGTCGAGTGGTCTTGCCGGGAATCCTCGTGCTGCTGTTGGCCGATCAGTTGCCGGCTCAGCGGGGTCCGTCGGTTGTCGTGGTCGCGCCGGTGGTGGAACGCGAGGTCATCGCTGGGCACTCGTTCGTCGGTTCGGTTGAACCGCTGAAAAGGGCGACGATCGGCAGTGCCGTCGACGGCCGGGTCGTCGAATTTCCGGTGGAGGAAGGGGATCGAATCGGTGACATGCAACCGCTGGCGAAATTGCTGACGGCGACGATCCAGCTCGAGTTGAAGGCGGCCGAGGCCGAGTTGGAGTTTCGGAAGGAGTTGCTCAGGGAACTGAAGAACGGGACCCGCCCCAGGGAGATCGACCAGTTGCAGGCCCGGATGCTGGCGGCCGGGGCCCGGCGGGAATTCCACGTGGCCCGGCGGGCGCGTTTCACCGCCTTGGCCAAGCAGGGGACCGTGACCGAAGATGACCTCTCGGCGGTCGTCTCGGCGGCGATCACCGCCGAACGTGACTACGACGATGCCCGGGCGGGGCACCAGTTGGCGGTCGCCGGACCCCGCGAGGAGAAACTGGTTCAGGCCGCCGCGCGGCTGGCCGTTCAGCAGGCCGTCGTCGATCAGCTCAAGGACCGCATCAGCAAGCACACGATCGTCTCCCGCTTTGCCGGTTACGTCACGGCGCGGCGAACCGAGGTCGGAGAATGGGTCAGCCGTGGCGATCCGGTTGTCGATGTCGTGTCGCTCGACCAGGTCGACGTGAAGGTGCATGTTCTCGAGAACCATGTTTCTCACCTGCGGATCGGCAGCGAGGTCACGGTCGAGATCGTGGCACTTCTCCAACGGTTTCATCAAGGCAAGATCGTTGCGATCATCCCCCAGGCCGATCCACGGGCCCGAACGTTTCCGGTCAAGATCCGGTTGACCAACACGATCACCCGGGGAGACCCGCTGATCAAGGCGGGCATGCTGTCCCGTGTCACGCTGCCGACCGGGGCCCGGACCCGCGCCCTGCTGGTGCCCAAGGACGCCCTGGTGCTGAACGGTCGACAGGCCGTTGTCTACGTGGTCGAAGCCGACAGGAAGGACCCGAAGAAGCAGGTCGTCCGGCCGGTGCCGGTCAGGCTCGGGGTCGCCGTCGGCAAGGACATCCAGGTCATCGGTGAAATCCAGGCCGGTCAACAGGTCGTCGTGGAAGGGAATGAACGACTGCGGCCCGGCATGGAGGTAATCGCCCGTCCCGTTCCGCTTGTCCCCGATGCCAAGACTTCCAAGCCAACCGAAAGCCAACGCTAGGCCATGCACCTGATCGAGTCCTTTGTCAGCAACCCGGTCAAGGTGACCGTTGGAGTGCTGCTGATCTCACTGTTCGGCGTCGTGGCGCTCGAACGGATGCCGATGCAGCTGACTCCGGAGGTGCAGACCCCGACGATCACCGTCGAGACGCGGTGGCCGGGTGCGAGTCCGCAGGAGGTCGAGCGCGAGATCACCCTCGAACAGGAGGAACAGCTCAAGAGCGTCGAGGGGCTCAAGAAGATGAGTTCGGAGAGCTCGGATTCGCGATCGCGGATCATCCTGGAGTTCCTGGTCGGGACCGAAATGGACGAGGCGTTGTTGAAGGTCAACAGCCGCCTGCAGCAGGTTCGCGAGTACCCCGAGGAAGCCGACCAGCCGGTCATCTCGACGGCCAACTCCGACAACCGCCCGATCGCATGGTTCATCCTCAGCGCCCGTCGACCCAGCGACGAACAGCTTGCCGAGTTCCAGGGCCGTCACCCGAAGTTGGCCGAGGCGATCCAGGAGATCCGCGAGACTCACAGTGTCGGGCTGGGGCTGCTTCGGTTGAGAGTGCTGGCTCGCGAACACCCTGAAATCCATGAGGTTCTTCCCTCGGACCTGGATGTCACGAAGCTGAGACGCTTTGCCGAAAACGAGATCGAGTCGCGGTTCGAACGGGTCCCCGGTGTTTCTCAGTCGACCGTGATAGGCGGGCTCGAACATGAACTGCAGGTGATCGTCGACCCCGAGAAGCTGGCGTCACGGCAAATCACGATCGCCGACGTGCTCCGCGTGCTGCGGAGCCAGAACAAGGACACCTCGGCCGGCGACTTCTCCGAAGGCAAGCGACGCTGGGTCGTCAGGACGCTCGGACAGTTTCGCAGTTCCGAGGAGGTCGAGAACCAGCTGCTGGTCGTGCAGAACGGGGTGCCGATCTACGTACGGGATGTGGCCGAAGTTCAGCTGGGGTTCAAGAAATCCACCGGAGTGGTCCGGCGGTTCGGGGAATCGAGTATCGCGGTCAACTGCATCCGCGAGTCGGGAGCCAACGTACTGGACGTGATGGAGGGGCTGCGGCAGGCCAATCGGGAGATCAACCAGCGGCTGCTCGAGCCGCGTGGTCTGCAGTTGACCCAGGTCTACGACGAGACCGATTACATCTACTCGTCGATCGCGCTGGTCCGCCAGAACATCTTCCTGGGCGGTGCCCTGACGATGATCGTGTTGATGGTCTTCCTGCACCTGGAGATCCGCACGCTGTTGGCCGTTCCGCTGGTCGTGGCGGCCGCACTCGCTTCGACGTACGTCTCGTCGTGGTTTGCGGTACCCGGCCTGCTGCTGCTGGTCGGGATCGGATTCTGGCTGGCCCGCGGGGCGCTGCTGGTCGCGGCGGCGATTCCGGCGAGCATCATCGGCACGTTCCTGATTCTCGGACTGCTGGGCCGCTCGCTGAACGTGATCAGCCTGGCCGGGCTGGCGTTCGCAGTCGGAATGCTTGTCGACAACGCCGTCGTCGTGCTCGAGAACATCACCCGGCGTTGCTCGTTGGGTGAACCGGCCCGGGTGGCAGCGGTGCGGGGAACCAAGGAGGTCTGGGGGGCGGTCACGGCGTCGACGTTGACCACCGTGGCAGTGTTTCTGCCGGTCGTCTTCATCCAGGAGGAAGCCGGCCAGTTGTTCCGCGACATCGCCCTGGCCATCAGTGCCGCTGTCGGCCTCTCGATGCTCTTTTCGGTGACGGTCATCTGCACCGCCTCGGCACGCCTGTTTGCCTCCGCGGACGATCGCCGGCCGTCACCGGCGGACGGGACGGACCCACCACCGGTTCCGCTGCTGGTCAGACTGCCTCGCCGCCTGGCCGCCTGGTTCGTCGATTCGATCGTCAGGCTCAATCGCTGGATCCAGTTGGGGTTTTTCCGCCGCCTGGCGGTGGTGTTGCTGCTGGTTGGAGTGTCGGTGGGGTTCAGCTACAGGTTCTGGCCCAGGGTCGAGTACCTGCCGGCGGGCAACCGCAACCTGGTTTTTGCAATCCTGATGCCGCCGCCCGGCTACAACGTCGACCAGATGATGCAACTGGGCGAGACGGTCGAGACGGAACTGGCACCGTACTGGAACGTCGAGCCGGGCAGTCCCGAGGCGGCGAAGCTGGACGGTCCGATCATCGGAGACTTCTTCTTCGTGGCACGGAGTCGACGGGTGTTTCTCGGGCTGAGGGCACTCGAACCGACCCGTGCCGGTGAACTGGCTCCGGTCATCCGGAAGGCCGCTTCGCAGCTGCCGGGCACCATCGCCATCGTCAGTCAATCAAGCCTGTTCGAACGGGGACTCGGGGCCGGGCGGACCATCGACATCGAGATCACCGGTCCGGAATTGAAGAAACTCGTTGGTCTCGGCGGGCAGATCATGGGCCAGGTTCGCACGGTGCTGGGCCAGGATGCCCAGGTCCAGCCAGTCCCGAGCCTGGACCTCTCGACTCCCGAAGTCCACATCCGGCCGCGGTTGATCCAGGCCGCCGAAATGGGGATCTCCACTACCGACCTGGGCTACACCGCCAACGCATTGATCGATGGCGCCTACGCGGGAGACTACTTCCTGGAGGGGGACAAGATCGACCTGACGATCATCGGCAGGTTGCAGAACGCCGACAGCACCCAGGAGATTGAGGCGTTGCCGGTGGCGACGCCGCTGGGTCAGATCGTTCCGCTGGGGGCGATCGCCGATGTGTCCATGAGCAGTGGGCCCGACCAGGTCAACCACCGCGAGCGGTTTCGGGCGGTCACGATCCGGGTCACGCCGGCCCCGGAGATGCCGCTCGAAGAGGCGATGCAGCGGATCGACTCGAAGATCGTCTCGCCGCTGATTGCCGGCAAACAGCTCGACGGCGGGTACCGGATCACGCTCGGCGGCACCGCGGACAAGCTCAGGACCACGTGGTTGGCACTGAGGTTCAACGTCCTGCTGGCCCTGTTGATCACCTACCTGCTGATGGCCGCCCTGTTCGAATCGTGGTTGTACCCGCTGGTGATCATTTTAAGCGTTCCACTGGGTGCCGTCGGGGGGATCCTCGGCCTGTCCGTCCTCAACCTGTTCGTCCCGCAGTCACTCGACGTGCTGACCATGCTGGGTTTCGTCATCCTGATCGGAACGGTGGTCAACAACCCGATCCTGATTGTTCACCAGTCTCTGAACCACATGCACGAGGACGGGCTGTCGGCGTCGGAGGCGATCCTGGCGAGCATCCGCACACGGGTGAGACCGATCTTCATGACCACCACCACCACGGTGCTGGGACTGTTGCCGTTGGTCCTGTTTCCGGGAGCCGGCAGCGAACTGTACCGCGGGCTGGGCAGCGTGGTCCTGGGCGGGCTGGTCGTTTCGACGATCTTCACCGTGGTCCTGGTTCCGACACTGTTCGGCCTGGCGATCGACATCCGCCGGATGGTCTGGTCCGGTGTTGATGTGACGGTTGTTGATGATCAGCCCGGCCGGGATGACCGCGGCGATGACGAGTGGGTCGGGGATGACGATGGTCGGTCGACTGCCGACGAGCCCGACGCCGAGACGAAAATCGAGGGTCTCGACAAGGCGGACATCTTCGCCGCTGACGACGATCCGTCGAACAGCGCGTGGTGAAACGCGATCGCGGGCCGCGACACGATCCCGCCCGCGCCGGGCTCAGATCAATTCGCGGATGACGTCACCCTGCTCGAGGATCGCCAGCGGGCGTCCCGAGCGATCGAGAAACGTTCGGCCGGGGTCGATGCCGAGGTGGCGGTACATCGTGGCCAGCACGTCCCACGGACGCAGCGGCCGATCCTTGGGCACTTCGCCCTTGGCCGTCGACGATCCGATCACCTGGCCGGTCTTCAGGTCGCCGCCCGAGAGCAGGACGCTCATCACCGAACCCCAGTGGTCTCGTCCGGCATTCTTGTTGATCCGCGGTGTCCGGCCGAACTCACCCCAGACCAGCAGCAGCACCCGCTTGTTGAGGCCGCGGAGGTGCAGGTCCTCGATCAGGGCCGGGATCGCCGAGTCCATCCGAGGACCGGCGCTCTTCATGCCGCCGGTGACGTTGCTGTGCATGTCGAAGGTGTAGGAGTGCGGGTCGAAGTTGACCGTGACGAACGGCACACCCGCCTCGACCAGCCGCCGGGCCAGCAGGCAGCTTTGACCCCAGCGGTGCATGCCGTAACGCTGCCGTGTCTTGTCGGGTTCCCGCGACAGGTCGAATGCCTGACGGGCCGTGCTGCCACTGACGATTTCGAAGGCCGCCCGGGTGAAGTGGTCGACCGAATCGGCCGTTCCGCCGGTTTCGAAGCGTCGGCGAGCGGTGTCGAAACGCGACAGTAACGACCTGCGGTCCCCCAGCCGGTCGATCGTCATTCCGTTGACGAGTTGCAGGTTGGGGACGGTGAACGTCTTGCCGGCCGGATCGTCGTGGATGTAGAACGGATCGTGGCCGCTGCCGAGATAGCCGGACTTGAAGTTCGGCACGAAGACCCGGTTCGCCGTGTGGGTGAAGCCCAGGTGCACGTTCGGCGGGACGCTCAACCCGCGGCCCCCGCGGATGCGGGCGACGTACGAGCCGGCCGAGGGCTGTCCCTTGCGCGTCTTGCCGGTCGTGCAGTAGTACATGCCCACGTCGTGGCCGCTGCTGCCGACGTTGATGCTGCGGATGACGGCGATCTTGTCGATGATCTCCGCGTGCCGCGGCATCAACTCACAGAACTGCACGCCGGGTAACTTCGTCGCGATCGGTTTGAACGGGCCGCGGTATTCGGCCGGCGCCATCGGTTTGGGGTCGTAGGTCTCGAAATGCGTCGGCCCGCCACCGAGCCAGACCTGGATCACGGCGGTGTCCTGTACGGGCTGCCTGGCGGCCACGGCTTCGGCCCGTGCCGAGAGCAGGGCCGGCAACGACAGCCCCGCCGTTCCGGCCGAAACGGTTGTCTGCAGGAACGACCGCCGGTTGATCTGCGAACTGGTCAAGCCGCGACACGAAGCCCGAGTTGTCATCGACGCCTCTCTGGAACGAGGAGGAACTGCCGCCCGCGACGCATCAACGCCGGTTGATTAATACCAGTGTGACCCGGGACTGGCAATGTGGAAAGGAATCCCCGGGACCCGGCCGGTTTCAGTGGCTGATGTCGCAGTTGGGCAGGGCCTTGCGGAGCTTGGCCACTCCGGCGTCGGTGACCTTGGTCTCCAGGGCAAACAGTGACGAGAGGTTCTTGAGCCCGGAGAGTTGTTCGAGGCTGCGGTCGGTGATGCGGGTTCCGGAAAGACCGAGCACGGTGAGGTTGTTGAGTCCCTTGAGGTGCGAGACCCCCGCGTCGTCGACGGCGGTGTCGCTGAAGAAGGCCCGTTTCAGCGTGGTCAGCCCCTTCAGGTGCACCAGCCCGGCACCGGTGATCCTGGTCTGGTGCAGGCTCAGTTCCTCGAGGGCCCTCAACCCGACCAGGTGCGCCAGGTCGGCGTCGGTGGTCTGGCGTTCGCCGAGGTCCACCTCGACGATTCGTCCGGCGTCGTCACGCCTGAGCTTGGCACCGATCTTGGCCAGCGTCACGGCCGCCTTGTCTTCGGACATGCGGCGGTCGAACACGAACGGCGTCTTCGGGTCGTCGGTGACGGTGACCAGCAGCGGCGGTGCGATGCCTCCCTGGTCGACCTGGACCCGCAGGATGTTCTTCGCCGTGAACGGTCGGTCGTGAATCCAGCGGTGTCCGTCGCCGTGCAGGTAGAGGATCGGTTTTCTGAACGAGGTCGCGACCTTGTTGAACGGCTCGAAGAAGTCCTGGTGCTTTTTGGCCGGTTGGGCGTGGCCGAAAATGACCAGGCTGCTGGCGGTCGAGCCGAACTGTTTCAGGTTCTGGCGTGTCCACGCCAGGCAGTCGGCGTGTCGCTTCTTCCACTCGTCGGGATCGTGAACCCGGCCGCCGACGATGTTCAGGCCGACAAACAGCACGCCTCCGTGAACGAACGAGAAGTTCTCTTTCTGCTCGATCTGCCGGAAGACCGGGAAACGGTGGTTCCACCGCCGGTCAAAGCGGGTGAAGTACTTCTGCCAGTACGCCCAGGCCTTGGCCGGGTCGGTGCAGTCGTTCCACTCGTTGTCGCCCGGGATGATGAAGACCGGTGCCTTGGACTGCGCGAGCATCCCGTAGACCTTGTTGTAGACCGCCTCGTCGCACGGGGTGTTCCCGGATTTGATGTCTCCCACGTGGATCACGAATTCGCCGGCCGCCGGCAACTCGGCAACCTGTCTCGGCAGCAACAGGTCTTCGACCGGGGCGTAGGGCACATCGCCCATCGCACAGAACCGGACCAGCGACGATGGATTCGCGGCCTCCGCCTGGTGGACTCCGGTCGCCAGGGCGATTCCCAGCAGTGAAATCCGCAGCAGGTCGTACATCTCTTTGCGTCTGGTCATCGCTGGGTTCCCGGTCACTTGTTGTTGTCTCAATCCGTCCAGGTCGGTCCACTATTGACTATTCAGGCCCCGACTCCAACCTTGCGGGCGATGTGGATCAGGCGGGACGGAAGACCAGGCGAGGCGTTTCGCGGTCGCGATGTTCGAATCCGACCTGCATGTCCTGGCCCACTTCCACCTCGCCCAGTTCGTCGGTCTCCCGGCCGGCGAGCCGTGCGACCACTCGGGGACCTTCTTCGAGTTCGACGACACCCGAGCAGTAGGGGCGATCACCGCCGAATCCCTCGTCGGCCAGCCCTGGCGAGACCATCGCCATCCGGGTCACCGCCACCAGCCGGCCACGTCCGCTGGCCTGTTCCCAGGTCATTTGATCACCGTGGCAGGCCGGGCAGAGGGCCCGCGGTGGCACGAACAGCGACCCGCAGCCGTCGCAGCGTCCGCCCATCAACTGTTCTTCGCAGAGGAAGGCCCGAAATGACCGGTCGGTAAATGGTCTCGCCTGGTTCACGTCAGACTCCCCGCCTCAGGATCGTCACCGAACTGGTGCCGCCGGTGCCACCCAGGTTGTGAGCCAGCCCGATGCTCAGGTTGTCGCCTGGCACCTGCCGGTCTCCGGCCTGTTGTCTCAGCTGGGTCCACACCTCGACCAGTTGGCCCGCCCCGGTGGCTCCCACCGGGTGTCCCTTGCACTTGAGTCCCCCGGAGGTGTTGATCGGCATGCTGCCATCCAGCCGGGTCATCCCGTCGGCCACCGCCAGGTGCCCGGTGCCGGGCTCGAAGAACCCCAGGTCCTCGATGTGCAGCAGTTCGGCGATCGAGAAGCAGTCGTGCACTTCGGCAAACTGGATGTCGGCGGGTTCGAGTCCCGCCATCTGGTAGGCCTCGTGGGCCGCGGCCCGGGTTGCCTCGAAGCTGGTCAGATCCTCGGCCGCCTGCAGCCCGCGGCCGCTGCCCTGTCCGATCCCGGCCACCTGCAGCGGGTCGTCGGTGAACCGCTCGGCAATCTCCGAGGCCACCAGCAACAGGCAGCCGGCTCCGTCACTGATCGGGCAACAGTCGAACAGGTGCAACGGCGAGGCGACGACCGGGTTGGCCCGTTCGTCTCGAAGAAACTCCCGTTCGTCGGCCCACCCGGGCACCTCCTGGCCCCGTTCGGCCGCCCGGCGGGCCTTCGATTCCATCATCTCGCGAACCGATTTCCCCAGTTGGGCTCGCGGATTTCGTGCCGCGTTCTCGTGGCTCTTGATCGTCACGTTCATCAGGTGTTCGCGGGTCGCACCGTATTTCTGGAAGTAGGCCGAGGCGATCACTCCGAACACGCCGGGAAAATTGAATCCCGCGTCCAGTTCGTAGGGAATCGCCGCCAGCGCCAGTCCCTCGGCCACCTCGGCTGTGGATCGCTTGGACATGTCCTCGACGCCACCCACCAGCACGACGTCGTAGAATCCGCTGGCGATGGCAAAACACGCCTCGCGGAACGCCAGTCCGCTCGAGGCACATGCCCCCTCGGTGCGGGTGGCCGGGGCGGGAACCATGCCGAGGGCGTCGGTGAGAATCGCGCCCCAGTGCGACTGGTGCACGAAGAAGTCGTTGGTGAAGTTGCCGAAGTACAGTGCGTCGATGTCGGTCGGATCGAGCCCCTTGTCGACCGACGTCCTCAGTTCGGTGAAGGCCTCGAGAAAGAGATCCTTCGAGTCCTTTTCGGCGAACATGCCGAAACCGGACATCCCGGCTCCGACCACCGCCACGCCTCGTCGTAGTTGTCGTCGTCGTGCCATGTCGTCTTCGGCCGGTCTAGACCCGCCGCTCCCGTCCCTGCCAGTACGCTTCGCGGAGTTCGCGCTTGACGATCTTGCCGTAGTTGTTTCGAGGCAACTCGTCGACGAAGTCGACGCTGCGAGGTTTCTTGTAGCTGGCGATGTGATCGCGGCAGAATTCGATCAGTTCCTCTGCGGTCACCTCGCCGCCATCGACGGTCGAGACGACTGCCTTGACCGCCTCGCCCCATTCCTCGTCGGGGATGCCGATCACGGCCACTTCCCGGACGGCCGGGTGCCTGACCAGGACCTCCTCGATCTCGCGAGGATAAATGTTCTCGCCACCGCTGATGATCATGTCGTGCGAGCGGTCCATCAGGAAGAGGTAGCCGTCTTCGTCCAGGCAGCCGACGTCGCCGGTGTGCAGCCAGCCACCGCGGAGCGAGTGTTTCGAGGCATCCGGATCCCGCCAGTAGCCCTTCATCACCAGCTCCGACCGCGTGACGATCTCGCCCACCTCGCCGGTGCCCAGTCGCCGGTCGTCGTCGTCGACGATCTCGACCTCGACATCGGTCCGGGCGATTCCCGCCGAACCCAGTCGGCGGTGTTGGGCCTCGTCTCCGTCGGACACGTGGTCCCGGTGCGGCAGGTAGGTGATCGTCATCGGGCTTTCGCCCTGTCCGTAGAGTTGGACCAGGCAGGGGCCCAGCCGCTCGAGGGCCCGCAGCAGGTCCTCGACCAGCATCGGGGCGCCACCGTAGATGACCGACTTGAGCGATCCGAGGTCGAAGCGGCCGATGTCGGGGTGGTCGACCAGCCGCTTGAGCATCGTGGGGGCGACGAAGATGTTGGTGATGCGGTGCTGCTGGATGCACTCGAAGATATGCACCGGGTCGAACGAGGTGACAGAGGGGATCACGTGGGTGGCGGCCTGGGCGACATTGGGCAGGGCATAGAGTCCGCTGCCGTGGGACAGCGGGGCGGCGTGCAGCGTCGCTTCCCGATGGCCGCGGTCGGGGCACATGTCGGCGAAAAACCCCATCGACATCGCCACCAGGTTGCGGTGCGTGAGCATCGCTCCCTTGGGGCGGCCGGTGGTCCCCGACGTGTAGAACAGCCAGGCGACATCGTCGGGATCCACATCGGCATCGGGGCAGTCGACCGGCTGGTTCTCCAGGATCGTCTCGTAGTCGAGCACCTCGCCGGTGGCCCCGCCGGTGGTGATCACGTGTTCGACCCGCGGCATCTGGTCGCCGACCGACTGCAGTGGTTCGTTGAACTCCGGTGAGGTGACCACGACCCGCGATTCGCTGTGGTCAATGATGTAGGCGAACTCGTTGGGGTGCAGCCGGAAGTTGATCGGCACCACTCCGCATCCCAGCCGGAAGCCGGCGAACATCGTCTCGAGCATCGGGCTGCAGTTGGTCATCAACACCGCCAGGTTGTCGCCGCGCTCGAGACCCAGCCCCCGTAGGGCGTGGCACAGTTGGCTGGTTCGCCTGTCGAACTCGGCGTAGGACCAGCCCTGGTTCCCGTGCACGATCGCCTGGTTCGTGGGGAAACTGCGAGCGGCCTTGGTGAGGAACTGGCCGACGTTCATCGACGGGGATCCGTGGGGTGAGAATTAGGGCGTCGGACCGGCGAACGACGCACGTCCACGGTATTCTGAGGCCTCATCATGAGGCAAGTCGGAGGGCGAGATCGCGATGGGTGAACGACTCAAGGACAAGGTGGCCCTGGTGACCGGCGCGGGGTCTTCCGGACCCGGCTGGGGCAACGGAAAGGCGACCGCGGTGTTGTTCGCCCGCGAGGGGGCCCGGGTCTGCGTGATAGACATCAACCGGGACGCGGTCGATGAGACCGCCGGGATCATCCGGGATGAGGGGGGTGAGTGCCTGGTCGACCAGGTCGACGTGACCGATGCCGAGCAGGTGGCTGCGGTGGTCGAGAAGTGCGTCGAGACCTGGGGCCGCATCGATATCCTGCACAACAACGTCGGCATCCTCGAAGTGGGGGGGCCGGTGGGGGCGAGCCTGGAGAGTTGGGACCACGTGATTTCGGTCAACCTGACCAGCATGTTTCTGACCTGCAAGTATGTGCTGCCGGTGATGGAGGCCCAGGGCGGCGGCGCGATCGTCAACATCGCCTCGATTGCCGGAATCCGTTACCTGGGGATTCCCTACGTCTCGTATTCCGCCACCAAGGGCGGCGTGCTGCAACTGACCCAGTCGGTGGCGCTCGAGTACGCCGAGAAGGGCATCCGGGTCAATTCGATCCTGCCGGGCCTGATGAACACGCCGATGATCGTCGAGCCGCTCAAGGGAGTCTACGCCGACGGGGATGTCGAGAAGATGATCCAGATGCGCAACGAGCAGGTCCCGATGAAGACGATGGGCGATGCCTGGGACGTGGCCCACGCCGCGCTGTTCCTGGCTTCCGACGAGGCCCGGTACATCACCGGCGCCCAGTTGGTGGTCGACGGTGGATTGACGTGCAAGTGCTGAACCGGGTGTTCCACCGGCACCATCCGCCCCGTTCGGTTGCCTCCCGGATTGCCGTTGGGTAACGATGGGGCCGTCCATTCGCACCCGACAGAGGAGCCCCCACGATGAGATTCTCCACGCCGTTACTCGGACTCGTGCTGTTGCTCCTGGTGGCCGGGGTCGTCTCGGTCGCGGCCGAGCCTCGGTTGAAGCCGGTTGCCGGGTTCCTGAAGATTCCCAAGGGTCTCCCATTGGGAGCCGCCTCGGGCGTGGATGTTGACAGCAAGGGACGGGTCTACCTGTTCCACCGGGGCCCCAGGCCGATTCTCTGCTTCGGCACCGACGGGAAACTCGTTCGATCGTGGGGCGACGACCTGATCGGGAGCGCTCATGGCCTGCGGGTCGATCGCGACGACAACGTCTGGGTGACCGACATCGGCCATCACATGGTCTTCAAGTTCAGCCCCAAGGGGAAACTCCTGCTTGCTCTCGGCCAGGTCGACAAGGCGGGCACCGACCGCGACCTGTTCGACAAACCGACCGATGTCGCCTTCGGGCCCGCCGGCGAGATCTACGTCTCGGACGGTTACGGCAACAGCCGCGTGATGAAGTTCGACTCGAAGGGGAAATACCTGACCAGTTGGGGCAAGCCCGGGACCGGCAAGAGCGAGTTCGACACCCCGCACGCGATCCTGGTCGATCGCAAGGGGCGGGTCGTGGTGGGCGACCGCGAGAACGACCGGGTGCAGGTGTTTGATGCCAACGGAAAGTGGCTGGCCACCTGGAACGGGTTCGCTCCGTTCGGCCTGGCCGAGGATCACAAGGGGGCGATCTACGTCGCCGACGGTCGAGCCAACCAGGTTCTGCAACTCGACCCGAAATCCGGCAAGGTCGTCGCCCGGTGGGGGAAAGAGGGGACCGGGCCGGGGCAGTTTCAGTTGCCACACATGCTGGCTGTCGACAGGCAGCGGAACCTCTACGTTGTCGAAATCACGGGAAAACGGCTGCAGAAACTGGCACGTTAGCCTCTGCTCCACCGACCGGTCGCACATCGGGGACCAGTGATGAAACGTCGACTTGTTCTGCTGATCGTGGTGGCGACCACCGGGCTGTCGGTCGAGGCCGCCGATCCCGAGATCGTCTCGGTCAGCCGGATCTGGGATCACGGCAGGCACAACGCGTTCACTGACCTGATCCGGTTCCGGGACCGGTGGTGGTGTACGTTCCGCGAGGGGACCGGGCATGCCGGTGACGACGGTCGCGTCCGCGTGATCGTCTCGAGCGACGGCAAGGAATGGAAGTCGGCTGGACTGCTCGAACAGGACGGTGTCGATCTCCGCGATCCCAAGCTCTCGATCACCCCCGATGGCCGGCTGATGCTGATCATGGGCGGCAGCCTCTACAACGCCAAGCGGGTCTACCAGACCCGTTCGCCCCGCGTGTCGTTTTCGAGCGACGGCCTGAAATGGACCCGCCCGCGGAAACTGCTGGCCGAGGACCACTGGCTGTGGCGGGTGACCTGGCACAAGGGCACCGGTTACAGCATCTCGAAACTCGGCAACGGAAAAGACCCTCGACGGGTCATGCTCTACAGCACCCGTGATGGTCTCGACTGGAAGTTCCTCACGGAATTCCACCGAATCCCCGGCTGGCCCAACGAGGCGACCATCCGGTTCCTGGACCGGGACGAGATGGTGGTGCTGCTGAGGCGGAACAAGACCGCCTGGATCGGCACCAGCCGACCGCCGTTTACCGACTGGAAGTGGACCGACACCGGCCAGCGGGTCGGTGGCCCGAACTTCATCCGAGTGCCGGATGGCAGCCTGTGGGCTTCGGGGCGTCGTTACGGTGATCGGCCGCAGACGGTGCTGGCTCGGATGACACGAACCGGCTACAAGCCCGTGCTGACGTTGCCCAGTGGGGGAGACTGCAGCTACGCCGGCATGGTCTGGCACGAGGGCCTGTTGTGGATCAGCTACTACTCGTCTCACGAGGGCAAGACGAACATCTACCTGGCCAAGGTCCGGCTTCCCGGGCCCCGGGCGTCCCGCAGAACGACCGGCCGGCTGGACGTGACGGTGTCGAGCCGGTTGGTGACCCCGAACCTGCCGGCGGATCCCCTGATCGATTTTGCTGTCGAGGCCCGTCGTCAGGGGCTTGAGGGCGTGCTGGATCCCGATTCGATTCGGGTCGTCAACCGTGCCACGAAACAGGAGGTGGCCCATTCGCTGGGCCCCGGGTTTCGTCACGGCGACTCCGGCCGGGTTCGGTGGCTGATCTCCGACCCGCGACAGATGCGGTACGTCGTCACCTTTCGGACCAGTCCTGGTCGACGGTTGGCCTCGACGAGAGACCTGGTTCCGTTGATCGGCGTCGGCGATCTGCTGAGGTACAACGCGACGGGTCCCCGGCGGATCGGTGGGCTGGTCGGCTTGTCGCGGATGGTTGATTTGACCGGTGACGGCCGACTCGATCTGGTCACGGCGGGGATGTACACGTTCGAGTCGGGCTGGCCCGGGGTCCGGACCCCACACGACTGGGGCGGATTGTGGTGTCGGCCGGCTTTGGATCGGGGTGCGGGGGAGCCCCGGTCACTGCTTTTCGGGGATCGCATCCCGTTGCGATACAAGACCGCACGTGAATCGAAGGAGTTCCACCAGTTCAACGCCGGGTACATGCATGGTGATGCGGCCGATCTCAACGGAGATGGTCGACCTGATCTGTTGTTCACGGCGGCGGCCAAGTCGTCCCGGTTCAGTCGAATCACTGACGTTCACCGAGACGTGCACCTGTTCCTGGATTCCGGCGATCGCGATGCGGGGGGCATGCCGATCTACCTGTCGGCCGGTCGCGTGCCTCACCCACCGGAGTACTGGGGGCCGGTGCGGGCTGTCGATTTGGACGGTGACAGGGTGGTGGACCTGGTGCTGGGCAGCATGTTTCGCGACGAAGCCGGGCCTCGTTCGGACGTTTCGGCCTGCTACATCAGGAACCGGAATCCGAAGGGTTGGCCGTTCGAGCCATCCGAACCGGTGACGATCGAGGTGGGCCGTCGGCCCTGTTTCTTTGACGTCGACGGTGACGGGCGGTTGGATTCGGTCTGCCTGGTCACCGATTCGCGGACGAAGCGGTTGAACCGTTCCAGCCGTTTGGGGTGGAGACGCAACCGGGGGGAATTCCCCCCGCGGTTCGCTGCCCCTCGGGTGCTCGAGGAAGTGGATCTGAAGTCCTGTTACTCCACTGCTGCGGTCACAGCAGGTCCGCGGCGCGGCGTGGTCGTTTCCTACCAGTCGTGGCAACGCGCGGCGTTTCTCGAGGCCGTCTCGTCGCCGCCCGGAGATGTGGCATCCCCCCGCCGTCGACGGTTCGTGACCCGAAAGCTCCTGGCTCCCTCGCCGGAGATCGCCCTCGGTGACCAGGCGACGCCGTTTCCCTGCGATTGGGACAACGATGGCGATTGGGATCTGCTGGTTGGTGGCGGGTACGGCGACGTGCGGATCGTGATCAATTCGGGCACGACCGGGCAACCGCGATTCGAACCGGCTCGGCCCGTGCTGGCCGACCGGCGACCGATCGAGGTCCACATGAGCAACGTGTTTCCGGGTCTCGAGGAGTACGGTCACAACATGGGATACCCCCACCCCTCGTTTGTCGACTGGGACGGCGACGGGTTGCGCGACGTGATGCTGCCCAACATCACCAACCGGGTGTTCTGGTACCGCAACGTCGGCACTCCAAGTGCGCCCCGGTTCGGACCCCGCCGCCAGCTGATCTGCGACGGGTTTGCCGAAACGGCCCGAACGCTGAGAGCGACCGCCAGCCTGCTGGGGGCCGACACGAAGGAATGGACCAAGCGGGTTCCCGATCCGCACTCACCGTTCGGTTGGCGGAGCCGTGGTGGTTTCGGCGACTTCAACGGCGACGGGCTGTGTGACATGGTCACCACCGATGGCCAGGGGCCGCCCGACAACAATCGCTACGCGGCCCATTCGGCGATCTTCGTTCAGTACCGTGACGGGCGAGGGCGGCGGCGACTGAAGAAACAGCAGGTGATCACGTTGCCCGACGGCAAGCCACTGACAAATGTCGTCGGTCAACCTGCCCAGTTGATTCCCGTCGACTGGGATCGTGACGGCTTGCTCGACCTGGTCATCAACCATGGTGCCACGCTGGATACGGCACCCGCGTTGGTCCGCAACATCGGCACCCGGACGAAGCCACGCTTTGATGTTCCACGACGCCTGAAGTGCTTCGGCGAGGAACTCTCGGGCATTGCCAAGCACGGTCCCTATTACGGAGTCGGAGATCTCGACGGAGATGGCCGCCCGGATCTGCTGGCCTGTCCCGAGATGGGGACCTATCACTTCTTCCGCCGCACGGCGCTCGACATGCCGCGGCGACCACGGTTCGTCATCGGTCCTGCGGATGCGTCGGGTAGAGGAACGCGGTGAAGGAAAACCTGGTGAGTGGATCCGCTTTCAGGCCGACAACGTCGACAGAATTTGCATTTCCGAGTGGTCTGCGGCCGTTGTTCGGGCACGTTCACAGCGGCTGACGAATCGTCGGAGCTGACGGGTTCTCCCGGGTTTCAGACCGACGGCATCGTGATGTGTCAATGGCGTGTCGTGTTCGTGACCGTGTTGAGTCTGCTGACCGGTCGTTCCGCGGTGGCGGGCTAGGGTGTCTCCGCGGCCTGGTCGCATCGACCGCTGAGCCTGGCGTAGATCGCGAACATCGCCGGGACCAGCAACAGGATCCAGGCGGTCGCAACGACCAGGCCGAAGGAGATACTGATCGCCATCGGGACCAGCACCTGGGCCTGGGTGTTGCGTTCCAGCAGCAGCGGCAGCAGCGCGGCCACGGTCGTGATGGAGGTCAATACGACCGGACGGAAGCGTCGTCGGCCGGCCGCCACCACGGCCTGGTCCAGCGAATCTCCAGCGGCCAGCCGGCGGTTGATGAAGTCGATCAGCACGATCGAGTCGTTGGCGACGATGCCCGAGAGGGTGACCATGCCGAAGAGACTGAACAGTGTCAGCGGCTGGTCCATCAGCAGGTGCCCCCCGACGGCACCCACGAACCCGAAGGGGATCACGGCCAGGATGATCAGCGGCTGGACGTACGAGCGGAACTCGAGTGTCAGCAGGGCGAACATCCCGCAAAGGGCCAGCAGGAAGCCGACCATCAGGCTGTCGAAGGACTCGCGGGTTTCCTTCTGCTGGCCCTCCCAGCGGGCCGACACCCTGGGATGCGTGTCGAGCAACTCGGTGAGGAATTCCCCGCGAAGATCGGCGATCACCTCGGCCGCGTTCGCCCGGTCCTGGTCGACGTCGGCGGTGATCGTGACAGCCCGCCGCTGGTCGATTCTCAGGATGTCGTCGTATCCTCGCTCGACGGTCACCTCGGCCAGTTCTCGCAACGGCACTTCGCTGCCGTCGGCCGTCCGGATGTGCAATTCGTCGAGCTGGTGCAGGCTGCGTCGTTGGTGCCTGGGATAGCGGACCATCAGCTTCACCTCGTGCCGCCCTCTCTGCAGCCTCATTGCCTCCACCCCGTAGTAGGCACCCCGCACGGTCTGGGCCAACTGGTCGAGCCGCACGCCGAGTGATTCGGAACCGGGTTTGAGCTTCAGCTTCATTTCCCACTTGCCGGGTCCGCGGCTGTCGCGGATGTCGTACACCCCGTCGTAGACGGCCAGTCGCTGCTTGATCCGCTCCGAGACCGATTCGAGTTCATCGATGTCGCTGCCGAGCAGATCCAGTTCCACGGCCCGCCCACCGGCGGCGTTGTTGATGCCCCAGAAGACGACCCGCTCGGCACCGGGGAACTCGCCGGCCCGCTCTCGCCACTTGCCGATCACCTCGCGGCTCGATTTCTCGGCGAAGATCCGCCCCGGTTCGAACTCGATGTAGATCTCTCCCCGCATGTTGTCCAACTGGTTGGTGTACCCGACACTGCGGAACCGGGTCCGGACCAGCGAGCGTCGATCACCGTCCGCGCCGCGAAGTTCCTGCTCTTCGACCTCGCGAAACGTATCTTCCAGTCGCCTGGTGGCGGCATCGATCGTGGCGGTGGGTGTTCCCTTGGGATATTCGATGTAGGTGTAGACGAATTCCCAGTCGAGCTGCTGGTTGAAGACGAAGGGTGTGAAGCCGCCCTGGTACAGTCCGGCGGTGACCAGCAGGGCCGAGATCGAACCTGCCAGCAGTACGGCAGGACGCGCCAGGGTCGCCTTGAGCACGGGCGTGTAGACACGGTCGACGAACCGGTCGATCGCCTTCTGCACCGCCTGCTGAAACCCCGGCACGTCGTCGGGGATGCCGGGCAGCCGCGAGTGAGCGAGGTGGCAGGGGAGAATGAACAGGCCCTGGACCAGCGAGATCAGCAGCATCGCGACCAGGCCCAGCGGCATCACGGCAATCCACTTGCCCATCTCACCGGTGACGTAGGCCAGCGGTACGAAGGCGATCACGCTGGTCAGCACGCTGCAGATGACAGCCGGAGCCACTTCGATCGTGCCGTCGATGGCCGCCTCGAGGGGGGGGCGGCCACGCAGTCGGTGCGCATAGACGTTCTCGGCGATCACGATCGCGTCGTCGACGACGATGCCCAACGCCATCACGAAGGCGAACATCGAGTAGATGTTCAGCGTTGCCCCGGTGGCCAGCATCACCGCGCAGGTGCCGAAGACCGAGACCGGTATGCCCAGCGCGACCCAGAAGGCCAGGCGGACGTCCAGGAACAGGCCCAGCACGGCGAAGACCAACAACAGCCCGTAGACTCCGTTTCGCGAGAGCAGGTCCAGGCGGTCGCGGGCCTGCTTGCTGTAGTCGTCCCAGGTCTTCAACTCGTAGCCGGGTGGCATCGGCCGCGTGGCCACGTACTCGACGACCTGGTCCCGGATCGTCAGCATGTCCTCGTCGGCGGTCATGCGAATCTTGATCGACATCACCGGTCGATCGTCGAGCGTGGCGACGGTGTCGATGTCGGCGAACCCGTCACGGACGTTGGCGATGTCGCCGATGGTCACGACCGTTCCGTTCTGGTCGGTCCGCACCGGGATCGCGGCGATCCGCTGGCCGGTCACCTGCTTGTCGGCGGTCCGGATCAGGATCTCGTCGGCCGCTGACTTGATCTGGCCCGCGGGCAGGTCGAGGTTGCTCTGCCTGAGAGCCACGGCGACATCGTCGTGTGTCAGGCCGTACTCCTGGAGAGTCTCTTCGGAGACCTCGACGTCGATCTGGTAGGGCTTGGCCTGCCAGAGTTCGATATGAGACACCTCCGGCAATTCGAGCAACTCGTCGTGGATCGTCTCGGCCAGGTCCCGCAACTGCCGTTCGTCGACGGGGTCGTTGGTCGGATCGAGTGCGGCGGGGGCAAGAACCGCGACCGAGATCACCGACTGGAACCGGACCCGCAGTCTCACCTCGGGCCGCTCGGCCTCCTCGGGAAAACTCGGGATGCTGTCGATCGCGGCCCGGATCTCGTTGACCACCCGTTGCGGTTGGTCAACGTCGGGTTCGAGCTCAGCTGTGACGGTGCCCCGTCCTTCGGTGGCTCGCGAGGTCAGCTTGCCCACGCCGACGATCGACCGGATCGCCTCCTCGACCTTCAGGCAGATTCCCTCCTCGGTCTCCGTCGGACTCGCTCCCGGGTAAATCACCCGCACCACGACCTCGTCGGGTCGGAACTCGGGATACCGTTCGCGTTGGAGCATCAGCATCGAGGCCACGCCGACGGCCAACGCGGCGATCATCAGCGTGTTCATCGAGCGGTTATTGCGGATGGCCCAGGCGACGACCGATCTCATGGCGACGGGCTCCCTTCCTCGTGTCTGTCGGGCGGCGGGTCCTCGAGACGCTCGCGGACCGGCATGCCCTGGTAGGTCGTTGCCAGGGGCGAGACGATGACGTGGTCGTCGGGTTTCAGGTCGGTCGAATCAGCCCGGATCAGCACAGATCCCTGCAGCACCCGGGCGACGGTGACGCGGTGGATCACCAACCGGTCTCCACCGACTGACCAGACCTGCCCGTCGGGTCGGACCGCCTCGGCGGGGATTTCGATCAGCTGCGTTTGTGGGACGACCGGCAGCGTGACGGTGACGTACATCCCCCGCATCAGGATCGACGACCCCTCGGCCGTTTCGGGTTCTCGCCGCCGCTCGACTCGAACGCGACAGGGCACCGTTCGCGTCCGCGGGTCGACTCCCTGTCCCCGGAATCGTGTCAGTCGACCGATCCACCGGTTCGGGTTGTCCCGGCGGGTGACCGTGGCGGCAACGTCGGGCACCTCGTACGGGCTGCCGGTGTCCTTGGCCGTTGCCCGCGAATCTCTCAGCCAGTCCAGGTCATCGGCCCGCAGTTGACACTCGATTTCCACAACGGCCGCCTCTTCGATTTTCAGCAGGACGTCACCGGGTTGAACAAAGTCACCCACCTCGGCTCCGTCGAGTGTCAGCAATCCGTCGAAGGGCGCCACGATTCGGGTTCGTGCGATGTCCCTGTTGGAGTGTTGCTGTTGAGCGACCAGGACCTGTCGTTGTGCCGCCAGTTGACGACGGCGCAGCGGCAACAGGTTCCGCTGGTTCTCGAGCTCTCGCAGCGAGTTGCGGGCTTCGAGTTCGACTCGCTTGGTACGATCGCGGTCAGCCGGTGTGGTGACCTTGCGGTCGAGCAGCGATTCGACGCGGGCGAGTTCCTTGGCGGCGAGTGCAAGGTCCTCTTCCGCAAGAGCAACCAGTTCCTGGATGCCGGTGGACTCGGTCGTGAGTTGTTCGAGATCGACATCGATGCCGACGAGTTGGCTGGTGATCTTCCGGAGTTCCAGCCCGTAGTCAACCGGGTCGATTTGCAGCAGCAATGTCCCCTTTGAGACATGCCGCCCGGCTCGCAGGTCGTCAGGGCGAGCGATGACCCGCCCGGTCACCTCGGCCGAAAGAGTCACCTCGCGACGGGGGACAACCCGGCCGCCGATGCGAATTTCGAACTGCTGCCGAGGAGGTCCCAGCACCCGGGTTCGGACCGTTGGGGGCTTGTCGGTGACCGGCGACGTCCTGGGCGGGATGCCCAGTGATTGTAGCCAGGCGAACGCGGCGACACCGGCGGCAATGATCAACAGTGGCCCGACGGCCTGCAGGATGGTCTGGGGGCGCATAGGCATCGGGTGTCAGGACTTTCGGGCTGATCGATCACCTTCATTTCATCGTATGAAGACGCGTCGACCGCGGTCCATTTCCGATGCCGTGCGAGTGCGCAAGGCGGGGTATTGGCGGGAATCCTGACTGCTGTGCAGGTTGAAGCGGTTGATCCGGCAGTGACGGTCCCGGCTCGAGCTGGCAGGGACCGCGACTGCCGGACGGGACCGGCGGACTGTTGCCTGCCGGCTATTTTCCTGCAGGCGGCTCGATGCGGTACGTCTTGCCGTCCAGGTTGACCAGCACCGGTCCGTTGAAGGTCAGGTACTTGGCCAGCGTGCCGCGGTGGGCGGCGGCCAGGTCGAAGTACTGCTTGCTGTACTGGGTGACCCGGATCGCCCGTTTCTCCTGTTCGGCTGTCACTGTGGAATCACGCCAGAGTCTTCCCTTGAGGAAGAACGACTTCTGGCCGATGTTGCGGACGGTCGGTCTTGCCGCGACGGGGCTGCCGCCGGCGAAAGAGTGGTCGCCTGCGACGGGCGAGCCGCCGAAGGCAATACCCCTTTCTCCGAAAACGGCCCCACCGCCTCCGGCGGGCAGGCTGGTGGCCTGCTGGAGGCGTCCCTTGATCCGCCGTTGGGCAAACCCGGCCCGTCCGCTGGCCCGGGCCAACTCGCGGGTCGCAGTCACCCGGGCTCGGCTGAGGTTGTCTCGCGAGGCGAGATTGACGTCCTCGTCGGCCAGGAACGACGTGTAGGGGGTCATCACACCATGAGCGATCGACAGCCGCACCAGTTCGTCGATCAGCTCCTGGTTGGTTCCGTTCAGGTCGAGTTCGTCGATGATCTCCCCGATCCGTCTCAACGCCCACAGCTTCTCGACGAAGCCGTGGGACTCGTCTTGAGACCGATCGGCCAGTGTCGTTGCGAAGGAGAACGACCTGCGGTCGTCACCGTTTTCGCCGGTCAGTGTCACCTTGACGCGGCCGGATTGCCGGTAGCGCCCGACCCAGACCAGTTGCTCGCCTCGGAACAGGTCGGTCAGTTCACGGGGATAGGTCCTGGTGATCGGCTTGGGATCACCCGCGTTGACCGCCTTGTCGAACTCGAAGTTCACCGCCAGCTTGGTCAGCAGCGGGGCGCCGATGCGATCGAAGAGTTTCGAGACCTGCACCTCGATGTCCTCGTTGGGCCGGACGTAGACCGACTGGCCGCGGTGATCGCGAGAGAGCCGATCGAGCAGTCGACTGTTGACGTCGAAGCCGACCCCGAAGCTGTACAGCCGGGCCTCGACCCGGTTGGCCTTTCGGGCGTTGGCGGCGATCTTCAACTCGTTTCGCTCGCCCACCGTCGGCAGCCCGTCGGTCAGGAACAGGACGTAATTGGGTCGCTTCTTGTCGGTCAGCAGGCCCAGGGCCGTGGTCAGCGCTCCGTCGATGTTGGTGCTGCCCCCGGCGAACAGACCGTCGACGAAGCCCAGGGCCGCCTTCCGCGAGTCGTCGTCGACCCGTTGCAACTCGGGCCGAAAACTCTCGACCTGCGTGTCGTAGGCCACGATGTTGAACGTATCCCGGGGACCGAGTCGGCCCACCAGGTACTTCAGGGCCTCGCGGGCCTGTTCGATCTTCTTTCCGTTCATGCTGCCCGAGCGATCGATCACGAAGACGACCGTCTTGGGAACCGTCTTGGCCTTTTTGAGCTTCACTTCCGGGCTGGCCAGCAACAGGAAGTACCCGTCCTGCTTGGGATCGGGGCGATAGCTGATCAGGTTCATCCCGACCAGGCCGTCTTTCGTGCCGTAGAACAACCGCAGGTCGTCGGGCGAGAACACGTTCTTGAGAGTCAGCTTGCCGTGGGCGTGGCGGTCGTCGGGCCGCTTGATGTCGACGGCATGCGAGGGGCTGAAGACGGTCTTGATCGGTCGGCTGCTGTCGATGCGGATGGAGATGTTCAGGGTGTCGATGGGGCGATGCGAGTGCTTGACGGTGCCGATCGGCAGATGGAGATCGACAAGACCGTTGTCCTTTTTGAGCAACTGCGAATAGCGGATCTCGACCCGTCGCTTGGCGCCGGGCGGGATCGGGAAGACACGTGTCTGAAACAGTCCCTGTCCCATGTACTCGAGCAATGCCGGATCCTGCCGTCGCCTGACGATCGATTCGTAGATTCGCCGGGCCTCGGCCTTCTTCAACAGCCGCCCGGGCAGTTCCTTGCCGTCGACGATCAGTGTCAGCCTGTCGATCGCCGCGTCCTCGGGCAGGGGAAACAGCAGGCGGGCCTCCAGCGTTCGGGACCCCGTGTTCTGGAAGACCTGGGCGATCTGCACCGAGGCAATCTGGTCGCGGACCGTCGCGTTGACGTCGACCGAATGGATGCGATACCGGGCCGGAATCGGTCGGGGAATCGGTCGCACCGGCGGCCGCACTATCACGTCGCCTTCGACCACGATCACCTGCGCGACGGCCTGTCGGGCACTTGATCCCGTGATCGCCACCACCAGTACCATCAACGACAATCCGCCGAGTGTCCGTCGCATCGACCAGTCTCCCCGTGTCCAGGTTCAAGTCGCGTCAGTTGAATGGGCCCGCTGCGGTTGTTCGACGAGGTGGGGGGTGGGCGAGTTCCCGCGGTGTGGTTGGTTTCCTGGAATAAACACCGGTATCGCGGTCCGGGGTCGTACATTAAGACCGGTACCGGCAGTATCAGGATGTCGTTGATGCCATGGAGAACGATCAGGATCCTGAAATGCTCGGCGGGCATCCTGTTGGTGATGAAGGGGGTGATTGCGGCCGCGGGTGGCTGTCGTTGACTGGATGCCGACGCCGATCGTGGGATCCGGGAGAACGACTCATCGGGAGTACGGTGAGCAGGGACGTTGGCTGGCACCGTCGGCGTCCTTGATTGACCGAGGACCTTTGGGCGACACTGAGTCCGCACAGGTTTCTCGAGGTAGAGGTTCATCCCATGGCGTCATTTCTCGTGAAAACGAGCGAGCAGGGAAGTTTGCAGGGACCGTTCAACGGTCGCCAGTTGAAACATCTCGTCGAGTCGGGCCAACTCCGGGCCGAGTACCTGGTTTCCCAGGATGACGGGATCACGTGGCATCCGGCCAGCCGGTTTTCAGGCCTGAAGTTTGTCGATCCGGATCCTTCGCCGGTTCCGGTCGTTGCCGACGATGTGCCAGTCACCCCCGTCGAATCCCCTGAGCCTGACGCTTTTGCCGAACCCTCTGAAGCAGGTGCGGTGGACCAGGCTCCCGTGGTGTTCACCGAATCTCACTGGCAGAGATCCTCGGCGTTCAGTCCATCGGGCGACTGCCTGGCGATCGGAAGCCAGGGCGTCGTGACCTTGTGGGACATTCGGTCACGAGAGGTCCAACGGGTCATCCGCGGGAAGCGGGAGGCGGACGTCGAATCGATGGCCTTTTCAGCTGACGGTCGGCAGATCGTGGTCTGCTTTGAAGATGACTACAAGGGGAGGGTCTTCGATTCCGAAACCGGGAAACGCGTGGCGTTTCTCGACGGAGGGGGAAACGAAGTAACCGTTCATGGCGTCGCCGCTGATGATTCGATGATCACAACGAACGGTTGGACCGGCACGGTGGATCGCTGGGACCTGGAGAGTGGCGAGAAGACTGCGACGGTCGTTGCCTACCCCGCATCGACCACCGAAGTCGGTTCACTGGCGGTGACTCCTGACGGCGCCTTCCTGGTGACCTGTCGTGAAGATGACGAGGATCTGCGGATTTTCAGTCTTGAGTCGGGTAAGCGGATCGGGGCCTGCTGGTCCCATGAGTCCGCTGTCGAAGTCGTGGCGGCATCTCCGTTGTCGAACGTCGTCGCCTCGGGAGATGAGAATGGCACGATCGTGTTGTGGAATATCCCCGCCGGGGAAGTGATCCGCAAGATCGACACCGAGTTGACGAAGGTGGTGGACCTGGTCTTCAGTCCCTGCGGCACCAGGTTGCTGGTGACCGGATACTCGGACTGTGTGCTGGTCCTCGATGTCGATGACTTGTCGACGATCCGACGTCTTGAACTCGAACAGGATCCGGACCAGTTGGTTCTTTCGCCGGACGGGAACCTGCTGGCCTGCAACGCGTCGTCCGAAGGAGTTGTCCTCTGGCATCTCGGCTCATCGCACAACTCGCTGGACGAAGTGGTTCGGGTTTCGGCCGGTGATCAGGACGACGGCGAGTACGACGCGGACGGCGAGGACGACGAGGAAGAGAGCGACTCGTGGGACGAGGATGATGATCCGATTGACGGGGAAGAGGAGATCGAGGGAGTCTTCGATTCGGAGGGCTGGTCGCTTGCCACCGAGGGCCCCATCGAGTGGTCGGATCTGCTCGAGGTCGTGGGAACGCCGCGGGCGGCTTCGTTGCTGAGCGCCGAGCAATGGCGGTCGGCCCAGGCCGAGAACCGGGTGTTGACCATTTCTCATGTCGAAGACGGCATGCAGTACGCCGGCCGCGTCGGCCTGCACAGGGAACGGAACTACTGCCGGGTCGTGGTGGGCCGATCGATGCCCGACGGGTTGCAGATCAGTGATGTCGACATTGCTGACATCGACAGGGATTTCGATGCAGTGGTGAGGCAGACCGCGGACATGTCGGTGACCCTGATCCAGGCCTGTCGAGACAGCGACGTCGATGCCGTTCGGCAGGCGCTCGCCAACGGTGCCGACATCAACCACCACGACTACGAATCCGGAATGACCTCGTTGAAGGCGGCGATTACCGGCGGGAGTGTCGACGTTGTCAAGTTGCTGATCGAAGAGGGGATCGGGCCCGATTCGGGGTCGGAGGGTTGGACGATGGCGATCTCGTCGGGACAACCGGAGATCGCCGAAGTTCTTGCCGAGAGCGGGGTCGAGACGGAACCCGAAGCGGCGTTGCTGCAAGCGTGCCGCCTGGGGCGGTCCGACGCGGTCGGCGACATGCTCCTGCTGATCAACGACATCAACGAGTCCATGACGTCGATGACGCTGTGGGGGGACCGGCACCTGGAGGGGACTCCGTTGACGATGGCAGCCGCGGCGGGCCGCATCGAGATCGTCGGCCAGTTGATCGAGGCGGGAGCCGATCCGTCGAGGAGCGATTCCAGGGACGTCACGGCCTGGTCCGCCGCCGCAGCAAGAGGCCACCGGCAAGTCTGTGATCTGCTTGAGTCGGATGGTGTCCAGGTGGACGTCCAACTGGCCCTGTTGGTTGCTGCCGAGTGTGGTGAGGTCGAGATCGCCGAGTCGCTGATTGAACGCGGGGCCGATGTCAACGGGGTGACAGGTTTCGGTGGTGGCCGGACCAATGCACTGGAGACGGTCGTCGCCAGCGACACGATTGAGGTCAAGCCGGATTCCGCCGATTTCGAAGACGACAACGAATACGAGGCGATCGAAGCGAGGCGGTTGGAATTGTTCGAGATGCTGCTCGGGCACGGCGGAAATCCCGACACGGTCGACGCTGATGGACGGCCACTGTTGCACGATGTCGTCAGTCACAATCGCAGTGCGTGCCTGAGGAAACTGGCCGAGGTCGGTGCCGATCTCGAGGCCACCGACAGCGAGGGCAACACCGCGGTGATCATCGCGGCGTCACGCGGTGACGACGACATGCTCGGTCGACTTCTGTTTCGTGGGGCCAACCCGAACGTGTCGGATTCGGATGGCCGGCCGGCGCTGCTGCAGATGTTCGACGAATACAGTCAGTGCAGCGCCGAGATTGCCAAGTGGCTTGTCGCCTACGGTGTGGATCTGGAGGCGACCGATCCCAAGGGCCAGGTCCTGGAACAACTTTGCGAACGTGTCCTGCGAAAAGGTGCCGATGACGACGAATACTCCTACGAGCAGGCGGAAGCCATCCTGGAGTTGTTGCGCGACCCGGAACTGTTCGGACGGTTTCACGGATTGCTGAGCAGGACGGCGGATTCGGATGACAGTTGCCTGGAACAAGTTGTCTGCGCCGTCGACTTGCTCGAGAACACCGACCTGGCTTATTCGCTGGTCAGTGCCCGGGTGAGCCAGTCGTCGGATCATGCCGATGGCCTGCTCGGCCAACTCTTCGCACACGACGACTGGCGGTACCGGTACGCGGCTGCCCTGTCGCTGGTGGATGCGGCGCCGGAAGCCGAGGAACTGCTTCCGCTGATGCTGGACAACCTGGCCGATCCGGATGAGGATGTCCGGGGGGCGGTTTCTCGAGCGATTGCTGCGCTGGGGCCTGGAGTCGTTGACACGCTGATCGACGCTCTGACAGATCGACCAGCCGAGCAACTGCAGGCACTGCATTACCTGATCAACATCATCGATTCGGGCCGCGGTCCCGATGTCCGCCTGGCTCTCGAAAACATGTTGCCCGAAGATCCCGAGGGGACTCGCGGGGGAGAGCGTCTCCAGGCGGGCATCGTGCTTGGCATGTTGGGGACTCTTCATGCCGAAGACGACGAGTCCGCCGCCGCCATGTCGCTCTACGAGCGGTCGGTGATGCTCAATCCGGATCTCCTGATCGGGTTCTGGGGCGAGCTGGCTGCATTGAAGAGCAGCCAGGGTGACGACGCTCTCCAGCAGGCGATCGAGTTGTACAACAGCCTGTCGGAGGTCGACAATTTCGAAGAGCGGGGGGGCCAACTCGAGAATTGCATCGAAGCAGCGCCCGAGTTTCCCTGGAGTGTCAACAATCTCGCGTGGGCTCTTGCGACCAGTACGGAACAGTCTATCCGCGATGGTGAGCGAGCGGTGGAACTGGCCACACGGTTGTGTGAGCAGGACCAGTGGCAGTACCACAGTTTCCTGGACACGCTTGCGGCCGCGTTTTCCGAGACGGGCGATTTTGACAAGGCGGTTGAACTTGTCGAAAAAGCCATCGAAGTCGCTCCCATCGGATTTCGGGATGAATACCAGGACAACCTGGAACGTTACCAGGCGGGCCAGGCATGGCCGATCGGGGAAACCGATGAGGATGACCCCGAGTGGGTCGAGGCGGAAGTTGTTGAGGACGAGGACGACGAGGATGATTCCGATTGGCTCGAGGCGGAAGTTGTTGAGGACGAGGACGAGGACGATGGGGGAACACCGTCATCGGTGACCTTTGACATCAGGAACGACTTGGCTCTGGAACCAGCACCCCCGGTAACCGAGGAAGATGTCACCTTCGACCTCGAAACAGTTTCGGCACGACTGGTATTCAATGAAACCGGCACCTTTCATGTTGTTGCCGGTCGACTGCTCGGACCCGATTCCGACGGGTTTCACTTTTTTGACGCGGGTTGCTTGAGCCGCCAGGAGGTCTCGGGCGAGGCGGGGCAGGAGGTTTCCGTCGGCATCGACATCGTGGTGCCTGACGGGACCTGGGCGGTCGCCATCTTTCGACACATCGAAGACATCCCGACAGAAGCGGGTTCGGGATCGGATGACGAATAACGGAATCGGTTTCACGAGTCGGTGTCATGACACCGACAGATTGCCGGCACTGATCGCAACACACCGGGAAGACAGACCATGAGCAACGATACCGACTTCGAACTGGAGTTCAGTTGTCCTCAACGGGAGCAACTCGAGCATGTCCTCGAGTACATCGACTTCAAGAAAGCCCGTTGGGATGCGTGGGAAAGTCGTGGAGGCGAGTCGAAGGCGTTGCGGGCACGGGTTGGCACGACCAACGCGGCGGCTGTCGTCTCCTGGGGAATCGAACTGGCGGACGAGATCGAGGTCGACAGGTTCGGCCGTGCCAGTGTTTCGGCAACCGCGTGGGCGAACCAGAACGTATCGAACGTGTGGATTTCCGGAGACGAGGGAGAAATCTCCGATCTCCGCGAGCGGTTTTCGTTCTTGACGATCGAGGGCACCTACAAGGACGAGTATGGCGAGACCGGAGCGGTGTGATCGACCGATTCGCCGATCAGTCCGATCTCAGGCGAGGATTGCGTCGACGGCCTGCATCG
Source organism: Planctomycetota bacterium (assembly GCA_963582065.1). Taxonomy (GTDB): domain Bacteria; phylum Planctomycetota; class Planctomycetia; order Planctomycetales; family Planctomycetaceae; genus UBA8437. The sequence continues at coordinate 58,213 of CAUZRQ010000008.1, read as the reverse complement.
GGCGGTTCTTCGGTCCCATGCGGTCGGTGACGCCCATGCCCGTCAGCATCGTGTTGTAGACGTCCAGGCCCTCGGCTCCCACGTCGATGATCTGCCCGGTCTTGAACCGGCCACCGGCCCCGGTGATGGCGTGGAAGACGCCCGAGAGTTCCCGCTTCGGGTCGTTGTGTCGTCCGTCGCCCGATTCGGTCGAGATGGTGATCATCGAGTTGTCGAGGATCGTCCGCCCGTTGACGTCTCGCGACTCCGAACCGTCGAGTCGTCCGAGGAAGTAGGCCACCTCGCGCATCTTCATGTGAGCGTGTGCCCTCAGGGCTTCGTTCTTCCGCTTCTCGTTGAACTTGTGCCACCACTCGTGGCTGCACCCCTTGTCGCCGCCGGCATTCTGCTGGCCGGCGTCGTCGAAGTCCCAGATCTTGCGGTCGTGGTACCGGTAGTCGCCGGTCAACCGGATCCGCTCGCCGGCTGCCAGGAAGGTAAGCGAGCCGAAGCGGGTACGGTCGGTCTGGATGGCCACCGCGTAGAGGTCGGCCATCAGTCGCCATTCGACGGAGAGTTCGGCGAGCGTGATGTCGATGCCCTGGCCGCCCGGATCGGCCGGACCGCCGTGTGGGATCACCGACCGACGCGGCAGCCTGGGAGTGTTCTTCTTCTTGTGCTTCATCGCAAACGCCCGCTGCTCGTATTCACGGATGCGGTCGAGGTGATCGGCCACGCGGCGACGCGACCGTCCGCCCAGCGGAGATCTCTTTCCGGTGTAGAACCGGTAGTCCTCGACGACGGAGTCGAGGATGCTGCGTTTCAGCCGTTGGCGGCGGGCGTCGGTACCGGTGCCGGCGACGATGATCGTGCCGAAGACCCGTTCGAAGAGATCTCGCGGCTTTTCCTGCATCGTGGCCGCGATGGTGCCATCGGGATTGAAGCTGTGGACGTAGCGGCCGACACGGCTGCGGCGAAAGAACGTCCCGCCGATCAACGTGGGAACCATGCCCTTGGGGAGTCCCTTCGGATAGCGGCTGCGGCGGACCATCTGCTCGATCGATCCGCCACCGGCCCGCGCCTCGCCATCGGGTGGCTCGGCCGTGAAGGCTCCGGTCGCTCCGTCGTAGTGCGCGTTGATGCCCTTCTCGTCGCATCGCACATGGTCGACGTTCCTCATGATCAGCAGCTTCCGGGCCAGGGGCTTGAGCGGTTCGAGGACACCGTCGAAGCCCTCGGTCTGCAGCGGGGCGGGAATCCCCAGGCCGAAGAAGACGTTGAAGGCTCGCACCGGGGGTTCGGCGGCCCGGGCGGCGCGGGCCGGTCTCGAGATCATCTCTTCCAATAGCGGGAAACCGATCGTGGCGGTTCCGGCTCCCCGGAGCATCGTACGGCGACTGATGCGTTTGGCTGTCATCGTCTGGTCTCGGTGAGAATCGCCCCGGAGTCGGGTCGTCACTTCGTGCCGGTGGCTCGGCTGCCGTCCACCCCGCCTTCGGTATCGGACTGCGTGCGGGTCATCATGACAAGATCGCTGGTCACCAGGGCGGTGACCAGATCGGTCCACCTGCCGCCGGCCTTCCAGGCGGCCTGGTGGATCGAGCGGACGGTTCTGGCGTCGGCGGCACCCAGCCGACCGCCGACGGCGAACTGAGCCAGTTTCCACGTGATCGTCTGGCGGACCCGGTCGCTGCCAGCCAGCAGGTCCATCAATTCGCCGGAAGACCTGTAGGCCCTGGGCTTCGAGTCACCCGGAAGCAGCACCGTGCCATCCTCGCGAAGCCGGTTCCCGTGCTCGTCGGTCTGCCGGAACCCGCCGAGTCCGTCGAACTTCTCGAGTCCGAAGGCGATCGGTTCGAACCGCCTGTGGCAACCGGCACAGGCGACGTTGGAGAGCCGTTGTTCGGAGACGACTCGTTGCGAGAGTCCGGGTTTCAGCGGGACCGGAGTGGTGTCGACACCCGGCGGCGGGTCCTTGATGCTGCCGCGGAGGAAGTCCTGGAGTATGAACAGGCCGCGTGTGACCATCGAGGCATCGTCGCCGCCGATGGTCAGGAGACTGCCCTGGGTCAACAGCCCCCCCCGGGAGGCGACCGCGGTAAGATCGTACCGCTGCAAGCCGGGACCCCGAGACTTCAGCCCGTAGTGACGAGCCAGCCGAGGCGTGGCGTAGGTGAACTGGGCGTTGAGCAGTTCCGAGAGTGGACGTTTCTGTTTCCAGGCGACTTCGTTGAAGAACGCCAGGGTCTCTCGTCGCATGTCGGTGGCCAGTTCGGTGCTGAAGCCCGCGAAGCGGTCGGGGTTGGGTTTGAGGCTGGCCAGCCGGTCGAGGTCGAGCCACTGGGTGATGAAACGGGCCGACTGGGTGACGGCCCGGGGGTCGGAGAGCATCCGGGTGGCTTCGGTGGTGACACGTTTCCGGGTGCCCAACTGGCCGTCGTCGGCCGCCTTCATCAATTTGCGGTCGGGTGGTCCGCCCCAGATGATGTAGCTCATCCGCGTGGCCAGCTCGTGGTCGTTGACCGGCCAACTCGACCCGTCGCCCCTCTGGTGTTCGATGCGGTAGATGAACCGTGGTGATTGCAGCATGGCCTCGACGATGTACCCGGCCGCTTCCCGAAAATCGCCTCCCGTACTGGCCACCGTCGTGGCGATCCCGCTGTAGTTGCTGATTTCACGTTCCTCGAGCGGTCCGCGGAACAACCACTTGCCCATCGTTTCCACCAGTTGACGCATGGTGTCATCGGTCGAGAGCTTCCGGCTCGACGAGAAGCGGGTGGTGAACTTCAGCACGTCCATCCGTCCGACGATGATCTCGGCCAGCCGCGAGTAGGCCTCGATGTGTTTGAGATCGACCCCGAGGTTGTAGGCGGTGTTGCTGAACCCGTCGGCCCGCACGTCGCGTGGCAGCAACTTGCGGGCCTGCTTCGAAATGTCGACTTCCACGGCACTGCGGACCGTTTCGATGTACTCGTCGACAGTCAGCCGCTGGATCCAGATGTCACGGGTGCCCCTGGCGTACACCGCCTGGTCGATCAGGTCGCCCGACCAGGTGGCTCCGTCGTCGATCCACTTTCGGAGCAGTTGCTTGTCCGCGTCGGTCAGCGGCTTGCCCTGTTTGGGCATTTCGTCGGCCGCGACCCGTTTCCAGAGCCGGCTGGTGGCCGATCGGCCCGCGATGATCACCGGGCCACTCTTGCCGCCCTTCATCGCCGAGGCCTTCCGCGACAGGTCCAGCCCACCCTTGCCGGCGACCGAGTCGTGGCAATCGAGGCAGTGCCGGGCCAGCAGCGGAGCGACGCGGGTTTCGAAGAACCGCTGCCGTTTCTGCATGGCCAGTTCCCTGGGCGGTTGATGTCCCGCGGCGGCGCCGGCCCGGTGGTTCTGCTGCACCTCCCTGGTCGAGAGAGCCCGGTTGTAGATGGCCACCAGGTGGATCGCACCCAGCCAGGGCCGGTCTCCCGATCCCTCGTTGCCCAGCACCAGTCGGAAGCGGCTGTCCCAGTTGCTCAGGTGGCCGGCGATCCGTTTGGATGCGGCCGGTTTGCCGTCGACGTAGATCCGCCCGGTGCCCGAGGGATCGCGGGTGTAGACGACGTGCGCCAGCGATCCGCCGGCGGTGCCCGGTCGCGTGGAGGTGGACGGCATGCCGTTGCTGGTGGTCGAAGAGGTGCGGAGCCGGACGTCGTACTGGCGGAATTCCTGGCCGAGCGTGATGTTGCGGAGATTGGGGCTGGACGAGATGGTGACGATTCGCGCGGGGCCTTCCTGGCGGCCGTTGGCCGGTCGAACCCAGGCCTCGAGCGTGACCGCCCGCGATCGCTTGAGGGCGTCGATCAGCTTGGTGGCCGGGCCCGGGGAGGAGATCCGGGTCGCGGCGCGGATAAGCAGGGCCCCGGTCTGCCATCGAACGGCCGAGGGCTTTTCGATGGTCAGGTTCAGTGGTCGACCGGCCCCCGAGCGGTCGAGGACCTGGCTCCCCTGGCCGGCATCGAAGGTGTAGAGGGCCTGCAGAGCGTTGGTGACACGCTGGGCGGCGGCGGTCGCTGTCGACACCACGACCAGGACGGCAGCCAGCAGCCACACCCGTCCTTGTGCGACCCGCGAAGTCGGCACCGTTCGACAATGCACTGACCGCACGGTCACACCCCCGTTGTTCGTCGAATGCCAGCTCTCGTCACCGACGATCCTCGCCAATCACGATGGAGGCAGCAAGGGGCACCCGAAATCATGTCGTCCGATCCGGGTTTCGGAGTATCATTGAAGCTCGTGGATCGGTCCCGGAGTCAGGCGATGCGACAACTGTTGGTTTTGCTGGTCGCCTGCCTGGTGGTTGCCGCCGGCAGTCCGAACCGGGCCCACACCGCCGAGGTGTCCCTGCACGAGGTGATTGACCGGCTGGTGGAATCGCAGGCCGGCAAGAGATCCATGGCCCCGCCGGCTGACGATGCCGAGTTCGTTCGTCGCGTGATGCTCGACCTGGCCGGTCGGATCCCGACCGTTGACGAGGCACGTCGATTCCTGGATGACACGTCGGCAAACAAGCGGAACGCATTGATCGAGTCGCTGCTGGCAGGTGACGACTACGCGCGTCGGATGCAGGAACTGTTCAATGCGATGTTGATGGAGCGTCGGGGGGAACATGCCGAATGGACGAAGTTCCTGCGGCACGCCTTTGCCGAGAACCTGCCGTGGGACCGCGTGGCCCGGGCGATGCTGTCACCGGACGCCGCCGACGAAAACCTCCGCGGTGCTGCCTACTTCCTCACGGCGCGGTTGACCAAGGAGGGGGCGATGGCTCCGGTCGACGTACCGGGCCTGACCCGGGACGTCGGCCGACTGATGGCGGGTGTCGATTTCGGCTGTGCCCAGTGTCACGACCATATCAGCATCGAGGACTACAGGCAGGCCGATTTCCAGGGCCTGCACATGATCTTCGAGAACATGCAGTCCCGGGGAGGTGAGTTCCCGGCGGTGACCGAGAAGGTCATGACGAAGCCCAGGGATTTCAAGTCGGTCTTCACCGGTGACCCGCGGACGACGCCGTTGAGGATTCCGGGAGCCGGTGAGGTGGCGATCCAGACATTCCCCAAGGGTGAGGAATACTCGGTGGCTCCGGACCGGAAGACGAAGACGCTCGGCGTGCTGAAGTTCAGTCCGTTGAGGGAATTGGCCAACCGGCTGGCCAACGCGAAGAACCCGCTGTTTGCCCGGAACATCGCCAACCGGCTCTGGTTCGTGATGATGGGGCGTGGCTTGGTTGAACCGCTGGATCTGTTTCACTCGGCCAACCCCCCCACCCACCCTGAACTCCTCGATCGGCTCGCCAGCGAATTCGCCATTCACAAGTTCGACATCAAGTGGCTGCTCGGCCAACTGGCACGGACCCGCTGTTACCAGCGGAGTTCTCGTCTGCCCGGAGACGGGCCGTTGCCCCCGGCGACGTCCTACGCGGTGGCGAATCAGAAACGACTTTCGGCCGAACAGCTTTTCTGGAGCACGCTGATCGCCACCGGTGAAATCGATCGGGTGAAGAAGCAAACCGACGCCACGCTCGAACAGGTGGTGGCCGACACCGATCCGTTGGGTGAATTGCAGAAGCAGTTCCTGAAGACGTTTTCGAATCCCCCGAAGGAGCCGGAGGTCGACTTTGCGCCGACCGTCAAGGGGGCGTTGTACCTGATGCACGACCAGGCGGTGCTGGACCTGCTGAAAGCTCGCCCGGGAAACCTGGTCGCGCGTCTTGCCACAGAACCCGATCCGAGAAAACTCAGCGGGGCACTGTTCCTGGCGGTGGTCAGCCGTCGTCCGACTCCTGAGGATGTCGAGGTTGTGACGAAGTTGTTGGAGAACAAGACCCGGACGGCTCGGGCCGAGGCAATCGGCCACCTGGCCTGGGCTCTGCTGGCGTCGACGGAATTCTGGGTCAATCACTGATCGCGTTGTCGGCTTGAGAGCATCTGGAGTAACCCGATGAACCACTGCCGCTCGTGGGAACACGACTGGTCGAGACGTCGCTTGCTGGGCGCGGTGGCCGGCGGTGTCGGAGCGGCCGGACTGGGTGGGATGCTGCAACCGGCCGTCGCCGAGGAAATGGCTCGCAGCGACAAGCAGATCCTGCTGATCTGGCTCGATGGCGGCATGAGCCAGCTGGAGAGCTGGGATCCGAAGCCGAACACGCCCTTCGGTGGTCCGTTCCGGTCGATCCCGACCACGCTCCCGGGCATCCACGTCAGCGAGTTGATGCCGAAGCTCTCGCAGCAGATGAAGCGGTTGGCGGTGGTCCGGTCGATGAAGACCGAGGACGCGAATCACTCGTCGGGTGTTCCCAAGATCCTGAGAGGACAGCCTCGCAATCGTGGCGTGACCTACCCGTACCTGGGTTCGGCAGTGGCCAAATTGATGGGGCCGACCGAAAGCGGACTTCCCCCCTACGTGTGGGTCAAGCCGGGCAACGGGGGGTTCATCTCCAAGCACGCCGGGTTCCTGGGGGCCAGGTACGGAGCACTGGCCCTGGGTGACGGCAAGCCGCCGGCCAACCTGGTCCGGCCCGATTCGATCAGCTCAGCCGCCGATGAAGCCCGCCAGGAACTCCGTCGGCGATTCAACCGTCAGTTCGCCGACCGCCGTCGCGGTGATTTCAACGAAGCCAACAGTCACGTCTACGACGTGGCCGAGACGTTGATGAAACACGTCGAGCTGTTCGACGAGACGAAGCTCCCGGAGAAGGATCGTCGGCGTTACGGGACTCACGATCTCGGTCGCCACGCCCTGCTGGCTCGACGGTTGATCGAGGCGGGTGTCCGGTTCGTCCAGGTCACCTCCTACGGCTGGGACACCCACGGAGACAACTTCAACTCGCACGCCAGCCGGATGCCCAAGGTGGACCAGTCGGTGACGGCGTTGATCGAGGATCTCTACGACCGTGGTCTCGATGAACGGGTGCTGGTGGTGATGATGGCCGAGTTCGGCCGCACGCCGCGGATCAATGGCTCGGTCGGTCGGGATCACTGGCCCAATGCCTGGAGCGTGGCGATGGCCGGTTGCGGGATTCGTCCGGGAACGGTGGTCGGAGAGACATTGCCCGACGGGACCGATGTCAAAACCACTCCGTATGACATCGGCCACATGTTCCACACCTGGTTCTCGGCAGTCGGTCTCGATTCGGCCGAGGCCCAGTACATGAACGGAACTCAGCCGTTGCCGATTGCCCACGATGACATGCACAAGGTCGACGAATTGTTGATTTGAGGCCCGTTGGGCCGGAGATGCACAGATGGCCGATCCGCCAAAGCCCGCCGAGAAGAAGCCGCCCGAGCCGCGGGAGCTGTTCAAGCTCGACTGCGACCGGCAGCTGATGGTCGCCCGGTTCACCGCGTGTGGCCGGATGCTGGTGGCCGGTGGCTACGACGCGTCGATTCGGCGGTGGGATCTGTGCGCCGAGGAGACCGTCGAGGTGGACCGGGTGGCGGGTCACCACGGGTGGGTGTCATCGCTGGAAGTGCAGCCCGGTGGCGAACTGGTCTTCAGTGCCGACACCTGGGGTCGCCTGCAGGCGACCCGGGGGATTGCTGGGACACCCGAGATTGCCTGGCACCACGACCAGGCTCACGACGGCTGGATCCGTTCGCTGTCGGTTTCAGACGACGGCCAGGCGTTGGTGACGGCCGGCCGCGACGGAGTGATCCGGGTGTGGTCGGCCGCCGACGGCAAGCTGCTGCACCAGTTGAAAGATCATCCGGCCGACGTGTTTGCCGTGGCGATTCACCCGGAGAAGAAGGAGATCGTGACCGGTGACCTGTTCGGCGTGCTCAGGCGGTTCGCACTGCCCGGCGGAAAATGCGTGAGCGAGACGTCACTGGCGGGGATGCACTTCTACAAGCGGATCCAGGATGTCGGCGGATTGCGGCTGTTGCGGTTCCACGATCGAGGGCGGACGCTGATCTGTGCCGGTGGAGAGCCTCAGGCGACCGGACGAGCCATTGCAGTTCCCACGATCCACTGGCTGGATTGGCCGGGCTTGAAGATCCGGCACACGGCTCGCCTGGGTGCCAAGAACCACGGGTTCGTATTCGACCTGGCGTGGCATCCCGGTGGGTACTGGGCTGTGGTCACCAGCGGACAGCCGGGTTCCGGACAGTTCCTGCTGTTGAAGCCGGGCCATGAGAAGCCGTTCTTCAATTCGACAAAGATGTCCAACTGCCACAGCCTGGCGGTCCATGGGGATGGCCGGATGGTGGTGATCGCATCCAACCGCAAAAGCCAGGGCAACGGAGCAGTACGGGACAAGCAGGGCAATTACGTCGCCAATTTCTCTCCGCTGCACGTCTTCGCGCCGCCGGGATCCGAGGAGAAGCCGGAGGCTGGTTGACGGATCGGCCAGACGGGATTCGGTCTGTTGTCTACGAGGGTCTTGAATCGGGAATCCCGATCTCGAGCGGTGAGTTGGGCAGTGAGGTGTGGAGGAGTGATGGGGAGAATCTCCCGGCGAGTGGTTTTGAGTCACATGGCGGCAGCGGCTGGTGCCGCTGTCTTACCGCATGCGGCCCGGTCCGAACCGGCTGGGTCGGGCGGGAAGCGCGGAATCGTTGCCGTCAGTCGAGGTCCGGCCGACCTGGTCGTGCCCGCCGACGGTGACGGTTTCCGGTACGGGACCGGTTACCTGTTTCAGGCCGGACCCACCCAGGCGGGGTTGCTGTGCAACCTGAGGACCGAGGGGTTTCCGGTGGGCGACTTTGAAGCCGGCATGGACGTGGTGGTCTTCGACGACGCCGCGAAGATCAACCGGGCCAAGCCGGTGCCCGTGACGCGGACGACCCGGTACGCCGATCGGATCACCGGCAAGTGGCGGGTCGTGCTCAAGCACGGTGTGAAGGGAGGATTTGTCCCCTTCGGTGCCCGGCGGGCCGATGGCAGTCCTCATCCCCACGCCGGCACGGGGGTGGGGTTCTGCGAGGCGCTGGACTTCCCGATGAAGCCGGACGGATCGTACGACAAGCGGGAGAAGACCAGGGGGATGGTTCGTACGACCGAGGTGCAGCACCTGGCGTTCGACGGGAAGCGGTTCTCGGTGACCGGAACCGAGACATTCACCGGGGCGAAGCCGCTGCGGGTGGCCGGGACGAAGTGGAAGATCTATTGCCCCAGCCTGCGGATGGGAATTCCCGACGGGGATGACCTGCTGATGGCCGTGGCGGCGACGACCGGCGAGACCCGGGCGTGGTTCGCCAAGCCGCACGTGGTCGGGGTGGCGCGTTGGAAATGCCTGGACGGGCGTTGGCGGCCCGTCGAGTTTTCTCCGGTCGCTGCCGATCGCAAGACCTCCAAACCGCAGGTGGTCTACGACGTGGAGGTGAGACTGGTGCCGATCGAGCCGACGCTCATCCGCGACATCGACGGATCCCTGTTGTTCACGGCGCGGTTCGCCTACGAGTCTTACGACGAGCACGTGCTGCGGGTCTGGCGGTCGACCGACGGGGCGGACTGGAAGCGGATTGTCGAGTGTCCCGAGACCAAGGGGCAGGCGCCGGTGTCGATCAATCAGGCGGCCGACGGGACCCCCTACCTGGTGTCGAATCCCCTCGGCCGCGAACGGGATCGGCTGGTGCTGTGGCCGCTCAACGAGGACCGCAACGGGGTGCTCGATCCGGTGCTGGCCCGCGATGCGCTCAAACAGTTCGGACCCACCCCCAGCCGGAAACCCTGGTTCATGGATCACCCCAACGCGTCGGTGGTCCGGCTGGCCGACGGCCATTGGCACAACCTGCTGGTCTACCGGATCATGGACCGGGGAGAACACTCCGGGCGGGCACCAGCAAAGCAGACGGGGCTGTACGTCGAGACGGTTCGCTCGATCGGAGCCGAGCACCCGGCCTGGAGATTCTGAACGGCTGGAGTCCCGAAGTGTGAGTGACGATCGGCGAGAGCAGCTGCTGGAAGCTTATCGTGCCACGGCCTACAAGGCCGACGTTGGCGGCACGACCGTCGAACTGAGGATCGGAGAGCTGGTCGGTGGCTGGGGCCACCGGGCCGGCGGTCAGCCGGACACCGCGTGGGCGTTCATTTCGGCAGCCAATCCCGGTTCGAGACGGCTGTCACAGGCGGACAATCTCTCGCGACACCAGGCGCTGGAGGCTGAACTCGCCGACCGTGGTTATGAAGTCTTCCAGGGACGGGGTGTCCCGGACGGCGATGGCTGGGAGCCGGAGATCAGCCTGCTGGTGCTGGGGATCAACCGCGACGAAGCTGTGGCGATCGGTTGCAGGTTCGGGCAGGTGGCGATCGTTTGCGGCCGAATCGACGGCGTGGCCGAACTGGTGGAATGCCCGGCGGCGGCGGACTAGCCGGGGGCCGGGACCCGGATTCTCGGGTTGTGTGCAACTGATCGATCGTGCCGTCGGTTTCTCGGTCCGCCACTGTGGCGAGACGTGGACACTGGTTTGGTAAGCTGGGGGACGGGGAACAACGGCAATCGACTGACACCCACGATGTGAACAGGAAGAAAAGATGTCCGACCAATGGCGAAACTGCGCGATGGCACTGGGACTGATCGGTAGCGTTTTGTCGGCTCCGTCGGCCGCGGACGATGATCTGCTGGTCTTCGTGACGGCCTTCGGCAAGGGAGATGCGGGAGCGATCCACGCGTTCCGGGTCGACGTGAAACAGGGCACGATGAAGCCGGTCCACCGGACGACCAACGTCGAGAACCCGTTCTTCCTGGCTCTCTCGCCGGACCGCAAGTTTCTCTACTCGATCCACGCCGACGATTTCGGTGACAAGGTCAACGACGAGATCGCGGCGTTTCGGCTCGAGGGAGACACCGGCCGGATGAAGCTGATCAACCGCCAGTCAGCCCTGGGGACCACGGCCTGTTACCTGGACGTCGATGCCACCGGTCGCACGCTGGTCGTTGCCAACTACTCCTCCGGCAGTGTCGCTTCGCTGCCGATCCGCAGGGACGGATCACTGGGCAAGGCTGCCACCTTTGTGCAGCACAAGGGCAGCAGTGTGAACCCCTCTCGGCAGACCGAACCGCATGCTCACTGTTTCGTCATCAGCCCCGACAACCGCTACGTGCTCTCGGCCGACCTGGGGCTGGACCAGGTTCTGAGCTATCGGCTCGACGCGGACGATGCCGAGTTGACCACTCCTCGACAGCCCTTCGTGCGGACCCCGGCCGGCGCCGGCCCCCGACACCTGACGTTTCATCCCAACGGTCGCTGGGTGTACGTGATCCACGAACTCTCCAACGCGGTGTCCGTGCTGGACTACAACAAGAGAAGCGGGGTGTTGATCGAACGCCAGACGCTTTCGACCCTGCCGGCCGACTTTGACGGCACCAGTCACTGTGCCGACGTGAAGGTGACCCCCGACGGACGTTTCGTCTACGGGACCAACCGGGGTCACGACTCGATCGCCATCTATCGGGTCGGCAAGTCCGGCAAGCTGACGACGGTGGCGATCGTTCCCAGCCTGGGCAAGGGGCCGCAGAACCTGGCGATCACTCCCGACGGGCGGTTGCTGTTGTGTGCCAACATGCCCAGCGGCAACGTGGCCGTGTTCAGGATCGACAGCAAGAGTGGTGGGCTGAAGTCGGTGGGCGAGCCGATCAAGATTCCCAGCCCCTCGTGCATCATGATTCGCTAGCCGCCGCCGGGCGGATCCGTGCTTGCCGTGACCCGGTGATCGGATGACAATGCGTACCTGTTGCCACGACCTGAGTCCCCACGGGATGACCGACTCGCGATGCTGAGGATCCAGGGAAACCCCCGCACGCTCTGCGACGGCCTGACGCGTCGCGACCTGCTCCATGTGGGTGCGCTGGGACCGCTGGGCATCGGGCTGGGCGACGTGATGGCGGCCGAGTCCGCCGCATCACAATCCCCCGGGTTGGGCTCGGCCAAGTCGTGCATCCTGCTGTTCCCCTACGGGTCGCCCTCCACCCATGAGACGTTCGACCCGAAGCCCGACGCGCCGGTCGAGATCCGGGGCGAACTGGGGTCGATCGAATCGAAGCTGCCGGGGCTGAGGGTCTGTGAGTTGCTGCCGCGGGTCGCCGGTGTGATGGACAAGGTGACCGTCGCCCGTTCGCTGACGCACCAGTACCCGCTCCACGGTGTGGCGTACGCTGTGACCGGCATCCCGACCTACACGCCGGCCCTGGAGACCAAGGCCCGGGACCTGAAGCACTGGCCCTATGTCGGCTCGGTTGTCGAATACCTCGACGCACAGCAGGGGCTCCATCCGCCGAGTGGCATGCCGGGCAATCTCGGCCTGCCGTGGCTGATGAACTCGCAGACTGACAATCCGGCAGTCAACGCCGGGGTGTTCTCGGGTTTTCTCAACAACCGCTATGACCCGGTCTGGACCGACTTCGACGGTCCGGGGCTGCACGTTGCCCCCAAGAACACGGTGCCACAGACCAAGAGATTCAAGAACCCGTTCGGTGGCACGACGCCTGAAGGGCGGTTCCGCATGTCGCCGGCGGCACGGCTGTCCAAGGACCTGTCGATCGAACGGCTGGGCCTGAGACAATCGCTGCTCGAACAGTTTGAACGCGGACGCCGCGACCTGGACGCCAGCCTGGAGGTCCAGGCGATGGACCGGCAGCGTGAGGTGGCGATGTCGTTGCTGACATCCAGCCGGGTCCTCGATGCCCTGGACATTGACCGTGAACCACGGGCCCTGCGAGAGCGCTACGGTATGACGCTGTTCGGCCAGACCTGCCTGGCCGCACGGCGGTTGATCGAATCGGGAGCGAGATTCGTGACGGTGCTGTGGGATTGTTTCGGCCAGTTTGCCAACGGGGCCTGGGACACTCACCAGTACCACTACCCCCGCCTGAAAGAACTGCTGCTGCCCGGTTTCGACCTGGCGTACTCGGCGCTGATCGAGGACATGTCGTCCCGGGGGCTGCTCGACGAGACGCTGGTGATGTGGATGAGCGAGCACGGGCGGACGCCCAAGATCAACTCGAAGCCCGGGGGTGGCCGGGACCACTGGTCGCGGGCCTACACGGCGGTCGTTGCCGGTGGTGGCACGGCGGCCGGCCGCGTTGTCGGTCGGACCACCTCGGACGGGGGCGACGTTCGCGAGACACCGATTTCTCCCAAGGACATGCAGGCCACGCTGTATCACCTGCTGGGTTACGATTCGCAGATGACGATGCCCGATCGCAACGGGCAGCCGCACCCGATCGCAGGCACCGGCAGCCTGAGGCCGGAACTGTTGAGCTAGCGACCCGGGGGATCCGGTCTCCTCGGTGCCGTGTTATACTGTCGGGCCGAGTTGCCGCTTTCGGCCACGACCCCGGAATTTTCGCTGTGATCATCAGCCCATCGAATCCGCGAGTCAGCCGACGCCAGGCGATGACATCGCTGGCCGGCGGTGGATTGGGACTCTCGCTCGGCGGGCTGCTGCAGGCTCGCGAGATCGCCGCAGCCGGACGGCCGGCGATCCGATCGTGCATCATCGTCTTCTATTACGGTGGGCCGAGTCATCTCGAGACCTACGACATGAAGCCCCAGGGGCCGACGGCGATCCGGGGAGAATTCCGGCCGGTGGCCTCGAACGTGCCCGGCATGCCCGTCTGCGAACACCTGCCGCACATGGCCAGGGTGATGGATCACTGTGCGGTGGTCCGCAGCATGCACCACACCAACCGACTGCACGATTCGGCCTCGACCGAGTCGCTGACCGGGCGGCAGGGGCCGATGGGAGACCGCGAGGAATTCGCGGTGATGGATCAGTTCTTCCCCTGCTACGGCGCGGTGATCAACTACTTCAACCAGCACCGGGACATCGACATTCCCCACGCCGCGTTGCCGTGGGTCTTTCACAACGTCGTGCCCACACCGTGCCAGGGTGGGGGGTTCCTGGGCAAGGCCTTCGACCCGTTCCAGATCACCGGTGACCCCAAGACGCTGACCTATCGCAACGATGCGTTGAAATCGCCCGAGACGCTGCCGTCGGGCAGGCTGGCCGGACGTCGCAGCCTGCTCGATCAGATCGACTCGGGGCTCCCGGTGGCTGCCGTCACTTCGGCGATGACCGAACTGCGGTCGTTCTACGAGAGGGCCTACGAGTTGATCGGATCGCCGATGGTGTCCCGCGCGTTGGACATCGACAGCGAGCCGAAGGCGTTGCGCGAGCGATACGGAATGATGAAGGAGATCCCCGGGGGGGGCGGCAACGGGGCCGAGAAGGGGTACGGCCGCAACATGCGGGGGCAGAACCTGTTGCTGGCCCGGCGACTGGTCGAAGCGGGCGTGCCGTTCGTCAACATCTACGACTTCCTGCAGCAGGGCCAGAACTGGGATTCGCACAACGACAACTTCAACCAGCACAAGAAGTACCTCCTGCCCCAGGCCGACCAGGCCCTGTCGGCCCTGATCGAGGACCTCGACGATCGGGGACTGCTCGAGACGACGCTGGTCGTGGCGCTGGGAGAATTCGGACGGACGCCCAAGATCAACTCCAATGCCGGTCGCGATCACTGGCCCGACTGCTATTCGGTCCTGCTGGCCGGCGGCGGTGTCCGCGGCGGAAGTTACTACGGGGCCAGCGATGCCTCGGGGGCCTACCCGGCCGACCTTCCGGTGACGCCGGCGGACCTGGCCGCAACGATCTACTGGCGATTCGGGATCGATCCCAAGCGAGAAGTCCATGATCGGGGCGGTCGGCCATGGCGGCTGGCCGACGGGCAGCCGATGCGAGAGTTGTTCGAACAATCCTGAGGCGGGGAATGGTCGGAGCATTGAGACTGCCGAGACGGCGTTTGCTCGGGACCTGGATGGTCCTGGTCATGGCGGGCTGCTGCGTCCAGGCGGCCGAACCACCCAGGCCCGGTCAACAGCACTGGGCGTACCGGCCGATCACCAGGCCCGATCTGCCCGACGTGGATCGGCCCGCACAGGCTCTCAACGGCATCGACCGCTTCGTTCTCAGGCGACTGGCGGCCGAAGAGGTCCGCCCCTCACCGTCGGCCGATCCGGCCACGTTGCTCAGGCGGATTCACCTGGACCTGACAGGCCTGCCGCCGAAGCCGGATCTGGTGAAGTCGTTCCTGGCCGACCCGACCCGTGACGCTTACCGTGCGATCGTCCGTCGACTGCTCGCCTCGCCGCATTACGGGGAGCGCTGGGGCCGCTTCTGGCTCGACATGGCCCGTTACGGCGACAGCAACGGCTACGAATCCGACCGGATCCGGCCCCACGCCTGGCGGTACCGCCAGTGGGTCATCGAGGCCCTCAACCGCGACCTGCCGTTCGACCGGTTCACCGTCGAGCAACTGGCCGGGGACCTGCTGCCGGATGCGACCACCGATCAGAGGATCGCCACCGGGTTCCATCGCAACACGCTGGTGAACACCGAGGGCGGCGTGGATCGCGAGGAGGATCGGGTCAAGAGAACCGTCGACCGCACCAACACGCTGGGCAAGGTCTGGCTGGGGATCACGCTGGGGTGTTGTCAGTGCCATGACCACAAGTTCGATTCGTTCAGCCAGGATGAATATTTTGGCGTCTACGCCTTCTTCAACAGCCTCGACGAACCGCTGATCACGGTTCAGAGCGAACAGGAGTCCGCGGTTTATCGTGAGCAACTGGAAGCTTACCGGGCTCGCCGCGCGAAGCTGCTCGAAGCCGTGGCCGCATTCCGCAGTGAGACCTTCACGCGGTGGCAGAAGAATGTCCTGCGGCCCCAGGCCGGTTGGGAAGTCCTGCGGCCCCGGGAAGTCGTGGGGTCGGCGGGAAGCAAGCTGACCGTCGAGGACGATTTCTCGGTGCTGGCCACCGGCCCCAACAGCCAGCCCGAAACCTACACCATCTGGGCCAGTGCCGACACGAAGACGATCCGGGCCATCAGGTTGCAGGTCCTGGCCGATGAACGCTTGCCGAGCCGGGGGCCAGGGCGAGCCTCCAACGGAAACTTCGTGTTGTCCAGCCTGAGGATCTTTGTCGAGTCGCAGAAGAAAAACACGGTTGCCAAGCGGCACCGACTGGCCTCAGCCCGCGCCGACTTCTCTCAGAACAGCCGCCAGGTCACCTCGGTGCTCGGCGATGATGGGACAGACGGCTGGGCTGTTCATCCCAAGGTGGGCAAGGATCACGTCGCCGTCTTCTCGCTGCGACGACCGATCGTGGCGAATGACGGTCCGGTGAGACTGAGGATCGAGCTGGATCACCGGGTGCACGACGATCACAACATCGGACGGTTTCAGCTGTCGGTCTCGAGTGCCCCGGTTCCGCTGCTGCAGAAAGTTCCCGATGTCGACCTGCTCACCACGCTCCGGGCTCCGCCCGCGAAGCGGACGGGCGAACAGGTGCTGAAGCTGATCCGGTTCTTCGGTTACCGGGAGCCGGAACTCGACAAGCGGGTCGCGGCCGTTGACCGCA
The DNA here is from genome assembly GCA_963582065.1 of Planctomycetota bacterium. GTDB lineage: Bacteria > Planctomycetota > Planctomycetia > Planctomycetales > Planctomycetaceae > UBA8437. Next base: position 41,840 of record CAUZRQ010000008.1, on the reverse strand, counting down.
ACGGCAAGACGAAGCCGTCGGAAGGCGAGTTGCCGAAGGCGCGGGCGGTCGCGGAGCGTCGACCAGCCCGGGAGACTCGAATCCACCACCGCGGCGATTTCCTCGACAAGGGCCATGTCGTCCGGAGGGCGACTCCCGCCGATCTTCCACCGCTGGCCTCCAGGGGCAAGGTCCCCGATCGGCTCGATCTGGCCCGTTGGCTGGTCGCCCGCGACAACCCGCTGACCGCCCGGGTGATCGTCAACCGTGTCTGGCAGCAGTACTTCGGCCGCGGGATCGTTCCGACCGATGACGACTTCGGCAGCCAGGGCCAACCTCCATCCCATCCCCAGTTGCTCGATTGGTTGGCCTTCCGCTTTGCCGATCCCAACGACGGGGCTTGGCGACTGAAGTGGCTGCACGAGTTGATCGTCACCTCGGCGACCTATCGACAGTCGTCGTCTGTCCGCCCGGAACTCCAGGAGCGGGACCCGTACAATTCGTGGTTGGCCCGGCAGAACCGCCTGAGGGTCGAAGGCGAAATCGTCCGTGACCTGGCATTGTCGGTCAGCGGGTTGCTGGATCCCCGCATCGGCGGCCCCAGCGTTCGGCCCCCACAGCCCACCGATCTGGTCAAGCTCGGGTTCCAGAACAGTCTCTCGTGGGAGGTGAGTACCGGGGGCGATCGCTACCGCCGTGGGCTTTACACGTTCTTTCAGCGGACGGTGCCGTACCCGATGCTGGTGACATTCGACGCTCCGGATTCCAATGCCGCCTGCACTCGTCGCGAGCGGTCCAACACGCCGCTGCAGGCACTGGCGTTGTGGAACGATCCGGTGTTTGTCGAGTGTGCGCAACTGTTGGGTCGACGCCTGGTGGATCCCCTGCCGATGATCGCCGACATTGATCAACGGGCACGGCTGGTGGTCGATCGGGCGGTGCGATTCGGCCTGGGCCGGGAAGCAAGCCGGATCGAACAGCAGGTCCTGGGTGACCTGTATCGGTACAACCTCAAGCGGTACTGGACCGACGAGGTGTCGGCCCGCCAGGTTGTCGGTCCGGGCAAGTTGCCCCATACGGCGTCGTTGGTCGAGGCGGCTGCTTCGGTCGGCGTGGCCCGTGTCATCCTGAATCTCGATGAGTTCATCACCCGTGAGTGAGCCTGCCATGCAGAACCGGACCGGTGGCGACGCACTGCGACGCGACTTCCTGCTGACTTCGGCCAGCGGGCTGGGCGCATTGGCGTTTTCGTCGTTGCTCGGCCGGGATGGACTGATGGCTGCCGATCCGGTTCCGGGTCAGCCCAACCCGTTGGCCATGCGTGGCGGGCACTTTCCCGCCACAGCCAGGCAGTGCATTTTCGTTTTCCTGGCCGGAGCCCCCAGCCAGATCGACCTGCTGGACCCAAAACCCGAATTGGTCAGGCACCACGGTGAGCCGCTGCCCCGCGAGTTGACCGAGGGAGTACGACTGGCGTTCACCAATGCCAAAACGGCACGGTTGAAAGGCAGTCCCCGGGTGTTCACGCCGGCCGGAGACTGCGGCACCGAGTTTTCGGATCGCCTGCCCTGGATCGCCCGCAGCGCTGATGACATCGCGGTCGTGCGGTCGATGCACACCGAGGAATTCAACCACCATCCGGCCCAGTTGATGATGCACACCGGAGTGGGGCGACTGGGCCGCCCGAGCGTCGGGTCGTGGGTGACCTACGGGCTGGGCAGTGCCAGCGAGAACCTGCCCGGCTACGTCGTGCTTTCGGCCGGTGCCGGGGCCAGTGGCGGCACTTCGAACTGGTCCAACGGGTTCCTGCCCTCGTCGTATCGAGGCGTGGTCTTCCGCAGCCAGGGTGATCCGGTGCTGAACCTGGGGAATCCCGGTGGGATCAACCGGGCCGACCAGTCACGTAGCCTCGACGCCATCCGCCGGCTCAACCAGCAGCGGCTCGCTCTGACCGGTGACCCGGAAATCGCCAGCCGAATCTCCGCTTACGAACTGGCGTTCCGCATGCAGTCGGCCGCCCCCGAGTTGATGGACCTGTCCGGCGAGACCCGGCGGACGCTCGAGTCCTACGGCGTGGATCGGTCCGAGCCGGCCAACAACCGGCACCGCGGTTACACGGGAAACGCACACGCGACGTTCGCACGCAACTGCCTGCTGGCTCGTCGAATGGTCGAGCGAGGCGTGCGGTTCATCAGCCTCTACCACGCCTCGTGGGACCATCACGATGCGCTCGACAAAGACCTCGAATACAACACCAGCGTGGTCGATCAGCCGGTCGGTGCCCTGCTGAAGGACCTGAAACAGCGGGGTCTGCTCGACTCGACGCTGGTCGTCTTCAGCGGCGAATTCGGCCGGACTCCGTTGGCCGATACCCACGAGGGGAAGGGGCAGCAACCGGGGCGCGATCATCACCCGTATGCCTACAGCCTGTGGATGGCCGGTGGCGGGGTGCGGGGTGGCCAGGTGGTGGGTCGGACCGACGACCTGGGCTGGGCCCCGGCCGAACGCCCGGTGCATGTCAACGACTTCCACGCCACGCTGCTGCGGCTGTTCGGTCTCGACCACCTGCGGCTTTCGCGGAGGTTCGGCGGGTTCGATCTTCGGCTGACCAACGTCGGCGGCGAGGTGGTCCCGGAATTGATCGGCTAGACCGTCAAGCGATTCACTTCGCTCCGCGGGCCGCCAGCCACCGGTCGAAGGCTGCCAGCCACGAGGGATTCCTGTTGAACGCGGTGGGGCCGTGGCTGCCCGACTCGAAGATCAGCAACGTGGCTGGCACGCCCTTGGCCACCAGTTGCCGGTAGTAACCGAGGCTGTTCTCGACCGGCACGGCGCGGTCGTCGGTGCAGTGCAGCAGGAACGTCGGGGGTGTCTGCTTGGTGACCCGGGACTCGTTGGAGTACCGTTCCAGCAGCGAGGCCTTGGGAGCGGCTCCCATCAGGTTTCGTCGCGAACCCCTGTGGACGGCTCCGTCCTTCATCGTGATCACCGGATAGAACAGGATCGAGAAGTTCGGCCGGCTGGGCTGCCGCTCGACGGTGTCTTCGGCATCGGGCTTGCCCGAATCGAAGACGGTCGAGACGGTGCTGGCCAGGTGTCCGCCGGCCGAGAAGCCCCAGACGCCGATTCGCTTGGGATCGATGTTCCACTTGGCGGCGTTATGCCGCACGGTGCGGATGGCCCGCCGGGCGTCGTTGGCCGGGACCAGGTGGTGCCCGTTTGGTAGACGGTACTTGCAGATGATGGCCGCGATGCCTCGCTGGATGAGCAGTTCGGCGATCGGGTAGCCCTCGGGCTCGACACACACCACGCCGTAACCACCACCGGGGGTGATCACGACCGCCGCCGTCGGCTTGCGGTCGCCACCGGGCAGGTAGACCAGCAGCGTTGGTTTGCTGATGTTGCCGACACAGCGGGTGCCTTTTTCCGGTCCGGTGAGCCCGTTGGTGTCGGGAGGTCCGTCGGGCCACAGGTCCAGGACGGCTGTCGGCTTGGGAAGTTCGGCAGTCGAGACGGCCGGGAACAGCAGCAGCGACATCAGCAAAGCGGGCAGGGTGCGGGTCATCGTCAGAGTCTCGCCAGTTGGTCAATCTGTTCGGGAGTGTAGCAGCCGTCGTGGACAACCAGTCGCAGGCGGCAGAAGAGAGTATCGCCGGGGGGGAGGTCACGGGCCACCGTGCCAAGCGGGTTGACGTCGATGGTCCCCCACTCGTGGAGACTCCAGGGCATCTCGGCGGTTTCGGGGTCGCGGACGACCACGACGCCTGCGGTGTGGCCGGCCACCACCTCGGCCGATGCCTGCACCCAGGGCCCGGGTTGTCCCACGATGTCGGCAAGGCTCAGCGATCCGGAGGGGCCGGCCAGTTGGCCTCCCAGCGATGGCCGCAGCGGTTCGACCAGGCGGATGCCGAACCAGGCGTGGCGGGTGGGTCCGATTCGCAGGGACCACTCGGCTGGCGTCAACTCGCAGTTGACGTCGATGAGAAAGGCTGACTGGTCGTCGGATTCGCCGACCAGGTGCCGGATGACGGTGGTGCGTGTTTCGTGGGCGATCGTCCGGCCGTCGGGAGCACCCCACTCGACCGGGCCGATCCAGTCGATGGACTGGACCAGTTCGAGGTGATCGTCGGCCGGGGACCGGTGTTCGAGCGACCCGGCAACGATGCGACCGGCGGCACGGCCCTGGAAGGTCTGGTTGATGTAGAAGCTGTAGGTGGCCTCTTCGAAGCGGTCTTCGGCAAACGGCAGAAGCGCGGTGACGTGATCGGCGCCGACCCAGACCGAGTTGTGGTGCGGGTGGTCGGTGGGCGATTCGCTGGTGACCGGCACTCCCGCGGGGGTGCAGACCGGGAACAGGTAGGCCCGGTGGTCGTTCTGGCTGAGTCCGAGAACCGGACGGCCGTCCCAGGTCACGTACGTCCGCGGTGGCTTGTGGAACGCCCCGCGGGGCAGGTCGACCTGTTCGGCCTGGACGCCAAAGCTGGTCATGCTGTCCCGGTGACGACTAGGCGAGCTCGGGCATCGGCTCGATACCCTGGGCGACCATGTACTGCGGTGTGCCCGAGGTGTCGAAGAACCGCGTGCTGGTGGAGTCGATGCCGACGTTCTTGTAGAGCGTGGCGAAGACTTCCTGGAACTTCACCGGGCGGTCGACGGGGTGCTCGGCCTTGCTGTTGGTCGATCCGATGACCTGTCCGCCGGGCATGTGCCCGCCGGCCAGCATGGCACACGACGCGCGGGGCCAGTGGTCGCGGCTGTTGTGCTTGTTGATCTTCGGCGTCCGGCCGAACTCGCCCCAGACCACGACCGAGACGTCCCGGTCGAGACCCCGCTCGTGCAGGTCGGTGACCAGTGCCGAAAGGCCCTGGTCCAGCAACGGGAACTCCTGGCGGCTGCGGGGGAAGTTCAACCCGTCGCTGCCGTGCCAGTCCCAGCGGCTGTAGTTCATCGACACCACCCGGGCTCCGGCTTCGACCAGCCGGCGGGCGATACAGAAGTTGCGGACCATCTTCGGTGCCCCGTCCCGCTGGTAGGCCGGGTTGTTGACGCCGTAGCGGGCCAGCACCTTCGGGTCTTCCTCGGACAGGTCCAGGGCGTTGGAGAGGGCGGTGGTGGTCAGGATGCCCAGGGCCTGCTGGTGGTACACGTCCATGCTCTCGACCAGGCCCTTCGCGTCCGAGTCGCGACGGAACCGGTCGAAGGCGACGCGGAGTTGTTCGCGATTGCCGAGCCGGTCGAGCGAGATGCCCTTGAGCACCATGTTGCTCGACTTCTTGTTCGGGTCCTTCTCGACCAGTCCGAAGGGCGCGTTGGCGGCGCCCAGGAACCCGCCGAACTGGGTCTCGCCCCACTCGCGGTGACCCGTCGGGTAGCACAGCGAGACGTTGGGCGGGACCGAGTTGTTGACGCGGCCCTGGCCGTGTGCGATCCAGGCGCCGAAGTTCGGACGTCCCTCGCGAGGCATCTGGTCGCCCTTCTTCCAGCCGGTCATGCACTGGAAGGCGTCGTGTCGGCCATCGGCGTCGCTGATCGAACGGATCGGGATGAACTTGTCCATCATCTTCGCCATCCGCGGGAACAACTCGCAGATCTCGATGCCCGGGACATTCGTCTCGATCGGATTGAAATCGCCCCGGATTTCCTTCGGAGCGTTGGGCTTCAGGTCCCAGAGGTCGATGTGCGATGGACCGCCGGGCATGTAGACGTTGATGATCGCCCGGTGGTTCGACCCGGTGCCGGACTGCTTGTCGGCGGCCAGCATCTGTGCCAGCGACAGGCCACCACAGGCCATGCCGCCGACGGTGAGAAAGTCTCGACGCGACAGGCCGTCGCAGAAACCGGTCGCCTGGCCACGGGATCGTCCGAGAATGCTGAACATGAGGTTCTGATTCCTGGCAGAAGATTGAATCGACCGGAACATCGTGCTCCGGAGGCATTGCGCCGCAGACTGTATAGATAGTATCGGTATTCGACCAGTGATTCTATCACGTGGCTGCCTGCAGATGGACACGGCTGTTTGTCGAGTCCGGGTGGCGACGCCGGACGCAGGCCGGAAGAGGAGTTGGTATCATGCCGTTTCCCGGCGGAACCGGGAGAATTCACGACGGGATCTTCCTCAGTTGAAACGGATGTTTCATGGATCAGCAACAACTCAGATCACGGCTGCAGGGCTGCTACGTCACGATCCCGACGCTGTTTGATGACGACAGCCTGGAGGTCAACTTTGCGGGGATCGCGCAGCATGTCGAGTTCCTGATCGCCGGGGGACTGCAGGAAGGCACCGGCCTGATTCTCTCGGGTGGAGGAGCCGGCGATTTTTCGACGATGTCGATCGCCGAACGGATCGAAGTGGCCCGGACGGTGGTCGAGGCGGCGGCGGGACGGATCCCGGTGACCGTCGGGGCCCAGACGACCAGCACGGTCGAGGCGGTCGAACTGGCCACCGCCGCACAGGACCTGGGGGCCGACTTCATCCAGGTGTCGCCGCCGTTCTATTTTTCGCACACCGAGGACGACTTCTTCGAGTACATCCAGGCCGCGTCCGATGCGGCTCCGGAAGTGGGGCTGATCGTCTACAACACTCACTGGACCAGCATGGGTGTCTCGGAGGGGATGGTCGAACGCCTGGTCAAACTGCCCAACATGGTCGGGTTGAAGTGGAGCAGTCCGGGGGACAACTGTTTCGGGTTCGAGCGGGTCATCGACACATTCGGCCAGAAGCTGGCGGTGATCGACAACCAGCTGCGGTTCGTCACCAGTCACATGCTGGGAGCCCGGTCGATCGAACTGCACATCTGCAATCACTGGCCCGAGTGGGGCGTGCAGTTGTTCGGCCTGCTGGAAGCCGGCGAATACGAGCGGGTGCAGCGTGGCCTGATGGATGTGGTCGAGCCCTACTACCGGCTGTGGGCCGAAATGGAGACCTACACCAGCGGCGACGGGTACCTGGACAAGCTGTGCATGGAACTGGTCGGGCTGCCCTCGAGCCGCTGCCGACCGCCGACCCGGGACGTGCGGGAACAGTTCCGCGACAAGGCCCGGCAGATGCTGATCGATTGTGGAACTCCCAATGTGGTCTGACGCCCTGGACGCTCTCAGCGGCTCCCTGCGGACGCTCGACCTGGTCATCGTCGGCGGTTACCTGGTGCTGTCGCTGGGCCTGGGCCTGGCCTTGAGCCGCCGGTCGAGCCGGGACGACTTCCTGATTGCGGGCCGTTCGATGGGCCGGATGACGGTCGGCCTGAGCGTGATGGCCACGCTGTTTTCGGCCAACAGCTTCGTGATGTATCCGTCGATAGCCTACGGCGACAGCCTGAGGATCATGCTGGCCAGCGTGGCCTTCCTGTCGACCACACCGCTGGTGATCTGGGTCTTCATCCCGGTCTACTCGAAGCTCAACTGCGTCACCGCCTACGAGTACCTCGAACAGAGATTCCACGTCTCGGTCCGCTGCCTGGCCAGCAGCCTGTTCGTGGTGCTGCGGATCGCCTGGATGGCAGCGGCAACGTTTGCCGCCTCGGTTGCCATCTCGGGTATCTCGGGCCTGAACCAGTACCTGGTCATCGTCGGCCTGGGCGTGGTGGCGATCATCTACACGATGTTCGGTGGCCTGCGGGCGGTGATGTGGACCGACGTGATCCAGTTCTTCGTCTTTGTGGGCACCATCCTGTTCGCTGCCGGGCTGTTGGTCTCCGGGACCGAGGGGGGCGCATCGCAGATCGTCGACACCTACTTCAGCGGCCGCGAGCGGATGGTGTTCGATTTTCGGCTGGACCCGACCATCCGTTTCGGCACCTTCGCGATCCTGATCGGCAGTTTTCTCGAGGGACTCTCGGCCTATGGTGCCGACCAGGTGGCCGTCCAGCGATACATTTCCGCCCGTGACACCCGCACGTCTCAGACCGGCTTCGTCATCGCGCAGGTGGCCTCGTTGATCGTGATGCCGGGGCTGTTGGTAATCGGGATGGGGCTGTTCAGCTATTTTCACCACAACCCCGACATGCTCTCGGACGTCGCCATCGACGAGTTCTCGAATGCCGCGAACACCAAGGTGGAAGTGGTCCGCCGCCGACTGGCCGAGGCCGGGGCGGGCAGCAGCAACGAGACGATTGCCGAGTACTACAAGACTCACCCCCGGGAACTCCACGCCGACGTGGTGGAACTCGGGCTCAACGACCAGGCGTTGCCACGGTTTGTCCGACTGAAATTCCCCGCCGGCGTGGTGGGTCTGCTGGTGGCGGCGTTGATGGCCGCGACGATGTCGAGCGTCGACTCGGGAATCCACTCGATCACCACGGCACTGATCGTCGACTTCCGTGACCGGCTGGTGCCCGGCTGGCGGCCGAAGACCGAGGCGGGGGAAATGCTGGTGGCCCGGGCGATGGTGGTCGTAATCGGCACGATCGCGATCGTGCTGGCCTGTTACGTGGGCCAGTTGGGTGACGTGTTCGCGGTGGCCAAGAAGACCGTCGGGGCGTTTGCGGCACCGTTGCTGGCAGTGTTCGTGCTGGGGCTGTTCGTCCGCAGGGCGACGGCGACGGGTGTCCTGCTGGGGACGTTCGCCGGGGCGGTGGTGACGCTGTGGTTCACCTTCGCCGAGACGTTCTCGGACTGGTTCTCGATGTGGGTCTTCATCGTCGGATTTGTCAGCTCGGTGGTCTTCTCGCTGCTGTTCAGCATGGTCCCGGGCCTGAAGTTGGTGGCCGAAGCCGAGCAGGACCGCACTTTCTGGGCGGTGATCAACGCCGCGCCGGAGCTGTCCCCCGACGAGGAGGCATCCCAGGAGACGAGGCCGTCCGAGAGTCCATGATCCGGCAGCCGGGCAGCTGATTTCCGAGCTTCAGTCGACCGACTGCAGTGGTCCGCGTGTCGGCCAGTCGCAGCACCTTGAGCGTCTTGAGCCGGGCGAGGAATTCGAGGCCGTCGTCGGTGACCGATGTGCGTCGGAGGTCGAGCAGTTCGAGGTTCTCGAGAGAGGCCAGGGCCTTGACGCCTTCGTCGCTGACCAGGGTGGCCCCGAGGCTCAGCCGCTTGAGAGCGGGAAACGTGGCCAGGGTGCGGGCTCCCCGGTCGGTGATCGGCGTGATCTGCAGGTTGAGTGTTTCCAGGTGTGGGAGCGAGGCCAGCGGCGGCAGGGCCAGGTCGTTGACCGGCGTGTCCCACAACGACAGCTCCCGAAGCTCGGTCAGGCTGGCCAGCTTTGCGACACCACGCTCGGTGACCTGCGTGTTGGTCAGGTCGAGCTGCCTGAGGTTCGAGAAACCGGTGACGGTCGCGAGACCTCTGTCGGTGACGAACGTGCGGAAGAGGTTCAGCGACTTCAGGCCGGCGAACGCCTTCTGGTCGGTTGCCACCAGGGCGAGGCACTGGTCGGTGATGGCGAGGTTGCTGAAGTCCAGTCCCGAGAGACGTCGTCCGCCTGGTGGCTCGGTCTTGGCCTGGATGGCCGCCAGGGCGGGGAACAGTTTGCCGTCCGCTTTGACGTGAGCCTCGGTCAACAGCCCGCGATCTCGGGTGATCTCGCAGTCGGGCAACGCCTTTCGGAGACGCGCCAGGCCCTGGTCGGTGATGGCGGTCCGATCGATCGCCAGCCGCTTGAGCGTCTTGAGTTTTTCGAGATCGGCAAGCCCACCGTCGGTGATCCGTGTGTTCTCGAGCCAGAGTTCCTCGAGGTTTTCGAGAGAGGCCAGCCGGGGCAGAGCGGCGTCGGTGATCGCGTTGTGATTGAGCCCGAGGTTCTTCAGAGACCTGAGCTTCCCGATGTGCTCGAGCCCGTCGTCGGTGATCCGGGTCAGCTCGGCCAACAGCACCTCGAGCTTCTGCATGTTCACCAGGTGGACCAGGCCGGCGTCTCCGGCACGGGTGCTGCGGAGCACGAGCCAGGTCAGGTTGCGGAGACCGGCGATGTGGGCCAGTCCCTTGTCGGTGATCGCCGTGCGAAACAGGACCAGTTCCTCGAGCTTGGGGAAGGCCGAGACGTGGGCCAGGCCGTCGTCGTTGAAGTTGCGGCAGTAGGTCAGGTTGAGATCGATCAGGCCCGACATGCCGGTGACGTACTCGAGGCCACGGCCGGTGATCGAGGTCTGGGCGACGTCGAGGTAACGGATCTGCGGCAGGATTTCGAGGTGACGCAGGCCGTCGTCATCGATCCGGGTCTCGGTGACGGTGATCAGGTCCAGTTGCTTCATCTTGCGGACGTGCTTGAGCACGTCTCCGGAGATGTCGGTCTTGTAGAGGCCCAGGGACTTGAGGTTGGTGAGTCCCTCGAGGTGTTCGACCCCGGCGTTGGTGATACGGGTGTCGTAGAGGTCCAGCGCGGTGAGAGTCTTGAGCCGTCCGACCGGTTCGAGATCGGCGTCGGTGATCGAGGATCCACGGAGATCGAGGTAATCGAGATGTTCGAGCGAGGTCAGCAGTTCGAGCGATCCGGCCGGAATGCGGCATCGAATCAGGCTCAACGACTTCAACTTCGAACCGCCCTGGACGATCGCCTGCAGATCATTCCGCGAGACCGACTGCTCCTTCAGCGTGACGCCCTCGATCTGACCCGACTCGCTCTTGTAGAGTTTTCCGGGCACGTCGACCGCGGTTTCGGTCGTCGCCCGGTCGCCACAACCGATCATCGACGTGGCCAGCAACGAGGCGGCCAGGCACAGGCAGCGGATGTGACGTGTCATCGAGCGGGACCGGCAAATGGGGACGAACCGACGCGACCCTGATTCTATTCCACGTTCGAAGATGGTCACAACGAGTTGTTGGCAGCCGGTTGTTTGCAAACTGCGGCGGTTGCTGGTTTTCTCTTGATCAGGAACCAGATTGAATCTCCGTGAGGCAGAAGCGATGACGGGTCGAATGAACCGGGTGATGGTGTCCGGCGTGATGTGGATCGGGTGCGTATCCGCAGTGGTCGCGGCCGACGGGAAGCGGTTGGATCCGGACAACCTGTTGCAGTTCCACGGGGCAGGCGGGGCGGTGCAAACGGTGAAGACCGCTGCCGACTGGGCGAAGCGGCGGGCCGAGATCGTGGCGGCGATGCAGTCGGTGATGGGGCGGTTTCCCGGCGATGATCGACGTGGTCCGATCGGGGTGAAGGTGATCGAGGATGTCGACGCGGGGAGCTACCATCGACGGTTGATCGGTTACACGGTCGACAAGGACATGCAGACCCCGGCCTACCTGTGCATTCCCAAGGACGTGCTGGCCGGCAAGCGAAAGGCGGCGGCGGTGCTGTGCCTGCACCCGACCGACAACCGGGTGGGACACAAGGTGGTGATGGGGCTGGGGGGCCGCAAGGGGCGGGCCTACGGCAAGGAACTGGCCGAGCGAGGATATGTCACGCTGTCGCCGGCCTACCCCCACCTGGCCAACTACTGGCCCAACCTCGGCGGCCAGGACTATGTCAGTGGCACGATGAAGGCCATCTGGGACAACTCCCGTGGTCTCGACCTGCTCGCTTCGTTCGAATTCGTCGACAGCTCCCGCGGGTTCGGTGCCATCGGTCATTCCCTGGGAGGTCACAACGCCATTTACACGGCGGTCTTCGACAAGCGGATCACCGTGGTCGCCAGCAGTTGCGGCTTCGATTCGTACCAGGACTATTACGACGGTGCCGAGCGAGTCTGGAAATTCGGGGCCGGTTGGTGTCAGATCCGTTACATGCCACGACTGTCGAACTACCGCGGACGGCTGACCGAAATCCCCTACGACTTCCAGGAACTGGTCGCCGCGCTGGCTCCGCGGCCGTTCTTCGTCAACGCGCCGTTGCGAGACGGCAACTTTCGCCACAAGAGCGTCGATCGCTGTGTGAAGGCCGCCCGGCCGATCTACAGGTTGCTCGGTGGTGAAGGCCGGATGGTGGTCCGTCACCCCGACAGTCAGCACAGCTTCCCGGACGCGATGCGGCAGGAGGCGTACCGGATGATCGACGGCGTGTTGAAGGCGAAATAGTCTCCGAGATTCGGTAAGAACTCCCGGGACTCACATTGACACCGGCCCCCCGGCGGCGGGTTCAATGGTCGCAGACACGGTGGCCGTCGGTTTCGGGAGGGAAAAGAGGAGAGTCGGGCCACGGTCGGCCGTCCGCAGACCGCTTGATGAAATCCCAATTGCCGAACGAGATCCCCTGGCGGGACGGACGTCGGTTCGGCACGGAGAGCCACAGGATGGACTCGAGACCAGATACCTGGGTTGATGAACAGCGACGGTCGTGGAGAGGACTGTTGGAACCGGAGTGGGAAGCGTTCGATCCGGAGAGTGATGAAGACGGATGGATTTTCGATGACGATGGACTCTCGACAGGTTGTCGCGACGAATTGACCAGCGGGCCGGGGGACGCGGGCGAGACGAATCCCGGATCGTCGAGATCGCTGGCGACGGCCTTCCTGATCGCCGACATCGGCATTCGCCTGACGTGTCTCGACCACCACCTGGATAGCGATCCCCGTGGCGGGCCGATCGGCAGGTCGCTGGTCCGGTTCTACGATACGCTGTGCCATTCGGTCGAAGAAGGTGACCCGTGGCGGATCGAGACGGCGATTGGGTGCCTGCGTGAGCGATTGCATCCGGTGGCCGATTTCAGTAACGAATGTGCGGTGATGACATCCGAACTGGAATCGCTGTTCGGACGACTGCACGTTCGCTGCATTCCAGACGCGGCTGTCACCGACGGCTGATTCCGTGTTCGCGGACGGGGGGGGCGAGGTGAACGGGGAAGACTCTGTTGCGGGCGACGCGCCGCAGTTGAAACGCCAGGTGGGCGTCGGTGGTGCGATCGTGCTCGGGCTGGGTTCGATCGTCGGGACGGGTGTGTTCGTCAGCATTGGGCTCGCCGCGGGGGTGATCGGCCCTGCGGTGATCGCCGCGATCGCCGTGGCGGCCGTGGTGGCCACCTGCAACGGACTCAGCAGTGCCCAGTTGGCCGCCAACCACCCGCAAAGCGGCGGTACCTACGAGTACGGCCACAGGTGGCTGGTGCCCTGGGTGGGGTTTGTTGCCGGCTGGATGTTCCTTTGTGCCAAGAGTGCTTCGGCGGCCACCGCGGCGCTCGGCGTGATCGCCTACGCCAGGCGGTTGGGAGTCGGTACCGAGGCGGTCGAGGATCGGTGGCCGGCACTGGGCGTGGTGCTGGGGATCACGTTGCTGGTGCTGTTTGGACTGAAGCGGTCCAACCGGGTCAACGCCGTGCTGGTGGCATCGACGGTTTTCACGCTGGCCCTGTTTGTCGCCTTCGGGATCGGAACGGCCGTCTCCGAAGCGGGCGAGTCGCTGGTTCCGTTCTGGCGACCGGCCGAGGGCACGACATCGGCTGCGGCGTTTGCCCAGGCGTGCGCTTTGATGTTCGTCGCCTTCACCGGCTACGGTCGGATTGCGACGATGGGTGAGGAGATCGAGGACCCGCGGCGGAAGATCCCCAGGGCGATGATCGCCACGCTGGTCATCTCGATGGTGCTCTACATCTCGGTGGCGGTCGTCGGTGTGAGTGCCGCGGGGGTCGAGGCGTTTGCGATCACCGGTTCGGGGACCCCCGCACCGCTGGAACAGGCGGCCGAGCGATTCGGGGGAACCGGCTTGGCGTGGCTGGTCGCGGTGGGAGCGGTGCTGGCGATGCTGGGGGTGCTGTTGAACCTGGTGCTCGGCCTCTCGCGGGTGGCCCTGGCGATGGGCCGCCGCGGTGACCTGCCGTCACAACTGGCGAAACTGGATGCCCGCGGCGAGTCGCCGACGTTGGCGGTGGTGGCCGTGGGCGTGTTGATCGCGGCGATGACCATCCTGGGCGACGTGCAGACGACCTGGTCATTCAGTGCGTTCACCGTGCTGGTCTACTACTCGCTGACCAACCTCGCGGCCCTGAGACTCTCGAAGGACGAACGACTCTATCCGGCCTGGATCTCTGCTGTGGGCCTGGTCGCCTGCGGGTTCCTGGCCTTCTGGGTCGACCGCGAGGTGTGGCTGACGGGCCTGGGCGTGCTGGCCGGCGGACTGGTGCTGCGGCCGATCATCCGATCCGTCTACAGCAGGTCGTAGATCGGCTCGCCGTAGTAGATGTGGTGCGGCCGGTTCAACTCGTCGACCCACGCCGTGGTGTCGGGCAATCCGAGCGAATGGTAGATCGTGGCGGCGACGTTTTCGGGTCGCTGGGCGTTGGAGGCCGGGTAGGCGGCCAGGTCGTCGGAGGTGCCGACGGCCCTCCCGCCCTGGATGCCGCCGCCGGCGAAGAAGGCACTCTGCACCGCGCCCCAGTGATCACGGCCGGGCAGCTTGGTGTTGATCTTGGGCGTGCGGCCCATTTCGCCGAGCATCACGATCAGTGTCTCATCCAGCATCCCGCTCTCTTCGAGATCGTCGATCAGTGCCGAGAGACCCTGGTCGGTCGGGGGCAGCAGGCAGTCCTTGAGCAACGGGAACGCGTTGTCGTGAGTGTCCCAGGTCTCGTTGTTGCCCAGGTTGACCTGCACCAGGTTGACTCCGGCCTCGACCAGTCGGCGAGCCATCAGCAACGACCAGCCGAAGGCGTTCTTGCCGTACCGCTGCTGCACCTTCTCGGGAGCACGCGTGACGTCGAAGGCCTCCTGGACCGACTTGTCGGTCAGCAGGTTGATCGCTCCCTGACGCGACCGGTTGAAGTTCTCGGTTGCGGCGAACGCGTCGAGGTCGCGGCGTTGCGACTCGAGCACATCCAGCAACTGGCGGCGGTTGCCCAAGCGTCCCTGGGTGATGCCTTCGGGCAGGCTCAGGTTCGGGGCCTGGAACAGCAGGTTCTTGTTCCGCTCGCGGCCGCGGGTGAAATGGAATTCGTAGCCGGGGTACGCACCGTAGGATTTGGCGTTGAACGGCGAGGCCTCGATGAACCACGGGTCGTGGCGACGACCCATCCGGCCGGCGAACTGGCCGGGGATCACACGGGTCGAGCGGTGGATCAGCCGTTCGGGCAGCACCGCAGCTGGCGGCAGGTTGTTGTTCCGCGGTGCGGTGACGGCTCCGACGATCGATGCGATCGACGGCCAGTCCTCGGGCATCGGCTTGCTGCCGTTGAACGTCGGCGGCAACGGAGTGCGGCCCGAGAGGAACGCCATGTGGCCCGAGGAGTGGCCGTTGTAGGGTGAGGTCAGCGAGCGGAGCGCGGCCCACTTGTGGCTCCGTGCGGCGAGCATCGGCAGGTGTTCGCAGATCTGGAACCCCGGCGTCGAGGTCGAGATCGGGTTGAAATCGCCGCGGATCCCCTGTGGAGCCTTCGGCTTGGGGTCGAAGCTCTCGTGCTGGGTCAACCCGCCGGAAAGAAATACGAAGATGACCGACTTGGCTCGCCCCTTGCGAACCGTCTCTCCGACCGTTGTGCCGGCGGCTTCGCTCCGCAACTCGGCGACGTGGTTCATTCCCAGCCCGAGCAGCCCGACCGAACCGGCCTGCAGGGCGGTGCGTCGCGAGAGCCTGGGGTGAGTGGGGACGGGGATCATCCGGATCGGGTTCCCGGGGGTGCAATCGATCAGCCGTTATTGATGGTATCGGACATCCCGCCGGCGAACAAGATGGCAAGTCCCGCGGTGCTGGTGAGGGAGCCCGTCTCGATGGTAGGCTCGTTGCGGGGCCATCCGGGCTTCGGGTCCAGATTGACGTGGAGTGGTGACGTGGAAGGTGACGCACGGCTCTTTGCCGAAAAGACGATCGAGACGTTCTATTTCTGGACCGGCGTGTTGATGTGGCTGATCCACGCCGGGTTCATGATCTACGAGGCCGGCGTGGCCCGTCAGAAGAACGTGTTGATGACGATGATGAAGAACCTGCTCACCTGCGCGGTGATCACGCCAACTTTCTTCCTGTTCGGCTGGTGGATTTACTACGCCTTCCAGGGCGGCGTGGTGCCGGATACCGGGACGGCCGCAGCGGCCGCTTTGCCCTGGAGCGACACGATGGGGCCGAATCTCGGCGACAACATCACCGGTGTCTTCTGGTTCGCCTTCCTGCTGTTCAGTTTCACCACCGGGTCGATCATGTCGGGAGCGGTGATCGAGAGGATCCGGCTGGGGGCCTACCTGTTGCTGGCGATGATCCTGGGATCGGTGGTCTGGATCCTGGCGGCGGCGTGGGGATGGAGCGACGGTGCCTGGCTGTACACGGAATTCGGTTTTCACGACTGGGGAGCCGGCGGTTGCGTGCACACCGTGGCGGCCGCCTTCACGCTGGGCGTGCTGTTGAACCTCGGGCCCCGGATCGGCAAGTACGACGACCAGGGACGGCCGCAGGTGATCCCCCCGCACAACCTGCCGATGACCATGCTGGGGCTGATGCTGATCTTCACCGGGTTCTACGCCTTCTACGCCGCGTGTGCCGTGTTCCAGGTCGCCGAACCGGGAGCCGACCCCGAACCCTGGCGGAGCATCTACGGGACGCCGATGACGCTGGGATCGCTGGCGTTCACGGTGACAATGGGCTTCGCCGGTGGTGCGATGGGGGCGTTCATCACATCCAAGGGCGATCCCTACTGGACGATCAGCGGCGGCCTGGCCGGCATGATCTCGATCGCCTCGGGTGTGGACGTCTACCATCCCGCGCTGGGCTACCTGGTCGGTTTCGCCGGCGGCGGGGTGGCCGTGTTCGTGGGCAACCAGCTCGAGCGACGTGGGATCGACGACGCCGTGGGAGCGATTGCCGTCCACGGCGGGGCGGGCGTCTGGTCGATGCTGGCGATGGGGCTCTTCGCCAGCGGATATCCCCAGCACGAGATCCTCAGTTCACTGAAAGGGCAACTGGTCGGCATCGCCGTGATGATCGGGGTCGGCTTCGTGCCGGGGTACCTGATCAGCCTGGTGCTGAATCGATTGGGGTTGTTGCGGGTCTCGCGCGAGGTCGAACTGGCCGGGCTCGACATCGCCGAACTGGGGATCGAGGGTGTCGTGCCGGCCGGGGTGATCGGCGAGAAGACCTGAGATTGCAGAAGACGAACAACAAGCAGCAGATCCGGAGCCAGTGGCCATGAACTCCAGTCCCGTTTCGACCTGGGCCGATTTCGATTCGCGATCGACGGAGGCCATTTATACCTTTGCCGACCAACCGGGGGTGGTCTACGGGATCTGCCTGCTGGCGGCCATCGTCGTCGGCTGGTTCCTGGTCTCGGCCTTCCGATTCGAAAAACACCGCGATGGCTGATCCGCCTTGTTGGAGCCGGTCGGTCCGGCGGGACGGAAAGAGACGAACCGGGAGACGGCGGGTATTGAGTTGCGGGTCGCGATGCCCCAGGGAGAAACGCGGATGATGGGACTGGCGGGCAGGCTGCAAGTTGTGATCCTGGGGGTGGTGTGCCTGGCGGGGGCCGGGACGACGTCGGCCGTCGAGCCGGTTCCCGAGAAGCTGGTCGTGCTGACGTTTGACGATTCGGTCAAGTCGCACTTCACCGTCGTGCGGCCGATCCTGCTCGACTACAAGTTCGGCGCGACCTTTTTCATCACCGAGGGGTTCGACTTCAAGGAGGACAAAGAGAACTACATGACCTGGGAGAACATCGCGCAGTTGTCCAGGGACGGTTTCGAGATTGGCAATCACACCGGGGATCACAAGCCGGTGACGGCCAAGACGATCGGGAAGTTGGATGAGCAACTGCAGGTGATCGAGCGGCGTTGCTGCGAACACGGGATCCCGCGGCCGGTCTCGTTTGCCTACCCGGGCAACGCGACCATGCCCGAGGCTTTTTCGATTCTCCGCAAGCGGGGCATCCTGTTCGCCCGCCGCGGCGGGTTGCCGGAGTTTGTCTACAAGGGTGGCCGTGGAGTGGCCTGGGAGCCGGGCCTGGACCACCCGCTGATGATCCCCTCGGCCGGTGACGGTCGTCCGAGCTGGGAGCTGGCCGATTTTCGTCGAGCGGTGCAGCAGGCACGACACGGACGGATCGCCGTGTTGCAGTTTCACGGGGTCCCGGACCGGGCTCACCCCTGGGTCGACACGCCCCGTCGGCAGTTCGAGGCCTTCATGAAGTTTCTGAAACTGGAGCGCTACCAGGTGGTCTCGTTGCGGGACGCGGCCCGCTATGTCGACCCGAAGCTCGAGCCGCGGCGTGCTGAGGAGGTGATCGAAGACCGCAAGCGGATGCTGGCCGCAAAGCGGCCGCGGGACAACTTCCGCAGCCCCGTGGGGGACAAGTCGCAGAGGAACTGGCTTTCGAACATGGTGGTGCATCACCGGTTCGCGGTTCCGGAAGTGTGTGCCGCCACGGGGTGGTCGGCCGCGGAGGTCCGCGAGTCACTCAAGCGATTTCAAATCGATCCCGGCGCCAGGCCTCCATCAACAGATGGCCGGCTCCGCGTGCTTCCTTACCCCGGTGGCCGCCACCCGAGGATCGGGTTCCGCGACGGAGCGATGAGGCCCCAGCGAGAGACCAAGGTGAGTGTCTTCCTGCCCTGGGACGACGCCGGGTACGTGGTCGTCGATGTCCCCGAGGCGATCTGGTGGAACCCGGGCGGGAAACGGGAACTGCTGTACCTGGCTCACACCCACGTCCGAACCACCTGGGATCGAAAGCAGGTGGTGCTGGAACCGCTCGAGTGGAAACGGCTCCGAAATGGCGTGTTGCAGGTCGAGCGCACCCTGCCCAACGAGGTGTCATTCGGTGCGAAGGTCGTGCCGACGGACGCCGCCGTGCTGATGGAACTGTGGATCCGGAACGGATCGCAGCAGACACTCACCGGCCTCCGGGTCCAGAACTGCGTGATGCTCAAGGCGGCTGCCGGGTTCAACCAGCGAGAGACCGAAAACAAGCGTCTCACCTCGCCCTACGTCGCCTGCCGCAACGCCGCGGGGAACCGTTGGATCATCACTGCCTGGGAGAAATGCCAGAGGCCCTGGGCCAACCGAGACTGCCCCTGCATGCACTCGGATCCGAAGTTCCCCGATTGCCCGCCGGGCCAGACGCAGCGGTTACGGGGCTGGCTGTCGTTCTACGCGGGGACGGACATCGAGGCCGAGTTGAAGCGGATCGAGCGGACCGGCTGGCTGAAGGGTCGACGGAAGTCGCGCTGAGTCGAATTCGTCGTGGTGCTTGCCTACCCGCCGGGCAGGGCCGGATCCTTGAGTGCGGTCATTCGTCCGAGGATCTTCTGACCGAGCTGCGTCTTGATCTGCACGTGCTCGGGCCGTGTGCTCGATGCCAGGTTCCTGGTCTCACCGGGGTCATTGGCCAGGTCATAGAGTTCTTCTCGGCCGAGGTTGGCGAAGTCTCTCATGTACTTCCATCGCGGAGTCCGCCAGACCCTCATGTGAGTCGTCGCACCGTGGTGCATGCTGTACTCGGCGTAGAGGTCGTTGTTCCAGGCCACCTCCTGGCCTCTCAGCAGCGGTGTGAAATCTCGACCGCGGAGCGTGACCGACTTCGGCAGTTCGACCCCCGCCATCGCCAGCAGGGTGGGGAACCAGTCGAGGTTCGAGATGGTCTGGGGGATCTTTGTCCCGGGCTTGATGACTCCCGGCCAGCGGATCGCACAGGGCACCTTCAGGCTGGTGTCCCACATGTTGGGCCGCTGCCGCGGTCCAATGTGCTTCCACTTGCGTGGTGGCAGCGGCTTGCGGACCCACTGTGCGTTGCCCTTGTACCACACGCCGTGGTCACCGAGGTTGTAGCCGTGGTCGCTGGTGAAGATGACGATGGTCGTCTCGGCCAGCTTCAGTTGATCCAGCAGTACCAGGACGCGACCGACGTTGCGGTCGATGCTTGCCACCGCCGCCAGGTACTCGCGGGTCCACTTCTTGACCCGAGGAATGTCGATGTCGTCGTATTCGGTGCTGGGGATCTCGGGGTCCAGGTCCTTGAACGGGGCCCAGTCTTCCGGACGTACGGGCAACCACGCGGCGTGCGGTGCTCGAAAGTGCAGCGAAACGGCGAAGACGTGGTCCCGTGAGTGCTGTCGACGGATGAAGTCCAGGGCGTGGTCGGTGAATACGTCGCAGGTGTAGCCATCGACTTTGCGGACGGTCCCATCGAGCATCTCCAGCCGGGCTCCCTTGGGGGGACACCCGCCGGTGCGGATCCCCATGAACTCGTGGTAGCCGAACCGGGTGGGGTGGTATCGGTCCTGGGTGCCCAGGTGCCACTTGCCACACAGCGCCGTCGTGTAGCCGGCCTCGGCCAGGAGTCGTGGCCAGGTCGTGGTGCCCTCGGCCAGGCCCAGGGTCTTCTCGGCCCGGGGACTGATCCAGTCAGTCACGCCCAGTTCGCTGCCGTAGCGGCTGGCGATCAGGCCAAGCCGGCTGGGGCTGCAGACCGGAGTGGTCACAAACGCGTTGGTCAGGTGGGCTCCCTGGTGAAAGATCCGGTCGATGTGCGGCGTGATGAACCGCTTGTCACCGGCGGCGGCGACGGCACGAGGTGCCTGGTCATCGGTGTAGATGAAGACGATGTTGGGCCGTGCCTCCGCCGCGGCCACCGGGCAGGGGGCACCGGCCAGCAGCACGAACAGCAGAAATGCACAAGTTTGCTTCGACATGGTCGCTCCTGGCAGGGGAATCGGCCGATCCTGGCCGGTCCCCGTATTCTAGCTCGGCGTCATTCCGTCGACACGCCGACGAACGGTGCATCTCGGCGACGGATCTCCTATAGTGTGGCCGTGTGACGCTTGTTTTTCTCTGACACGACGAGACCGACAGATGATGGCTGACAACTTCCGCTCCAGGTTGCCCGGAGTCGCCAGGCTGATTTTCGGGGGGCTGCTGGCCTTCGTGGTGACCGGTGGAACCACACCGACGGCCATGGCGGCCGAAATGAAGTTGGTCGGCCCGGCCCAGGGCGTGTCCTACACCAAGCTGGGGTCGACGACCCATCGGACGAAGTTCCTGATCGAGAGCGGGTTCGACGGCCTCAAGGCGGGACTCGAGGAGGACGAGTTCTTCCAGGCGATCGCTGACCGCGAGAAGAAGACCGACACCGTCTTACTGGTGAAGTCGGTTTCGAAGAAGCGGATCATCAAGTCGGTCCTCAAGCAGTCCAAGCGAGTCCGCAAGGACCACAAGAAGAAGTACTCGAAGCAGGATACGAAGAACATCAAGGAGTTCCTCGAGTCCGCCGAATTCGCCAAGGAATACTACCGGGGGACCCGGTTCGTGTTCGAGACCGGCAAGGGTGACCGCAAGCCGGCCTACGTGATCTTCTCGGCCGAGGGCAAGCAGTTGTCCCGTTCGGAGGTGACCGATGCCGAGCAGATCAAGTCGCTGCGAAAGTTCCTGGGGCTCCAGGAAGAGTGGTTGAAGCACTACGAGCGGTAGGCTCGAGTCTCAATACACGTCGTGATAGTGGTGCGCGTAGACCTCCTCGCACCGTGCCCGCAGGGCGACGTCGTCGACGAATTCGCTGCCGAAGCGGTTGGCTCCGAGGATCTCGGGAGCGATCCACTGATCACGGCCGGCCACGATGTCGGCCACGATGCGACCGGCTCCGGGCGACCGATCGACTCCTCCGACTCCACAGGCGGTCAGCACGATCATCCCCGCGGCTCCGTCGGGCTCGGAAATGACCATCCGGCCGTCCGGCGAGATCGTCGGCAGTCCACGGCGGTCCTGGACTCGGACCGCGTTCTCCAGCACGGGGAAGAACGGTTCGGCGGCGGCCTGCAGTTGGGCGTAGTAGACCTGGTCGGCCTCGAGCGCGGCGATCTCGAACCCATCCTCGAACTCGTCCATGTCGAAGCTCAGTGGTCGGTAGCCGTATCCGCCCACCAGCAGCCCCCCGGCTTCGGGTCGGACGTAGAACTGGGGCTCGGTGATGCGGACGATCGGCTGGTCGGGTCGTGCGTCGGCCAGCCGGGCCGTGACGTAGGCCTGGTGTCGGACCGGGACGCTGCGAAGATTGACGCCCAGCGGCTGGCAGAGTTGTCTTGACCAGGCTCCGGCGGCCAGCACAACCCAGTCGGCCCGCAGGACCCCCTCGGGGGTGGTGACGCCGCTGACGCGTTCGCCGTCATGGACCAGGCCGGTCACCGGCACTCCGGTGTGGATGCGGACTCCCCGATCGACCGCCGCCGCGGCGTAGGCCACCGCCACCGACTTGGGTTCGACCCACCCGTCTCGCGGCATCAGCATGATCCGGCAGTCCGGCGAAGGCGCCAGCAGTGGGACCATCTGTTTGGCTTCGTCCGAGGAGATGATCCGGGCGTCATCACCGATCTCGGCGGCGACTTCGAGTCGACGTTCGAGATCCTGGTGGAAGGCCTCGGTGAGGGTGATCCTGAGGCTGCCACACTGGTGGAAGTCGATCGCGTGGCCGGTCTTCTGCTCGAAGTTCTCGAAGAACTCGACGTTGTAGAGTCCGAAGTCGGTGGCGAAACGGTCGCTGTTGAGGTACCCGGTCTGGCCGGCGGCCATCGGCGTGGTGCCGGAAGCAACCGGTCCGCGATCGATCAGCACGATGTCCTCGACCCCGGCCTCGGCCAGCTGAAATGCGGCGCTGGTTCCCAGCACACCGCCTCCGACGACGACGACCCTGGCGGAAGAAGGAAGCACAGCGTGAGTCTCCAGGAATTGAGAGCGACGAGTTGATGGGATCCCAAACCAGCAGAGGGTAACTTAGCCAAGGTCGGTTGAAGTTCCCATTCCGCCGGAGGGAGTGACTGCAATGAACTGCCTGAGATCCTGGCTGCTCGGTTGCCTGGTCCTGGTGTCGTCGTCGTCGGCTGCCGAGACCGGGCTGCCGGCCAAGAAGGACTTCCATCTCTACCTGCTGGTTGGCCAGTCGAACATGGCCGGTCGCGGGAAGGTGGCCGAGGCGGACAAGCGGCCGATTCCCCGCGTGATGAGTTTTTCGAAGGATGGGAAGTGGGTGCCGGCGGTCGACCCGTTGCATTTCGACAAGCCGAGTGTGGTCGGAGTGGGCGTCGGACGATCGTTCGCCGCGGTGGTTGCGCGGACGCAGCCGGGTGTGACGATCGGGCTGGTCCCGTGCGCGGTGGGTGGTTCGCCGATCGCCGCCTGGGAGCCCGGCGGTTTTCATCCCAGCACCAAGACCCATCCGTGGGACGACTGCCTGAAGCGGGCCCACGCCGCACTGAAACAGGGCACGCTCAAGGGGATTCTCTGGCACCAGGGGGAATCGGATGCCCAGCCCGAGAAGGCGGCGGTCTACGAGAAGAAACTGCACGAGTTGATCTCGCGGTTTCGTCGCGAGTTGCAGGCGCCGGTGGTGCCGTTCCTGGCCGGCCAGATGGGGCGTTGGCCCGAACGGCCCTGGAACACCGCGAAGCAGAAGGTCGACGTGGCTCACCGTCGACTGCCCGCGGCCGTCAAGCACTCCGCATTCGTCTCGGCCAAGGGGCTGAAGCACAAGGGCGACAAGGTTCACTTCGACGCGGCTTCCTACCGCGAACTGGGCAGACGCTACGCGACCGGTTACCTGGAACTGGTCGGCACGGCGAACTCCTCGACCGGCAAGTCACGACGACCCAACGTGATCCTGATCGTGGCCGACGATGTCGGCTACGAGTGCTTCGGGTGCTTCGGGTGCTACGGCAGCCGGCAGTACAAGACGCCGCACATCGACCGACTTGCCAGGCAGGGCCTGAGATTTCGACACTGCTACTCGCAGCCGCTGTGCACCCCCAGCCGGGTCAAGTTGATGACCGGCCTCTCGAACGTCCGCAACTACGCGGCCTTCTCGGTTCTCAACCGTGACCAGAAGACGATCGGTCAGTACATGAAGGAGGGCGGCTACCGGACCGCGGTGGCCGGCAAGTGGCAACTGCTGGGGGCACAGCACTACAAGCCCCGTTTTCGTGGCAAGGGGACGTGGCCGGAGAAAACCGGGTTCGACGAGATCTGCCTGTGGCAGGTCGATCGGCTCGGATCCCGCTTCTGGAAACCGCTGCTGTACATCAATGGCACCAACCGGACGTTTGGACCAGATGACTACGGGCCCGACATCGTCACGAAGTCAGTGACTGACTTCATCGAGGCGAACAGGGATCGGTCGTTCTTCGCCTACATGCCGTTGATCCAGGTCCACAGTCCGTTCCTGCCCACACCTCGGAGCGCGTCTCGCAAGAGCAAGAACCGGCAGCGGAACTTCGAGGACATGGTGGCTTACATGGACGAGCAGGTTGGCCGGGTGGTGTCGAAGGTCGACGAACTGGGACTCTCGGAGCGGACCCTGATCCTGTTCACCGGTGACAACGGCACGCACCGCACGATCCGGTCGCGGTTGAACGGACGCGAGATCCGCGGTGGGAAAGGGCGGATGACCGATGCGGGCACGCGGGTGCCGCTGGTGGTGCGGTGGCCGGGGACGGTCGCTCCCGGCCAGGTCACCGACACCCTGGTCGACTTTTCGGATTTCCTGCCCACGGCACTCGACGTGGCCGGACTGCCGGTGCCCGCAGGACTCGACGGACGCAGCTTCGCCGGACTGTTGGCCGGTGAGCAGGGCTATCGGCCCCGTGACTGGATCCACATCTACTACTGTCCTCGCCCCGAAAAGACCAAGCCGCAGCGATTCGTCCGTGACCAGCGGTTCAAGCTCTACGGTGACGGCCGTTTCATCGACGTGGCCGCTGACGTTACCGAGCAGAATTCGCTGGCCGATCCGTCCACCGGTGCCGCTTCTGCGGCGTACGTCAAGCTGAAACGGGCCCTGGCGTCGATGCCGGCCGAGGGGCAGAGCCTGTTGAAGTTCGTTCCCTGATCGGCCGGCGACTTTCCCGTCGGCTCGACAAATCGCACAATGTTGATTCACCCCCGCTTTCCATCACTTGAGAGTTCTCCCATGACACGCCTGCTCCGAAGTGGCCTGTCCGGCCTGATGTGCTGGTCCCTGTTCCTGGTTCCGTTGCTGACGCTGTCGGCCGCCGAAAAGGAGGATGCGGCCAAGAAGAAGTGGATCCAGCTGTTCAATGGCAAGGACCTGTCCGGCTGGAAGGTGAAGATCAAGGGCCATGCCCTGGGTGACAACTTCGGCAAGACCTTCCGGGTCGAGGACGGCGTGCTGAAGGTCGGTTACGACGCCTACAAGGGGTTCGGCACGAAGTTCGGTCACCTGTTTTACGAGAAGCCGTTCTCGCACTACATCATCCGTTGCGAGTACCGCTTCACCGGCAAGCAGGTCGCGGGCGGGCCCAGTTGGGCGTTCCGAAACAGCGGGATCATGGTGCACGGCCAGTCGCCCGAGTCGATGGGCAAGGACCAGAACTTCCCGGTATCGATCGAGGTTCAGCTGTTGGGCGGTCGAGACAAGGGCAATCGTTCCACCGCCAATCTCTGCACGCCCGGCACACATGTCGTCTACAAGGGCAAGCTCCACAAGCGGCACTGCACCAACTCGGTCTCGAAGACCTACCGCGGAGACCAGTGGGTGACCGTCGAGGTCGAGGTCCGCGGCAGCGAGGTGATCCGGCACAAGATCGGTGGCAAGACGGTGATCGAATACACCAGGCCGCAGTACGATCCCAACGACAAGGACGCCAAGAAGCTGATTGCCGGAAAGCCCGCCGGAACGCCGCGGTTGATCGAGGGCGGGTCGATTTCGCTGCAGTCGGAGAGTCATCCGGTCGAGTTCCGCAAGGTCGAACTGCTGCCGTTGAAGCCATGAGCGTAATCGATCGACGGACATGCCTCGGCCGGATGGCCGGCGGTGGCCTGGCGGCAGCGGCCTGGACGACACTCGATGCGGGACGGGTCGCGGCGGCCGAGCCGACCGGGACCGCCGATGACATTGTCAACGGTGCCGAGCACGCGTGGTTGATCAACGACAAGGACTTCCCGATCAACCCCAAGCTCTCCAACTGTCCCAACAGCAAGCCCCGTCGCAACTACTCGATGGAGCACCTGCTGGCCGAGATGCAGGTGCACGGGGTCGCCAAGACCGTCATCAGCCACGTCTGCTACTACGGCACCGACAACTCGTACTCGAGCCATTGCGTCAAGACGCATCCCGACCGGTTCGCCGCCATCGGACTGCTGGTCGGCCACGGGCTTCACCGGCCCGGCGATCCCGAGAACCCCGGACGGCTCGAGCGGTTGATCAAACGCGAAAGCCTGGTGGGGCTGCGCCTGAGCCCGATCTACGACCGCGACAAGGTCTGGATGAACGACCCGGTCTGCTACCCGTTGTGGAAGAAGGCCGAGCAGTTGGGAGCCGTCTTCAACATCTTCCTGGCCCCGCACCAGCTTGCCCAGGTCGGTGACATGGCCCGACGGTTTCCCGGGGTCAAACTGGTGATCGATCACTTCGCGATGATCGATATCGCGAAGCCCGACAGCGAGGGCATCGACCAGATCCTGGCTCTCGAGAAGTTCCCCAACGTCTACGTTCGCACATCGCTGCACAATCCGTCGCAGCAGAAACCTCCGTTCCGAGACATGTGGCCGTACCTCCGCAAGCTCTACGACACCTTCGGTCCGCGGCGGATGATCTACGCGAACTTCTACGAGCTCCTGATCATGAAGGACCTGGTGCCGTTCTTCACCTCCGAGGACAAGCGGTGGATCCTGGGGAAGACGGCCCGGTCGGTGTACCGGTTCGGTAAGAAGAAATGACCGCCCGTGGAGGCGGCCAAGGAGTCGACATGAGAACGCTGGTGCTGTGGATGTTGGTGAGCCTGCCGGCTCCGGGAGCCGCCCTGGCGGCTGACAAGTTCGAAGCGATCTTCGATGGGAAGACGTTGACGGGCTGGAACGTGATCCCCAAGGAGAAGCGGGGCCACTGGTCGGTCCGCGACGGTCTGCTGGTCGGCAAGACCGACGGCAAGGGGTCGGATCTGCTCTTTCACGACAAGAACCTGGGTGATTATGAGCTGAAACTCAGCTACCGATTCCGCACCAAGGGCAACTCGGGGATCCACATCCGCGGCCTGCTGGGGATCTCGAAGACGCACAAGGTCAGCGGTTACCATGCCGACTTCGGCCACGTCGGCATCGGGCCGCAGGTGCTCGGGTCGTGGGACTTCCATGGTTATCCCCGCGGTTCGTACCTGGTCCAACGGGGTCACCGCGTGGTGATCGCCGCCGACGGGAAGAAGACGGTGACGAAACTGAAGAAGGGACTCGAGGCGAGCCACGTCAAGCGACAGGACTGGAACGACGTCCACGTGGTCGTCAAGGGCTACCGGATGTACTTCAAGATCAACGGCCGGGTGGCTTCGGAGGTGGTCGACAACGAGAAGGCCAAGCGGATTCCCAAGGGGATCATCGGCCTGCAGTTGCACGGTGGCCCGCCGATGGAGATCGAGTTCCGCAAGATCCGGCTGAAGCGACTGAAGGGGAATGCCTCGCCATGACGTCACGGTCGGGTTCCGCTACCGTCGTCCTGGCCGCCGTCGTGATGGTGGCACTGGGGATTGGACTGGTCGTAGGTGTCAACGGCACCGGTCGGGTCGGCGGCGGCGCGACCGCGGCGTCCCGGAAAGGTCCGGCACCTCGGGTCGTCGTGGTCGGCGCCGGTCTCTCGGGGTTGAGCGCCGCCCTGGAACTGGCCGACGGCGGCGCCCAGGTGGTGGTCGTCGACATGTCGAGCGTCTACGGCGGCCACGCGGTGATGTCGCAGGGCGGGGTGTCGATCGTCGACACTCCGGTGCAGGAGGCCGCCGGGCAGAAGGACTCGCCCGAACTGGCCTACAAGGACTTCATCGAATGGGGTGAGGGGGCCAACCCCGAGTGGGTGCGGTATTACGTCGATCACTCGCGGGAACAGATCTACGACTGGTTGATCGATCTTGGCGTGCAGTTCTCGGGAATCGACTCGGCTCCGGGCAACACCGTCGACCGGTTTCACCAGCCGGCCGGACGCGGCATCGGGCTGGTGACACCGGTCTACCGCGCGTGCCTGGAACGGTCCAACGTCCGGTTCGCCTGGAACACCCGGGCCGATTCGCTGGTGGTCAACAACCAGCGTGTGGTCGGCGTGCGGACGACCGACATGAGGGATGAGACCAAGGGGACTCTCGAGGCCGACGCGGTGGTGCTGGCAACCGGAGGATTTCAGAGCAACCTGGACCTGGTCCGAGAGTTCTGGCCGGCCGAGTTCGATTTTCCCGACAAGATCCTGGCCGGATCGGGACGGCACTCGATCGGACTGGGGCACGACATGGTCCGCAAGATCGGCGGGGCACTGGTCAAGATGGACTACCAGTGGAACTACTACTCGGGACTGCCCGATCCCCAGAACCCCGGCAGCAACAAGGGGCTCAACGCGGCCAACATGTGGGGGATCCTGGTCAACTGGCAGGGGAAGCGGTTCGCCAACGACCATGGGTGGGCCAAGGACGTGATGCCGGCACTGCTGCGACAGGAACAGGTCACCTGCTGGGCCATCTTCGACGAGAAGACCAAGAAGGAGTTCAGCGTCTCGGGATCGGACTGGGCCGATGCCGAGAAGGTCGAACGGCTGATCTTCCAGAACCCGAAGCTGGTGCAGTCGGCCGACACGCTCGAGGAACTGGCCGAGAAGTCGGGGCTGCCGGCGAAGGGCCTGGCGGAGACGGTCCGGCGGTACAACTCGCTGATCGAGAAGGGTGTCGACGACGACTTCGGCCGGTTCGGACCGGGCAGGACCAAGTTCAACAACGAGGCGTCGGTGAAAATCGAGACGCCGCCCTTCTACGCGATCCAGACGTTTCCGCTGACCCGCAAGAGCATGGGGGGTGTGGCGATCGACCTGGACTGCCGGGTGGTCGACAAGAAGAAACAGCCGATCCCGGGACTGTACGCCGTGGGCGAGTTGACCGGTTTGGCGTTGATCAACGGCAAGGCGGCACTCGAGGGGACGTTTCTGGGGCCGTGCGTGGTCACCGGCCGCGTGGCCGCCAGGTCGATTCTCAAGACGGCCAGTTGGAAGCGACCGATCGAGTCGGTCGACGTGCAGAGATGTGCCGACTGTCACGATGTGGCCGGTGACATCGTCGACCCCCGCCCGGGATACTGGCATTTCGAAAAGGTGCATGCCAAGGTGCTCGAGCAGAAACTCGACTGCCGCCAGTGTCATGGCGAGTTGTCTCCGTACCGCGAGGACGATCACCGGATCAATCCACGGGTGCTGACGGCGGCGTGCATGAGGTGTCACACGGGACGGGAATAGCGGTCGAGACGGGGCGAATCCGGGAAGGGGGAAGGCGTGAGCGTGGATCGCGACAGACGCGAGGTCGATCGGTACCTCTCGGAACAAAATGTCAGCCTGCTGAACCGGGTTGCGTTCGTCATCGAGTTGTTGATCGGCCTGCGGAAGCAGGACTTCCAGGCGGCCGGGCACTTCGTCCAGCTCAACTGGAAAGACGATCCGCTGCCCCTGCGTTGGCTGAAGTTCGCCGGCTGGGCGCTGTACCAGGCCTGGATCAACATGCCCCTGGGCCTGAATTGCCTGGCCATCCGCGGTCGGGTGTCGCGGACGCCGATGTGGCTGGAGGACGAGAACCCGTGGGAGGAGTATCCCTGGCAGACAGATGAGGCCGCCAAGCTTCCCGACCAGGCCGACGTGGTCGTGATCGGGGCCGGGTTCACCGGTGCGGCGGCAGGCTATCACTGGGCGAGACGGGCCCCGGCCGATCGCCGCCTGGTGGTTCTCGAGATGGACGACCCGGCCAGTGGAGCCTCGGGGCGGAACGAGGGACTGGTGGTGATGGGCCGCTACTTCAAGATGGTCCGTGACACGGTCGGCAAGTACCTGTCCGAGGTCCGCCCCGACCTGGACACCGACGGCCGCAAGAAGCTGGCCAACCGGTTTGCCAAGGTCTACTGCCAGGCGGCCTACCAGAACGCGGACCTGATCGAGCAGGCGATCAAGATCCACGGATTCCGCTGCGACTACAACCGCGCCGGGTGGGTGCAGGCCCGGACCGAGGAGGAACAGAAATCGCTGCGAATTTCGGCGCGGCTGGCCGAAAAGTCCGGCTGTGATGACTGGACGATGATCGAGCCCTCGGAGGCAAGGAAGCTGTCCGGGATGCGGGTGAACCTCCCGGCCGGATTCTCGAAACAGGCCGCCAGCTGGCACCCGGCCAAGTGGGTCTGGAGCCTGTTGCGGGAGGCGTTGGCGGCCGAACAGGTCGATCTGTACACGCGGACGCGGGTCGAGCGGGTGGTGGCCAACAAGGACGGATACGTGGTCGAAACCTCGAGGGGAATCGTGGCATGTCGCCACGTGTTCTACGCCACCGAGTCGTACACTCCGATGCTCGAGGCGGCGTTTCACGACGCGATCCTGCCGATACAGGAGCAGGCGGCCTCCGGCGAGGGGGGGCCGGTGACGATGAAGCCGCACATCGGCATCAGCGGTTCGTGGTACTTCGCCGGGCGTTACGGAAGCGAGGTGTTGTGGGGGTCGGGGGGGTCGCGGGTTCCCGACGGCCAGGCCGGTCGGAACAAGCCGTCGCGGTTCCTGACCCGTTTCGTGGCCGCGGAGATGCGAAAGCACTTCGGGCCGTACGAACTGGACCTGGACAACGAGTGGAGCGGGACGGTGGGATACACTCCGGACGAGTATCCGATCGTGGGCTCGATCGACGGCAAGGGCCGCTGGATCGTTGCCGGGATGTGCGGATCGGGCAGCAGCGTGTCGTTCAACGGCGCCCGCTGCATCGTCAACCGCATCCTCGGTCTCGACGACGAGCCCGACGATTACCCCGAGGAGTACTTTGCTCCCAGCCGTTTGCTCGACCCGGCCAACCACCAGTGGCCGGCGGTCTAGTCTAGCCCAGCAATCCCGCGATCGGGCTGCCCTCGGCAATGCGGCGGGGCCGGCCGGCGATGTCGTCGAGCACGGTCTCGTGGGAGATCCCGAGCGCCTCGTAGAGCGTGGCGGCGATGTCATCGGGCGAGGACTTGGCGTCGATCACCTCGCCGGCGTTCTTGTCGGTGGCTCCGATCACCCGCCCGGGTTTCACTCCGCAGCCGGCCCACAGCACCGAGTAGGCGCGACCCCAGTGGTCCCGGCCACCGTCCTTGCTCTTGTTGATCTTCGGCGTGCGGCCCATCTCGCCCATCACGATCACCAGTGTCTCGGCCAGCAGGCCCCGCGTGTCGAGGTCCTCGATCAACGCCGAGAGCGACTGGTCGAATTCCGGCAGCAGCGTGTCGTTGTAGAGCCGGAAGTGGTCGAAGTGGGTGTCCCAGATCTGGAAGGAGGACAGGCGGGTGTTCTTGGGATTGGAGACCGCGTTGGCGGTGACGAAGCGGACGCCCGACTCGACCAGGCGGCGGGCCAGCAGCATCACCTGCCCCATCTCGAATCGCCCGTAACGGTCGTGGATCGCGGCGGGTTCCTTGGAGAGATCGAAGGCGGACTGGCATTCCGGCGAGAGAATCAGGTCGAGGGCCTTGTCCTGGTGGGCCTGCAGTGTGCGGGCGGCCGCGTCGTCGCGGGCGGCGGTGAAGGCGCTGTCGACCGAGCCCAGCAGGCTGCGGCGCGAGGCGAGCCGCGAGTGCGAGACGTCCTTGGGAAGAGCCAGCGAGCGGGGCCCCGGCAGCTTGCCGTCCCAGACGGGGGCCTTGGACATCATGCGATTGCGGGCAACCGGGAATGGATCGTACCGCCGCCCCAACCAGCCTCCCCCGGCACTGGGCGTGGGGAAGCCCATGTCGAAGAGCAGTCGCGGGGTCAGGACGCTGCTGGGCAGGTGAGCCGGAGCCGGCTGGATCCTGGAGACAACCGAACCGTAGGTCGGGTGGTCCATCGGCGTGGGCTGGATGCTGGAATCGCTGCCCGGGGTGTGTCCACTGAGCACGTAGGCGGCCGAACTGTTGTGACCCGAGAGCGGGTGGGAGGCCGAACGCAGGATCGTGTAGCGGTCGGTCAGCCGGGACAGCCGTGGCAGCATGTTGGAGATCTGTGTGCCGGGAACACTGGTGGCGATCGGCCGGTACGGCCCGCGGATTCCCTCGGGGGCCGCGGGCTTCATGTCGAACGTGTCCATCTGGGCCTGGCCGCCGTTGAGGAACATGAAGATGCAGTTCCTGGCCGGTTTCCGGACCCGGGCGGCGACCGCCTGTCGTACCGACTCGAGTTGCAGCATGTTGGACAGCGACAGGCCGCCGACCCCCAGCAGCCCGGCCCGCAGCAGGTCGCGACGAGTCCAGTTGCCCTGGGCAGCGGCGGGGGTGTCGAAGAGTCGGATCATGCTTGGCGGCGGGGCTGGACGGAATGGCGACACGCTTATGCTACTATTCTTGTCGGCCGTGTGCCATGTGCGTCTGATGCGCCGATTTCCCGGACCCTGGAGACCTCACCGTGACGACCGCCGGAGCATTGAAGGAATCCGTCTGCCAGTCGATCGAAGAAAATCGCGAGCGGATCATCGGCGTGGGTGAGGCGATCATGGATGACCCCGAACTGGGGTTCAAGGAGCACCGCACCGCCGAGAAAGTGCAGGAGGTCTTCAGCGATCTGGGGTTGGAGTTCGACAGCGGGCTGGGACTGACGGGTGTCAAGGCGGTGATCCGCGGCGGCCAGCCGGGACCGACCGTGGCCCTGATGGGTGAACTGGACGCCTTGCAGGTTCCGGGCCACCCCCGGGCCAATCCCGACACCCAGGCCGCTCATGCCTGCGGACACAATGCCCAGATCGCCGGCCTGATGGGTGCCGCGGTGGGACTGCAGGCCTCGGGCATTGCCCAGGAACTGGCCGGCAACATTGTCTTCCTGGCGGTGCCGGCCGAGGAGTACGTCGAGATCGACTACCGGTTGGGACTGGTCCGCGAGGGGAAGACGTCGTTTCTGTGCGGGAAGCAGGAACTGATCAAGCTGGGGCATTTCGACGATGTCGACATGGCCGTGATGATCCACACCAAGAGCCCGGCCCGCGAGGATGGGACGCACGGCGTGGGAATCTCATCCAACGGATTCCTGGCCAAGACGGTCACCTTTCGCGGCGTGGCGGCTCATGCCGGCGGTGCTCCCGAGCAGGGAGTCAACGCGTTGTACGCTGCGCAACTGGCCCTCTCCGGGATCAACTCGCATCGTGAGACGTTCCGTGACGAGGATTGCGTGCGGGTGCACCCGATCGTGACCAAGGGGGGCGACCTGGTGAACGTGATCCCCTCGGAAGTCCGGCTCGAGACCTACGTTCGGGCCAAGACGGCCGAGGCGATCCAGGACGCGGCGGCTCGGGTGGACGCCTGCCTGAAGGGCGCGGCGATGGCGATGCGGTGCCGGGTCGAGATCGATACGGTTCCGGGCAACCTGCCGTTGAACAACGACGCCAATCTCCGCGACCTGTTCCGCCGCAACGCAGCGACGATCTTCGACGAGGACGGTTACCGCGACTATCCCCACGGCGGCGGTTCGACCGACGCCGGCGACCTGAGCCAGCTGATGCCGGTGCTGCACCCGGTGATGGCCGGGGCCCACGGCGAGCCGCACAGCGTCGACTGGCACATCGCCGACACCGACAACGGGTACGTCTCGCCGGCCAAGATGCTGGCGATGATGGCCGTCGACCTGCTGGCCGACGATGCCGGCACGGGGCGGAAGGTGCTCGAGGAGTTCACGCCGGGAATGTCTCGCGACGAGTACCTCTCGATCCAGGAGGCGGTCTTCCGCACCGAGCACTTCGACGGCGCGGCGTGAGGCCGACGTCCAGACCGCCCGCGTGGTATCATCGGCGGGTGGGAACAGAACAACTGGCGAGGTGGTCCTGGGGATGATGGTACGGAACCTGCCTGGTTGGGGCCTGCTGGCCCTGTTGATGGTCGGTGCGACCGGGGGTGTCGATGCCGCCGAACCGGCTTTCCTGAGAGACGTGCGGCCGATCTTCAAGGCCCACTGTTTCCGTTGCCACGGTGCCAAGAACACAGAGGGCGAATTGCGGCTGGACCGCAAGCCGCTGGCCTTCAAGGGTGGCGAAACCGGCAAGGCGATCGTGGCGGGCAAGGCTGCGGCCAGCCTGCTGGTGCAGATGATCCGAGGGCGTGGCCCCGGAGATTCGAGGATGCCGCCCGAGGGTGAAGGACGGGCGCTGCGTCCCGACGAGATCCGCGTGATCACCGAGTGGATCAACCAGGGGGCGGCGTGGCCCGACGGGATCGACGACCAGGCCGATCGGCTCAGCCTGTGGTCCCTGAGACCGATCCGCCGCCCGAAGATCCCCGCGGTCCAGGATCCGACATGGGTGCAAAACCCCGTCGACAGCTTCATCCTGGCCCAGCTCGATGCCCGCGAGATGACTCCCTCGCCGCGGGCTCGACCACGGCACCTGGTCCGTCGTGCGTCGCTCGATCTGCTCGGCCTGCCACCGGTGCCGGAGGTGGTCGACGGCTTCGTGGCCGACGGGTCGCCCGAGGCCTTCGCACGAGTGGTCGACCGGTTGCTGGCCAACCCGCACTACGGCGAACGCTGGGGTCGACACTGGCTGGACCTGGTGCGATACGCCGACACCAACGGGTACGAGGTCGACGGGGTCAAGCCGCTGGCCTGGAAGTACCGGGACTGGGTGATCGGAGCACTCAACTCCGACCGACCCTACGACCGGTTCGTGACCGAACAACTGGCTGGAGACGAGATCGCCGGGGCGACAACCGAGACGGTCCTGGCCACCGGGTTTCACCGGGTCGGACCATGGGACGCCGAACGGGGGGCGAGCGTTCAGAAGAGCGAGGTGATTGCCGAACTGTTCAACGAGCTTGACGACATGGTCAGTACCACGTCGCAGGTCTTTCTCGGACTGACAATGGGCTGTGCGCGGTGCCACGACCACAAATTCGACCCGCTGACGGCCAGGGACTACTACTCGATGGTCGCCGTCTTCCGTGGGCTGAAACGCGAGCACAAGGGGCGGTCCGAGTTGGCCCGGGCGGCGCTGCCGCCGGTTCAGCTGGCCGGCAAGGATCTGAAGTCCCAGCCGCAGGGCTATTTCTTCTTCGAACCTTCACCGACACCGCCGGTGACCCACCTGTTGGAACGGGGCAACCCGAATGAGCCGGGCGTCGAGGTCTCCGCCGCAGTGCCGGCGGCCCTGGTCGAGAAGCAGCCGGCCTTCGACGCGGCCGACAAGTTCACCAGCCGACGCCGCATTTCTCTGGCCCGTTGGATCATGTCCGACGACAACCCGTTGACCAGGCGGGTGATCGTCAACCGGATCTGGCAGTACCACTTCGGGACCGGGTTGGTCCGCACGTCCAACGATTTCGGCGTCCGAGGCAGCTTGCCGACTCACCCCGAACTGCTCGACTGGTTGGCCGACTGGTTCGGTGAGGAGGCCGGCTATTCCTTGAAGACGCTGCACCGGCTGATCATGACCAGCCGCACCTACGCCACCAGCAAGCGGGCGACAGCGGCCAACGCCGAGAAGGACGGTGACAACCTGATGCTGTCGCACTTCCCGGTGCGGCGTCTGGAGGTCGAGGCGATCCGGGACTCGATGCTGGCCGTCAGTGGTCGGCTCAACGACCGCCTCTACGGTGCCCCGATGTACCCCTTCATCCCCAAGGACGCCTTGCGCAGCGGCTACAACCCCGCCGGTGTCTGGCAGCCGTTCAACGAGATCGACGCGTCTCGGCGGACGATCTACTCGTTCCTGAAACGCACACTGATCATCCCCTTCCTCGAGACGCTCGATTTCTGTGACACGGCTCGCAGTGCCGATCGCCGCGAGGTGACAACGGTGGCGCCGCAGGCGCTGGAGCTGTTCAACGGCGAGTTCGTCAACCGGCAGTCGCGGCATTTCGCCGATCGGATCATCGCCGAGGTGGGCTCATCGCCCGGTGATCAACTCGATCATGGTTTCCGCCTCGCTTTGGGCCGCAAACCGACTCGAGGAGAACGGGCCAGCCTGTTGGGATTCCTGGCCAGCGAGTCCCTGTTGTTGCTGGCCGAGGATCATCGGCGTTTTGAGCGAGAGACGAACGGGGGCCGGGCGACGGGGCCGGTTGGTGAGATCACCGAGACGGGACTGACCCTGTGGCTGGATGCCTCGCACGGCGTGACGCTCGACAAGCAACAGCACGTGTCCCGGTGGGCCAGCCGGGTGGGATTTCTGGTGGCGACCGGTCACGGAGATCCGCTGGTGGCCGACCAGGCGATCGGCAAACACCCGGCCATCAACTTCGAAGGCAAGGACTGGTTCGGACTCGACAAGCCGCCGGTGACCGGTCAGCAGTTCACCATCATCGCCGTGGTGACCGACCGTCCTGCGGGTGGACAGCCGGGACCGCACCGCAACCTGGTCGGGAACTGGGACGGGGGACGCGGCAACAGCACGACATCGATTTTCTTGGGGACCACCGCCGGTCCCAAGGGACTCCGCACCGTCCGCCTGACCGATGCCTTTGCTCTCCGCGACAAACTCGCAGTCACCAAGCCCGCCTCGCCGTTCCTGCTCACCGGGGTCGCCGAGTCGAGCAACGCCCGGGTCTTCCAGAACAACCGCCTGCTGGACCAGCTGGGTTCTCCGTTGCCCACGCGGAAACTGGGTACCGGCTGGACGATCGGCCGGCAGGGAACACTAGATAGCGAGTACTGGAACGGCCTGGTGGCCGAGTTGCTCGTCTGGGATCGGGCTCTGACCGAGGCGGAACTGGTGTCGGCCTGGAGGCGTCTGGGGAGCAAGTACGGCGTGGTCGATCCGGTCGAGCCCCGCGAGCCGCTGACGGTCGCCGCCGCCCGTCGCCAGGCGCTGGTCCAGGTCTGCCGCGTGATTCTCAATCTCAACGAATTTGTATACGCCGACTAGCCATGACATTCACATCGACCGAGTTCGTTCCCAACCAGGCTCCCTGCGGCAACACCCGCCGTGAGTTTCTCTGGCAGTGGGGTGGCGGATTCGCCGCGTTGCCGCTGGTGGACCTGATGAGCCGCGAGGCCGAGTCGGCCGCCACGGGGTCCGGGCCGTCAGGCCAGAAGTCGCCGCACTTCTCCTCGACCGTCAAGCAGGTCGTGTTCTTCTTTCTCAACGGCGGACCCAGCCAGGTCGACACGTTCGATCACAAGCCGGCGCTCGAGAAGTACCGGGGCAAGAGTTTCGACGGGGGGTTGCAGATCGGGTCCAACGGGCGGGCCATCGGCAAGC
Organism: Planctomycetota bacterium; assembly: GCA_963582065.1. Taxonomy (GTDB): domain Bacteria; phylum Planctomycetota; class Planctomycetia; order Planctomycetales; family Planctomycetaceae; genus UBA8437. The sequence continues at coordinate 4,914 of CAUZRQ010000008.1, read as the reverse complement.
TGGCCCCGTCGGCCTTTCCCTTCCGACCGTACGGTGACAGCGGCCTGATGGTCAGCAGCCTGTTTCCCCACGTCGGCCAGTTCGCCGACGATCTCTGCGTGATCAACTCGATGTATGCCGAGACCCCCACGCACAGTCCCGGGATCCTGCAGATGAACTCGGGCAGCATCGTGGTCGGTCGCCCGAGCCTGGGCAGCTGGCTCGGCTACGGACTGGGCAATCTCAACGACAACCTGCCCAGCTACGTCGTGATGACCGATCATCGCGGAGGTCCCCGCGGCGGGGCAGGTGCCTGGAGCAGCGGGTTCATGCCCGCCCGGTACCAGGGAACGCTGTTCCGCAGCCAGGGCGCCCCGGTGCTCAACCTCAAGCGGCCCGACGGCATCGGTGCCGGCACCCAGCGTCGCAGCCTCGACCTGCTCAACCAGCTCAACCGCGAGAACCTCGAGTTGCGGGGAGGCAGCTCGGAATTGGCCGCCCGCATCGCCTCATACGAACTGGCCTACCGGATGCAGACCGAGGCGACCGAGGCGGTCGATGTCGATTCCGAGCCCGAGTCGATCCAGAAGCTCTACGGTCTGAACGACACGCGGACCGAGTACTTCGGTCGGCAGTGCCTGTTGACTCGCCGGTTGCTCGAACGGGGCGTGCGGTTCGTGCAGCTGTATTCCGGCGGCGGTCCCGATTCCTGGGATGCCCACGTCGACGTTCCCGACAATCATGGTCGGCATGCGTTCGAGATCGATCGGCCGATCGCGGCGTTGATGGCCGACCTGAAGCGGCAGGGGATGTGGGACCAGACACTGTTGATCTGGGGTGGCGAGTTCGGCCGGACACCGACCAGCGAGGGTGTGGACAAGCCGGGCCGCGACCACAACCACTACGGGTTCACCATGTGGCTGGCCGGAGGGGGCGTGAAGGGCGGCCAGCGGATCGGGGCGACCGATGAGACCGGGTTCCAGGCGGTTGAACGCCGCCTGCACGTCTCGGATCTCCACGCCACGATCCTGCACCTGCTGGGCCTGGACCACGAACGACTGACGTTTCTTCACGAGGGACTCGATCAACGGCTGACCGGGGTCCAACCCAGGCGGGTGATCCAGGAGGTGTTGGCCTGACCCGTTTCTCTCGGGACAAAGACACGACACTGCGATACGATCTGACGATAAGAGGAACAGGGAAACCACGGTCATGGGGGCCGGGAGGATTCGCGATGAGCGGAAGTGGTTGCCGGGACTACCGCAGCAGCGTCGGACGACGTGCCTTCCTCGGGGCCGGCCTGGGTGCCGGTGCGGGTATCGGCATGGGCGGCCTGTCGGTCGCCAGCGACGGCGTGATCGACCTCAGCGCCGTCGACCGTGACACCGCCGTGATCCAGTACTGGCTCAACGGAGCCGCCAGCCACTACGAAACCTACGACCCCAAGCCGGACGCTCCGCTGGGGATCCGCAGCCCGTTCCACCCGATCGCCACCAATGTGCCCGGCACGTTCATCTGCGAATCGCTGCCGTTGCACGCCAAGCTGATGGACAAGGTGACGCTGATCCGCAGCGTGCACCACGACAACAGCGACCACCAGCACGGCATGCACTGGTGCCAGACCGGTCACGACGCGAAGGCCAACGGGATCAACCCGTTCAAGAAGTCGAGTCACGCCAGCAGCGGGTGCCTGGTGTCGATGGTCCGGGGACCCAACCACCCGGGGATGCCGCCTTACGTCTTCATGGGCTACCCGCTGGACAACCAGGGACCGCACCGGATGTATCCTCACCGGGGTGCCTATCTGCCGGCGCGTTTCAACCCGATGGAGATCCTGATCAAGCGGACCGGTGACGGGAAGCAGCCGGCCCAGGACAAGGACTTCGTTGTCCGCAGCCTGGCCCCGGCCGGGGGCCTGTCCCGCAAGAACTTCGTCCAGCGGCGCGAGTTGCTGGCCCGGTTCGAGAAGATCCGCGGCGAGGCCGATCCGGTGGCCACCGCGTCGTGGTCGGCCTTTCACGACAGCGCCTTCAACCTGGTCGCCGGAGAGAAGACCGGTTCGGCCTTCGACCTGGAACAGGAGGACGAGGCGACCCGGCGTCGATATGGCTATCACCGCTCGGGCCAGTCGGCGTTGTTGGCTCGGCGGTTGGTCGAGCGGGGCGTGACCTTCGTGACCCTGATCGATCCCGGCGTGGGTCTTTCGAGCTCCGGGTGGGACTTCCACAAGACGCTCGAGGCTCACACCAAGACCGCCAGCCCGCCGATGGACCTGGCCGTCACCACGTTGATCAACGATCTTCACGAGCGTGGGTTGGACAAGAAGGTGCTGGTGGTGGTGTGGGGCGAATTCGGCCGCACGCCCAAGATCAACAAGGACGGTGGACGCGATCACTGGGCGGACGTGCAGAGCGTGATGCTGGCCGGCGGCAACTACCGCCACGGCCAGGTGATCGGGTCGTCCAATGCCAAGGGCGAGGTGCCTCACGATCGGCCGCTGTGGCCCTACGATGTGGTCGCCACGATGTACCACCATCTCGGCATCGATCCGCGGTTCACGCCGATCGCCGGTGCCACCCGCACGCGGCCTCTGCTGGAGCGGGGCGAGGTGATTCGCGAGTTGCTCTAAGCAACTCGACGGTGACGCTCTTCTCGTTACCATGGGACCGTCACACCCGATTGGGGGTCTTCCTGTTGGTTCGTGCCGAGTCATTGTCGATGAAAATTCTCACCCCGCTCTGCGTCGCCGTGTTCTGCCTGCTGGTTGCCACGGTGGCGGTTCCCGATCCGGTCGTCACCGCCGCCGATTCGAAGGCGAAGCCGGTCCAGGAGGACTGGCCCGACTGGCGTGGTCCACGACGCGACGGCATCTCGAGACAAACCGGCCTCTCGCTGGATTGGACCACCACCAAGCCCAAGCGGATCTGGCAACGCGTGCTGGGTATCGGCTACTCATCGATGACCGTTGTCGGAGACCGGTTGTTCACGATGGGGGCCGAGGAGACTGCCGAGTACGTTTTTTGCCTCGACGCCGGCGACGGATCCACGCTCTGGAAGGTCCATTCCGGGACCGCTTTCAAGAACTCCTACGGCAACGGACCTCGCGGGACGCCGGTCGTCGAAGGCGATCGCGTCTACGCGCTGGGAGGCAGCGGCGACCTGCTGTGCCTGTCGAAGGCGTCCGGGAAGGTCGTCTGGCAGACGAATGTCCTCAAGCAGTTCGGTGCCAAGAACATCCGCTGGGGCGTCTCGACCACTCCGCTGATCGACGGCCAGAGGCTGATCGTCAACGTCGGTGCCAAGCAGGCCTCGATCGTCGCCTTCGACAAGGCCGACGGGAAGGTGATCTGGAAGACCCACGACGATGTGGCCGGCTACTCCTCCCCGATCCGTATCGACATTCCCGGTGATGACGGTCCGGTGCCGCACCTGGTCGTGTTGTGCGGCAAGTCGCTGGTGGGGCTGAAGCCCTCGGACGGCAGCGTGCAGTGGAAGCACAAGTGGCTGACGACCGACGACATGAACATTGCCACGCCGATCTTCGAACCCAAGACCCGCACGCTGTACGTGTCCGCTTCGCGGAACACCGGTCGCTGCTCGGCCTATCGCCTGACGGTGTCAGCGGGCGAGGTCGGTTGCAAGGAGATCTACACCAACAAGCAGATGAAGAACCACTACAACAGTTGCGTGCTGCTCGACGGATACCTCTACGGGTTCGACAACAACGTCTTCCGTTGCCAGGAACTGGCCACCGGCAAGATCCTCTGGACCAACCGCACCGTCGGCAAGGGCGCCGTGATCTCGGCCCAGGGGCACCTGATCGTCCTGGGCGAAAAGGGGGAGATGGCACTGGTCGAGGCGACCGCGAAGGCCTACACCGAAAAGGGCCGTTTCCAGGCGCTGGCCAGCAAGCGGGCCTGGACGCCCCCGGCCCTGGCCCGCGGCAAGCTCTACGTGAGAGATCTCGAACGGATCACCTGCATCGACATCGCGAAGTGATCTGCGGACCTACGCCAGCACCTCGTGCACCACTCGTCCGTGCACGTCGGTCAGGCTCATGTCGCGGCCGCCGAAGCGGAAGACCAGTTTTTCGTGGTCCAGCCCCACCAAGTGCAGCATCGTGGCGTGCATGTCGTGGATCGTCGTGACGTTCTCGACAGCGTGCATGCCGAACTCGTCGGTTTCGCCGAAGACCGTTCCGCCCTTCACCCCGCCGCCGGCCATCCAGACCGTGAAACCCTCGGGGTGATGGTCGCGACCATCGTCGCCGGTTGCGTGAGGCGTCCGGCCGAATTCCCCGGCCCACACGACCAGCGTCTCGTCGAGCATGCCCCGCGACCTGAGGTCCTTGATCAAGGCGGTGATCGACTGGTCGGTGTCCAGCGAGTTCTTCTCGTGGCCCTTTTTCAGGTTGCTGTGCTGGTCCCAGGTCCCGTTGGCGGCTCCCGGGGCACAGGTGATCTCGACGAATCGCACGCCCGATTCGACCAGCCGTCGTGCCCGCAGGCACTGGATCCCGAACAGGCTCTGTGACTTGCCCTTCGAATCGGTGGCGTAGGCCGCCTGGGTGGCACGGGTCTCGCCGGAGAGGTCCAGGACGTCGGGGATCATCGACTGCATGCGGAAGGCCAGCTCGTAATTGCGGATGGCCGAGTCGATGGCGTCGTCGCCTCCCAGCGACCGCGAAAAGGCCCGGTCGCGTCCCTTCAGCAGGGCCAGCTTGGCCAGTTGCACCTGCGCGTTCTTGTCGGCCGGGACGAGGTTCTCGACCGGGGGGCCGTCGACGGCAAACATGGTGGCCTGGTGCAGGGCGGGCAGGAAGCCGTTGGAGTAGTTCTCGAGTCCGCCGCAGGGGACGACCCCGTGGCTGAGCACCACGAAACCGGGCAGGTTGCGGTTGTCGCTGCCCAGGCCGTAGTGGCTCCAGGCACCCAT
>CAUZRQ010000007.1:0-92492 GCA_963582065.1 Planctomycetota bacterium | reverse complement strand
AGGGTTCGGCTGTTCGCCGATTAAAGTGGTACGTGAGCTGGGTTTAAACCGTCGTGAGACAGGTTGGTCCCTATCTGCTATGGGCGTACGAAACTTGAGGGGTTTTCTCTTTAGTACGAGAGGATTTAGAGGGACGGACCTCTGGTGTTCCTGTTGTCACGCTCGTGGCACGGCAGGGTAGCTAAGTCCGGCACGGATAAGCGCTGAAAGCATCTAAGCGCGAAGCCCTTCCCGAGATCAGGTTTCGCTTGAGTCCCCTGGGAGACGACCAGGTTGATAGGCTGGAGGTGTAAGGCAGGTAACTGTCTCAGCTGACCAGTACTAATGGACGATCGGCTTGGCCATTTTGATCACTGGCTCGGACCACGCGGTCCGGGTCCGGGATCTTTGGCCCTGTTGCCGAAATTATGAGAACGCTCGGATCGACAACGGCAGTGGAAAGTGCCGCCGTCAGCGATCCTTTTTGACACGCACGTCGAGGTGATGTCAGGTCCACTCGAAGACTACCGAATTGTCGAACAGGGATGTTTTGGTTCGGAAGGGCAGTCGCGAGGTCACGTCTTGTGGTGGCATCGCGATCAGTGTCCGAACCCTTTTCCGGTGACTATACCCGGCAGGAAACACGCGTTCCCATTCCGAACACGACCGTTAAGCTGCCGGGGCCGATGATAGTGCCCACCAGTGCGAAAGTAGGTTATCGCCGGGATTTCTCAACGCGTCCCGAGTCCCCACGTGGGGATTCGGGACGCTCTTTTTTCGCGCCCAACAGGATCTCCCTGCTACTGGCGTGCCTCCTCACCCAACCGGCCCTCCTCTCCGCGGCCCGTCTCCCACAGCCGGACCTACCCGGCCCCGACGCCGCCGTCCGTCGACTGCTCGACGCCGTTCCTCAACAACGGCGTCACCTGATCCTCTTGGCTCGCGCCCGCGGCCGGCTCCAAGCCAACGACTCCGACAACGCGCTGCTGATCCTCCAGGCCATCCTCGACAGCCCGGCCGATTCGTTCCTGTTTGACCAGGGAACCATCCGCAGTGCCCGGCAGGTGGCCCTGCAGCTGATCCGCACTCACCCGGCTGCCGGAACACGGCGGTACCGCGACCTGTACCGCAAAACCGCCTCATCCCTGTTGCGGCGCGGTGATCAGACCGAAGGAATCGAACGCATCGAGTTGCTTCGAACCGTGGTCCGACGCTTTCGTCTGACCGACGCCGGACTTCGGGCTCTCAACCGCCTTGCCACCACGTGGCTGGACCAGGGTCATCCCGAACTCGCCTGGCGATCACTGCGGATGCTCAGTTCCGAACCCTCGTTTCAGGGGCGGCTGACCCGTTCCTTCAGGCTCAAGTTCGCCTCCGCTGCCCACCTCACCGGTCTCCCGCTTCCGTTTTCGGACCATCCCGTCGCTGCCGCACTCCAGGAACTCTCTTCCCCGTCGTCTGGCGACTGGCCGTTGCCGTTCGGCCCGGCCCGGCAACAGCGTGCAGTCGACGCGGCCGCTCCGCACCTGGCCGAGGGTTGGCACACCCGGCTCTCCGAACCCGGTGACTCCTCGCCTCTGATCCCCTGGTCGGCCGCGCAGTGGTCCGACGGCCGGCTCACCGGAGCCCTGGCTCTGTATCCAATAGTCGTTGGTGACCAGGTCGTGCTCCGTGACCAGCGCGGCATTCGCGGACTGTCGTTGCTGACCGGCGCCACACTGTGGCGATTCGCCTCGCCCTGCACCTGGCAGATGAGGCACCGTGCGTTCGATCGGCTGGTCCCGATCGTCCGCAGCGGGACCGACCGTTTTTCGTTGGCACTTGTCGGCAATCCCCGTTTCGGAATGATCACCAGCGACGGCCAACGGATCTACGCCGTCCAACTCTCCAGGACCCCCGAGCAACTTCCGGTTCCACGACGGCGGAGCCGCGCCCGTTCGGCCCCCGCGTTTTCCTGGCCGTCACAACTCGTCGCCCTGTCCATCCCTGCAACCAACTCGTCCGGCGGCCATGCGGAAATCTCGCGTGAGTGGATCTATCCGCCGGTTTCGCCCCCGACAACTCCTGCTCGTCGTCCGGATTCCTCCACGCCGGCTTCGAGAACCGACCAGGTCACGGTCCTCGGTTCGGCGTTGCCCGCCGGCGGACTGCTGTTCACGCTAGTCGAGCAACGGCGGCAGATCGACCTGGTGGCACTGGCTCCCCACACCGGCCGCCGACTCTGGTCCCAGCCACTGGTGCACAGCGACACCGGTCTCGACGATGTCCGTGGCGCCTGGCGACACTCGGCGGCATGCCTTCCGTCACAAGCCGCCGGACTGGCAATCTGCACGACCGGGACCGGTGTCACGGTGGCCATCAACCTCGTTGACGGCACCCTGCGTTGGGCACACGACGCCCGGGATCCAAGCCGTTCAAACGGGCCGTCCCGGGCAGTCCGATCGGCGCTGACCCGCCCTCTGCCCGGCGATGCCGGTTTGGCCAACCTGCCCGTAGTGACATCCGGTCACGTGATCCTGTTGTCGCCAGTTGGAGACCGAATCACCAGCGTGAACCTGGAAACAGGTCGTCCAGCCTGGTCTCGGGGGCGAGAAGGAATCGAGTACGTGGCGGCCGCCTCGCGGCAAACGCTGCTGGTGGTGGGTCCCCGACAGGTCCAGGGACTCGATCCGGCCACCGGCCGTGCGACCTGGCAACGGCGACCGGGCCTGGTCTCGGGTCGTGGCGTCCGGCTGGGCCAGGACCGCTACCTGATCCCGCTGAAGTCCGGACGGATCACCTGCCTGGAGATCGACTCCGGACACGAAGTGGGTCTCAGCCTGCCGCCAGCCCGGAGGTCGGCCGGGCCGACTCCGGGAACCAATCCGCCGGTGGGACTTCCGACTCCGGGCGGCATCCGCCCGGGCAACCTCGTCGTCGGTGGCAAATGGATCCTCTCGTTGACTGCCGACCGGATCACCGCCTATCCGCAGGCCACACCGCAACTGGCCCGTGTCCGCGCCGAGCTTCTCACCGATCCCGACAACGACCGCCTGCGGTTGCAGGCGGCCGAGCTGACCCTGGCACTGGGTCGGCATGACGAATCCCGCCGCCTGCTCGACTCGGTTGTCGACAGTGACAACCCGGTGACCAGCCGACGCGGCCGACGGATCCTCAGGGAGTTGCTGTTCCTGCAACTCTCGGCCGCTCGGAACCGGTCCGACGCCGATGCCGGGCCACTGCTGCAGCGACTCGCGGAACTGGCCGACACACCTCGACAGTCCGCACGGGTATTGGTTGAGGAAGGCCGCTGGCACCTCGAGCAAAATGATCCGGTGTCGGCCTTCGAATCGGCAACCCGACTGGACTGGCTTCAGACTCGACCGGTCGACGGCGGCATCACCGAGATCACAGCCGACCGTGATGGAATCCACGTGCTCTCGCACAGCACCTGGATCACGGACCTCTCCCGTCGAGCGTTGGCCGGGGCCGGCCTCCGCGATTCGGCCGCCGACCGGACGCTGCTGGACCGTCTCAGGCGGCAGACCGCCACGGTGGCGCAGTCGGCCTCACTTGTCGACCAGCTGTCCTTCGTCCGTCGCCATGCCGGCAGCCCGGTGGCCGATCCGGTCCGGATCGAGGCTGCCGACCGCCTGGTCGGCATCGGTCGATTCCAGCAAGCCGAGCTCCTGCTGATGGCGATTCGAAATCACGGCCGTCCGAAGTCCCGGCTCCCGGCAACAGTCGCGTTGATCTCGTTGTGGAGCCGGCTGGGACTCCAGGACGAATGCGGCCCGCTGTTCGAGGAACTGGCCAACGGACGCCTCGCTGAGGTGGCCGGTGCCGACGGTCTCACCGGCAGCCAATGGGTGGCTCGTCGGCCCTCCGATGACCTGGCCAAGGGAATCTGGCAAACTCACCGTCACCCGACCCCGCAACCAACCGGAGTCGAGATCACCATGGACAACTCCGTGGCCGCCATCGCGGAACTGCCCAGGACCTACCAGAAAGTCCGCCGTCGTTTCAGCACCTCCGAACGGTCCACCTTCGACCTGTTGGAGACCTACACCAATTCGACCCGACGGGTGACGCTGATGGACCGCCAGGTCGGGGTCGAAGCCGGCCACATAGATCTGCCCCCCCAATTCAGCGTCCCCATCTGGTGGCACCAGTCCCGCAGCGGGCACCTGCTGCCCCTGGGATCCCATTCCTCGATGCTCGGACTGTCGCTGCTCGAACGCAGCGAGACCCGCCCGCTGTGGAAGCGTCGATTTGCGCCACTGGCCACTCGACCCGAGATGCTGCGGGTGGGGCCCTCCGGCGTGCTGGCCGTCACTTTCCAGTCACGCCAGCACCTGCTGGCCTGCAACCCGGTCGACGGTGAACTGCTGTGGCGGCGAGGCGACCTGGAAACCGGCAGTGGCAGCTTCGCAGATGCTGCCTCGGGGTTCTTCGGTGACGATCACGTGCTGGTCGTCAGCCGCAGCGACCGGATCGGACACGATGTCTACGAAACGCTCACCGGACGCCGTCGACTCCAGGCTCGGCTGCCAATCACCGCCCGCACCCGTCGCCGGGTTTTCGGTCGCCACCTGATGTACGTCACAACCGAGGGCAACGGCATCCAGCGGATCCGGGCGTGGGATCCCCTGACCAACCAGACGGTGATCGACGAACCGCTCAAGGACCGCATCTTTCCGGTCTCCACTCCCGACCACCATCTCGCCTGGATCGATTCCGACGGCCGGCTCAAGGTCCACGACCTCGTCACCGACACCCGACAACTGGAACTCGAGGTGCTCGGTGGTGACGACGAACGGATCAGTTCCATCAAGGTCTTCCGCGACCGCGATTGCTGGTACGTCGCGATGCTGCCCGCCCAGGGAGCCGCCGCTCCTCGGGCAGTCAACGCTCCGGTCTACTTCGTCGGCGACACGATGCTGCCGGTCACCCATGTTCACGGGCACCTGCTGGCAATCAACGCCGACACCCGCACCATCCGCTGGCGTCGGACCGTACCACTGCGGAGCGTCGTCCGGTTCCGAAACGACCACCTTCCGGCGCTGGTCCTGCTCGGCCGCACCAGGGACCGCGGCCGTGGAGGCCAGCAACGAATGCTCGTCGAACTGCTCGACTCGAAAACCGGCCGCACCCTGCTGTTGGAGGACAAGCTGCCGACCGACCGCATCGTGCTGGCCTGGTACGACCCACGCGCCGCGCGGCTCGAGATGCAGGGCCTCAAGAGCCGCATCACGATCAATTTCCGGGCCGAATGAACGTCCCCCTGGCCGGAGAATGCCGACGAGCGACCCTGCAACCGCGGTCGCCTGACTCACGCTCGGTCCCGTCCGGTTGCCCGGCCGGCCTTCCCGCCACGCCAACTACATCAACTCGGCAAGCGGTTGCACGCCGTTGTCGACCAGGTAGTGCGGCCGGCCGTTCAGATCACTCACGGTGACCTGGGACACATCGAGGCCGAGATTGCGGTACAACGTCGCAAAGACCTCCTGGAAGTGGACCGGCCGAGTCAACGGCTCTTCGGCGTACCGATTGGTAGTGCCGATGACCTGCCCGTTCGGCATGCCCCCCCCGGCCAGCAAAGCGAAGGCATTGCGGCTCCAGTGGTCGCGTCCGGCGTTCTTGTTGACCTTGGGAGTTCGTCCGAATTCCCCCCATGCCACCACGGTCACATCATCCTGCATTCCCAGCCGGTGCAGGTCATCCACCAATGCGGTGAACCCCTGGTCGAACAGCGGGAGCACCTTGCGCCCGTTGGAGAAATTGCCCCCGTGCCAGTCGAAATCCGCAAACGTGACCGAGACGCATCGGGCACCAGCCTGCACCAGGCGTCGAGCCGTCAGGAACTTGGACATGATGGCCTGGTAGCCCAAGTGTCCGTAAGACAGCGCCTTGGCGTCGTCCTTGCCGTAACTGTCGCGAATCTCCGGAGATTCCCGGGTCAGATCGAGAGCATCGGCCAAGCGGCTCGATGTCAGCACGTTGAGAGCCTGTTCGGCGAACGGATCCAGGCCGGCAGACTCCCGGATGCCGTCGACCGAGCGACGGAAGCGATCAAAACCTGACAGCAGGTCGCGACGCCGCCCCAGCCGATCCAGCGACACGCCCTTGTTGAGCGTCATGTTGGCGCGGGCATCCCCTTCGGCCTGAAAGGCCTGGTGAGCAGCCCCCAAAAATCCGGAGCCGGGGTGATTGTAGGGACCGTGCGCCATCTTCATGAAGAGATTGATCCCGGGTGGAACGGCTGGGTGAGCCGGACCGTACAGCTGTGAAACGATCGACTCGAAACCGGGCCAGCCTCCGGACGGCTGATTGCTTCTGCTGCGACCGGTCACGCACTGGAAGGACGAATGGCCACCGGTGGAGCCGACAAGAGTACGGATCGTGGTGATTCGGTCCATCTTCCGGGCGATCCGCGGCAGGTGTTCACTGACGTGCACACCCGGCAGGTTCGTACTGATTGGCTGGAATTCGCCACGGATATCGGCCGGGGCCTCCGGCTTCAGGTCCACCGTGTCCTGGTGGGGGGGGCCACCGGTCAGGTAGATCATGATCACGGCTTTGTGCGGGTTGCTGACTCCGGCGACCGCTTCGGCCCGCAAAATGTCGGGCAGCGTCAGTCCGCCGAGGGCCAATCCGCCAACCTGCAGAAAGGAACGGCGTGTCAGTCCATCGCAATGGCGAAACGTGTTGTGGTCGGAGAGCGTCAGCACGGCATGATCCTTCGAAACACGACTCGATACCTATTCTATATCGGCAGCAGCGACGACGAAACCCGAAGGCGTGTTGACAGAGGCCCGGAACGCAAAAATGCCGGCGGATTGACCCCATTTCGACCGCCCCGCAGAATACAGGGGCACGTCTGGATCTCGATTGGTCGAGTGCTGCTCTTTCCCGGTTTACGGTGTCCCGGCAGGCCGCGCTGCAATGGCAACCTCCGACCCTCAACAGGCATTGCAACAACTCGTTGACCAGGGATACGTCATCCTGGAGAACGTCCTCCCGCCACCGGTCGTCGAACGACTGCGGCAGGTTGTCGATGAACGGATGCAGCAGGAACGGGCCGAGCCATACGTGCCGGCCGGGGCCCCCGAGGCCGACGGTGACGACCAGCTCGAGTCCTTCCTCTCGGAGAGTTACACGATCAGCCGTGACGAACTTGACCGGCTGCTGCTGCGCATCCGCCACACCCGGGCCGTCAATCACGGGACACCGTGGCCCGTCGAGCCGAAACTGGTCAACAAGTGCTTCCTGCACCTGCCGACGCTGTTCGACCAGGACCGCTCGCAGCGAGTCTGGAATCTGTTGACCAAGGGACCCGAGTTCGCCGACCTGGTCGAACACCCCGAGGTGCTCGGAATCGTCCGGGAGGTCCTGGGCGAGGACTGCATTCTCTCGGACGTCAGTGCCACGAGCATTGGCAGTGGCACCGGAGGCGGTGCCTGGCACGTCGATGTCCCCCTGGGCCAATTGCCCGAACCGCTGCCCGACTTTCCGTTGACAACCCAGAACGCCTGGCTGCTCGATGATTTCACTCCCGACAACGGAGCCACTCGAATCGTGCCCGGGAGCCATCTCTCGCGGAAGAAGCCGACCTGGTCCGGTGGTGAGATGGACGGGGAGGTGACACTGTGCGCCCCCGCCGGATCGGTCGCTGTCTGGCTCTCCAACACCTGGCACCGTTCCGGCCCGAACACGACCGACCAACCCCGCCGGGCGATCCTCTGCTACTACTGCCGCAGCTGGGTCCAGCCGTTCACCGATTACACACGGGACCTCACCGCCGAACAGGCGACCGGATTGTCACCGACGGTACGATACCTGGCGGGGTTCGGGTCCCGCGGCCTTCGACGGGGCTGATCGCGGGACGGGACCACTGGATGCGGCGAACAACTGGCACGCCAACCCGGTCACGTCTTCGCAAATGCGGCCCGGGATCCGGACCGACTGTTTTCACCTCAACACGCTTCGAATGAAGCCGTCGAAGCTGAGACTACTTGAACTGGAAGGCATAGAAGCTCGCGTTCCTGAAATGGAAGCGCAGCTTGATCGGCCTGCCCACCAATTCACTCAGATCACTTCGTCCCTTCCATGACACGACCTGGTCGAGCCCTCCTCGATGGAGAGGGTCAAAGTCTCTCATACTGAAACCTGGAATCGCGTGATGCGTCGTGTCCATGATCTCGACCCACATCCCGCAGGGCCCCGAGACACCTGCGCCGGTATACAGGTTGGCCTGGAGGTTCAGGTGCAGCTGCTTCCCGGTGAATGAAAAGGTCCGCGTCACCACCTCGCTGTAGGGTTTCCGGCCGGCTTCATCCGAGAACCTGGCCCCTTCAAAAGACACGAATCTGTCACGGGGACTCGTCGCCAGCCCGACTGCAAACATCGTCTTGTCACCCAGAGCCCTCATCGTCGTGTTGTCCCGATAATTGCCCCCGGTGTAATAGAAGAGGATCCGGTCCCCGTGGACGATGGGGTTGATCGGGTAGACCACCGCGGCGTCGAACATTCCCTTGGCTCCGCGAGCGATGAAGGGCTCGCGGTAGCTGCGGTTGTAGTGGATCCCATCTCGGCTGAAGACGATCTGAGGAACGATCGTCGTACGGATGGTACGAAACGTCCAAAGAAGGCCTACGTACAGGTTTTCGTAGGCCATGGCCGGCATGCAATAAAAGTCCATGTCGGACGGGTCTTGATCGTCCGGAGCAATGATGGTCTCCGCTTCACTCCAGTGAATCATGTCCGGGCTCTCCGCCCGGCCGATCAATCGCCTTCCCGCTGGTGACCACCGATGGAGGCTGTTTTCATTGTGAACCGCGTAGACCTTGCGGATGGGATCCCATCCCATGAAGACGGTCGGCCCCCAGCGACCTTTGCGAGGCGAAGTGTCGATCACCGGGTTCTTGGAGAACGGGGTCCAATGAAACCCATCCGGTGAATAGAAGAGATCAAAGTGCATCGTCGTGGACAGAGAGCCATGGCGCTCGAGTCCCTTGTAGCGCTTGGCGGGGTCCGCTTCGTGCAGATCCTTGAAAAAGTAGGTCTTGACCTGTTCGGGCGGGAGAATGTTGTTCTGCTTGGACCCCTTGTATTCGACCAACCCGAGGACCGGCTTCTCCCAGTGCACACCATCCTTGGACGTGGCAAGGCAGATTCCGGCATCGGAGCTGTACCACATGCGGAAGAGCTTCTCCTGCTCCTCGTAGATCACCGCGTCAACCCGCACCTCGCGGCCTTCCCAGGGTTTGTCCGCCCGCAGAATGGGATTGGCATCAGACTTTTCCGCGGGATTCAGGACCCGCGTGGTGTCACGGAAGCTCTCCAGCAGATAGTCGTCGACGAAGAGTTGCTTGCGGGATCCGATGTTGATGAGGGTCGGTGGGCGAACCGGCTTCCGAGACGCCTGCTTCGCCATTGGAGCCGACACGGCTGCCTTGCCCGTGCCGGCAACCGCCTTGTTGCCACCGTCAACGGCCGCTTGCTTCTGTTTCGCGGCCGCACTGGCAAAGACGCCGGCCGTCGATGATGACGAAATCGCCGCAACCGGTGTCCCGCTGTCACTCGTGTTTTCGCTCGCGGCCCACCCAATGCTGCTGGCCGCCGGTTGACCGCAGCCGGACAGGATCATCAAGGCACAAAGGCTGCAAATGAACGTGCAGATTCTGGCGTGAAGTTTGAATCGCATTTCCCATGTCCTTCTCTGAGGAAATTGTCCGTCGAATGCCGCGGTTCGTATTAGCGTCAGTCTTGCTTGCAGCGTCAACACTCTTGGCCAGGATCGACGCAGCGATGAATGCGAGTTCATGTTTACGGTACGGTGACCGCTCCCCGGCCGCCGCCGGTCTCGGTGTGGTGTGAAAATCGACATCGACCAGACGCGCCGACGGCAGCAGTTCGGGGTTGAGATTCAGATGCCCAGAGCCGAGAATCGTCGGCGTCCAGACGTTCGGCAATGCGGCCCAGATGTTGCACCAGATCGTCGGCCAGCTGGAGATGGGCGTGGCCCGTCACCGGGCCGACGCCTCCCAGGCGAGGCTGGACGGAGTAGTGGAATCCAATGACAAGCGGGTGTAGCTCAGTGGTAGAGCGCGACCTTCCCAAGGTCGATGTCGAGGGTTCGATCCCCTTCACCCGCTCTCGGCTGTCCGGCTTGGGCAGGCGCGGCCCGACCAGCCAACCGTGGACCTCGGTCAACCGATGATAAGGGCCCGTTCCGTGACCTACGAAGAATCACTGCGTCGCTTCCGAAAACGGGCAAGGATGTTCGGGATCCCCATGCTTGTCACCGCTCCTGCGTATTTTTTCGTCGTGACTTCTGAGGACTTCGATTCGGTCTACACAAATTGGTGTGTTTTTCTCTTGTTTCAGTCCACGGTGGTTGCTTCGGTCATTCATTCAACGTCGTACAAGCCGATCCCACCAGACACAGACCTGTCTGTCTACATCCCCCGATTCAAATGGAGACACTTCGGCACGATAACCCTGGGCTGTTGTTTAGTCGGGGCGATTCCGTTTGCGGCGATCACACTGGGAAGTACCCCGAATCCCGAACTCCTGGTTTTCAGTACTCCATCCATTTTTGTTGTCTGGTGCCTCGGGTGCGGCATGATCCACCACGGATTGAAACACAAGTTGCGCGTGCACTCAGAGTATCCGGACTCTGACCCAGGAGAGGATCCGGCCGCGGCGGCGGCGAGACACTCGTCGGTTCAAAGGAGTGCGGTTTATATGCTCATCGCGCTGGTGGCATTCGTCGCGGGGCTGTGGATATGGGGAAGACTGTCCCAATGACGCCGACGGCGATTCCCCTCAGAGGCACCCGCGAACAGTGCGCGCAAAACAGATGTTCTTTGCACGCACTTTGACGGCAGTAGATCCAAGATTGTGTCCGAGTTCCACTCGGAAAAACACGGGAAAATCCGGCCACGGGAGAGTGGAAGACCGCAATATTCCCAAGGTCGATGTCGAGGGTTCGATCCCCTTCACCCGCTCTCGGCTGCCCTGCCCCTAGGCCAGCAGGGGCTCGACGACCCGGCCGTGAACATCGGTCAGACGGTGATGCCGCCCCTGGTACTTGAACGTCAGGCGGCGGTGGTCGATGCCCAGGCAGTGCAGCAGCGTCGCGTTCAGGTCGTGAACGTGGACCCCGTTTTCAGCAATGTTGTAGCTGAAGTCGTCGGTCGCTCCGTAGGTCGTTCCCGACCGAACACCGCCCCCGGCCATCCAGATCGAGAAACAGCGCGGGTGGTGGTCACGGCCGTAGTTGGTCGAGGTCAACTCGCCTTGGCTGTACACGGTGCGACCAAATTCGCCGGCCCAGATCACGAGCGTGTCGTCGAGCAGGCCCCGCTGCTTCAGGTCGCGGAGCAGACCGGCCGAAGGCTGGTCGGTGGCTCGACACAGCTCGCGGATGTCCCTGGGCAGATTCGCGTGCTGGTCCCAACCGCGGTGGAACAGCTGGATGAAACGGACACCCCGTTCGGAAAGACGTCGGGCCAGCAGGCAGTTGGCCGCGTAGGAACCACGGCGGGCCACGTCGGGACCGTAGAGATCCAACACGTGGCGGGGTTCGTCGGCGAAATCGACCAGGTCGGGCACCGACGTCTGCATCCGGAAGGCCAACTCGTACTGCGCCATCCTCGTTTCGATCTCGGGGTCGCCAAAGCTGTCGAGTTTCAGCCGATTGAGCTTCGCGACATCGTCGAGCAACTCCCGCCGCAGGCCGGGGGCGATGCCGGGAGGATTCGAGAGAAACAGGACGGGATCGCCGACGGCCCGGAAACGGACTCCCTGATGCCGCGTGGGCAGAAATCCGCTTCCCCAGAGCCGGTCGTAGAGAGGTTGTCCACCCTTGAGGCTCCACGAAGTCAGGGCGACGAACGACGGCAGGTTGCTGTTTTCGCTTCCCAGTCCATAGCTCAACCACGACCCCAGGCTGGGACGGCCGGCCTGTTGGCTGCCGGTCTGCAACAACGTGATCGCCGGATCGTGGTTGATCGCCTCGGTGTGCATCGAACGCACCAAGCACAATTCGTCGGCCAGGCGGGCCGTGAACGGCAGCAATTCACTGATCACGGCACCACTGTGGCCGTGCCGGCGGAACCGGAAGATCGACGGTGCGACCGGGAACTGCTTCTGCCCGGAGGTCATTGTCGTCAGTCTCTGGCCACGCCGGATGGAATCCGGCAACGGCTGTCCGAACCGGCGAACCAAACCGGGCTTGTGATCAAAGAGGTCAAGCTGGGAGGGCGCGCCCGACTGGCAGAGGTAAATCACCCGCCGGGCGCGGGGCCGCGTGCCCGGTTGATCGGTCGCCCGTCCACTCGCATCGTCGCCCAGCAGGCTCGCCAGGGCGGCCGTGCCGATGCCGGTGCCGATCCCGAGCGACGACCGGCCGAGGAACATCCGGCGGTTGATCGCGTCGTGCCAGGCGTTGAGAACGTGTTCACTCACGAGTGACAGCCTCGTCGAGATTCAGGATCACGTGGCAGGTGGTAACCAATGCGGCCGCGGCGGCCACGTCGCCGGGGTCCCGTGACTTCGACTCGCCCACCGCCAACAACTGTTTCCCCAGGGCCGGATGAGCTGCAAAGCGGACGTGCGATCGCTGGTAGCTGGTCATCAACAACTGCCGCTCGATCGCCCGAGGACGTCTGCCCAACACCCGCGCAAACGCCAGGTCGATCCGGCCCGCCACCGTGGCCGCCCCGGCCACGCGATCGGCCAAGTGCCGCGCGGCCTCGACGAACAACGTATCGTTCATCAGGGCCAGCGCCTGTAGCGGCGTGTTGGTCCGTCCCCGTCGGACCGAACAGGCCTCGCGGCTCGGTGCATCAAACGTCGCCATCATCGGTGGCGGAATCGTCCGCCGCCAGAATGTGTACAGGCTGCGGCGATACAGGCCCACCCCCCGATCTGCGCGGTACCCGTTCTTGTATGCGCCCGAGGCGCCCCCGGCGATTTCCTTCCAGAGACCGGCCGGCTGGTACGGTTTGACCGACGGGCCGCCGAGTTGTTCGACCAGCAGACCCGAGACGGCCAGCGCCTGGTCGCGGATCATCTCCGCCGAAAGCCTCAGTCGCGAACCCCTCGCCAGCCACCGGTTGTCCGGGTCGCGCTGGAGATCGACCCGGCGAACCCTCGAGGACTGGCGGTAGGTGTGACTGGTTACGATCAACCGCAGCAGCCGTTTCACGTCCCAGCCGCCGTCGCGGAATTCTGACGCCAGCCAATCGAGCAGGGCAGGGTGCGACGGACGTGACCCCTGAGACCCGAAGTCCTCGGGAGTCTCGACCAACCCGCGGGCGAACAACTGCTGCCAGATCCGGTTGACGGCCACCCGGGCCGTCAGCGGATGCCGATCGTCGACCAGCCACCGGGCCAGGCCGAGTCGGTTTCGGGGCAGATCCCGGTTCAGCCCCGGCAGCGCTGCGGGGACCCCGGCGGTCACCTTCTCACCGTGCCTGTCGTAACGGCCCCGTACCAGGATGAACGTGTCCCGCGGAGGACCTTCCCGCATGACCATCGTCGACGGCACCGCCTTGAGCAGTGCGGTTCGGCGTGTCTCGAGTGTCTTTCTCGACTTGTCCGACTCGGGCAACGCATCGATGGACTTCGAGAGCTGTGCCAGTTCGTCGGCCACCACCGGCGTGGGGATCTTCAGCAGCGGCGGAGCATTCCGGCGGTAGGTGCCCTTCTCGGGAATATTGTTGAAGAAGGCGAACAGACGGTAGAAATCACGTTGCGACAGCGGATCGTACTTGTGGTCGTGACAACGTGCACAAGCCAGAGTCAGTCCCATCCAGGTGGTCGAGAGCGTATCGAGACGGTCGATGATGTACTCGACCCGAAATTCCTCGGCGATGCTCCCACCCTCTCCGTTGGTCCGGTTGTTGCGATTGAAGCCGGTCGCCAGCACCTGTTCGGGCCGAGCCCCCGGCAACAGGTCACCAGCCAACTGTTCGATCGTGAAGCGGTCGAACGGCATGTTGTGATTGACCACGTCAATCACCCAGTCTCGCCATCTCCACATCACCCGCGGTTCATCATCCTGGTAGCCGTCGGTATCGGCGTAGCGGGCCAGGTCCAGCCAGTGCCGGGCGTGGTGTTCACCGAACCGCGGTGAGCCCAACAGCCGATCGACCAATCGCTCGAACCAGTCGGCCCCACCATCAGCTACCGCCGTGTCCACGTCTCCGGGAAGGGGGGGCAGGCCGGTCAGGTCGAGCGTGACTCTCCGGACCAATCGCTCTCGATCACTTGGCCCCGACGGCCTCAGGCCCTGCTGTTGCAACCGGACGCCCACGAACCGGTCGATGGCATTGCGCGAGCGGATCTCGAGCCCGGTCGCCGACGGCACGGCGGGCCTGGTGATCGGTCGCAGCGCCCAGTGCCGGGTCCAGCTCGCCCCCCGGGAAATCCATGCCCTGATCCGGGCGATTTGGGCCGGCGTCAGGGACCGCCCGCTGCCGGGTGGCGGCATCCGGTGGTCGGGATCCGACGACGCGATCCGTTCCAGCAATGGACTCGCTTCCGGACGACCCGGTGCCACCTGTCCCAGCAGACCCTCGCGACGATCCAGTCGCAACTTGGCCTTCCTCGCTCTCGCGTCGGGGCCATGACACTGGAAACAGTTGTCGGCCAGCAGGGGGCGGATCTGGCGGTCGAAGTCCACCGGTTCGACGGGCTCCCGACCCGCTGCGGCCCCACAACCCAGGCCGACCATGGCGATGACCGCGGCGGCAACTCGAGACCAATTCGTCCCGACGTACCGATGCCACCGCGGCAGAGGAACCGGATCAGTCCGCATCGGCCGACATCGCCTCCAGGCTCTCGTCAATCGCCGTCACCAGTCCATCAACATCCTCGGGTTCCATTGCCAGCGACAGGGCGTTCATACCCAGCGAATGGCTCAGGAAGAACCCCTTCTCGATCAACCGGTGAAACAACAACGGGTTCCACTGCCGCCGACACGCGGCCAGGTCACGGTAGCATCGCGGCGGGTGGTCGGCGAAGTAGAAGCTGAACAGCGATCCGGCCACGACCCAGCTCATCGTCAAGTCGTGGCGAGCTACGATTTCGGCCAGTCCAACGGCGAGCCGACGCCCCAGGGCGTCGAGTGTCTCGAACGCCTCGGGAGTCATTTGCCTCAACGTCGCCAGGCCGGCGGCCATCGCCACCGGGTGCGCGCTGAACGTGCCGCTTTGGTGGAACCCGGTCGCGCCGCCGCGCATGTCGAGCCGATCCATCAGGTCGGCTCGCCCGCCAAAGGCCCCGACCGGAAAGCCGCCACCGACCAGCTTGCCGTATGTCGTCAGGTCGGGAGTGATCCCCACCGTCTGCTGCCAACCGCCTCGAGCCAGTCGAAAGGCGACAACCTCGTCGGCAATCAACACGATGTCGTGTTCACCGGCGACTGCCGCCACCGCCTCGGCCAACCCTTCCACGGGGTCCAGGATTCCCGCCTTGGGATCCAGCAGGATGCAGGCCAGGTCGTCGGCGTGGGTTTCGACCAGCCCGATGACCGCCTCGATATCGTCGTAGGGCAGGATCAGCACCTCGTCGGTCGCTCGTGGTGCGATGCCGCGGACACCGGCCACCGGTGTCGGCGCCCGGCGATCTCCGGCAGCCTCCAGCGGCGGGGCCACGCTGATCTCGACCGCGTCGTGGCTGCCGTGGTAGCCACCCTCGAACTTGGCGATCCGGGATCGCCCGGTCGCTCCCCGCGCCAGCCGGATCGCATGCAGAGTGGCCTCGGTTCCCGAATTGCAGAAACGAACCCGCTCGAGACTCTCGACTCGACCACACAGTTCCTCGGCCAACTCGGTCTCGACACCCGTCGGCCCTCCGAGCACGACTCCCCGCGAGACCTGCGCGTTGATCGCATCGATCACCGCCGGGTGATTGTGGCCCAGGATCTGGGCGGTGTGATGGTTGGCACAATCGAGCAGCGTGTGGCCATCGACATCGGTCAGCCGGCAACCGTCTCCACGTTCGAAGAACACCGGATAGGGCGAATAGAAGTAGGCCCCCTTGGCTCCACCAGGCATCACCGACGCCGCGCGTTCGAACGCGGCCCGCGATTTCGACGTCACCGACTCGTACGAATCCTGAACGCTCTTTCCCGTTTCACCGATTGCCATAGACAGCTCCTCCACGACCGAGGCCACTCTAACAAGCCAAACACCGGGCCGCGACGAACGCGATCTCCCCGGACAGGGGTCGGCTGGGAATTGGGGGGTCGGTGTCGTAGTCTGGCCCACGGACTGACACTCGACACGGGGCATGTACGGAGAGACGAGGATGTCGGCGACGGACCGTCCGCTGCTGTTGATCCCGGGCGATGACCCGGTCCAGATCGCCGGCTCTCCCCGGCTCGAAACACTCGGAGAGCACTTCGAGGTCCGGCTCTTCGACAACCGGCCAACCGACGACGCCGAGAAGCTCGAACGCGCAGCCGCCGCCACGGTGATGATCAACTCTCGCGGTGCGGTCACCTGGCCGGGTGAAGTGCTCCGGCAGTTGCCCGATCTGAAGTTCATCAGCACCTGCGGCATCGGCACCGACTCGATCGACCTGGTCGCCTGCCGCGAGCTGGGAATCACCGTCTCGAACATCCCCGGCCGCACCGCGCCGGTGGTCGCCGAACACGCCTTTGCCCTGATGATGGCCATCTCGCGCAAGACCTCCTATTTCACCGCCGCGATGAAGCGAAACGACTGGCACCAGGTCCTCTCGACCTCGCTCTCGGGCAAGACTCTCGGAGTGATCGGCACCGGCAACATCGGGACCGAGATGATCCGGCTGTCGCGGGCGTTCGGGATGGAGGTGATTGCGTGGAGTTTTCATCCCGACGACGAGAAGGCCCGGCAACTGGGATTCCGGTACGTCGAACGGGACGAGGTCTTCTCGCAGTCGGACGTCGTCAGTCTGCATGTGAAGCTGACCGACGACAGCCGCCACCTGGTGACCTCGCGAGAACTGGCGTTGATGCCGGCCGGCAGTCTGCTGGTCAACACGGCCCGGGGTGCGGTGGTCGACACCGACGCCCTGGTGGCGGCACTCGATTCGGGGCACCTCGGCGGAGCCGCACTCGACGTCTACGAAACCGAACCGCTCGAGGCTGATCATCCACTGACCCGCTGCGAGCACATCGTGCTGACGCCCCACTGTGCCGACCAGACTCCCGAGGGCAACGACCTGCTCAACCTCGGCGCCACCGAGAACGCGATCGCGTTTCTCCAGGGGCGTCCGCAGAACATCGTCATCTGAATCGCATCCGGAGTTCTTCCGATGGCCAGGCCGCTTCGAATTGGTGTGATCGGAGCCACCGGGCGTGGCGGCTACGGCCACGGGCTCGACCGCGCCTTCCAGGATGTCCCGGGCACGACAATCGTGGCCGTCGCCGACCACGACCGGGCTGCCGGTCAGAAGAAGGCCCGCGAACTGGGCGCCGACGGCTGCCACGCCGACTTCCGCAAGATGCTCTCCACCGAGAAACTCGACATCGTCTGCATTGGCCCGAGGTGGTTGACCCATCGGGTCGAGATGGTCGAGGCGGCGGCCGCGTCTGGCTGCCATATCTACTGTGAGAAACCCTTTGCCCCCGACCTGGTCTCGGCAGACCGCATGCGGGACGCCTGCCGCGGTGCCAACGTCAAGCTGGCGATGGCGCACCAGTGGCGAGCCATGCCCCCGATCCGCAAGGCCATCCAGGACATCGGCGCGGGGCGCCACGGTCGACTGCTGCGGGCCTCGACCCGGCCCAAGGACGACCACCGTGGGGGGGGCGAGGAACTCCTGGTCCACGGAACGCACTGGTTCGATCTGCTGATCACGATGGCCGGGCGACCGCGGTGGGCCAGTGGCCACATCCAGGTCGGGCACCGGGACGCCACCGTCAAGGACCGGACCGATGCGACCGAGCCGGTCGGCCCGATCACCGGTGACTCGATCTCGGCCCTCTGGGGTTTCGCCGACGGGGTCCGCGGCTATTTCGAGTCGACGGCAAACCTGGCCGTCCGCGGCAAGTCCAATTTCGACAACCTCTACGGGGTGTTTCTGGAATGCGAAAAGGCGGCGATTCACTTCCGGCAACCCGGTGACGCGTGGATCTATCCGGCACCGAAAGTGCTGCCCGATCAAGAACATCTCGCCTGGCAGAGGATCACGATTCCCGGCTGGCACACCGACAAGAACGGCAAACCCCGGGACGTCCGCCGCACGTGGATCCGCCACGGCAACACGGTGCTGGCGACCGACCTGGTCGAAGCAATCCGTCGGAATCGTGAACCCCTCTCGGGTTTGGACCACGCCATGGCGATCACCGAAATGGTCCAGGGAGTTTACGCGTCGCACTTCGCCCGGGGACTTCGGCTTCCGATCCCCCTGGTCGACCGCAGGCATCCACTGGGAGTCTGAGTACCGAGGGCAGAAGCCCGGATTTCTCGGGATTGACCCGTTTTTGAGCAGCCAATAAACTGACCGCCACAGGGGCAATCCGGCCACCAACGGCTCATCCAGCCGTTTTGCCTGGCCTCTGCTTTTCCGGTCGGAGTCCCGATCGGTCGCCGGTTCCCGGCATCGGAAACAACAATGGAATTCCTCGAACAACTGGGCGACATCTTTGGCAGTGTCGTCACCTGGTTCGAACAACTGCTCCGGCGGTTCTTCGGGTCAGCCAACGACCGGCGGATCCGCCAGATGGGGTTCGTGCGTCAGCCCGACGGACGGGTCGAAGTGATGACCGGCTCGGTTCTCGAACAGATCAACGTCCGTGAACCCGAAATCGAAGCCTGGTCCGATGAACGTCTGGCAGAAACCGCGTCGCTGATGCGGGCCCGCTACGCCGCAGGCGAGTCGCTGGATGACCTGATGCCGGACGTGTTTGCCGCGGTCCGCGAGGTGGGTCGCCGTCACCTGGAGATGCGGCACTACGACGTCCAGATGATCGGCGGCCAGATTCTGCACAGTGGGATGATCGCCGAGATGGTCACCGGCGAAGGCAAGACACTGGTCGCCACGCTGCCGGCAGCACTCAATTCCATCGCCGGCAAGGTGCACGTGATCACCGTCAACGACTACCTCGCCCGCCGCGACATGGAGTGGATGGCGCCGGTCTACATGGGGCTCGGGTTTTCCGTCGGAGCGATCCAGTCGACGATGAGCCCTGCCGAACGGCAGCCGGCCTACGACTGCGACATCACCTACGGCACCAACAACGAGTTCGGCTTCGATTACCTCCGCGACAACATGAAGCCGACCCGCGACCTGCAGGTGCAGGGACCGCTCGAGTTCGCGATCGTCGACGAGATCGACAACATCCTGATCGACGAGGCCCGTACCCCGCTGATCATCTCCGGGCCCGCCCAGGACGACGTCTCCAAGTACGCCCGTGCCGACAAGATCGCCCGGCAACTGACTCATGCCGAGCACTTCGAGGTCAAGGAG
Source organism: Planctomycetota bacterium (assembly GCA_963582065.1). GTDB lineage: Bacteria > Planctomycetota > Planctomycetia > Planctomycetales > Planctomycetaceae > UBA8437. The sequence goes on along the minus strand of CAUZRQ010000007.1, from coordinate 73,064 downwards.
AAGGAACACAGCTGCCACATGACCGAGGATGGCATCCGGGCGGCCGAACAACTGGTGGGAGTCGAGAGCTTCTACACGACCGGCAACACCGAGTGGCCCCACCTGCTCGACAACTCGCTGAAAGCCCACTACCTCTACAAGCTGAACGTCAACTACGTGATCGAAGGTGGTGACGTCGTCATCGTCGACGAGTTCACCGGTCGCAAGATGCCCGGCCGCCAGTGGAGCGACGGGCTGCACCAGGCGGTCGAGGCGAAAGAGGGTGTGACGATCAAGGAGGAGAGCCAGACGCTGGCCACGATCACCCTCCAGAACTACTTCAAGCTCTACGACAAGCTCGCCGGCATGACCGGAACGGCCATGACCGAAGCCGGCGAGTTTCTCAAGATCTACAACCTCGACGTCCTGGCCGTCCCGACCAACCAGCCGCTGAATCGGGTCAACTACCCCGACGTGATCTATCGGACCGAAGACGAGAAGTGGGACGCGGTGGTCGAGGAGGTCCGGCACGTGCAGGCGGAGTCGGAACGGCCGCTGCTGATCGGCACGGCGTCGATCGAGAAATCCGAGGTGATCAGCAAGAAACTGGATCGCTACGGAATCGTGCACAACGTACTCAACGCGAAAAATCACGAGCGTGAGGCGGAGATCGTAGCGCAGGCGGGCCGCAAGAACGCAGTCACCATCTCGACCAACATGGCCGGCCGCGGCACCGACATCATTCTCGGTGGGAATCCCGAACACCAGACCTGGCAGGAACTCTCCAAGATCTACGAGACGCGGCTCGACGTGCCCAAGTCCGAGTGGGACAGCATGACCGCCGCGATCTCCAAACAGGCGGGCATGGCCGAGGAGGGCCGCGAAATCGCCGGCGACGGCGGACTCTACGTCATCGGCACCGAACGCCACGACTCGAGACGCATCGATCTCCAGCTTCGTGGCCGCGCCGGCCGACAGGGCGACCCCGGCTCGAGCCGCTTCTTCCTCTCGATGGAAGACGACCTGATGCGGCTGTTCATCCCTGAACTGGCCATGAGGATGATCGACCGCACGATGCAGGACGGCGAGGCGATCGAGAGCCGGATGGTGACCAAGCGGATCGAGGGCGCGCAGAAGAAAGTCGAGGAACGTCACTTCGAGAGCCGCAAGCACCTGCTGGAATACGACGAGGTGATGGACGAGCAACGCAAGCGGGTCTACGCCTACCGCCAGCAGATTCTCGACGGGATCAACTGCCGAGAGCTGATCATGCAGATGATCACCGAGCAGACACAGCGACGGATCAACGAGTTCCTCGACAGAGACTATCGCTGGGGGGTGATCACCGAGTGGGCCGCCGCAGATTTCGGCATCCGGGTCAACGTCGCCGAAATCCGCAACTCCACCCGGGAGGAACTGGAGATCGTCCTCAGGGACAGTGCCTTGAAACAGTCCCGGGAGGATGTCACCGACCAGATCGAGGAGTGCCTTCTGCAGGATGTCGATGAGAGCGAATGGAACTGGCAGGCGCTGACCCGCTGGGCCAACTCCCGCTACAAACTCGGACTCAACGACAAGAGACTGCGGGCCGAACCCCGCGAGGCCATCTTCGATCTGTTGATCGATCGCATCGAACCGGTGATCGAGCGGTACGACTTTTCGATTGTCGACATCTTCCTCGAGGAACTCTTCCCGCTGCGGTCAATGTGCGAGTGGTTGCGGCAGCAATTCACTCTCGACGCGGTGCCCGAGCAGTTCACCAGTGACAGCGACGAGGAAGTCGTCGGGACGACCTGCGAGTTGCTCGACCAGCTCTACCGGAACAAAGAGGTCGAGTTCCCCGTCACCGTTGGCATCAACAACTTCCTGGTCGCCCGCCAGGTCGGCGGAGAACGTTCCGATCGCGAGGGGCTGGTGCAGTGGGCCAGCGACCGCTTCGATCAACCGATCTCGATGAACGACATTGCCAACCGGCAGCGCGACCAGATCCGCGCGGCCCTGCTGGGTTTCAGTGAACGGTCATTCGAGGCGGGGGAGAAACTTCGCGAAGAGATCGACGAGTTGTGCTTCGACGGGCACTCGCCGACCAACGGCGAGTCGACCGAACTCGCCCCGACCACCGAGATCTCGAAGATCGCCGATTGGGCCCAGTCGTCCTTCGGCGTCACACTCGATTCCGACGACTGGGCGGACATCGAACCGGAGGACGCCAGGCAACGACTGCTCTCGCTTTACGACAGCCGCTTCCGCCCCGAACTCGGCCAGGCCGAGCGGTCGCTCATCCTCGAGATCCTCGACACCGCCTGGAAAGACCACCTCTACCACATGGACCATCTTCGGTCCGGCATCGGCCTGGTCGGCTACGCCCAGAAGGACCCGAAGACGGAATACAAGCGGGAGGGCATGGCGGCCTTCGACCTGATGTGGGAACGCATCGGCGAACAGGTCACCGCGTCGATCTTCCGCATCGAAGTGCAGAGTCCCGAGTTCGTGGGGTCGCTCTGGGAAGTCTCGGCCACGTCGCACGCCGAAGCCGGATCGGTCTACGACGAAGTGTCGGCCGAACAGTCCGCAGGCAGCGGCCCACAGCCGGGAGCCGAAGTCGAGGTGATCCAACCGATCCGCAACACGGCTCCCCGCGTCGGCCGGAACGATCCGTGCCCGTGCGGCAGCGGCAAGAAATACAAGAAGTGCTGTGGATCCCCACGTTAGACTGACGACAACGAGCGCGACCTGAGGCCACTGACGCGCCTGCGAACGAGGGTAAGGATGCCCTGGCTGCTCAATCTCACCTACCTGTTCGTGCTCCTCGCGGCGGCACCGCTGCTGTTGTGGCAGAGGGTGGTGCGGGGGAAGCGACGACCCGGGATCCGCCAGAAACTCACCGGCCGGATCGCCCACCGCACCGGTGACAGTCGCCTGGCGTGGTTCCACGCCGTCAGCGTGGGCGAGGTGCTGCAACTGGAACCGATGATCGCCGAGTGCCGTCGCCTCTGGCCCTCGCTGCAGATACTGGTCACGACGACCACCGCCACGGGACATCGCCTGGCGTGCGAGCGGTTCACCGACTGCCGGGTCGACTGGTTTCCACTCGATTTCAGCTGGTCGGTCCGCCGGGCGCTGCGGAGGATCCGCCCCGACCTGGTCGTGCTGGTCGAACTGGAACTTTGGCCCAATTTCGTCCTCGCCGCCAACCGCGAGGGAATCCCGCTGGCCCTGGTCAACGGGCGGATCAGCGAGTCGAGTTTCAAGGGCTACAGACGACTGAGGTGGTTGTTCAGCCGATTGCTGTCCCGTTTCGATCGATTGATCGTGCAGAACAGGATCTACGCCGAACGTCTCGAAGCACTGGGAGCCCCACCGGGGCGGATCCATGTTTCGGGATCGATCAAGTTCGACCGGATCGAAACGCGTCGCGACAACCCGGACACCCGGAACCTGGCCGCGAGACTGGGCATCTCCCGGCCGACGCCGGTGTTCGTAGCCGGTAGCACGCAGGAACCCGAGGAGCGACTGGCGATCGAGGCCTGGGTCGCAGCCAGGCAAACCCATCCGGACCTGAGGCTGGTACTGGTGCCGCGGCACCCGGAACGCTTCGACGAGGTGGCCGACACGGTCGTATCGATGGGACACCCGCTGCTGCGACGGAGCCGGGTCACCGAGCAGGATGCTCCCCGTGCCGATCGGCCCGTCGTGCTGCTGGATACCATCGGTGAACTGGCCGCCTGCTGGGGATTGGCCGACGTGGCTTTCGTGGGCGGGAGCCTGACCAACCGGGGCGGCCAGAACATGATCGAGCCGGCCGCGTACGGAGCCGCGGTCCTGTTCGGACCGAACACGCAGAACTTCCAAGAGGTCGTCGACGAGTTGCTCGAACGTGGTGGGGCCCGCGTGGTTGCCGACGGCCCATCCCTGGCCACGCGGCTCGTCGAACTGCTCGACGACCCAACCACCGCAGCCGCCCTCGGAGAAGCCGCCCGCAACCTCGTCCTCTCGCGACAGGGTGCCACCGAGACCACTCTCGAGATCCTCAACGAATTGCTGCCCGAGGACATTCGACTCAAGACGGCCCCGGCTGACGATCCTCCAAACGCCGACGCCGCCTGAACCCGACGAACAGGCTCAGTTGTGAGGATCGATGACCCGCGCTACAATCCACCTTCCCCCGACCTCTGCCCTCTCGATCTGCCCTGATGGAGCCTGCTGCGATGTCCGAGTTCCTGTTCACCAGCGAATCGGTCAGCATGGGACATCCCGACAAGGTTTCCGACCAGGTCTCCGACGGAATCCTCGATGCCCTGATCGCCGACGATCCCGCCTCGCGTGTCGCCTGCGAGACGCTCTGCACCACCGACTACGTGCAGGTCTCCGGGGAAATCACCTCCGCCGGAGCCCGGGACGACGACGGCTATCGCGACGTGATCCGCCATGTCCTCCGCGAGATCGGTTACACGATCGACGGCATCGCTTTCCACGCCGACACGTGTGAGATCGACGTGAAGTTGCACAGCCAAAGCGCCGACATCGCCCTGGGTGTCGACACTGGCGGTGCCGGAGACCAGGGGTTGATGTTCGGCTACGCCTCCAACCAGACGGAGGAACTGATGCCGATGCCGATCGCATTGGCACACCGGATCATCAATCGTCTGACCGACGTCCGGCAACAGGGGGCCGTCGACTGGCTCCGCCCAGACAGCAAGAGCCAGGTCACCGTCGAATACGTCGACGGGGTCCCGAGACGTGTCGCGACCGTCGTGGTCTCCACCCAACACGCCGAGACGGTGTCCCAGGAGGAGATCGCCGAGTTCATCCGCCGCGAGGTGGTGGTGCCGGTCGTGCCCGATGAGTTTCTCGATGACCAGACCGTCTACCACGTCAACCCGACCGGCAGCTTCGTCGTCGGCGGACCGCATGGCGACACAGGGCTGACCGGCCGCAAGATCATCGTCGACACCTACGGTGGCTGGGGCCGTCACGGCGGGGGCGCCTTCAGCGGCAAGGATCCCACCAAGGTCGATCGCTCGGCCGCCTACATGGCTCGATACATCGCCAAGAACGTCGTCGCTGCCGGACTGGCCGGCGAGTGCGAAATTCAACTGGCCTACGCGATCGGAGTCGCCGAACCGGTCAGCGTGACAATCGATTGCCACGGCACGGCCTCGGTGTCCGAGTCCGAGATTCAACACCGAATCCGGTCGACATTTTCGGATCACGAACTGACTCCGGCCGGAATCATCGAAACCCTCGACCTCAAACGGCCGATCTATAGGAAGACGGCCGCTGGCGGTCACTTCGGCCGCAACGACCCCGACTTCACATGGGAACTGACCGACCGTATCGACGCACTCGGGCAGCCGTTGACCGGGTGATCCGACCACGCCCCCCGTCGGGGCGGCTTTTTGCAGGACTCAAGGGAGTGGGTCCAATGGACTCGTGCCAATCCACCGACCGTGGCCGTTGGTCGCTTCGACTGGCGGTGACGATTTGGAGCAGCCTGCTGCTGGGCGGCTGGCTGCTGGCCGCACGTTCGGCCGCTGGAGAATTGTCCGCGTCGCTGAGTCCGGTCTACGGCTGGACCGTGACCGGCACGGTGGCCGTGCTGGGACTGCTGGCGGGGATCATCCACCGGCTCGGCGCATCACGGTCCTCGGCGGCACCCAGGCCGCTGGTTGTCACGCTCACCCTCGCCCCCTTACTAACCGCCGGGCTCGTCCTCGTGGACCTCTCCGACCCTGTCGCGTGGGCAAGTTTCGTGGCAATCGTCCTGGCCACCACGCTCGTGCTGTACCGGGACAGCCTGCGACACCGGTTCGTTCGCACCTCGCCCACGGACACCTCTTCCCCGGTACTCGATTCGTTCGTCGCCCCGCCCCAGCCGGTTCCCGACCTGTCGCAGACCCTCCGGCGACAACGTGACTCTGACGGTGACCGGCTCGACGGTGATCTGACCGTGTATTGGCAGAACGGCCAGCGACAGCAACTGGTGCACGTGCCGTTCGTACCGTCGTTCGAAGAAGTTCCCGATGTGTCCTGCACCTGTGAAAATGATTCGTCGGACGGGCGGGTGCGTGCCCGTGTGGCGGAGGTGCAACGGTTCGGTGCCAGAATTGAACTCCGACGTTCGGGACCGGCAGAAAGCCGACAACCAACCCGGCTGGTTCTCTCGGTCACCCTGGACGACTCCGCTCAACGTGCCGCCTGACCCGGCATCCACGTTTCATCCACTCACGAATTCCAACCATACCGGCCCCGCCAGCCCACCCGACTCGTCACCCTTCCACCGGATCGACAACCAGTTGTCAGCGACCATCCCATCGGTGATGTCCCCCCGCAACCCGTCTGATCCAGCGACAAGTTCGAGCGGGACCTTGTTGAGCAAGATCTCGGCTTCACCCGAAAGACCATCAATGACCAGCCAGACCCGTTCTCCGGCATCGAGTCGCCCGGGTCGGCCAAATCGTCGCGCCGCGCAGAGACCGGCGCCTCGAGGACAGTCGATCGGAAGGCGAGTGCGGAACGTGGCATCGGTGGCACTCTCGAGTTGCCATGGCCCGGCCAGGCGGATGGTATGGACGCTCATTGGATTTCCATCACCACTCCGCCCCGATTCTCACTGGTTCGCCATCTTAGCGGATTCTGAGAATCCGAGGCCTGGTCTTGGCAAAGGTCGACGAAACCGCTGGTTTCATTTTGATGAACGGGTTATACTCCGGCAGACGTCGGTAGCACCTAGACGAACAGGGACCGTTCGCTGATGCAGCGTCCAAACCCCCATTTTCCTGCCGAGTCGGTCGCTTCCCGAGGACATTCGTCCTCTGACTCAACGCAGGCCGGGGTCGTCGCCAAGATGTCCACCAAATCTCGTTCCACCGATCGGGAGAACGCAAGCTAAGGTGTTCAGCCAGCGAACCAATTCCCTGCTCGGAATCCAGATCATCGGCAGTGGTTCCTATGTTCCTGACCGAGTGGTCACCAACGAGGACCTGGAGGCCGAGCGTGGATTTGATCCGGACTGGATCAGCCGGCGGACGGGGATTCTCGAACGGCGTTACGCTCCGGACGATCAAGCCACCAGTGATCTCTGCATCGAGGCAGCCCGTCGAGCGATCCGATCGGCACGGGTCGATCCATCCGAGATCGACTTGGTCCTGGTCGGCACGTTCACGCCCGACTACAGCTGCCCCTCGACCGCCTGCCTGGTCCAGGACAAGCTGGGCCTCGACGCCCCGGCCGTCGACCTGCAGGCCGCCTGCTCGGGTTTCATCTACTCCATGGTGACCGGTGCCCAGTTCGTGGCCACCGGCAACAGCAAGATGGCACTGGTCATCGGGGGCGACTGCAACTCGCGGATCGTCGACCCCCAGGACCGCCGCATCGCCCCGCTGTTCGGTGACGGAGCCGGCGCGGTGCTGATGACCCGGGGCGAACCGCACCAGGGGCTGATCTGCTACCAGATGGGAGCTGACGGCAGTGGCGGCCCCCTGTTGCAGCGTCCCGTCGGCGGCACACGCCATCCGGTAACCGTCGACGATGTTGAAGCTGGACGCCAGTACCTGACCATGGACGGCAGTGCCGTCTTCAAGTGGGCCGTCCGCGTCCTGACCGACACCATCGAACTGGTACTGTCCAAGTCGGGGATGAGTAACCACGACGTGTCGCTGTACCTGGTGCACCAGGCCAACAAGCGGATCATCGATGCCGCCGTCTCTCAACTGGGAATCGACCCCGAGCGGGTCTTCAGCAACCTGCAGCGGTATGGCAACACCTCGGCGGGATCGATCCCGCTGGCTCTCGACGAAGCCTTCCAGGCCGGGCGGATCAACCGGGGCGACACGATCTTGATGTGCGGCTTCGGTGCCGGCCTGACCTGGGGCACGTCATTGTTCCGCTGGTAGAGACCGCCGGGTGCGGCTTCCGCCCAGCGGCAGCCTCGCTGCCCGTTCGGTAGTACAATCGGGCGGATGGTCCGCACGATCGCGTGACTCGCCCGCCAGGAGAATCGTGTCATGAAATCCGAACTGAAGCTGGGCATGGTCACCTACCTCTGGGGAGCCAAGTGGAACCTGCCAACACTGATCACCAACTGCGAGAAAACCGGATTCGCCGGCGTCGAACTCCGCAGCACCCACAAGCACGGCGTGGAGGTCAGCCTGAACCGGGCTCAGAGAGCCGAAGTCAAGGCCCGTTTTGCCGACTCGCCGGTCACCCTGGTCGGACTCGGGTCGGCCTGTGAATACCACAGCGCCGACCACGGCGTGGTCCAGCAGAACATCGACCTGACCCGCCGCTTCCTGGAACTCTCCCGGGACGTTGGCGGCAGTGGCGTCAAGGTCCGTCCCAACGGATTCGTCAAGGGAGAAGACCGCGGCCGGACGATCGAACGGATCGGCCGGGCACTGCTGGCATGCGCCAAGTCGGCCGACGAATTCGGACAACAGATCCGCCTGGAAGTGCACGGGCGAGGGACAAAGGACCCGAAAGTGATCCGGCAGATTGTCGACGTCGCCGACCATCCCCGCGTCACCGTCTGCTGGAACTCGAACCCCGGTGAGACCATCGACGGGTCACTGAAAACGCACTTCAACCGCCTGGCGGGGCGACTCGGAGATGTCGTCCACATCCACGACCTCTTCGACCAGCGGTACCCGTACCGCGAACTGTTCTCGCTGTTGACCGCGCGGGGCTACAAGGGCTGGTGCCTCTCGGAAAGTCCCGCTTCCAGTGACCCGTTGCGGGTGATGCAATACTACCGGGCGTTGTTCGAGCAACTGACCGCCTGATCCGCCTGTCAGTCCGACTCGTCCGACGACCCGCTGTCGGTTTCGGCCGACTCCAGGGCGGCGCCCCCGACGGGGGACTCCGGTTGAGTGTCATCAGACTCCAGCCACATCTGGCTCATCGGAATCCCGTCGGCGCTGTCGCGGACGACCAGGTAGAGTCCGGTGACGACTCCCCAGAAGACACTGGCCACGTACCCCACGAACAGCACATGAGACACCCGGATCCAGAAGACGAGAAACGTCGAGGAAAACGGGATGTCAGCCGGCTCGCCGGATTCCGCAGTGACCAAACGGGCCGGCACCTCGCCGCCCCCCACCAGGCTGGTCTCGGAGAGAGAATTCGAGACGACTTCGAGGTCACGCTTGGCATCGAATGCGTTCAGGCCGACACCCACCGCCGAACCGGCAAACCAGATGGTCAGCGACAGCGCCAGCCATCCCAGGCAGGCGGCGACCGATGCCACGATCGTCGCGATCGCGGCATGGCTCGCCAGCAGGAAAGGCCGATCGGTCAGGAAGCCGTGCGCGTGCGTGAAGCCGTCGAACCCGTCGCTGTCCTCCACGCCGATCGTGGCCACCATCAACGGCCAACCAGCCACGAAGCCCAGGGCCACGATCGTCATCAGCAGTCCCAGCATCAACGGGATGAACCACAACAGCGAAACGACCAACGGACCAACTGACGGGATCTTGGCGAACAGCCCGCCAAGCACGGCCAAACCCCACAACGCTCCGAAACACGACAGACTGATCAACGCCGCCGCGAGCAGCGAACCGGATTGCCTGAACCCGAACCCGACGGCCTGCGCCAGCGTCACCGATTCGCCGCGAACCACATCGGCAGCGGTCATCCGGACCAGGATGACTCCGGCCAGCGACCAGGCGATCACCGCCAACAGGAATCTCGACCAGTTGACCGCCGTCTCCGACCACGACTCCCTGGACGCGACGATCCGCACCGCGGGCGTCATGACATCCTGCAACGGGCGGCCCACCAGTCGTGGATTCCAGGCCACCCGCACCGCCGTGGCAACCGGCTGCGCACCGGCCGCCGACAGCAGCGATTCGACCTTGCGATCGCCGTCCAGCGTGCCCAGTTCGATGTTCCATGGCCATTCGGCGGGTTGCTCGACCCCCGACCAGTTGTCCAGAACCACGCCCCCGGCAGCCACCATCAACGCGGCCAGGCCGCCGATCAACCAACGACGAGGATCCATCGCGCTGCGGGCCACCGCCAGCATTATCTTCAGCCTGTCCAGCATCGATGTCGAACCGGCCGGTTGTGGCCCCGATTCACCACTCGTCATGACATGGTTCCTTCCTGCCCACGGGACTCACACCCCGTTGTCGGTCCGATCAGCCAGAGCAGGATTATAGCGACTCGGACCGGTCCACGACGTGGACAACCCGAGGCCGCTGGCCGGGACGAACAATGTGACAGACAATCGGGATGGCCAACAACGTGATCAACGACCCCGACAACAGCCCGCCGATCACCACGCGGGCCATCGGAGACTGCAATTCGCCACCCTCTCCCCACCCCCACGCGATCGGCAGCATCGCCAGCACGGTCGTCAACGTCGTCATCAGGATCGGCCGGAACCGTCGAACGCTCGCCCCGACAATCACCTCGGTGAAATCTCCGTCCACCCCGGCCACATGGTCCCCCAGCCTCTGCTTGATGCAGTCGACCAGCACGATCGCGTTGTTGACGACGATCCCGGCCAGCATCACCGTCCCGATGAAGGACTGGGCGTTCAGGGTCGTGTCGGTCAGGATCAGTGCCAGGATGACTCCGATCGCGCCCAACGGAATCGTCACCAGGATCACCAACGGATCCCGAAACGACTCGAACTGCGAGGCCATCACCATGTACATCAGCACCACGGCCAGCACCAGACCCTTGGTCAATTCCCGAAAACTCCGCTGCTGTTCCTCGTAGTCTCCGACAATCCGATAGGTGAACCCCCGCGGCCAGGTGTTCTGGTTGAGCAGTCCGGTCAGGTCGGTGACGACACTTCCGAGATCTCGGTCGGCCACGTCGGCCGAGACCTGCACCACGCGTTGGCGGGCACTGCGGTTGATTCTCAGCGGGGCATTACCGGTGTCGAACTCGACCAGGTCCCGCAGTGCCACCACCCGGCCGCCGCCGGTCGTCACTCCCACCCGCTCGATGTCGGGCAGTCCATCGCGATCCGAATCGCGCAGCCGGACCAAGACGTTGAATTCGTCTCCGTCCTCGCGGTACATCGTCGCCTCGGTCCCGCGGATCGTCGTTTCCAGGGTCTCGGCGATGTCACGGACACTGACTCCGACCAGGCTCGCCTTCAGACGGTCGACATGGACGGACAGTTCGGGCCGCCGATCGGGACGCTCGACATTGACGTTGATCAGCCCCGGCACCTGTCTCATCAACTCCGCCACCCGGTCGGCCATGCGGTCGGCCTCTTCCGGGTCATGCCCTCGGACTTCGACCTCGACGTCGTCTCCTCCGAAACTCAACATCCGCGCCAACATCATCTCGGTCCGCGCCTCAACCCGCACCTTCATGCCGGCGATCGGCCCAATCGAGGACGCCAGCAACTCGCGGACCTCCTCGACCGACTGGTCCCGCTGGCTGCGGGGCACCAGCTTGACCCTCAGCCAACACTCGTTCCAGTCCTCCGAGTCATCCCGATCGCCCCCGATGAAGGACGCCACGGTGTCACGTTGCTCTGGTGGCACCGTCGACAGAATCCTCTTTTCTATCTGCTTGGCCTGGCGTTCGAGATGCTCGAACTGGATGCCCGCGGCCATGTGTCCGCGGACCCGCAGGTCGCCCTCGTCAGCCTTGGGCATGAACTCCGTCCCAATACGCGGCGCCAAACCGACCGTAACCGCGAAAATCAACAGCAACGTCGAGAGCACCACACCCCGACGGCGAAGCGCCCGTCGCAACATGGCCGCATAGAACGACTCGAGAACCGAAAACGCATCCTGGGCCATGGCCTCCAGGCGACCGACCGGTCGACTGCCACCAGCGGAATCCGGGCCCGACTCCCGCTTCTCGCCCCAGTGAGCCGCCAGCATCGGCGTCAGTGTCAGGCTGGCCAACAGCGAACAGCTCAAGGCGAAACACACCACCCACGCCAACTGGTGCAGTAGAATCCCGGTCATTCCCTCGATGAAGATCAACGGCACAAACACGATCAGGGTCGTCAGAGTGCTGGCCACAATCGCCGAACTAACCTCAGTGGTTCCGTCAATGGCCGCCTGCTTGATCGGCTGCCCCTCGTCACGCCGCCGGTAGATTGACTCGAGTACGACGATCGAGTTGTCCACCAACAGTCCCAGACCCAGCGCCAGCCCACCGAAGGAAACGACGTTCAGCGAAAAACCCTGGGCGTAGATCAGCACGAATGTCGCCATCACCGAGAAGGGCATCGAGACGCCGATCACCACCGTACTCCGCAAGCTGCGGAGAAAGAGCACCAGCACGACCGCGGCCAGGCTCATCCCGAAGACGGCCGTCCGCCGGATGTTCTCGATCGACTGCACCACGAACTCGGACTTGTCGATGCGGATCGAGAGTTCCAGTCCGTTCAGCCGACGATTGAGTTGCTTGACCGTCTCCCGAACCAGCCGACTGACGGCCACCGTGTTGGCATCGGACTGCTTGTGGATATAGATCAACAGGCCCTCCTGGCCATTGACCCGACTGGAGTCGGTTCGTTCTTCGATCCCGTCGGTCACCTGGCCGACGTCGGACAGACGCACGATCGCCCCGTCACGTTCACGGACCACCGTGTTCCTGATCTCGTCGAGATTGCGGAACTGGCCATGGCTGCGAACCAGCCGCTGCACGTTCCCCTCATCGAAATCGCCGGCCGGCTGGTTGACGTTTTGTCGCCTCAACGCCGCCACAACCTCGTTGACGCCCAGGTGAAGTGACTCGAGTTTCTGACGATCGAGGTCGACCTGGATCTCGCGGCGGACGGCTCCCCGCAACCTCACTCGGCCGACCCCGGACACCTTCTCCAGTTCGGGAATGATCTCGATCTCGGCCCGCCGGGTCGTCTCGGCCGCCGACCTCTCGCTTTCGGCCCCCGGACCCACTCTCTCCAATCCCAGGTAGATGATCGGCGAATCGCTCTGGCTGTAACGGCGAAAGTACGGGCCCTCGACCTCATCGGGCAGTTGCCGCCTCACCTTCTGCACCGCCTGTCTCATGTCGTTGAGAGCAACATCGAGGTCGACCCCCCAGTTCATTCGGACCTGGATCGTGCTCGCTCCCTCGGCACTCATGCTCGAAATCTCCTCGGAGCCCTGGACCGAGCTGAGGGCCTGTTCGAGCGGCCGGGTCAACAACGTCTCGATTTCGCCGGGCGCTGCCCCGCGGTAAAGCGTCTCGACCCGTACGGTGGGGTAATCGAGCTTGGGGAGCAGATCAACCGCCAGCCGATCAACCGCAACGTACCCCAGCAGCGCGACCACCAGGCCGATCATCAACGTCGTCACAGGTCGGTGGACGGCCAGGTGGGTCAGTGTCATGGCGACTCAGTCCACCACCTCCACGACCTGACCATCCGTGATCAGGCGACTGCCCAACGTGACGACCCGGTCGGTCGGACCGACGCCGTTGAGGATCTCGACCACTGTCCTGTCGGCAATTCCAAGACGAACACTCACCTGTCGCACGCTGTCACCCCCTTCGGCCACCACGAAGACGATCGGGCCACCGGGAGTAACGACGACCGCCGTCAGGGGCACCACGCTGGCCTGTTCGTGACGATCCAGCACCACGCGAACTCGGGCGTACATTCCCGGCTTGAGCAATCCCCTGGGGTTGTCGACGGCGATGTAGACAACCGCCGTCCGTGTCTCAGGATCGAGTACCGGCGCCAGCCTCTCGACACGTCCGGGGAAGGGGTCGGGATACGTGTCGACACGGACCTCGGCCGGCTGGTCCTGTCGCAATTGCCTGTAATCACTCTCGCCCACGTGGACCGCGGTGCGAACCGTCGAGAGGTCGACGATTCGCATGAGACCGAGGTCGGACTTGGCGAGATCACCGACCTGCACCGCCCGGCTGGCCACTCGACCAGTCAACGGAGATTCGATCCGACGCTCGGCCAAACCCAGGCGGCTGTGCTCGAGTTCCGTTTCGGCCTGAGCGACCTTCGAAGCCGCCAGCCGCGACTCGGCCTCGGCGATCGACAGCTTTGACTCGGCCGCCTCCAGTTGTTGAGCGGTGCCGACCCCCTTCTTGAGCAGGTTCTTCTGGCGTTCGTGTTCACGCCGCGCCGCGATGACACGCAGGTCCTGAGTCGACTTCTCGGCCACCGAGACCCTGATCGCCGCCTCCGTCTGGCGGACCAGTTCCCGCTGCTGTGAATCGTCGATCTGGATCAGCAACTGGCCCTTGCTGATCCGGTCACCGACGTCGACGGCAAGTTCCTCGATCCGGCCACTGACCCGCGACCGGATCTCGACATCGCGATCCGCTTCGAGACTCCCGACCAGTTCCAGAGACTCGACGACATCCCGCGTCTGGAGACCGATCGTCTCGACCGCCTGCACCACCTCGTCGCTTGGCAACACGCCAACACGGCCCCGGCCCTGGGAATCAACAAAGACGGCCCAGCCGATGCCCAGGCACGACGCCAGCACGCACGGCACAACAATAAACTTCATCGAGCCTCGAGGGCGACAGGACGTCGCGTGGGGTGGGATAGGTTCGCGGCTGGACTTACTTTAGCCGCATGACATCCGATAAGGCAATGCCCATGTGTGCCGCTCGAATCACCGACCGGCGGTCGTTACAGTGGGACGCGTATCTGACAACCGGTTGCCCCGACGACCGGCCACCTGGGAGAGAGCGATGGACCTGTTGAGCACATTGAGCGGATCGTTGATGGAGAGTTTTCTGCCGTCGGGCTGGGATCTGGCCAAGATCGACAGCTGTGTCGGAGACGATCCAACGACCATCACACAACCACAGCCGTGGTGGAACGACGGCTTCGAGCCGATTCCCTGCGACACCCTGGCCGACTTCGACGCGATGCTCGGCCACGAGATCGCCTTGACGATCTCCCAGGCCCGCACCGAAGGCCATGCTCTGGTGATGATCCTGCCGGTTGGCCCGATGGGCATGTACCGCTGGGCCGTCTACTTCCTCAAGGAATGGGGCGTCTCCTGCGATCACGTCCACGGATTCAACATGGACGAGTGGAGCGATTCCGACGGGAACACCTTGCCCCCGGATCATCCGGGCGCCTTCGAGAATGCCATGTCGGATGCGTTCTACGGTCCACTGGGCGACCTGACCGTTCCTCCCCAACAACGGCATTTCGCATCAAAGGACGCGCTGCCAGACTTTGCCGGCCAGATCGCCGCGATTCGTGCCGGTGGCGGCAAGCTGGTGGTGCTGTTCGGGATCGGCCGGGTCTGCCACATCGCCTTCTGGGAGCCCCAGTTCGCGGCCGAGTACGACAGCGAGGATGCCTGGCAGGCCGACACGCACCGTATCGGCGCACAACTGCATCCGCTGACGATCGAGCAGAACGCCGTGACGAGCTTCAAAAGCCGCACCACGCTGGTCCCGGCATTCGCCAACACGATCGGACCGGGGCTGTTCCTGGGCGCCGACAAGATCATCGGTGGTGCCGACGGGACTTTTTCGCGGGGCATGATGTGGCAGGGCCTGAGCCTGTGGATGACACTCCGGCACGACCCCACGCCCTGGATCCCCTCGACGTTCATGCCCACCCAGCCCGGCCGGTTGTTCTTCCTCGAGGAACTCGCCGGCCCGCTCCAGCCCGAATGCAACTAGTCGCCGCCTAGCCGATTTCGGCCAGCACGTCCTCGTGCACATAGATCGGCAGCGGCGGGTCGTAGTGCACTGAAATCGCCAGGGCGTCGCTTGGCCGACTGTCGACCTCGATCAACTCGCCGGCGACGCGGATCCTCAACACGGCAAAGTACGTGTGGTTACGGAGATCGGTGATCACGATGTCCTCGATCTCGCCCCCCAGGTGCTCGACCGTAGACCTCAACAGGTCGTGAGTCAGCGGGCGAGGCGGAGGTTCCTCCGTGATACGACGGTTGATCGCCCCCGCCTCAAACAACCCGATCAGGATCGGAAACGAGCGGTCACCATCGATCTCGCGAAGGAACACGACCTGCTGGTCGCCGATGTCGTTGATCACGATTCGGGCGAGTTCCATCAGGACGAGCACGATGGTGTTTCCTGTTGTCGCCAGCGGCGAACCGGGGCAGGGGGGTGGCAATGGTGCGGCGGATTGCGCGGTGGATTATAGCCCGCCGGTACAGGCGTTCAAGACGCCGGGGCGGATCAGCCGCCACCGAGCTGTCCGAGGATGTCATCGACCCGCTCGAGCTGTTCCCTGAGACCGGCAAGCGTCTCGCGGACACCATCAACGACCTCCGCCGGGGCCTTCGACACGAAGTTCTCGTTGGCCAGTTTCTTCTCGTGACCGGTGATCATCCCGGTCAACTTCCCGCGCTCCTTGACGTGCTTGTCCCGCTCAGCTTCGCGGTCGACGACTCCCTCGAGATCGATGTAGCCGTCGGCTTCACCCAGCGCAAAGCTGGCTGCCCCGGCCGGTTGAGTGACATCCGGTCCCACGGCCATCAACTCGGTGTTGGACAGGTTGAGGAACTGTCCGGCCACCGCTTCGAGATCGTCCACCACGCGGTCGCCACACCGCACTGACAACGACAACTGCGTGCTGCGAGGGATGTTGTAGGTCGAACGGACGTTGCGAACCGCCACGATGATCTCCTGCAACCGCTCGAACCGAGCCTCCAGGACCTCGTCCTGCCACTGCTCGGGCAGGTCCAACCACTTGGCCCGCATGATGCTCTCGGCCACCGGCCCGGGCTCGGGCAACCCTCGCTCCGGAGCCAACTCGGCCAGACGTTGCCAGAGTTCCTCGGCAATGAACGGGGTGGTCGGTGCGAGCAGTCTCAACAACGCGTCGAGCACGCCGACCAGGACACGCTGAGCAATGCCCCTGGCCACCGGGTCGGTCTCTTCGTCCTGCAACCGCGGCTTGACCATTTCCAGGTACCAGTCGCAGAACTCATTCCACGTGAAGTCGCGAATGGTCCTTGTCGCCTGGTCGAACTGGTAGCGATCGAGGCAGGACGTGACCTTGGCGGCAGTGCGGGCGAGTCGACTGAGGATCCAACGGTCCTCGATCGCCAGGCCGTCGGTGTCGCGGAATCCCGGCAGAGGGCCGGACTCGTAGCCCTCGAGGTTGAGCATCGCGAAACGGGCGGCGTTCCAGAACTTGTTGCAGAAGTTCCGTCCAGCCTCAAACCGCTCGGACACCATCCGCGCCACGGGCTCCCCCTCGTCGGGGTCGTACCACGGGCTGGTGTACTGCCACGCCTTCCCACACCCACCGCAGTCGACGCGTGGCTTCTCGCCGCCGCCGGGCGTTGCCTGCTGGTGTTTCAACTCCTGGGCGGTCACGTGACCGCACTCCGGGCACTCGTAACCGACCGGCAGCCGGATGTCCTGCGTCTCACCGGCGAACGAGGCAATCGTGAACCGAACGGCATCGGCACCGTAACGGTCGATCAGGTCCATTGGATCCACGCCATTCCCCTTCGACTTCGACATCGTCTGGCCGAACCCGTCGAGAATCTTGGGGTGAACACAGACGTGCGAGAAGGGAATGTCGCCCATGTTGTAGAGACCGGTCAGCACCATCCGGGCCACCCACAGCGTGATGATGTCGCGGCTGGTGACCAGCACGCTGCCGGGATAGAAGTAGTCGAGGCTCTCGGTCGACTCGGGCCAACCCAGTGTCGAGTGCGGCCACAACGCCGAACTGAACCACGTGTCAAGCACGTCCTCGTCCTGGACCAGCTGGTGGGAATCGCCCAGTTCATCTCCGGACAAGTCGGTCTCGGCACAGACCAGCCATCCCCCATTCTCCTGGTCCTCGTGCCAGCAGACATCATCCCGTTGGCCGAAGGCCGCCTCCAGATCCTGCAGTCCGCAGGTTCGGCAGTACCAGATCGGGATCTGGTGCCCCCACCACAGCTGACGTGACACGCACCAGTCACGTTTTTCACCGAGCCAGTCGAGATAGGTCTTGGCGTACCGCTTCGGGAAAAAGGTCACCCGGCCGTCTTCGACCGCATCGATAGCCGCCTGGGCCAGGTCATCCATTTTCACGAACCACTGGTCCGAGAGATACGGCTCGATGGGGGTCTTGGAGCGATCGCTGTGAGCCAGGTCGATCGCTCGTTCCTCAACCCCATCGGAGAAGCCCAGCTCGTCCATGGCCTGCACGACCTGCTTGCGAGCCTCGTAGCGGTCCTGCCCGGCGAATCTCCCGCCGTTCTCGTTGATCGTGCCGTCGACCTCCAGAATGTTGATCATCGGCAGGTCGTTGCGGAGACCGCAGGCGTAGTCGTTGGGATCGTGGGCGGGGGTCACCTTGACCGCTCCGGTGCCCATCTCCTTCTTGGCCAACAACGCGTCGGCAATGATCGGGATCTCCCGGTCGACCAGTGGCACCCGCACCTTCCGTCCCACCAGGTGGGTGTAACGTTCGTCGGTGGGGTGCACGCAGACGGCCGTGTCGCCGAGCATCGTCTCGGGCCGGGTCGTCGAGAACGCGATGGTCTCGTCCGAACCGACCACCGGGTAGCGGAACGTCCAGAATCCCCCGGGGACCTCCTCGTAGAACACCTCGTCGTCGGCCACCGCCGTCTGGAGATACGAATCCCAGTTGACGAGCCGCTTGCCCCGGTAGATCAACCCGTCGGAGAACAGTTTGAAGAAGGTCCTGCGAACGGCCTTGGAACACATCTCGTCGAGCGTGAAGCGAGTCCTTCGCCAGTCGCAGCTGGCTCCGATCAGTTTCAGTTGCGAGAGAATCCGCTGTTCGTAAGCGTCCTTCCACTTCCAGATCCGTTCGACCAGGGCCTCGCGGCCGATGTCGTGCCGCGTCAGCCCCTCCTCCTCGAGCATTCGCCTCTCGACAACCGCCTGGGTGGCGATGCCGGCGTGGTCGGTCCCGGGCATCCACAGCGCCTCAAACCCCTGCATCCGCTTCCAGCGGGTGATCAGGTCCTGGAGCGTGCCATTGAGCGCGTGCCCCATGTGCAACGCCCCGGTGACGTTGGGAAGGGGAATCATGATCGTGTGCTGGGACCGTTGCGGATTCGGCTCCGCGTCGAAGTAGCCCCGCTCGGACCACTCGGCGTACCACCGTTGTTGGGCATCGGCCGGGTCGTACTGCTTGGGGATCTCGGCTGCCATCACGCGTCGTCCCGGGCAGAGTCCGAATCGACGAGTTGCGACGAATCGCCGCCGACATCCTCGTCCTTGAACAGCTTGTACTCGACGCTGTCGACAAGCGCCAGCCAGCTGGCCTCGATGATGTTCTCGCTGACCCCCACCGTTCTCCAGACCTCGTCGGCATCACGGCTCTCGATCACCACCCGCACCCGAGCGGCGGTGCCCTCGGTCGAGTTGATCACTCTGACCTTGTAGTCGACCAACTGCATCGACGTCAGGCCGGGAAAGACATCGCACAGTGCCTTCCGCAACGCGGTGTCCAACGCATTGACCGGACCATCGCCCTCGGCGACCACGTGCATCACCGCGCCGTTGACCCTCAGCTTCACGGTCGCCTCGGTCGCCGGATCCTCCCCCACCGCGTCTGTCTCGACGTTGACCCGGTAGTGAATCCTCTCGAACAACGGCCGATAGGTCCCCGCGACTCTCTTGACCAGCAGGTCGAATGATGCCTCGGCCGCCTCGAACTGATACCCATCGTTCTCGAGGTCCTGCACCCGTTCGAGAATCTTCGCCATCAGGTCGCCGTCCTGCTGCATTCGGTGGCGAGTGGTCACGGCAACGATGTTGGATCGTCCCGAGAGTTCGCTGACCAGCACACGGCGGACATTGCCAACCGAACCGGGCGGTATGTGTTCGTAGCTGGCGGCCACGCGATTGACGGCGTGGACATGCATGCCGCCCTTGTGGGCAAACGCGCTGGGACCGACAAATGGCTGTCCCGAACGGAAGTTCATGTTCGCCAACTCGTAGACGTATCGAGACAGTTCGGCCAGGTGCTCGACACCACCCTCCCCGAGCACCTCGAAACCGTCCTTCTTGAGTGCCAGGTTGGCGATCACGCTGACCAGGTCGGCATTGCCGCAGCGTTCTCCGATGCCGTTGATGGTGCCCTGAACATGTGTGACGCCCTGGTCGATGGCGGCCAGCGAATTGGCCACTCCGACATCACTGTCGTTGTGGCAGTGGATTCCCAGCGGAACCGACAACTCGGCTGACGCCGCCTCGACACCGGCAGAAATCTCCTCGGGCAACCGCCCCCCGTTGGTGTCGCAGAGCACGACCGAACGCGCCCCGGCCGCCGCCGCCGTCGAGATGGTCTTCAGTGCGTAGTCGGGATTGGCAGCCCAGCCGTCGAAAAAGTGCTCGGCGTCATAGATCACCTCGCGGCCCTCCCCGACAAGGAAGGCGACCGAGTCGGCGAGCATGGCGAGGTTCTCTTCGAGTTCCACCCGCAGCACCTCTGTCACGTGCAGATCCCAGGCCTTGCCGACCACAGTGCAGACCGGTGCCAGGGAATCCCGCAACGCCAGCATCCCCGTGTCGTCCTCGGCCGCTACGCCACGGCGACGGGTCATGCCGAAAGCGGCCACGCGGGCGTGCTCGAGATCCAGATCGCGGACCGCGTGGAAGTACTCGGCGTCCTTCGGA
Organism: Planctomycetota bacterium; assembly: GCA_963582065.1. Lineage (GTDB taxonomy): Bacteria > Planctomycetota > Planctomycetia > Planctomycetales > Planctomycetaceae > UBA8437. The sequence goes on along the minus strand of CAUZRQ010000007.1, from coordinate 52,553 downwards.
TTGGAGAGTGGATAGCCGCCTTCGACGAAGTCGAAACCCAGGACATCGAGACGCTGGGTGATCTGCAGCTTGTCCTGCAGCGAGAAGTTAACCCCCTCGCCCTGGCTGCCGTCACGCAGGGTCGTGTCGTAGATCTCAATTCGCGGCATCGGTCCGGCCCGTCCGCTTCGGGGAAACAAAAAAGCCCCGAGCATACCGCTGCCCGAAGCAAAGGCCATGATAGGTCAGCGGCGATGGACCGTCAAACCCCGTCCGAGGCGACCGCCGAGAGGCTCTCGAATGGCTCCTCATCGCCACGTTGAAACACGTCCCACTCCTCGGATGTGTACAGGACCTCACGGGCCTGCGACCCGTTGTAGTCGCCGACAATTCCATCCTCAGCCATGAAGTCGACCAACCGAGCTGCCCGGCCGTACCCGATGCCCAGGCAACGCTGAAGCAACGACACGCTTCCCCGCCCCTCGCGAATCACCACCTCGATTGCCTGGGAATACAACTCGTCCCGGTTCTTGAGACCGTCGAGACCCGACCCGGCCGAGTCACCGCTGGCCGGGAGCTGGGCGAGTTCAGTGGAGTACTGGGGTTCGACCTCGCTGAAGAAATCGATCACCTCGTTGACTTCCTCGTCGCTGACGAAAGTCCCCTGCGCCCGGACCAAGTGGCTGGTTCCGGGAGTCAGGTAGAGCATGTCACCGTTTCCGAGCAACTTGTCGGCACCGATCTCGTCGAGCACGACTCGACTGTCGGTCCGGCTGGCAACCTGGAACGACACCCGCGCCGGCAGGTTCGACTTGATCAGGCCGGTGATCACATCGACGGTCGGCTTCTGCGTCGCCAGCACCAGGTGGATGCCCACGGCCCGTGATTTCTGCGCCAGCCGGATGATATGTCTCTCGACATCTTTCCCGGCCGACATCATCAGGTCGGCAATCTCATCGGCGACGATCACGATATACGGCATCGACTCGAGAATCTCCTCGGACTCGAGATCGTCACCGTCGAGTCCGAGTCGATTCAGGACCTCGTCTCGGCCCAGCGCGTTGAAGCTGTCGAGATGTCGGACGCCACAGCGAGCCAGCAGGTCGTACCGCTCCTCCATCTTGTCCACCGCCCACGCCAAGACCGCCTCGGCCTTCTTCATGTCGGTGATGACCGGGTGCATCAGGTGAGGAATGCGTCGATACGGACTCAGTTCGACCATCTTGGGGTCGATCATCAGCATCCGCACCTCGTCGGGGCGGCGGGTCATCAGCATCGAGAGGATCAGGGCATTCAGGCAGATGCTCTTGCCCGTCCCGGTCCGTCCGGCGATCAACAGGTGAGGCATCCTCGCAAGATCGATGGTCAGGGGACACCCGCTGACATCCTTGCCCAGGAACACCGGCAACCGCTTCTCCTCGATCTCGCGAGGACTTGTCTCGATCAGTTCACGCAACCGCACCATCACTCGCCGCTCGTTGGGCACCTCGATCCCCACGGTGTTCTTTCCGGGAATGGGTGCAACGACACGAACCGAAGGCACTCGCAGGGCGATCGCCAGGTCATCGGCCAACTGGCTGACCTTCGAGAGCCTCAGACCGGCTTCGAGTTCGAGTTCGAACTGGGTGATCACCGGACCGGTGTCGATGGCGACAACTCGAATGTTGAGGCCGAATTCGTCGAAGGACTGTTCAAGCGTGATGGCGGCGACCTGAGCTTTTTTTGCCAGCAGCGCGTAGGGGATTTCCTCGGGTTCATCCAGCAGATCGAGACCGGGCAGATCGTACTGGTCGTCATCGTCCCGACTGACCGCCTCGAGTTGATCGTAGATCTCCTGGCGCTCGCACCGGATCGCCGTCGGGGGATTGACCCGGACCGGTTGTCGCGGCATATCCTGCGACTCCTCGTCGATCCGACGTGTCGCCGGGTACGAAACGGGCTCCTCGACCTGTTCCTCCCCCTCGACCGACATTCCGCCCACTCTCAACGCCGGCCCGTCCAACGCCAGGGATTGCCGGACTTCCGTCACCAACGCATCGGACACCTGGATCGGACCCGACTGGTTCTCGTCCTCGGCCAACCGACCGGCATTCAGCAGACCCCGACCAATCCACGCCACCGGCGTGAGCGCCACGCGGACCAGGAACCACAGCCGTGGAATTTCTCCAGACAGCACCAGTCCAGCGGTGGCCATCGAACCTATCAACAGCCGGCAACCGGCCGACGTCAGTTGCTCGGAGAGCCAGACCATCGACCAGGCCCCGACGTACCCGCCACTGCCGGCGACAAGCCCACCAGCCAGACCCGGAACCACCGCGTGCAAAGCGGCACAGGCGGATGCCAGCATCAGGCTCCAGCCGACCAGCCATTGCCAGATGGGCACGACCGGCTCGTGTCGAATCATCCTCAGTCCCTGCGAGCCGACGGCGGCGGCGACCACCCAGGCCCCCACCCCAAAACCCGACAGCAGCCAAAAGGCGACATGTGCTCCCGGATTTCCCGCGAGGTTGCGGACCAGGTCATTCGGGGGATGGACCTGTCGAGCAGGCGGATCGGCCATGTCGGCTGAGGCCAGGCTGACCAACAGGCCTACGGCCAGCCCCAATACCAGCATGGCCGCCAGGCGTTTCTTGATTGGATGCTTTCGCACGTTCCCGTCCCCGCTCCCCCGACCTCTGGCCCGCGACCAGCTCGATTCCCGGCACAGGATCTCCCGGGTCACCTTCGCCGCGGACAAAACAGGCCGGTCCTGCGGAAGGCTAACACCCGGTGGCGCCCCGGGAACCCTTCAGCGGCACCGGGTGTCGCGTTTGGTCAACGTGGCCGTACGACCCGGACGGTTGCAACGATTGCGCAGACTCTCCGGACCCGCCGCAGCGATTCGGGTCACTTCGACGCCCACCGACCGTCGATCCAATCGACAAGCCTCGTCGCCAGTTCACTCTTGGGCCCCGACCAAGACGCCACCACCGACCCACTGTCGTCGATCAACTCGATCGAGTTCTCCTCGGATCCGATCGCCGCGGGGCCGTTGAGCACGATCGCGTCGCAGTTCTTGGCTCGCAGCTTCTGCACCGCTCCCTCTCGCGGATTGGAGGCTTCCAGCGCAAATCCGATGACGAAACGATCGGCCTTGCGGGCTCCCAGAGATGCCAGCACATCATCGGTCTCGATCATCTCAACCGAAATCGGTTCACCCGTCTTGGTCAACTTTCCCTCGTTTCGGACCAGAGGACGGTAATCGCAAACCGCCGCGACGGCGACGACCCCGTCACTGTCCTCGAATGCGTCCAAACACGCTCGGCCCATCTGCTCGGTCGTCTCGACGCTCACCACGTGGCAACCGGCCGGGGGAGCCAGCGACACCGGGCCGGAGACCAAGACGACCTCGTGCCCGGCCGCCACCGCCGCGGACGCAATCGCATAACCCATCCGACCGCTGCTGGCATTGGAGAGATACCTGACGTCGTCGAGGTACTCGCGGGTCGGACCGGCAGTAATCAGCAGCCGCATCCACCCACCTCGTCCTCAGCCGCTGCGGGACTCTCGAGCGACTCACACGACGCTGCGATCCGTTCGAGAATGTCGTCGGGTTCGGCCATCCGCCCCGCTCCCACCTGGCCACAACTGAGCCACCCCTCACCGGGGGCGATCACCTCGTAACCATCGTTGACCAGGGTGGTGATGTTGCGCTGGACCGAAGCCTTGGCCCACATTTCGCAGTTCATCGCCGGAGCCAACAGCACCGGACCGGTGAAGCACAAAAGAGTGGTCGACATCAGGTCATCGGCCAATCCGTGAGCCAGGCGAGCCAGCGACTGAGCGGTGGCCGGAGCGACGACGGCCAACTCGGCCCGACCCGCCAACCCGATGTGTTCTCCCTGGTGGTGCTCGCGGGGAGAAAACATGTCCGAGTGCACCGGTCGGCCGGTCAGAGCCTCGAAGGTGGTGGGACCGATGAACCGCGAGGCCGAGGGGGTCATGATCACCGAGACACGGGCCCCGGCCTGAACAAGACCGCTGGCGACCGCGGCAGCCTTGTAGGCTGCCACGCCCCCGCTGACTCCCAGCAGTATCTCCCGATCCCGCATCGGCCCGTCTCCGGCTGTCGGCCAGGTCGGCCTACAGTTCGCTGAAATCCGGCCCCGGTTCCTGCAGGATCTGGTCGAGATCCGGAGCTCCGTCGGTAATTGCTACGTTACCGGTGCTGTCGAGGTAGATCTTGTCGTTGAGGATCTCCTCGACGACGATCAACATCGGATTGTTGACCATCACTTCCACCAGCGGCCGAGCTCCCCGGTTGAGCGCCACCATTCGCTTCTGGATCAGGGACGAGAGCCTGAACCGGCCCCCGACCTTCCGAACGATCGTCTCTTCTCTGAACGCATCAAGCATGGATCTTCTCCTCCCACGCTAACAGGATTTCTGTGATTTCCAGTACCGCCTGATCCAGGTCGTCGTTGACAACCCGGTACCGATAATGACCGGCTCGCCGCACTTCGCTCTCGGCTGTCCCGATCCGGCGTTGGATTGCCTCGTGAGACTCGGTCCCCCGTGACTCCAATCGCCTTCGGTATTCCCCCATTGACGGGGCTAGCAGGAAAATCGTCAAGGCATCGGGGTAACGTTCCACCACTGCCAAGGCCCCCTCAACGTCGATTTCGAGCAGGGCCCAGGCGTTTTCATCGTGGGCCAGCTGGATTTCGGCGGTGAGAGTCCCGTACCAGTCGCCCACGCCGTGTACCTCGGCACATTCGACAAATTCTCCTCGCTGTCGCCTCGCAACAAACTCCTCCTGGCTCAGGAAATAGTAGTCCTTCCCGTCGACCTCGGCTGGCCGAGGACTCCGGGTCGTCGCCGATACCGCCTCACGCACTGACACCTCGCTGTCGGCCACCAGCCGGTCGACTATCGTCGACTTGCCGCTGCCGCTGGCTCCAGAGAGAACCAGCACACGACTGACGGTGTCCGGAACCTCGATCGTCAACTCGACTCACTCCACGTTCTGCAGGTTCTCACGGATCCGCTCGATCGCCAACTTGATCTCGACCACCCGGTGAGCGATTTCGACATCGTTGGCTTTCGATCCAATGGTATTGGTTTCTCGAAACATCTCCTGGCCAAGAAAATCGAGCTTGCGGCCCTGGGAGGTGTCGACGTCGAGGACCTGTTGGAATTGGACCAGGTGTGCGTCCATCCGCGAGAGCTCCTCGTTGATGTCACAACGGTCGGCAAACAGGCTCACCTCGCGAATCACATCCGTCTCGGACACCGTCGCGACCGTTCCGGACAACGCGTTGCCAACCCGTTCGAGCAACTTCTCGCGGTACGATTCGGCAACCCCCGGCGACCGCAACCGGACTGCTTCGAGTTCGGTTCCGATCACGCCACATTGGTGCTTGAGATCCGCTTCGATCGCCACACCTTCCTGGCATCGAAAATTCGCCAGTTCCTCGAGTGCCTCCTGCAGCGCGGTCTCGAGCCCCGGCCACAATTCGTCAGCCCGCCCGCCTCCGGAATGGTCATCCCGGATCACGCCGGGTAACGACAGCAGCGTATCCAACGTCAGTTCTCCCGACAGCCCAAGTCGCTCGGCCAAGTCCCGAAACTGTTCGGCGTAGTCGGCAATCAACCGCTCGTCGGCCAACGAGCGAGTACTGGTCGAAGTCGAGTGGACCCGGACAAGGACATTGACCGTGCCACGGCCGATGCGATCTCGTACCACCCGCTCGACCTGTCCATCGAGAGAAACACATGTATCGGGAAGCTTCGAGATAACTTTCAGGAAACGATTGTTTACAGTCCGCACCTCGACGGTGAACCGAGCGTCCCCAGCCTGGTGCGTCGCAGCACCGAATCCCGTCATGCTCAGCAGCACAATCGTCTCGCCTGTCGATCCACTCGGGCTGTCAGTTGCCAGGCTGCTCAGCCGGCTTCTTGGCGGCCGGTTTCTTCTCAGCCGGTTTCTTCTCAGCCGGTTTCTTCTCAGCCGGTGTCTTCGCAGCCGGTGTCTTCGCAGCCGGTGTCTTCTCAGCCGGTTTCGTCTCAGCCGGTGTCTTTTCGGTCGACGCGGCTTCGCTCGAATCTGGAATCAGATCCTTGGCGCTCTTGAGCTCGAGTTCTCCCAGACCACCATCATCATCCTTGATCGTAACCCTGGTGATCTCTTCTCCCACCTTGGGGATACCGTTTTCGATGCTGGAGATTCGAATCGTGAAGCTCCAGTCCACGTTGGGCTTCGAATCACCGTCGTATTTGATCTCGACCGTCTGCCGCAACTCGTTCGTCTTGGCCTCGAACGTGACGAGTTTCTTCTTGGTGTCCACGCTATGAGCCGCCAGCGTCCCCCCGTTGTCGTCATCACGGGTTGTGAGGGAGACTTTGACATCTTCGGCCGGCGTCCCGTTGAGGTAGAGTGGCACGCGGATCGTCCTCTGCCCGTTCCCCTCCCATCTCTCGATCGACTCGAGCAACCGCACCACGGGCTGATCAAATGTCTGGTTTCCCCGGTCGGCTCTCAGGGTGATCCCACCGAACCCGGCCAGCAACACCCACATCACCGTCAGCACGATGGTGATTCCGGTGAAGGCGTCACCGGCACGGGTACCGAAAGCACTCTGGCCCCCCATGCCCCCAAGGGCTCCGACCAGTCCGCCACCACGTCCCACCTGGAGCAGGATGATCATGATCATCAGGCTGCCGTCGACAACCAGGGCCCAGGCCAATCCGGTGCTGTGGCCACCGATAAGCCAGCCGATGAGAAAGCACAGCGCGGTCAGAACCACGAACAGCAGGTAGACCTTCCAGTAGTTCTTGAGGTGTTCGAGCAGGTCCTTCACCGGGTCGTCTCCATCGGAAGCGTCACTCGTGGGAGAGGTGGAGTCGTGGTGTGCGATCGATCCTGATGGTCAAACACCAGCGGCGGCATTGATGATGGCGACAAACGACTCAACAGACAGGCTGGCTCCCCCGACAAGCGCCCCGTCGACATCGGGTCGACTCATCAGGTCAGCAGCATTGTCCGGCTTGACGCTGCCCCCGTACAGGATCCTCGTGGCGTCGGCCACATCGGAATTGTAGCGAACCGCCAGTTGGTTGCGAAGGTGGGCGTGGGCCGATTCGGCCTGGTCGGTGGTGGCCACCAGGCCGGTACCGATAGCCCAGATCGGCTCGTATGCCAGAACCAGCCCGTCGACCATCTGGTCGTCAACCGCTTCGAGGCCGGCCAGGAGTTGCCGCGTGAGCACCGCTGTTGTCTCATCCGCCTCCCGTTGCTCACGAGTTTCACCGACACAGAGAATCACTCCCAGGCCGGCCAGTCGCGCCGCAGCCACCTTGCGGCCGACCAGTTCGTCGGAATCGCCAAAGAGCTGCCGCCGTTCGCTGTGGCCGACGATCACCATGCCACAACCCACCTCGGCGACCATCGCCAGGGCCACCTCTCCGGTGAAGGCCCCCGGAGACTCACACGATGCGTTCTGCGCCGCCAATTGCACCGCCGACCCCTCGACCACTCCGGCTACAGCCTCGAGCCAGACGAACGGCGGAGCAATCATCACGTCGACCGCACCCGGCTCACCGCAATGCTCGACCAACCCACTGGCCAATTCCAGAGCCTCCGCCCGGCCGGTGTTCATCTTCCAGTTGCCCGCAACCAGAGTCCGTCTCATCCCACCCTGCTCCTCGACCCGACACCGCGGGCCGTTGATTTCAACAATGCCACGATTCTCCACCCGCCCGTCGGGCACCATTCCAATGTCGAATACGAGCCACCCGGCTCATTCGGATCCACCAACCGGTTCCGGGATCACCTTCTCGAACAACTCGGCCAGCTGCTTCAGCTCATCCATCACCTCCGCGTACTGGTCCGGCAGCAGAGCCTGCGGCCCGTCACTGAGCGCCTGTTCGGGACAACTGTGCACTTCGATGTGCACCCCGTCGGCTCCGCTGGCGACCGCAGCCCGGGCCATCGCCGGGATCAACTCGGGTCGCCCCGTGGCATGCGAGGGATCGACGATTATCGGCAGGTGGCAGGTCTGCTTGACGTTGGGAACCATGGCCAGATCGAGCACGTTGCGGGTTGAATCTTCGAAACTGCGGATGCCCCGCTCGCACAGGATCACCTGCTTGTTGCCCTGCGCCAGGATGTACTCGGCCGACATCAACAGGTCTCCGACGGTGGCACTCATGCCTCGCTTGAGCATCACCGGCCGAGTCGTCTGCCCGACCTCGCTGAGCAGGTTGAAGTTCTGCATGTTGCGGGCGCCGATCTGAAACACGTCGGCGTAGCGGTCAACCAGTTCGACTTGCCTCGGGTCCATCACCTCGGTGACCACCGGCATTTCCAGTTCGCCACCGACATCCTGCAGGATCTTCAAGCCCTCCTCGCCCAACCCCTGGAAACTGTAGGGACTGGTCCGCGGCTTGAAGGCTCCACCTCGGAGGATATTGGCGCCCGCCTGCCGAACCGATTTGCCGATCTCCATCAACACCTCACGGCTCTCGATTGCGCACGGACCGGCGACCATCCCCAGCGACCCGCCGCCGACCCGAACCCCGTAGCCGACATCGACCACCGAATCCTCGGGCTGGAACTCGCGACTGGCCCGCTTGTATGGCTTGAGGATCGGCATCACCTTCTCGACACCGGGAAACGCCGCCAGCGGCGCGCTCCTCAGAACATCCTCCTCACCGATCACCCCGACCAGCGTCCGTCGCACTCCGCGACTCAGTTCCGGTTTCAGTCCCAGCGCGACGATCTGCTGCTCGATGTGCTCGATCTGCTCATCGGTGCAGTCGGGTTTGAGAACAATGATCACGGTCGATCCTTCAGTCGAAGCGCCCGGGCCGATCCGAAAACCGTCACCGCGGGCTGGTGCGTTGAGTGCCGAGAACGCGAGGAACTCAGCGGAGCAATTTGCTGCGAGGATAGGAGCCGAGGACTTCCAGTCGGATGGCCTGACTCTCCAGATCTTCGAGAGCCCGCTTGGTTCTCGTATCGCCGGAGTGGCCCTCGAAGTCCAGAAAGAACAGGTAACCGTTCTCGGGCCGCCGCAGCGGAAACGACTCGATCCACGTCAGATTCAATTTGTTCTTCTTGAAAACCGCCAGGGCATCGGCCAGAGAACCGGGCCTGTGGGGCACCTGCAACAGGATGGCAGTTCGATCGCTGCCGGTCCGGGCCAGGGTATCGTCCCCGATCACCGCGAAGCGGGTCACGTTTTCCTCGTTGTCCTGGATACTGGCCGCCACCACCGGGATGTCGTATTCAATCCCCGCCTGCCGGCTGGCCACCGCCGCCGCCCCCGGCTTGTCACGAGCCAACTGTGCCGCGGTCGACGTGCTGGTCACCTCGATCAAACGCGACTGGGGCATGTTGCGACTCAACCAGCCCCGGCACTGCGACAGCGCCTGCGGCTTGCTGTAGATCTCGGTGATCTCGCTGCGGGTACAACGGGCCAGCAGGTTGTGATTGACCGCGATCTGAACTTCTCCACAGATCCTCAGCGGCATCCGGGTGAACATGTCGAGAGTGTCGACAATTCGCCCATCGGTGCTGTTTTCGATCGGCACAATGCCGTACTCGGCATGACCCCGGTTGACCTCCTCGAAAACCGCCGCGATCGTGTTCACCGGGATCAGATCCGACCACTTGCCGAATCGCTCGATCGCCGCCAAGTGCGTGTAGCTGAACTGGGGACCGAGATACACCACCCGGGAGGTCTTGATCGCCCGACGCGACGCGCTGAGCAACTCGCGGTAGATCCCGCGAAGAGCTGCAAAGGGCAACGCACCCGATTGCTTCTCCAGCTGAGACCACAAGGCATCGTCGGACGCCGGGTCGTACAACGCCCGCTGCTGGTCCGGCAGCAACGACAGGTAATCGGTCGTCAATTTCGCCCGCTCATGCAGTCGCTTGACCAGGTCGCGGTCGAGTTTCTTCAACCGCGACTGCAATGACGCCAATCTCTTCAACGACCGGCGTGAACGTGGGTTCGTCGCCGATTTCGCCTTCTTGATGTTCGTCGACTTCTTCTTGGCCATCAGTTCAGCTCCGGTTCCCGGCAACCGCAGTCCTGAGTCGAGCTCATTGACATCGCCACATATCAGCGATGTTTCATCCGTTGATCGTCACACAGGAGATGGGTACAGCAGATCGAAAGGCCATTGGCGCGAATGCCACTGCCAAGCCCGTGATCAACAAAGTCCTGTCACCACCCAACGCGACATCCAATCACCCCGTCACGGTATCCCCCATCGCCAGTTCTGCTGCATCGAGGGGGGGGGCGGGGCACCTCCTCACAGTTTAGACACAAAACCACGCTGGGACAGTGGTTTCGGCGTGTTGTACCGGTCGCTACTCAGGCTGTCAAGCGGTTCGTCGGTACCTGACTGAAAGCTGCCACTATGGCACTATCCAGAGTGAAGTTGAGTGCAGTACTACGTGCCACTTTGGCAGAATCATCTCGCTCTTTAGAACCGCAAACGCCCAACACAAAAACGCAACCTGTGTTATAACAGTATCTTACATATCACCTCTCATGTCCTACCACATCTTGGCACACTGTTTGCATTTTATTTGGGCCAAGAGGCAACTTGTGAGTGAAAAAGTCCACGGCGTGAGGAGACGTACGAGATGGCCCTGGAAAACGAAAAAGTGATTGGAATCGACCTCGGGACCACCAATTCGGTGGTGTCGGTGCTCGAAGGTGGTGAGCCGAAGGTGCTGGCCAACCAGGAGGGCAATCGTCTGACACCCAGCGTTGTGGCATTCACCGACCAGGGGGAGACGTTGGTCGGCGAGCAGGCCAAGCGACAGGCGGTCACCAACCCGGAGAACACCGTCTACTCAATCAAGAGATTCATGGGTCGTCGCCACAGCGAGGTCTCGGCTGAGGAGAAGATCGTACCGTACTCGGTGATTGGCAAATCCGAGGACTATGTGGAAGTGGGGGCAGCCGGTGAGACGTACAAGCCACCAGAAATTTCGGCCTTGGTCTTGCGGAAGTTGAAGGAGGCGGCCGAGAGCTATCTGGGGCACAAGGTGAACCGTGCGGTGGTCACCGTACCGGCGTATTTCAACGACGCGCAGCGTCAGGCGACCAAGGACGCCGGCCAGATCGCCGGGCTCGAGGTCGAGCGAATCATCAACGAGCCGACGGCTGCGTCTCTGGCCTACGGGATGGACAAGAAACAGGATCAGAAGATCGCCGTGTTCGATCTCGGCGGGGGCACCTTCGACGTCTCGATTCTCGAGGTCGACGCGGAGTCGGTCGAGGTACTCAGCACCAATGGAGACACGCACCTGGGCGGTGACGACTTTGACGAGGTGTTGATCAACTACATCGCCGACACCTTCCAGTCAGAACAGGGCATCGATCTCCGGGAAGACGCGATGGCGCTTCAGCGTCTCCGCGAGGCCTCAGAGAAGGCCAAGCAGGAACTGTCGACCGCCCAGACGACCGACATCAACCTGCCGTTCATCATCGCGGACGCCAACCGCGAGGCGAAACATCTTCAGCTCTCGATCACCCGTGCCGATTTCGAGCGATTGATCGACGGCCTGGTCGAGCGTTGTCGCAAGCCGATTCTCGACGCGCTTTCGGACGCAAAGCTCAAACCGTCGGACATCGAGGAGGTGGTGCTGGTCGGCGGTTCGACACGAATCCCCAAGGTGCAGGATTTCGTCAAGGAACTGTTCAACCGCGAGCCCCACCGTGGCGTGAACCCCGACGAGGTGGTGGCTTTGGGGGCGGCGATCCAGGGCGGGATCATCGCGGGAGAAGTCACCGACGTGGTGCTGCTGGACGTGACCCCGCTGTCGCTGGGAATCGAGACCGAGGGGGGCATCATGACGACCTTGATCGAACGGAACACGACGATCCCGACCTCGCGGAGCGAGATCTTTTCGACCGCGGCCGACAACCAGACGGCCGTCACCGTCCAGGTCTTCCAGGGCGAACGACAGATGGCCCACGACAACCGGCAACTCGGCCAGTTTAACCTCGACGGCATTCCACCCGCGCCCCGCAACGTCCCGCAAGTCGAGGTCACCTTCGACATCGACGTCAACGGGATCCTCAACGTCACCGCCAAGGACAAGGCAACCAACAAGGAACAGTCTGTTCGCATCGAGGAATCCAGCGGCCTGTCCGAGGACGAGATCGAGCAGGCGCGGCAGGCGGCCGAGGAGCATGCCGAGGAGGACAAGAACAAGCGGGACCTGGCCGAAGCCCGCAACAAGTCATCGACGCTGGTCTACGAGACCGAGAAGTTGATGACCGAGCACGCCGAGACACTCGACGACGGTTCGAAGGAAGCGATCGAAGTGGCCGTCGCCAAGGTCAACGAGGCGTCTTCGGGTGAAGATGCCGATGCGATCAACGCCGCGGTCAGCGAACTCGAACAGGCCACCCACGCACTCTCCAAGCACATGTACGAGTCGGCCGACGAGTCAGGGGCCGCGGGTGCCGCCCCCGAGGGGGCCGCTGCTGAGGGGACCGCCGGCGACGCTGCAGACGACGACGTGATCGATGCGGAGTTCGAGAAGAAAGAGGACGACTAGCCCGGGAGGAGCGAAATGAGCCTGCCGCTGGACCGATTGACGATCAAGGCGCGTGACGCCGTGATGCGGGCACAGCAGTCCGCCCAAAACCGGCGTCACCAGTTCCTGTCCCCGCTTCACCTGCTGGCCTCATTGCTCGACGAGCGTGGCGGCGTTGTCGGCTCTTTGTTCGACCGCATCGGCGTCGATTCGGCTCGACTCCAAGGCCTGGTCGATGGGGAACTGGACCGCCTGCCCCAGGTCTCGGGCACCGGCGCCGAACCGGCCGCCTCGCCCGGCCTGCCCGAGCTGTTCACCGAAGCCCGCCGTCGTGCCGAGGCGATGGGCGACAGTTACCTCTCGACCGAGCACCTGCTGCTGGCACTGACCACCTGTGACGACGCTGCCGGACGCCTGCTGCATTTGTGTGCCGTTGAAGAGCGCGACGTGCTGGCGGCACTCGAGTTGATTCGGGGCAACCAGCAGGTCAACGACGATACCCCCGAAGACAAATATGATGCGCTGGCACAATACGGCAAGGACCTGGTGGAACTGGCTCACGATGGGCGGCTCGATCCGGTCATCGGTCGCGACCAGGAAATTCGCCGCGTCATCCAGGTGCTATCACGGCGACGCAAGAACAACCCGGTACTGATCGGCGAGCCGGGCGTCGGCAAGACCGCCATTGTCGAAGGACTGGCTCAGCGAATCGTCCGGGGCGATGTTCCCACACAACTGGCTAACAAGAGCGTCGTCGCCCTGGACCTGGGCGCGATGATCGCCGGGGCGAAGTACCGGGGCGAATTCGAGGATCGGCTCAAGGCGGTTCTCAAGGAAGTCCAGGCCTCCGACGGCCGGGTGATCCTGTTCATCGACGAATTGCACACCGTCGTCGGAGCCGGTGCCTCCGAGGGATCTCTTGACGCCTCCAATCTGCTCAAACCGATGCTCGCCCGAGGCGAACTCCACTGCGTCGGAGCCACCACGCTCGACGAATACCGACAGCACATCGAACAGGACGCGGCGCTCGAACGCCGATTTCAGCCGGTCCTGGTCGAGGAGCCGTCCGTCGACGACACCGTCTCCATCCTCCGAGGACTCAAGGACCGGTACGAAACACACCATGGTGTCCGGATCACAGATGATGCACTGACCGCCGCTGCCACGCTCTCGGATCGCTACATCGGCGACCGATTCCTCCCCGACAAGGCGATCGACCTGGTCGATGAATCGGCCAGCCGGCTGCGGATGGAAATCGACTCGATGCCGGCCGAGATCGATGAGGCCACTCGTCAACTGACGCGGATGCAGATCGAGGCAACCGCCCTGGCCGACGAGGCCGACGACGGAAGTCCCGAAAGCCGCGAACGGCTGGAAGATCTCAAGCGACAGATCGCCGACCGCGAGGAGGACGTCACACGACTGAAAGCCCAGTGGGAATCCGAAAAACAGGTCCTGGGACAACTGCAACCGCTGAAAGAGTCGATCGAGAGACTCCAGACGGCCTATGAGCGTGCCTTTGCCCGTGCCCGCCAAACGAACCTCAACGAGGACTTCATCACCACTCACGAGACGGAATCAGAACTCCGCGCCGCCGAAGCCGATCTCGAACAACTCGAGTTCCGCATCGCCGCGACCGATCAGGACAACTGCGAGCGGATGCTGCGGGAGAAGGTCACCGCGGAGGACATCGCACAGGTGGTCAGCACCTGGACGGGAATCCCCGTGTCACGAATGCTCAGGGCCGAGCGGGAAAAACTGCTCGAGATGGAGTCGGTGATGCACCGTCGCGTCATCGGCCAGAACGACGCGGTCGAGGCGGTCGCCAACGCGATCCGCCGTTCTCGATCGGGACTGGGCGAGCCCGGACGGCCGATCGGTTCGTTCCTGTTCCTGGGTCCCACCGGCGTGGGCAAGACCGAACTCTGCAAGGCCCTCGCAGAGTTTCTCTTCGACGACGAACGGGCGATCGTGCGGATCGACATGAGCGAGTTCATGGAGCCGCACTCGGTCGCACGCCTGATCGGGGCGCCACCCGGGTACGTCGGCTACGAGGCGGGTGGCCGGCTGACCGAAACGGTCCGACGGAAGCCCTACTGCGTGATCCTGCTCGACGAGATCGAGAAGGCGCATCGAGACATCTTCAATGTCCTGCTGCAAGTGCTCGACGACGGCCGCCTGACCGACGGACAGGGCCGCACCGTCGACTTCTCCAACACGTTGATCGTGATGACCAGCAACCTGGGCAGCCGGGCCATCCTGGAACATGTCGAGCAGGACGACACCGCGGCGATCGACGAGACTCTGGCCGAGATGCTGCGCAGCGAATTTCTTCCCGAGTTTCTCAACCGGATCGACGAGACGATTGTCTTTTCGCCGCTCGAGCGTGACGACATCCGCCACATCGTCGACCTGCAACTCAACAGGCTTGCCGGCCAACTGGCCGAGCAGGGACACCAACTGGACGTCACCAATGCTGCCCGGGAACTGCTGGCCGCCGAAGGCTACGACCGGCTCTACGGGGCACGGCCACTGAAGCGGGTCATTCAGCAGCGGATCCAGAATGGGCTGGCCAACAGGCTGTTGGCCGGAGAATTCCCCGAGGGATCACGACTGGTCGTCGACGGGCAAACCGACGGGTTCGTCTTCACCGCCCACGATCCGAACAACGCAACCGAGATCGCCTCGCCGTTGCCAATCGTCGACTGACCCGAAGCCGGTCGCTCAGTCCGAGGAGGACTCGCTTTCGAGATCGACCAGCGGACTGATCCGTTGCACTTTCTCCACGATCGCCTGTTTCTGGCTCTTGTTGTTCGCGGCGGCGAATTGCCGGCGGAGCTTCTGCAACTTGTTCCGGCGATGGCGTCGCCTGGCGATCTCGCGAGTGCGTTCAACTCGTCCCATCGGTAGCCACGTCCTGCACGAAAGGGCGTTCAAAGAGTGTCATCGACGCGGTGAAGCGTTGCTGTCCTTTTAGCAGTCAGCCGGGGGATGGTCAATCGAGCACCCGGCTGACATCGACCCAGCGACCCTGGGCATCGGACACCAACACGGCATCGGCAACCGCCTGGGCACTGGCACCGTCACGGAAACTGGGGACCGGATCGCGGCCTTCGACGATCGCCGAGACGAATTCCCAAACGAGATCATGGCGGAAGACGTCGCTGGGCACTCCCTGTGACGGGTCGCGGGGACTTCCCGGAGCCACCAGGAACTCGGGGGGAACCGGCACCGCCTGCATCGACTCGCCGTGCCCGCCCACCAGGATGTTGTTCGGATCGGTTAGCTGGTACACGGCCGATTTCTCGCTGCCGTTGATCTCGGCCCACTCGTACCCGTACCCCTGGTTGTGGTGCCCCTTCATCAACGTGCTGCCCTCCCAGATCCCCACCGCTCCGTTCTCGAAGCGGCCCACAAGTGCCGACCAGTCGTCGACATCCGATGGATCGCAGGTCCCCCCGCCGGGGATCTCGGTTCGAGGAGCGAACTGGGCGATCGCACCACAGACCGAATCGATCGGCCCCAGCAGGTCCTGGGAGAAATCGATGCGGTGGATCGTCATGTCATAGAGATCACCGGCCCCGGCCAGGTGCTTGTACTGACGCCAGCCCCAACTGGTCTCGGGCAGGTCCAGGAACCTCTGGCTGCGGAAGTGACGCGGCGTCCCCAGTTGCCCATCGGCCAACAGGTGACGCAGGTACCGCATCGACGGAGCGAACCGGTAGGTGAAGGCCGTCATGTGACGCACATCGGCGTCGCGGGCCGCCCGGTACATCTCTGCGGACTCCTCGAAACTGAGACCCAGCGGCTTTTCGCACATCACGTGTTTGCCCGCCGCGACACAGGCCAGGGTGATCGGCTTGTGAGTGAAATTGGGGGTCGCGATGATCACCGCGTCGATGTCATCCGCATCGGCGATCTCCTGGTAATCGGTCGTCGTCCGCGAATCGCCCCAATCGCCGAGCCGTTGTTCGAGCAGGGCCTCGTTGGGGTCACAGACGGCGACCAGCTCGGCTCGTGGATCGACAGTGATCCCCGGAACATGGTGGTAGTCGGCGACCGCACCGGCCCCGATCATCGCGATCCTCACCGTATCACTCATCTGATTTGTGCTCTCCGCGAATCTTGTGAACCCACGCAAGTGCCTCGTCGCGGTCGCTCACATCCCGATCGAGTTGTGCATCGCGAACCGAATCCAGCAGTGTCTTGAACAGCGGACCAGGTCTCAAGCCGACCGCGATCAGGTCCTCCCCGGTCACGAGTGGCGGCGGATCCAGTTCCTCGGTGCCGACCGTTTCAAGCAACGAGCGACACCAGGCCACATCGGCACTCGGCCCGCCATCAGCTCGCGAGATCGCGTCGACCAACTCAAGCAGTCCGTCTCGCGACGGGTGAGCCAACAGGGGGAAGATCTGCGATCGTCTTCGATCGGCCGCCTGCTTCAGCCCGCCGCGCGATGCCACCAACCACGTGACTTCGTCGGCTTCTCGATTGGCCAGTTTCAGCCGCTCACACATCGGCCGGGCGGCCTCGGCATCAACGACCAGAACCGCCAGGCCAACCGTCGCCGTGGCCGCCTGGGGCAGGTGTCCGAGTCGCTCGATCGCCACGTCGTATCCCTCGACCGGAACTTCAGGAAACACGCTCGCCAACAGTCCTGTCTCGATTGCCAACCGGGCGGCGACGCAACGACTGGCATCCGCCAGCATGCGGCGCCACTCGTCGGCAATCCGTTCGGCACTCACCACCGAGATCTCCTCGGCGTGAACAGCAATCGCCTCGGCCGTAGCCGGATCAAGCGTGAAATCCAAAGACGCGGTGAAGCGGATTGCCCGCAACATCCTCAACTTGTCCTCGTTGATCCGGGCCTCCGGATCACCGATGGCACGCACCACCCCGCGTTCGATGTCCTGCCGCCCACCGACGTCATCAAAGACCTCGCCGGTCCGCGGATCCATGAACATCCCGTTGATCGTGAAGTCGCGACGGCGGGCGTCATCCTGCCGGGTGGCAAACTGCACCGTGTCGGGGTGTCGTCCATCGGCATAGGCACCCTCGGTCCGGAACGTCGCCACCTCGATCGGGGCGTCCTGGCCGTGGCGATCTCGGACCAGCACCACTCCGAACGACGCCCCGACGGCAAAGGACCGGTCCCCACCGAAGATCTCCCTCACCTGATCCGGCAGGGCATCGGTTGCGACATCAAAGTCGCCCGGCTCACGTTCCATCAGCAGGTCGCGCACACAGCCCCCGGCCCAGACGGCCTCATGGCCCGCCTCGATCAGCGTTTCGACGACTTCCAGGGCGAATGCCCTGCGGTGGTGGACCGGGCTCATCCGCAACTCCGCCGTGTGGCTCCCCGCGGGTCTACTTTCGTGACCGGCCCCGACCGGGTCAAGCACCCCGGTTCCACCGAGGTCACCGACTTGACCACCACAACCTCCGGACGCAAACTCGTCTCTCCTTCCCCCCAACCCGCGGGCAGCAGAGCGGACCGAACCCACCATGCCCGACGCCTCGCCCCATGGCGATTCGACCTCCGCCAAGGTCGCCGCGCGTCCGGAACCCTCGGCCGAGATCCTGGCGGTCGAGTCGAAGAACATCCTCACCCTCTCGGCCCACTACATCTCGCTGCGACTCGGCTGGATCTTCAAGACCGAGACGGTGATCATGCCGGCCTTCATGGACACGATTTCCGGAGCCGGTTGGCTGCGGGGCTGCCTGCCGATCGTCAATCGCGTCTGCAGCAGCCTGCCGCCGCTGTTCTACGCGCCGCAGTTGAAAGGGGCTCGCAGGAAGAAGCTGGTACTCTCGACTGCGACGTTCGCGATGGCGATCCCGTTCCTTGTGCTGGCGGCGATCTGGTGGAAAGTGGGGCAGCCCGATTCCAGCCTCTCGGGAGGGCTGCCCGGTTGGCTGCCGGCGTTTTTCCTGGCCTGTTACGGCGTCGTCTTCATTGCCACCGGCCTGCAGAGACTGGCCTGGGCCACGGTGCAGGGCAAGCTGATCCGTGACAACCGACGAGGTCGGCTGCTGGCCATCTCGGGACTGCTGGGCTCGATCACCTCGGTGACCGCCGTCCTGTTGCTGATCCCCGGATGGCTCAAACGGCCCGACCACGGCTTCGCCTGGATTTTCCTGATGACCGCCGGAGGATTCGTGGTGGCCGGTTTCCTGGCCGGACTGATCAGCGAGCCATCCGACGCGAGCACCCCGATCAGACGGCGAAGACCGGGACAACTGCTGCTGGAAGCCTGGGACCTGTTCGCCTCCAACCGGTCATTTCGCAGGATCACCTTTGTCGCGATGCTGTTCATTTCGATTCAGCTCGCCTTCCCTCACTTCCAGACCCTGGGGCGGGAGATGCTCGGCGACGAGCAACGCCAGCACGGCAGCTACCTGATGCACTGGGTCGTCGCTCAGAACATCGGGTTCGGTATCTGCACGTTCCTGTTCGGATGGCTGGCCGACTTCTTCGGGAATCGGGTGGTGATCCGCACCCAGATCCTGCTGCTGGCCTCGGTCCCGCTGATCGCGCTGTGGCTCGGCTCGCTCGCGGACAACTCGGGGAGCGGTTTCTACTGGATCACCTTCTTCCTGCTGGGCCTGACGCCGCTGACCTTCCGGACCATCAACAACTACGTGCTCGAACTGGCCCCCCCGTCCGAGCATCCTCGCTACATCGCCACCCTGAACCTGGCGATGACCGCACCGTTCATCGCTTCACCGGCAGTCGGCTGGATGGTCGACCGATTCGGTTTCGAGCCGATCTTCGTGACCGTCTCGGTCGTCGT
Organism: Planctomycetota bacterium; assembly: GCA_963582065.1. GTDB lineage: Bacteria > Planctomycetota > Planctomycetia > Planctomycetales > Planctomycetaceae > UBA8437. The sequence goes on along the minus strand of CAUZRQ010000007.1, from coordinate 33,236 downwards.
GGCCTGCGGCGGACTGCTGACCTTCGGCATGGCCGAACCCAGGCTGGACGAGCACTTGGCGGAAAGCTCACCCGTCAGCCCGGGCTCCACCATAGAATAGACCCCGGCTCTCATCCCTCACTCTCTCCCGAAGAGTTGTTCCCATGAGCAACCCGACGTGTCCCATCTTCGGCAAGTCGGCCGCCTTTCCCGGCCGGATTTCGAGGCCGCTTCACCCCGCGGCGTTGTGCACGCTGGCGGTGGCTGTGTTCCTGGCCGCCTCCACATCGCTCACCGCCGATGACCCGGCCCCCGAGTCCTTCGAACGGGGACTGTTGCCGAAGGTGGAAACCGGTGCCAACCGCTTGCTCGAAGCCCATGAGAAATTCGACGGACGTGGCGTGGTCGTGGCGATCTTCGACACCGGTGTCGACCCCGGCGCCACCGGACTGCAGACCACCAGCGACGGCAAGCTGAAGGTGGTCGATCTGATCGACGGCACCGGCAGCGGTGATGTCGACACCTCGACCGTTCGACCCGCCTCGAGCGGAAAGCTGGTGGGTCTGACCGGACGCACGCTGACGATCTCGGCGGACTGGAAGAATCCCAGCGGCAAGTTCCACCTCGGCTGGAAATCGGCCTTCGACCTGTTTCCCGGCGCGTTGGTCGGACGTCTGAAACGCGAGCGACGCCGCAACTGGGATCGTCGGCAACGTGCCACTCTCAACCGGCTCCAGCAGAATCTCGCCACCTGGAACAAGGCCCATCCGAAGCCGACCGCACCCGAACGGCTCGAACGAGAAGAACTCGTCGAACGAGTCACGCAGCTCAAGGCGGCCGCCGGCAACCTGGGGGATCCCGGCCCGGTCTTCGACTGCGTGGTCTTCCACGATGGAACGCGATGGCGAGCGGTGGTCGACACCGACGAGGACGGTGATCTCGGCGAGGAGACCGTGCTGACGACATACCGCGACGAACCGAAGTACGCCACGTTTTCCTCGGCCAGCCTGCTCAACTTCACCGTCAACATCTTCGACAAGGGGAACCTGCTGTCGATTGTCACGACCTGCGGAGCACACGGCACCCATGTGGCCGGAATCGTCGCCGCCAACTACCCCAAGCAGCCCCGCCGCAACGGCCTGGCACCAGGTGCCCGCATCGTCTCGGTCAAGATCGGTGACACCCGCCTGGGATCGATGGAAACCGGGTCCGGCCTGGTGCGAGGGCTGCACGCGGTGCTCCGCAACGGCTGCGACCTGGTCAACATGAGCTACGGAGAACCGTCCCACCTGCCCAACCGCGGTCGGCTGTCGTCGCTGTTCTCCGAACTGGTCAATCGGCACGGCGTGGTGTTCGTTGCCAGCGCCGGCAACGCGGGCCCGGCCCTCTCGACGGTCGGCTCCCCCGGCGGCACCACCACGGCCCTGCTCGGTGTCGGTGCCTACGTCTCGCCGGCGATGATGCGAGCCGAGTATTCACTGAGAAAGCTGCTGCCGGGCATGCCCTACACCTGGTCGAGTCGAGGCCCGACCTCCGACGGTGATGCGGGCGTCGACATCTTCGCTCCCGGTGGAGCCGTGGCTCCGGTCCCCAGTTGGACCCTCCAGGGCAGCATGAGAATGAACGGCACCTCGATGTCCTCGCCCAACGCCTGCGGCAACCTGGCGCTTTTGATCTCCGGACTCAAGCAGCAGAAGATCTCCTACACCCCCACCAGCCTCAGGCGGGCCATCCGCAACACGGCGGCGCCGATCGCCGGACCCGCTGCGGACGGATTTGGACAGGGCCCCGGACTGCTGCAGGTCGATCGGGCCTGGGACTACCTGGCCCGACACGCCGCATCGGTCGGTGAAACCCTGCCGATCGAAGTGCGGGTCGGGGGAGGGCGTGGCCGCCGGGGCATCTACCTGCGTGACGCTCACGAAACCACCCGACCCGTTTCGAGACTGGTGCAGTTGACACCACGTTTCCCCGAGGGCCATGACAACGCGGCCCGGGTCGCATTCCAACTCAACCTGGTACTCGAACCGTCCGCCGAGTGGATCGACTGCGGTGACCAGTTGTTGCTGACCCACGGTGGGGGCAGTTTCCGTGTGACGGTCGACCCCGGCGGACTCGAACCGGGGGCGCACCGCGGCGAGGTGCTGGTCCGTGACAATGACCAGCCCGAGCGGGGCCCGCTGGCCCGCGTGCCGGTCACCGTGATCAAGCCTCACCCCACCACCGACCGCGTCAACTGGCAATCGATCGTCCCCTTCCAACCCGGAACCCTGGCCCGACGCTTCCTCGATGTCCCCGCCGGAGCCACCTGGGCCGACATCTCGTTGACCCTGCGATCGACTCCCCCGGACTCGACAGGCACTCCGCCGTCATCCTCGCCAGGCACGCCGACGCCCGACGTGGCCGGCCCCAACCGGAGGTTCGTACTGCACTCGGTCCAACTGCGTCCTGGCCGGAGTTTCCGGGACGACCAGTCGCGACGTTACCTGACGTTGCGACCGGGAGCCGAAAGCGTCCACAGCATCCCGGTCGTCCCGGGCCGGATGCTTGAACTGTGCCTGGCCCAGTACTGGTCGAGCCTGGGCGAGTCATCGGTCGACTGGTCCGTTCGGTTCCACGGGATCGTGCCGGACCAGCGGCAGGTGACCCTGACGGCGGGGCAGGGGGGCAGTCGCGTCCTGTTGCAGAACCACCTGGTCGCCGAGGATCTGGCTCCCCAGGCGACGTTGACCATCCACCGCACCCTGATCCCCCCGTCGGGCACCTCGCTCGAAGCCCTCCCGACCGAACGAGACCACCTGACGCGCGACCGTGTCATCCATCGACTGATCGTCGACTACGAGTTCCAGCAGAAGCGGGCCGGCAACGTGTCGCCGCAATTCCCCGATCTCGACAATCACCTCTACGACTCGCCCTTCGGCACACAGCTCTGGATGCTCTTCGACAGCAACAAGAGGCGTGTCGGCTGTGATGACACCTTTCCCGGTCCCCTTCGTCTTGCACCCGGCTCGTACCGCCTGCGGCTGCAGTTGCGACATACCGACGAGGCGTTGCTGAATCGCCACAAGTCGCTGCGATTGGCACTTGATCGGCCGTTGTCCAAACCGGTCAGCATTCGAATCGCCGCCAATCGAACCAGCGCGTCACTGGGACTGCGATCGTCGACGTCAGGCCCTCTGTCTGCCGGAGCGGCCCGTTCGATCTTTCTGGTCGCCCCGGCCCGTCGCCAAGTGCCCCCGACCGCCGCACCCGGTGACCTGTTGTTGGGAACGGTGCACTACGGTCGAGCCGACGCGTCACGTCATGGAGCGGGACGTCGGCCTGGCGGATTCGGCCTGTCCCTGGTCGTGCCGGCCACCCTCGCCAAAACCAAGTCGCCGGCGAAGCCGGCGGCCGGAAACCTGGCGACCGAACAACGCGGGTTCCTGGTCGACCGCCTGTCGCGGATCCCGTTTGAAACCCGCAGGAAGGAATTCGATGCACTCGCAGCCAAGCTGCTGGCCGAGACGCCCAACCATCTGCCGGTGCTGCTGATTCGCATGGAACGGCTCGATCACGTCGACCACCGCAAGCAGCGGCTTCCCGAGGTCGTGTCAGCCGCCGATGCTGTGATCGCGACCATCGACACCGACAAGCTGGCCAAGACGCTCGGCCGGCGTGGCGGCCGTTCCAAGAACAAGGATGTGCTCGTCGACGCGCTCTACCGCAAGGGACGCGGGCTGGCCTACATGGAATTGCCCGACGTGATCGGCAAGCACCCGATCGCCGACAAGGCGGCTCACGACAAGGCCTTCAAGAGCAACTTCAAAGCACTGGGCAACTGGGTCGACACGACCGAAAAGAAGTACGTGCTGCTGCACATCCGTCATGAACGGCGTCGAGGACGTCCGGCGGTCGCCCTGAAGTGGCTCCAGAAGTACTACCCCGGCACACCGGCGAACTTCTGGTACGTCAAGAAACGACGTGACCTGTACAAGAAGCTGGGTTGGTCTCATTGCCAGCAGTACGAACAGCGTTGGCTGCTGGTCAGGTTCCCCAAGACCTACGAGTCGTTTTAGACCGGCGACTCAACCGGTCAGGACGAACCGCCGGTGGGCTTCTTCTTCGGTGCGGTCTTTCCGGGTCGCGCCGGAGCGTATTTGTCGGCCCATTTCTTCAGGTAGACCCGTGCCGGCGGAGTGCCGTACGTTTCGAGTTTCCCCGCGGTGATGATCCGACGACCGACCTGACCCACCTGCCTGGCCACCGCTGGTCGCTTGGCGAAGAGCGACTCGAGCTGCTTGGCCACCTTGTCGACATCGACCGGCTTGGCGGTCTTCTGAATCAGTTGCCGCAGTTGCCCCGCCACCCGCGGCGGCAACCCGCCCCGAGCCGGACGCCGGGGGGCCACGCCCAGCGATGCCAGCGTCGGCACCTTGCCGCCGACCTGGGAGACCACCGCCTTGAGAATCCCGGGCACATCCACCGGGATCGACGGCTGCACCAGGGCGAAGTTCGCGGTCACCTTCCCCTTGTTCCCGACCAGCACGGTCAACTCGACCTTGCGGTTGAGGCCGTAGGCACCGGGACCCTCGATTCCGTCCCTGGAAATCCCCAACGGCACCGCCGCGGGCAGGGCCCGGCGTGCTCGACGCATCCAGGCCTCCGTCGACGGAGGATCTTCGGTCAGGAACACCACCGCCGCACCGAGACCCGATTTCTTCTTCTGTTCGAGAAACTTGCACACGACGCGGATCGCAGCAATCCCGGGCCGGGTGATCTTGTGGACGAAGATCAACACCACCGGTTTGCCGCCAGCGGCGGCGACCGGATCGAGAACCTCCTTCGGGTCCTCGCCGAACATCCTCTGCACGGAGAATTTCGGCAGCGTCTCTCCGACCTGCGGCCCCGAGAAGACTCGCGGGGCCGCCTTGGATTGAGCAGCCTTGTCACGAGCCGACTTTTTGTCGGCGGCTGACACCGACGTCAGAATCGCCAGCGCCACTGTCACCAACAGCAACCATTCTCGACACACCAGGCACTGACCCATTGCACTCCCCCGGTTCAGTTTCACTCGCCCCCGCCGGTGTCCTTCTTCAGAGACCACAGGATCGCGTTTTTCAGCAACCGGCGGAAGGCCGACAACTGGAAGTCCTTGGGATGCCCAAGGGACGTGTAGAAGATCCGGCCACCGCGATACGTGTGCGTCCAGGCCACCGGCTCGACCGGTGCACCCTTCACCCGGCCACTGACCAGGGGGACACACGACTTCTTCAACGGGTTGACCCTGTACAACGATCCACCGACATCGAACGGCTTGATCGACACTCCGGCAAGGATCGGGTGCCCCTTGGCCGCCGACAGAACTTCAACGGTCGTCACCAGCTTGTTCCCATGGTGTCCCACGTAGTGGCCGCCCAGGACTTCGGGATCGAATTCCTGCCATTCGGCGTGCCCTTTCGGGTGCTTGCCCTTGGTGTGAAAGGCGTGACTGGCCGTGCGAACTCCGACCAGCGGACGCCCGGCCGCCAGGTACTTCCGAACCCTCGCCAGGTCCGCCTCGGGCAACGCCCGTCTGCGGACGCTCAGCACCACCAGGTCAGCCGTTTCAATCGCCTCGATTCCCGGGAACCGGTTGCCGTCCTTCCGGTCAGCGTGCACGAACGTGCAACGGAATTTCAGCTTGCCGATCAACTCGTCACGGGCAAACTCCGGCAGAGTCTCATGGGTCTTGTACTCACGCTCACCGATCAGAAACACCACGTGAGGCACCGCGGCCGAAACCACTCCCCCCCCCCACACCAGTGCCACCGCCACGGCGATGACCGCCTTCATTCCAACCGTCGCAAGCCGCATCCCAAGCTCCTTCCGCTCGACGAAAACAACGAACACTCTCACCCAGCACCCGAATCAACCGGCCGAATCAAGTTTCCTTTTTTTGGGGGCAAGATCTGCAACAATCTAGCGAATGACGGCCGGAGCATTGTCGATGACACGAGCCAACGCCCGATCGTACCAACACGCCACTCCAAAGGGACCGCTGATGAACCACCTGCCTCGCTTCCACCCCCGATCGGTCCTGGTGTTGGTCCTGGCCACCGTGTTGTTCACCCCGACCGCCCGGGCCCAGGTCGTCCTGAAGCCGAAACTTCAGCCGAAAACAAAACGGGTCTACCATGCCCAATCGACCAGCAAGCAGATCCTCACTCTCGCTGGCATGGACATCGAAACCAGTTCGACACAGTTCGTCATCTCCGAAAATACAATTGGTGAGCGTGAGGCTGACGGGACGTTGCGACTGGTTGAAACAAACAAGAAACTGCAGCAGGAAATCACGATCCCGGGAGTCAAGGTCTCCTTCGATTCCAGCAATCCCGACAAGAAGGCCCCGCTCCCGCAACTCGAGCCGATTCTCGAACTGCTCCGAATCATCTCCAAGGCCCAGGTCACTCTCGTCTACGACAATTCCGACCAGGTGGTCAAGGTTGAAGGGATCAACGAGGTTCTCAAGGATCTCGACCCGGATCTCCGCAAGAGCGTCGAGAGCCAAATTGGTGCCGACATCATTCTGGCAAGTTGGAAGAACCGGGACCAGCGGATCCCTGCCAAGGCGGTAGCAGTTGGTGACAAGTGGCAACACACCACCGTGATGCACCTCGAAGCAGGACAGAAGATCGGCGTCAAGCGGCAATACACCTACGCCGGGACCGTCAAGCAGGGAAAAGGAAACATCCTGCACCGGATCACGACCAAGTCGCTTGCAGCCACTCTCACCCAGGATCCTCCTGAAGGCAGCCCGACGAAGATCACTGCCAGCAAGCTCAAGATCGCAAAGGGAACCGGCGAGATCCTGATCGACCTCAAGAACGGCGTCATTGTCTCCGAATCCGACACCACCCAGATGAAGGGCACGTTGACGATGGAAGTCAATGGCATGTCACTGGACGGATCGCTCGACCTGACCATCGCCACCCAGTTGAAGCTCAAGCCGTAGCGGACCACCCCCGCGGCCCGATTCGGAGATTTTTCTCGATGAATCGCCTGATGGCCACGGCCCGAATCTGTCGATAACTCCGGTGGAGTTGGCTGCGACGATTGTGCGGTGCCGTTGCAATTCGCCATGAAGGGTGGTGCGTCGCCGACCTGTTCTCCCCGGCACGAACGATGGCACGCGAGGAGACCTTGGCTGTGGCTTCCCGTTTCTTGGCAATCCTGCTGCTGCTGTTGGCCACCGGAGGTGCTGCTCCGCCGACCGAGCCCGACAGATCCGCCGGACGAACCGCGTTCAACCGGCTGCTTGCCCAGGCCGAGGCGGCCTGGCAGGAGAGCCGCACCGAAGAAGCTCTGCGGTGTTACCAGATCGCCAAGAAAGTGGCCCGCACTCACAAGCTGACCCTCTCGGACCGCGACGAGGCCCTGATGGCCTTCATCACGCGTCACGAAGCCGGTCAGACCAACGAGCAGACCGGCCGTCAACCAGCCTGCGAAACCGACTCAACAGCAGCCAGCCTGCCGCCGGCGAAGAATGGGCCGCGGACCATCCCCGATCCGCCAAATGTTGCTCCGAGAGCCACCGGACCAAAAAGCTCCGGCAGATCTTACACAAACGACGCGGAGATTCCGGATTCCAGTTCACCCAGTCGCGCCATCAGCGGCGATACGATTCGCACGCTGGTTCCAGCGCTGAAACCAAACCTCCCGGACACGCCTCCCGGTCCCGTTGTCACGAACCCCGCACTGCCCGGCCCCAGTCCAGACCGTCCGCCAACCACCAAGGCCATCGCAGTCCCCCGGCGTCCACGTGCCCCGCTCTCGACCGACGACTCCACCACACTCGACGAGCACAACAGCCGTGACGCAATCTTGAGGCCGACCATCGAAGACGGCCAGTCGAACGCGGACTCCCTTGGCGGCACTCCAGCCGATCGCGACGACGGGTTGGTCCCCGCCGTCACAACCCTCACCAGCCAGTCGCCGCCTCAACAACCGGCACGGAACAACCAGGACGCCGACCCGCTGATACCGGACGTCGATTCGCCGGTCGGGGACAGCCCGCCGGCTAGCGAAATCGACCAGCCGGTCAAGTTGACGGCCGACCGCCAGGCCGTTTCGATCACGTTGCCGAACATCGGGCAGTCGGATTCTCTCGCGACGCAGAACATTGGCGACTCCGATGTCATGACAACGACCGGGATGCCCACGGCCGCACCCGGACCGATTTCCGATCGGCACCTGATCCTGATGATGTTCGGCCCGATCGTTCTCGCGCTGTTCCTGCTCGGCCTGTTGACCCAGGAAATGCCCAGTCCGCAGCGCGTTCTCGCCTGGCTCACCAGACGACCTCGCGAATCGCAGCCCGCCACCCAGGCACAGGTCGTCGCACCAGAACCACAAGTTGCAATGACGACAGAAACCACCGCGAACGAGCTTCCCGTCACAATCGGCACCATGCGGCGTGACAAGGTCCTGTACTACACGGCCACGATTGCATTGCCCGGAGTCGAACGGGCGAGAATCATCAAACGGCGTGATGGCAGCCCGCAGTTCCGCAGCCGAGCGGCTGCTCTCAGTTCGGCTCGCCACGTTGCCCGTCGACTCGGTTACACGGGGATCCTCGAAGCAGTGGCTCGAAAGAAGGCCGCCTGAGGATCTCCGCACCGGCCGCGGCAGACCGAGTCAGTCGGCGGCGACGTCGTCGTCGGTCAGCCAGTCGTGGATCTGCGTGTCCTCGGCGCTGTCGCCATCCAGTTCGTCGGTCGCTCGGGGAGCTGCAACAGCCGGCGGAAGCTTACTCTTGAGGCGGTCGGAGCGCCGCCGTGCCTTCCGCTGCCCCTCCAGTCCGGCCTGTTCAAGCAATGATCTCGAAAACGGATCGTCTTCGCTCAACGACGGCGGCGGGCCATCGGACGTCGGTTGATAGACCACTTCGAAATCGTGCTTGCCGATGGTCAGCATGTCACCGGGCATCAGCACCTGCACCTCGACACGCTGGCCGTTGACCTTCACACCGTTGGTACTGCGAAGGTCTCGAACCTGCCAGTAACCGGATTCCATGTCGAGTTCGCAATGCTGTGACGAGACGTTCGGAAAATCCAGGCGAATATCACACCGGCTTCGGCGGCCGACCAGCAACCGTTCTCGTAGCAGCGGAATGGGATCGCCCCCGCCCACGGGCACCAGTTCACCGAGCATCCTCTACGACCCCTCTTCGGCCACCGGCGACTCGTTGACGATCAGGTCTCGGATAACCGCCACCCCCTCGTCTCGAGAATCGTGGTGCGTCCATGGGTCGCCGAGTTTCATCGACGAGAACTGCTGGATGTTTGCTTTCGACGCCGAGCAGTAGACGGCCAACCCACCGCGATAATCCAGGTTTCGCACCAACCGCACGATGGCGCTGGTCATCACCCAGCCGAGCATGGGAACACTGCGTAGATCGACAACAACGCCATGTACTGACGTGTCGTCCAGTTTCCGCATCACCCGGTTGGCCTGGTTGTGTATGTCCGAATAGCGGAACGCCGACTCGTCACCCAGAGGCTCTACGACGACCACATCGTCGACGTGTTCGACCACGAAAACCGTCACTGTTTCGTTCATCCGACTTTCGCCGTCCGCATGTATGGTGGTCGCGAGAAAGAACCACAATTGCTGAATGCCACACCCGCGTATCCACCACTACGCAGTTTGGGCACGAGACCGTCAGGCTTCGTGTCGAAAACGAGAAGACGTGTAAAGAGCAGCCGATGACCGCTCGCCACGAACCGCCACGACATCGACAAACCACGCTTCCTCAAGATCCACACCCATACCCAGCCCCCAACCTGATCGAAGTAAAACCCGATGTCAACCACAATTCTCCTCGGATGATCTCGACCACGCACTCTGCTAAGGTGAGCAAGCTCCTGTTAAAACCACCGCCACTCGCGTCATGAGTCGTCAATGGGTGATCTGTTTCACGCGGTCGATTTCGCGGTCTTCCTGATCGCGCTGGTGGCCGTGATGGCCGTCGGGTTGTTGGCAGGACGTGGAGAAACCGAGTCGTCCGAACAGTATTTCCTGGCAGGACGACACATCCGCTGGTGGGGTGTGGCGGGATCAATCTACGGTTCCAACGTCAGCGCCAACCACCTTGTCGGCATGCTCGGCCTCGGCTTCTCGATCGGATTCGCTCAGAGTCACTTCGAACTGGGCGCCATCTTCGGCCTGTTGCTGCTCTGCTACGGCTTCCTGCCCGTCTACCGACGCCTGAAGATCTACACGCTCTCGGAGTATCTGGGGCGCCGTTATGACGACCGCAGTCGACTCTCCTACGCCGTGATCATGGTGCTGATCATGGCCGGAGTGCAGATGGTGCCGGGACTGTACATCGGTGCACGTTCGGCCTGTGTAATGGTCGGCGGTGCGGCAATCGACAACCACCAGGTCGCCGAGGAAACGGTCGGAAATCGCCGGGAGATCGAAGCCGGAACGATCGCTGAAAACGACCTCAAAGCCCATCCGGTGGTGAAGGTCGACATGAAATGGTACGCCGCCTTCGTGATCATCCTGGCGGTCATCTCGACGGTGTACACGGTTCTGGGTGGCCTGAGAGCGGTGGTTTTGACCGATGCCATCCAATCGCTGTTGCTGCTGGGGGGTGGTATCCTCCTGGCGTTGTTGATCTTCGGCGAACTTGGCGATGGTGACGGAGTGGCGGCCGGATGGCGAGAGATGATCCGGCTCGACCATCTGGAATCCGAACAGAAGATGCGGCTGTACCTGCCCAGCAACCACTCACAGTTGCCCTGGTCGGGAGTGCTGAGCGGGCTCATCTTTATGCACTGTTTCTACTGGGGCACGAACCAGTTTATCGTACAACGCGCCCTGGCCGCCCGGTCGGATGGCGAAGCGCGGTTGGGGATCATCGCCGCGGGGTTCCTGAAGCTCCTGATCCCCTTCTTCTGCATCGCCGCGGGTATCGCCGGTTTCTTCCTGATCCGGCAACGCGTTGACCACGACGTCGACCCCGATGCGGCATTCTCCGAGCTGGTTCGGCTGGTCGTCCCGGCCGGTTACGGATTGATCGGTATCGTGGCGGCCGGCCTGATCGGTGCCATCCTCTCGTCGATCGACTCGATGATGAACTCGGCAGCCACCATTTTCACCATCGACGTCTACCAGAAGTACATTCGTCCCGACGCGGACGATCGCCAACTGGTTCGTGTCGGCAGAATCTCGATCATCGTTTTCGTCCTCATCGCCACCGGCCTGACGTTCGCCGTAATCGACCCCAACAGCAAGGACAACTTCTTTCTCCAAATTGTCAACTACACAACCTACCTGACTCCCGGCCTGCTGGTGGCTTTCCTGGTCGGCATGTTCTGGCGCCGCGGCACCGCAAGTGGAGCTTTGGTGACCATCATCGCCGGTGTGCTTTTCTCCTGGGCTTTCCAAGAGGCGTACGACCGCACGGTCGGAATGCCACCGGCCGTTTACCAGGTCATCACCGAACAGAAGACACTGGATGCCACCAGGATCAGTGACCTGCCACAGGATTGGCAGGCACTCAACTCCGACGAGATCACCCGTCGTGTCGAGAATCACCGTGAAGAACTCAATGCGGTCAATCTCACGCTTGGACCGAGTCTGAACTTCTTCCATCGTGTCGTCGCGGTGATCCTCTGCTGCCTGATCGTCCATGTCCTGGTCAGTCTCTCAACGTCCGTCGAAGCGGAACAGGCGAGATTGACGTGGTCCGATCTCGGCGGACACCACCCCGACGACCTGAAACGGCTCGCTCAACTGATTCTCCTGGCGATAGGCCTTTTGGCCGTCCTCGCCGGGACAATGTGGGCGGGATGGGTCCGCCCCTCGGTCGCCTCGTTCATCGCAGCAGCGATCACCCTGGCTGCGTTCCGAATCAACTCAACACGTCGGAACAAGTTTCCGCTGGGCGAGTCCGGCACCGGGGTGGAAGCACCAGCACCAGCGGGCGACCGTCCGTGGTGGGCGCGAGACCGCAGTTGGGCGGCGCTACTTTGTGCCACGGCCGTGTGGATGCACTTCTTTTTCGCCTGATCAATCCGGCCGCTACGGTCGTGCTACTCGCGTGTTTCGGCCGATGCCGCCTGTTCGACTGTCATTTCGGCTTGGGCCGTCATTTTTCCGTGCTGGTGACCGTCGCGGTAGGTCCGCACGCGGGCCAGTCCCAGATCGGTCTCGAACCTGCGTTCGCTGTACTCGGCCGGCAATGTCACCAGTCGAGTTTCTTTACGCCCCATTGAGGTGGAGAAGAAACCATCGAGGTATCCCCGTCTGAAGTCTGAGAGATGGGGAATGCCATCGTACATGTCACGTGATTCGTCCCAGGACATTTTCGCACGCAGGCGACTCTGCGCCGTGATCGCCAAGACCCCGTGTTCGTGCCCATCCATGTAGGCCGCCAACCGTGATCGATCCTCGTCGGCACGGCCTCCCAATCCGCGGTACTCGCGAGGCGGCAGCGCCGGCCACGATCCTGCCCCCCCCATGGCGATATCGTGGTGGCCGTCCCGGAACCCATTACCGAAATCCTCGGTATGCGGAATCCCGTCGAACAGATCCCGTGAGTCTGTCCATGCTTGCAACGCTCGGGCGCGACTTTGTATCGAGACCGCCGTGTCATCGATCCCGTCTCGGAATTCGGTGCTGCAACCGGCCAACATCGCCAACGTCAACAGGATCTTCAACGTGGTCGTCTTCACCATTGGTCTTGATCCTTCCGATTTGTTTGTCCCCGGACATCATCCGAGGTCCAGTGCCGCGTCAGGACCCGTGTGCCACGGTCCGCCTGATCGACGTACTGCTGATCGGTGCGACCGGTTCCGGAAACACGCACCGCAGCGCCACTCCGGCCGCGCGGGCGGTATCGGTATTCTCGTCGCGAACCAACTGCATCAACGCCGGTACGGCCGCCTTGGCCGACATCCCGTAACCACCCAGCGCCAGGGCTCCGGCTGCCCGCAGATCGCAGTCCCCGTCGCTCAACAACAGGATCAGGACCTGAATGCACCGATCTCTCTGCGTGGCGACGGCCGACTGCATGGCGAGCGCCGCCATCATCCGGACCTCCTTCTCCGAGGAGGACACCAACTCGATCAACGCGTCGGTTGCCGCGGCATGGTTGCCGTCAAGGCGGAGTAGTGCCTCGGCGATGTGCACCTGTGCAAATCCCCTACGAGCGGCCAACTGCTCGTCCAGACTGGCCATCACCATGTCCTGGCCTGTGGTGCGGGTCCCCAGCATGTAGGCCGCAAGGGCCGACTCGGCATCCGGCGTGTAGGTCACAGCATCGACCAACAATGTCACTGCATCCGCGTCGTCAGGCCTGGGCACCAGGGAATGATTTCTTTTCGCGATCTTCTCGGCCGGGCTCATCACCACAATGTCGGCCAATCCCCCCAATGTCGGGTCGAGTCGTTCCCACAGCGGTGACCGGTCCAGGGCCGGGATTGTCCCCTCTTCCACGACCGGTTTCGGCCGACCAACGAGCTTGTCGCGAATCCTGTTCAAAGCCGATTGAGTCGACTTGATGATCTGCTTTGGACTTCTGGCCTGCCGACGACGGACGTTCACCACCGGATTCGGTTCAGTTTTCGGGTCGTCCTTGGGAGCGGCGTACGAGGCCGGGATTACCCCCTCTTCTACGACCGGTTCGAGGGTGACCGGTTTCGGCCGACCAACGAGCTTGTCGCGAATCTTGTTCAAAGCCGATTGAGTCGACTTGATGATCTGCTTTGAACTTCTGGCCTGCCGACGACGGACGTTCACCACCGGTTTCGGTTCAGCCTTCGGGTCTTCCTGGACAGCGGTGACTAATTGCACCGCTGGCTCAGAATTCTCGCTGACCCCCGAGATCTCCATGAGTTGCGTGGACATTTTCCGGAGCGCGTCCAGTCGTTTGGCCGCGTACTCGTTGCCAGGAGCCGAGTGCAGTACCCGTCGATACATCTCGGCGGCCTTCAACTGGCGGCCCTGCCGCTCGAACAGGCGAGCGGAGTTCATCATCCGTGTCACCGATGCCTCGGTGTCGCGAGCGGCCAGGATGCTGGTCCACGCCAAGGCTGTGACCAGCAACGAGATACCAAGGACGTTTACGTATTGAAATCCGGCCGTCTTCATCGGCCTCCCCCTCCGAGATATTCTGGTGCCATCTTCTGTCTAGACGAACGGCCAAAGGTTCCAATCGCCTGGCCGTTCACCGCCGACTGTTTCTGTCACTGTTTTGCGGATCGACTTCCGCCTAACGGGTCGGTCCCAGAACGACAGGACATGTCGTACGGTATTGACAGATATCGGTTCCGCCGGTCCAGCGGGTTAAACCGAAGACTCCGGTTTTCTGCATTGTTCGGTTCATTCTGAATACAAGTGATTGTCTGTCGAGTTCCGTTTGACTCGTTGCCAAACCATCCGACAACCGCTGTTGCCCAACTGCGGGTCGCTCTCCATAATCCCCCTCTTCCCGTTTCATCCGGCACCGGTCGGCGCTGACTTCATGCATCGAACTGATCTCCGCAACATCGCGATCATTGCCCATGTCGATCACGGCAAGACCAGCCTGGTCGACTGCCTGCTGCGGCAAAGTGGCCAGTATCGCGCAAGCCAACTTTCCGGCGACCTGATCCTGGATTCGAGTGATCTCGAGCGAGAACGTGGCATCACGATTCTCTCCAAGAACATCGCCCTGGCTTACCGGGATGTCTCGATCAACATCATCGACACGCCCGGCCATGCGGATTTCGGGGGAGAGGTCGAGCGGGTCCTGCAGATGGCTGACGGGGCCCTGCTGCTGGTCGACGCCTTCGAGGGCCCCCGGCCGCAGACCCGCTTCGTACTGAACAAGGCACTGGAACAAAAATTGCGGCCCCTGGTGGTGATCAACAAGATCGACCGTCCCGACTCGCGTCCCCACGAAGTGCTCTCGGAGACGTTCGACCTGATGGCCGACCTTGGTGCCGACGATGACACGCTCGATTTCCCCTACATCTTCACCAGTGCCCGCGACGGTTACGCGACCCACGACTCCGACGACCGCAGTGGTACGATGCAACCGTTGCTTGAATTGATCCACAACAAGGTGCCGCCACCCGAGGACTTCTCGGACCGCCCGCTGCAGCTCCGGGCAACCTCAATCGAGTGGTCCGAATTCGTCGGATCGATCGTCGTCGGCCGCATCACGGCCGGCATCCTCAACAAAGGCCAGGACGTGACCGTGCTCAAGGAGCACGGAGAGGCGGCGTCGGGGACCGTTACCAGCGTCGAACTGTTCGACAAGCTCGGCCGCCGACCGGTCTCCACGGCCCGCTCCGGCGACATCGTCGCCGTGCTCGGGCTCGACGAACCGGCCATCGGCGACACGCTGGCCGATCCCGAACACCCCGACCCGCTTCCACGGCTGGCCATCGACGAACCGACTCTCTCGATGGTCTTCGCCCCCAACACGTCGCCGCTGGCCGGACAGGACGGGCAGTTTGTCACCAGCCGACACCTGCGGGCAAGGTTGAATCGCGAAGTGAAGTCCAACGTGGCCCTGCGTGTTCGGGAGGCCGACGACACCGACACCTTCACCGTTTCGGGTCGCGGCATCCTCCACTTGGCGATCCTGATTGAACAGATGCGTCGCGAGGGCTACGAACTGTCTGTCGGCAAGCCCGAAGTGATCCGCCGCCAGGTCGACGGGCACTGGCTCGAACCGTTCGAGCGACTCGAGGTGGACGTGCCACCGGAGGCGGTCGGGCCGGTGTTGGAACTGGCCGGCACCCGCCGTGGCCAGGTCCTCGAAATGAACGCCGGGCCGGCCGGACAGACCCACATCGAATTTTCGATCCCCGCCCGTGGCCTGATCGGACTCCGGACACGTCTACTCAACGCCACCCACGGCGAGGCGATCATGCACCACCGCTTCGAGGCCTACAAGACGTGTGACGGCGACGTGCCCCGACGCCGGAACGGGGTCCTGGTCTCCCAGTCCGACGGCCATGCCGTCGCCTACGCGATCTGGAAACTGCAGGAACGTTCGGAACTGTTTGTGGCTCCCGGCGACGTGGTCTACGAGGGGATGATCGTCGGGGAAAATTCGCGTGACAACGACATGGTCGTCAACCCGACCAAGGAAAAGAAGCTGACCAACGTCCGCGCGGCCGGCTCCGACGACAACATCCTGCTGAAGCCGCCCCGCAAAATGACACTCGAAATGGCGCTCGAGTACATCGAGGGCGACGAGTACGTCGAGGTGACTCCGGCAGCGATCCGGCTCAGGAAAACCCACCTGACCGAAAACGCCCGCAAGCGGAATCGCCAGGCCTAGAACCCCGCGATCGGATTCAACGGCGACCCGGTCCCACCCTGCACGGGAATCGGTGACGCCGTCAGCAGGAACTCCCACTGCCTGTATTTCGCACACGCGTTGCCCAGGTCTTCGAGATCACAGTTGTCGAAGATGTGACACCCCATCGCATGCAGCAACAACAGATGCACCGGGTGAGTGATCCCCTCGATCTGTGACGGCATCACGTCCATCGCCGCATCACTGCCGACCATCGCCACGTCCCGCTTTTTCAACCACGCACAGCACGAGGCGTGCAGACCGGGCATCCCGACCGCCTGCACATCCCAGGGTCCCTTGGCATCGCGGCGTGCCCAACGGCCCGTGCGGAAGAACACGATGTCACCACGACCGATCTTCACATCGGCCTCATCCTCCCAGGCATCCAGGTCCTCGGGATACACCGCCTCGCCGGGCTCCAGCCACTTCTTGCCCCGCAACCGGGGCACGTCCACGAGGATACCACGGGCAAATATCCCGTTGCGGAGGTTGTGGATGCTCAGCCGTCGCGCCCCTTTCTCGGTCACGTCCTCATGAGTGAACCCGTTGTAGAGACGGCCCCGAAAAAAGAGGTGACAAAGTGAGTCGATGTGAGTGTGTGCGTAGCCGTGGTAATTGACGCTGTAGTTGTCGACCGCCCACGGCACGCCCGGTTCGCGGCCGATCTTGAGCATCTTCTGCTCGAACGGATTGGGGTTGTCGACCGCCTTGATCTCCTCGGCCACTCTCGCCAACGACACCGTCACCCCGCGCTTGACCAGCCGGGCTGCCCGCCGCCGCATCCTGGGTGTGATCAGGTTCAACGCCCCCAGTTCGTCGTCCGCGCCCCAGCGACTCCAGTTCGAGAGTTCCTGCACCTGCCGATCGATGTCGGTCATCGTCATCACATGGCGTGCGGGGGGCTTCTCACCAGCGGTGAGGCCCGTCGTCAACACGGCCAGCAGGGAGATGACGGCGGCAGGCAACAGGACAGGGCGGTGAGGATGGATCATGGCAGGAAATCCGTTGGGTTGATTGAGGACACTCGACCGGAAGAACGCCGGCGAACCGATCTTCACTTTGGCAAAACCAACCGGCCAGTCAAGCGCCACCGGCCCCGTCCCGGGTTGAACCCCCCCGCCGCGATCGCCACGATGATCTCTCGATCTGTCACAGCCAACCGGAGAGCGTCGGTCATGTCGAATGCCTCACCCGCCGAGAACCCCTTGCTGACGACCGCGGGGCTTCCCCCGTTTGACCGGATTGGCCCAGAGCACGTGGAACCGGCTGTCCGCGAGGTTCTCGAATCGACGGCTGCGGGAATCGACCGGATCGAGTCGGACCTGTCGGATCCGGCCCGGGCCACGTGGACCAACACGATCGAGGCCCTCGAGACACTGGGCCGCCACTGGGAACGCAGCTGGTCCCCGGTCACACACCTGATGGGTGTCGCCAACTCCGAAGAGCTCCGCGAGGCGCATGATGCTGTGCTTCCCGATGTGGTGGCCATGGGACTGAGAATCCGACAGAGTGGCCCCGTCTTCGTGGCTCTCAAGCATCTCCGAGACACACCGGCCTGGGACGACTTCACCGAACCGCAGCAGCGGATCATCCACGAACGGATCCGTGACGCGGAACTGGCCGGGATTGGCCTGGACGAACAGCAACAGGAACGATTCAACGAGATCGCTTCCCGGCTGTCACAACTCTCGACCAGTTTCTCCAACCACGTACTCGATGCCACCAAGGCGTGGGACCTGATCCTGTCGGACGAGGCCGAGGTCGACGGGCTTCCGGAAACTCTGCTGCAACTGGCATCGCAGTCCTACAACGACAGCCGTTCTGAACAGATCGAGTCATCCGAAACATCTCCGGCAACACCTGAACAGGGCCCCTGGAGATTCACGCTCGATGCGCCGATCGCCATGCCTTTCCTGCAACACTGCCGAAAACGCGATCTGCGGGAAACGCTGTTCCGCGCCTATATCACGCGAGCCTCCGATGGTGAGACCGACAACACCCCGTTGATCGACGAGATCCTCTCGTTGCGTCGCGAACGAGCCGAGCTGCTGGGTTTTGCCAGCTACGCCGAGGTCAGCCTGACGTCGAAGATGGCCGCGGGAGTCGAAGCGGTCGAGCAGATGTTCGAGACCCTGCGGGACGCGTCGTGGGAAGCCGGAAACCGCGATCTGGAAGACCTGCGGCAGCTGGCGACCGAATCGGGACAGGAAGACCTCCTGGCTCAGTGGGATGCGGCGTTCTGGGCCGAGCGACTGCGGGAACATCGCTTCGACTTCACCGACGAGGATCTCCGCCCGTACTTCTCACTCGATCGTGTCCTCGACGGACTCTTCTCCCTCTGCCAGAGACTGTTCGGAATCACGGTCGAGGCCGCCGATGGCCAGGCTCCGATCTGGAACGA
Organism: Planctomycetota bacterium; assembly: GCA_963582065.1. GTDB lineage: Bacteria > Planctomycetota > Planctomycetia > Planctomycetales > Planctomycetaceae > UBA8437. The sequence continues at coordinate 14,532 of CAUZRQ010000007.1, read as the reverse complement.
GGATGTCCGCTACTTCATCGTGCGTGATGACCAAGGAACCGAACGGGCCGGCTTCTACCTGGATCCCTATTCCCGCCCGGAAACCAAGCGGGGGGGCGCCTGGATGAACGAATGCCTGGTTCGCTGCCGGATTGACGGCCATCTGCAGCTGCCCGTCGCGCACCTGATCTGCAACTCCACACCGCCGGTCGGCGAGCGACCGTCCCTGATGACATTCCGGGAGGTCGAGACGCTGTTCCACGAATTCGGCCACGGGCTGCAGCACATGATGACCACCGTCGAACACGCGGACGCATCGGGGATCAACGGCGTCGAGTGGGATGCCGTCGAATTGCCGAGCCAGTTCATGGAAAACTGGTGTTACCATCGGCCGACCCTGCTGGGCATCGCCAGGCACTACGAGACCGGCGACGTGCTGCCCGAGGACCTGTTCGAGAAGATCTGCCGCGCGCGGACCTACCGCGCCGGGTCGATGATGCTCAGGCAGTTGAATTTCGGCATGCTCGACATGCACCTGCATCACCAGTTCGACCCCTCGGGAGAAGACACCGTGCTCGAAATCCAGCAGCGCATCGCCGAGCGGACCTCCCCGTTGCAACCTCTTCCCGAGGACCGGTTCCTGTGCGGCTTCCAGCACATCTTCGCCGGTGGCTACGCGGCCGGGTACTACAGTTACAAGTGGGCCGAGGTCCTCAGTGCCGACGCCTTCAGTGCTTTCGAAGACGCCGGCCTGGACGACGAGCAGGCGGTCACCGAAACGGGACGTCGTTTCCGAGACACCGTGCTGGCATGCGGGGGCGGGCGACACCCGATGGACGTCTTCCGTGACTTCCGCGGCCGCGAACCGAGTCCCGAGCCGCTGCTGCGGCACAACGGCCTGTCTTGAACAAAACGGGGTCGGCCCCGCCGCTGGCGAAACCGACCCCGTCGTGATTTTTCGGCCCGTTCAGATCAGTTCGTGGATCGGCAACCGGCCATCGGTCAGGTAATGCGGACGCCCGGCCGGGTCTTCGATCGTCGTGGTCCGCACGTCGATTCCCAGGTTGTGGTACATCGTCGCAAACACCTCCAGCAGGTGCACCGGCCGCTCGACGGCCCGCTCGGCGTTCCGGCTCGATTTGCCGACGACCTGTCCGGTCTTCATGCCACCACCGGCCAGGAAGCACATCGCCACCTCGTACCAGTGATCCCGGCCACCCTTGTTCTTGTTGACCCGCGGCGTGCGACCGAACTCGCCCCAGACCACCACCGTCACGTCCTTGTCCATCCCGCGAGCGTGCAGGTCTTCGAGCAGGGCGTGCAGCGAACGGTCCAGGTTCGGCAATTGGCCGCGGAGGTGGTTGAAGTTGTTGCTGTGAGTGTCCCAGCTGCCCCAGTTGAAACCGACGACGCGGACACCCGCTTCGATCAGCCGACGGGCGGTCAGGAACATGTTTCCCTGGCTGCCATAACGATCGCGGACCCGGGGATCCTCGGTGTTCATGTCCAACGCGTCGGCGACCCGTCCCGACGTCACGATGTCGACGGCCTGGCGAGTGTAGGCGTCCAGGGCCAGCATGTGGCCGGTGTGGTCCACGTCCCGACGCAGGCGATCCAGGCCGACCAGCAGGTCCGTGCGGGAATGCAACCGGCTGGCGGTCAGAGTGTTGTTGAGTTTCAGTTCGCCGCCCTGGGGCTTGTAAGGCTTGTGGACCGAACTCAGGTAACCGGTGTAGGAACCGTTGTAACCGACAAACGGCGGGGCACCACCGGTGCTGCCATGCAGCCGGGCTGCCATGCTGCCGATCGACGGTCGTCCGCCCATGCTCTGCAGGCTGCCTCGCGGGAAGCCTGTCTGGGTCGGGTAGTCACTGTGGTCGGCGATCGAACCGGTCAACGATCGGATGATCGCGTACTTGTCGGCCGCCTGGGCCAACATCGGCATGTGCTCGCAGATGTCGATCCCCGGCACGTTGGTCGCAACCGGCTCGAACTCGCCGCGGAATTCCCGAGGCGCCTCGGGCTTCAGGTCAAACATGTCCTGGTGCGACGGGCCACCGGCGAGGTGGATGTTGATCAGGGCCTTGTGACTGGATCCGGTGTCGGCCCGGGCCTCCGAACGCAACAGGTCGGCCAGGGTCAGGCCGCCCACGCCCATCGCTCCGATCTGCAACGCGTCACGACGCGTCAACCCGTCACAGAACCGCTGTCCCTGCTTGTCTGATTTGATCGAAAACATCCAGACTCTCCCGTGTGATTTTTGGTGGTGCCACGCCACCGGCACGGCACCTCGAGTCCCCGTTCTACTACGAATCGCAGGGCCCTATCAACAGTTCTCGGCGATTTCAGGCTCCGGAGAACGGTTTTCCTGCGATTCCACAGCGATGAAATCTCCTCGGCCGACTACTTCTTCTTCTTTTTACGGGCTGCCGCCTTCCGCCTGTCGAGGATTCCCTTCAGCTTCTTCTGCTCCGCCGCCCGGACTTCCGGAGTGATCTTCTGCGGACGGATGTTCTCGCTGACCAGTTTCTCGTCCCGGGGAATCGTCCGCATGCGAATCGAACGGTACCAGACAGGATCTCCATGGTCCTGCAGGTTCAACCGGGCACCTCGTGCGGCCAGCCTGCCACCCCGGAGCCGTAACAACTCGACGTGCTCCTTCCACCGCGGATCGGCGTAGTCGAAATCGATCACCTTCTTCCCATTGAGCCAATGCTGGATCACGGTTCCCTTGGCCACGACCCGTCCCGTGTTCCAGGTCCCCACCTTCGCCGTCGCGTCGCGTGACGGGGCGACGCAGAAGTACAGCGATGCGGCACTGGTCCTGGGGTTCCGCCCATCGACGTGTTTCTTGTTGTCCAGGATCTGGTACTCGTACTGGCCGGGTCGGTAGTACACCCCGCTGTTGCTGCCGACGCCAACCCGCCATTCGAACCGCAACTCGAAATCGTCGGGGACCTTTTTCGAGACATACACCAGGCTGCCCCCACGACCGCTGCGGGAAATCACCCCCGTCGCGACATTCCAGTTCCCCTTGTGCTGCCAACCGTCCAGCGACCGGCCGTTGAACAGCAGTGCAAATCCCTGCGAGCGTTCCGTCTCCGACAGGGTGTTGGGGGCATCGTCTGCCAGCGAGACATCCGGCGCGACGAAACACGCTGCCCCCACAGCCACCATGCAGGAAACCAGGGCAGGGCGAGTGATGCTCGACATGGGCGGCTGTTCCTTGTGCCGTGGGATCTGCAAGAAAAGAGGACTGGTCTGAAACCGGGAATGCATCTTGCCGTTTGGCCCCCTGGTGGACAATGCCATCGAGAGATGCTGGCGACCGGCGTCTCCAGAGACGACACTCGAAAGCCACCAACCTGTCTTTCTCTCCCGGGCGCACCGATGAACGCGGCCGAACAACTCGACCACCACCTCACCTCCTCAGACGCCAACGCCGCGTTTTCCGAGGCGGTGCTCACGCTCGGTGACGGCACGCGTCTGTGCTTTTGTCACACCGTCGATCAACGGTGGGCCAAGGCCGTGGGTCACGAAGATGACCCGACAACCGGGGGACTGGCTGCGGAACTGATCGAACAGGTCACCGGCTTCCGGCTCAACGCCAAGCACCTCGACGTTCAATTTGTCGACGGCAGCCGCTTCGACCGTTCCCTGCGACCGGCCGGCTGACCCGCCGATCTCTCAACCACCCTTCTTGTCGGCACCGACAGCCTTGCGGAAGTCTTTGATCTGCCGGTCGACCTTCTGCACGCTGTCCATGCCCGACTTCTTGATCAGCCGCTTGGTGTTCCGCGTGAAGTCCAGGCACAACGCCGCTGTCTTCCGTTCACGAGGTGTGCCCGTCCTGGCCAACTTCAGGCACCTCGCTTCGATCTGGTCGATCCGCGGCATGTCCTTGACCAGGATTCCGCGCAGTGCATTGAGCTGTTTGGAGAGACGATCGTAGGTGATCTTCTTGTCCGACTTGTTGTAGTTCTTGGCCGCCGCCAACGCCCCGGCGACCGACGTGTTCTTGAACGCCTTGCCGTCGTAACCAACCATCTCGCCGGCCAGCTTGGTCAATGTTGACGATGTGTTCTGCGCCCAGTTGCCCCGGATCGCGAACGACCTCAGGTAGATCACGTCCTCGACCAGTTGCTTGGACCCCTGGGGACCACAATAGCGATTCCGCATGCGTTGTTTCAGCGCGTCGATCGACAGCGTCGGCTGCCAACAGAATTCGCGGAACGCATAACTGGTCAGTTCGTAGGGCAGCTTGTCTGTCGGGTAAGGAATCGACAGCCCGTGGTAATCGACGCCGAAACAGGGTTCGAACGTCGAACAGAATCCCAGGAAACCCTCTCGCGACGCGCGGAACACGTCCTTGCGGATCGTTTCCAGCGGCTCGGCGTACGGCTTGCTCCAGCGGATATTGTGCCTCGAGAAGTACGCCGCCGGCAGGTACTTGCCTCCCGGTCCCGGAAATTCCCAGGCTCCCCAGACGACGATCCAGTGCAACCGGGGATCTTCGATCTCCTTGAGACGCTGGAAATAGGCGGGATCTTCGCTGTGCATCTTGCTGGGCTTGTAGATCTCCACCAACCACGCCACCTGGGCCTCGGGCCGCTTGGCCCACAGCGCCTTGCAGAAATCCTTGAGGAACTCCATCTCCGACTGGCCGTACTGCTTCGACCCGAACGGGTCGACCGGCTTCTGGCACACCTCACAGCGGCATTCACCGTGCTCATCACGTGGCTCGAACCAAAACCCGTCGGCCTCGTCGATCACCTCGAGCATTTCCAGCGAGAACTTCAACTGCAGTTCCCGGGCCTTGGGGTGCGACGGGCACATGCCGCTGGCCTTGACCGCCTTGGTAGCCGGGAACTCCTTGACCAGTGCCGCGGCACCGCCCCAACTGAAGGCTCCGCCGCCGATCAGGAACTCCATGCCCAGTTGATGAGCGTAGCGTGCCAGTTCGTTGACATCCTTGTTGGTCATCTTGATCCGCTCGACTCCGCCATCGAGGATGCGTCGATCGGGGAAATCGCGGGGCTTGTAGAGACTTTGCCACCAGAAGTAGATCCGGTTGTGACTTTCGCGGGCCAGGCCGTCCAGCACGGTCTTCCAGTCCTCGAGCCCGAATTCGGGTCCGCGACCCGAGAGATTCAGCAGGTAGGGGGCGCGTTCCTTCATGGCGGGCGTGCGAACCAGCCGGGTGGAAGCCACGGCCACCGGACGCGACGGGCCGCTGCCGGGCAACACCAACTGCTCACCGGCATGGACCGCCCCGTAAAACACCGCCCGCGGCGTCTGTCCGGCGATCACCAGCAGCTTTCGCTTGTCCCGGACGACCGTCTCGACGACGTACCCATCCCCGCCCAGCAGCGGCAGATCGCCCAACCCGCCCGAGGGTCCTCCGGCCAGCTTGGCGATCACCGGAACCGAACCGGGTGTTCCGACCAGGACCACGGTCGGTCCATCGGACGTCGGCTGTGGCAGCGCGGAGTACTTGACCACCTCGACCTTGGCCCCGCTGTCACGGGAAATGACGGTGGCCAGTTCGGCCGCCGCACGTCGCTCCATCAATTGTGGCTTATCACCTGTCGCCACCACGCAACGTGCCTTGCCGTCGGCTGCGAGTACGGCAAAAGGTTTCTCGGCGGCCTGGCTGATCTGAGCCTGACAGGCCAGCAGCAGCAGCACACCAAGGCAACGGATCCGGCCGACCATGAGTTTCTCCCGTTCGGGGACCGCTGGTCACGTCACCATGCCTGACGAGAGTGTATGGTGGTCACACTGGCGGGGGGTTCCTGGCTCCATCTTGTACCAGAACCCGACCAGAGATCTCCACAACAGGACAACCGAACCACAAGCCGGAAGAGACCCCGTGTCCACAACATTCCCGCTGCCGACCGACCCGGACAACACACCTTCAACCGGACTCCCGTCACGCCGCGACCTCCTGCTGGGCGGTGCGGCCGTCGTCGGTGGCCTAGCAGGCAACCAGCCGGCCTCCTCGGCACCGGCTCCGTCCAAGTCCCGGTCGAAATGGGACCACGAGTACACCTTCGGCCACTCGAAGCTGTTCATGGACCAGTACCACGAGGGCATCCTCGGCATCCTGTCCAAGATCGCCGGCGAGACCGAGTTGGTCGGTGAACTGACGTCGCGGGCCGCCCGTGTGGTCCGCGGTGATCACACGGTCTGGACCGCGATGAACGACGGACACATGCCCCACTCGGAACAGCGGGCCGACCGACGAGGCAGCCCGAAGATCATGAAGGACGAGCAGGGTTTGAAGCACCTGAAAGCCGGCGACATGCTTTTCACCAACCACTGCAACAAGCAGGTGTTGGCCGTCCGCGAACGGGGCGTCTACGTGGTGGCCGTCACCGTCTCATACCGCGACAACGAGTTCCGTCCCGCCGGGTTCACCGACGAATCGCACAGCAACCCCGACGGCCTGAAGCTCAAGGACGTCTCCAACGTCATTCTCCACAGCCACACCCCCTACACCCAGGGACTTGTTCGTGCGCCGGAGATCCCCGAGTTCACACTCTGTCCGTCGAGCCAGACCGGGCTGGGCGCCCTGCACTGGATGCTCAATGCCGAACTGGCCAACAAGCTGGAGAACCCCAGCGCCAAGCCGGTCGAGAAGAGCGTCGAGTATCTCAAGAGCCTCGTGGGCCGGATCCGACAGATCGCCACGCACCGGGACCAGATCCGGGAAACGGCCGTCGAGATGACTCGCCGCATCCGCCGGGGCGGACGCTGGTTCGTCCGGTCCAAGGAACACCCGGGTCTGTCCAGCGAAATGGAGCATGTCGCCAGCGGGCCGATGATCGTCAACTGGGGCAACTGGTCGGCCAAGCCCCGCGAGAACGTGATGCTGGTCTCGACGATCACCCCGTCAAACTCTGGCGAAGCGAACATCGCGAAACAGGCCCGGAAGGAGGGCGCCCTGGTGATCGGCATCGGCCCCGCAACCCTGGACGGCAAGACGCCCCGCAAGGGACTGTTCTCACACTGCCAGGTCCGCTTCGACAACTTCTCGCCGGAATCACGTGGAGTGATCCGGATTCCCGGTCGCAAGCAACCGATCTGCCCGACCACCGGGCTGACCACCAATGTGATCCAGCAGATGCTCTGTGCGCAGTGGGTCGATGAAATGGTCCGCCGCGGCTCGGTGCCGTACTTCTTCCAGGGGGGCTACCAGCAAGGCGGATCCGAATACAACGCGGCGATGAAGATCCACTTCGAACGACAGGGATTCTGAGATCCGCCGGAGCCGCAACCGACCACCTCTGCGGATTGGGATCATCACCAACGACCGGCTAGACTGCTTGAAGTCGAGCCGACGTGGCAGCCCGAAACACATGTTTGACCCACTCCGGCCCCGGATGTCCGTCCGGGCCGTCTCACTGACCACGATGCACCATGGAGACTTCCTGATGATCCGCTGCCTCACTCTGCTGGCGTTCTTTTCGCTCATACTAACCGCCGTCGCCGCCGAGCCTGTCCAGGCGCCGCCCGAACCGAAGGGCATGAAGACGATCTTCAACGGCAAGGACCTGACCGGGTGGGACGGTGATCCACGGCTGTGGTCGGCCAAGGACGGGGCGTTGCGTGGGGAAACGACGGCCAAGAACAAGGCCAACGGGAACACGTTCATCATCTGGAAGGGTGGCCGGACCAAGGACTTCGAACTGCGACTCTCGTTCCGTTGCAACGCCACCAACAACTCGGGCATCCAGTACCGCTCGAAGCACATCAAGACCAAAACCCGCAACAAGTGGGTGGTGCGGGGCTACCAGCACGAGATCCGCAACGAGCACAAGCTGCCCAGCGTCTCGGGGTTCATCTACGACGAGGGTGGCCTGACCGGTGGACGGGGCCGCACCTGCCTGGTCGGCGAAAAGGCGATCTGGGGTCCCAAGGGCAAGAAGGTCACCGCCCGGCTGATCGATCAGGCCGGCTGGAAGAAGCTCTTCAAGCTCGACAAGTTCAACGACGTGGTGATCATCGCCAAGGGCACTCACATCCAGCACTACATGAACAACCGGCTGATCCTCGACTTCCAGGACGATCCCAAGCGAGCCCTGCTCGACGGCATCCTCGCCTTCCAGCTCCACGCCGGACGCCCGATGTTCGTCGAATTCAAGAACGTTCGCATCCGGGAGATCAAGTGAGGGGTCGTCGCGGGACGAGCCGCTACTGCCTGCTGGCGGTGATCGGCCTGTTGGCCACACCACTGTCGGCCGCGGCGAAGGACATCCCGGCTTTCTCGGTCGCAGCGGGGCAACGCCAGTTGTTCCTCGACGACCACGGCGTCGCCAACACCAAGAACCTCACCCGGACCTGGCACAAGCCGGCCAAGCGGGGCGCGGTGATCCGCAGTTCCGACCCCAACATGACCATCCAGACCCGGTCGGCCCCACAGTGGGATCCGGTCAACAAGGTCTACAAGATCTGGGTCCTGGGAACCAAGGCTCCACTCCGGCAGAGCACCGACGGTTTGCACTGGACCGCCGGCCCGTCCCCGAGCATGAGGACCGACCAGGTCGTCATCGACCCGCTTGACCCCGATCCCCGGCGACGTTTCAAGGCGGCCATGACCAATCGGGGGTTTGCCGTCTCGCCTGACGGCGGCAGATGGACCAGGCTCGATGTTCCCGTCGTGCGTTCCTCCGACGAGGCCAACTTCAGTTTTGACCCCGCGCACGGCCTGTTCATCCACACAGTCAAGCGCAGCGGTCCGTTCGGACGGTCGGTGGCCATTGCTCACAGTCGCGACTTCAAAACCTGGACAGATCTCGGCGTGGTCTTTCACGCCGACGAGATCGACCAGGTGATCGGCAAGCGACGGATCCTCGAGCGAAAGAAGAACTCGAAGCTGCAGCAGACCGAGTACGACGTCCCGTCGACCTACAGCATCCAGATCTACAACATGGGAGTTTTCCACTACGAGGGGCTCTACATCGGCCTGCCGTCGATCTATCACCACACCGGCCGGGTGCCCAGGACGTGGCCCGGCTTCGACAAGCAGAACCTCTCGCCCGAGATCCTCAGGCTGGTCCGCCTGCACGGCGACTACACCGGTTTCTACAACATCCAGGTCGCCTGGAGCCACAACCTGAAGCACTGGTCCCGCGACAAGCGACGACCAACGTTTTTGGAGGCCTCACCGTTGGGAGCCGGAGCCTACGACACACAGACGATCATCGGCCCCTCGGCGCCGGTGATCCGCGGTGACCAACTGTGGTTCTACTACACCGGCATCCGCAACTACGCGTTCGTCACCTCCGGCGGTGTGCCCGGCTACGACGACTACCGGGCCGACAGCGGGGCCGTGTGCCTGGCCGTCCTGCGACGTGATGGATTCGCCTCGCTCGACGCCGGCAAGACACCCGGCACGCTGACCACCCGACCGTTCCCATTGCCCGGTGGTCGACTGACGGTCAACGTCCACCCGGGGAAGAACGGACAACTGGACATCGACCTACTGGACGAAAATCGCAGGACACTGGCCACGTCCAAGCCGATCACGACCAACCAGTTCCGCGGTGCCGTCGAATGGGCGACCGGCGACCTGTCGAAACTGAAGGGACAGACCGTCTCGGTAAGGTTCCGGCTCCAGCGGGCCCGGCTGTATTCCTACTGGTTCCAGCCACCCGCCAGTTGATCGCTCGCCGGCGATTGGGCGGTGACGGAGACGAAAAAAGCGTCCGGTGGTGAAAACCACCACCGGACGCTGATCGTTTCGGCTTCGTCGTCCGATTCGGAACGACTACTTCTTCGGGGCCGGCTTCTTCTTGGCCTGCTGCTGGACGACCTGCTGCACGTTGACCGCGGTGGTCTTGAGCAGCTTGGCCACCTTTTCGGAGAGCTTCTTGGCCAACAATCCACTGGGATCACATCCATCAGCCACGGCGATGATCGTTCCGCCCTTGGCGATCAGGAAGTTGGTCGGCATCTTCTTGGTCTGCCAGATTGCCCAAGCCTTGCCCTTGCTGTCGACGGCGTAGAGCATCTTCAGGTTCTTCTTCTTCACGTAGCTTTCGACCTTCTTGTCCGGCTCGCGGAAGATGGCGACGCTGGTCAGGCCCTGGCCCTTGTACGCCTTGTGCAGTTCCTGGAAGTAGGCCAGTTCCTTGTCACAGCCCGAGCATCCACAGGTCAGCCGAACCAGCACCGGACCCTTGTCGGTCAGGCTCTTCAGCTTCACGACCTTGCCCTTGGCATTGATCACCGAAAACGCCGGAGCCTTGGCACCCGGCACCACGGTCTTCTTGACCGGCTTGGCCTTGCCCTTTGCTTTAGCTTTCTCGGCCCCCTGGAGACCGGCCGGAGCCAGAATCAACGCGAAGACGAGTGCCGCTGCTACGAGACGCTTCATGTCATGTTTCCGTGATGAAGATGGGTGTCCAGAAATCCGGCTCACTACCGGCTTAGTACTGTTATCGGATGGTATCAGTGTTGGTTGATAGGAACAAGCAGAGTTTCCGACTCGCATGAGTCAGGGAACTGACGGATCTCCGATCCCGGCGACGTCGCCGTCGGGCATCAGGTAAGGCTCGACCTGGACAAAATTGAACAGCAGTTCCTGTCCCACTGGACCGGTCGGAACTCCAGGGCTGTGCCAGTCGGAGATCACCAGCCTGGCGGTGGATTTCACCGCCTGGAAGACAATGCGGTGGTAGCACGGGTACGTCGGCTTGTTGCCGAATTTCTCGGCCGGCTGATGCATCCACGGCATGTGCATCGTCAGGTCCGGCACTTCCCTGGCATCGGGAACCCGGACCGAGACATTGTGGATCTGCCACCGATGGAGATTGGTCCGATCGCCGGTGTACATCCGGACCGAGTAATAACGCCCCGGTTGCAGGTTCCTGATCTCCTGGGAAATCTCGTTGGGCTTTGTGGCGCTTCGCGTGGTCGTCGCGAACCGGTCACCGATTCCGACCCGTCCGTGCCGCCCCTGCACGTTCAGCCCGTACCCGTCGATCTTCGCCGTCGCAATGCTGCCCGCTGCGGCAGGTTTGACGGTCCACCCCTTCAACCCGTCCTCGAAGTCGGGATTCTTGATGTGTGCCAGTTCATACGGATCACCGGTCAGCCGCTCACGGCTGCCCTCAATCGCGTAGTGACGGAACAGGCGGGCGCACCACCGCAGGTACTCCTCGTCACACACCGGCGACTGGTAGATCTCGACTCCCCCGGCCGGGCCAAACACCGGGTCGGTCGCCAAGGCATGAAACTGCAGTTCCTTGAGCACCTTGTAGCTGACATCGGGATAGATATCGTCGTTGTACTTGCTGTCACTGGGTCCGGACATCACGCCGACCGAGTGGATGCACCGCTCGGGAAACCCGGGAAAATATTCCTCGAAGCCCTTCACCCAGTTCCGCGCAAATCCGTCCTTGACCAATTCGGCCAACGTCCGCGCTTCACCAGTCTGCTCTTCGAGCACGAAGTAGCAGTCCTGGTCCTTCAGCGGCTCGACGATTCCCCGAATGTCCTTGGCGGTTCCGGCCAGGTACAGGTAGCAGTGCTTGTGCGGTTTCTCGGCCCGCAGCCGCTTCAGAGCGGGCACCCAGGCCGAGAACCGGCTGCTCAGTCCCGGGTAGAACTCGTCGATGATTGTCCCTCGGACACCGGTGGGATGCTCCATGCAGCCTCCCCAGTGTTCGTAGGCCAGCTTCGTCGTCGTCAGTCCGCCGATCCCGCCGGCGATCCTCACGGTGTGCCGGCCGCTGGCCAGCCACTGATTCATCCATCGAAACCCGTCGTAGGTCCCGATCGTGTTGCAGGCGGACAGCATGCCACACCCGGCCAGGAACCGACGGTCGTATTCGGGAAACCCGGGCATCGACCGAAAACTGCCCGGCACGCGCTGATACATGATGATCGGGACCTTGCGGACCACCAGCGACTCGATGTCCGCGTCCCTCAACTCGATTCGCAAGGTGTACTCACCCCGGGGCAGATGCCGCATCACCTCACGAGTCCTCCGCTCCCTCGACGCAAACGCGAACAGCGGCATCGGCTGGGCCTTCGCGGCCTCTTTCCCGGAAAGCGTCGCCGTGATCGCACCGCCACGGCCGACCCCTGCCTTCACCCGGAAGAACAACCACCCGTCACGTGGCGAATCGAATCGAAACGCCTGCCGGCGATCATCTGGCAGGTCCTTCACGTCCAGCAACTGGACGACGAAGTTGTTGAGCACCCGGGGCTTCTGCCTCAGCGGAACCACGGGCGGTTCGGCCGACGCCTCCGAGACGAACACCGAAGTCATCAGCAGCAATGCCGGGAGCACGCGGATCACGAAAACAGGCATGTTCACTCCTGGCCCATGCGGCCGGTCCACAGGTCATTGAAGCCGACCAGCGGGTCCCTTTCATCCGGGCCACTGGTCAGGTCGAGTCCGCCCAACAGGTACACGGCATCTCCCACCGCCGTCATCGCCGGCACCCGCGGTCGCGTGCAGCCACCGCCGACGGGACAGCCGCCGGCCACCCTCGACCGGCTCCTACTTGACCCACTCGGGCACATCGCCGTCACCGGTGCTCTTGCCCCCCAGAACCCAGGCCAGGTTGAACCGTGCCATGGTCGACCCCCCGTTGCCCTCGAAATGCAGGTACGCGGTGCCTTCGGTGGAGGTCCCGGGCCGACCGGCCGCAATCGACGAGTAGGCGAAACGGCCGGCTTCGACCAGCCGCTTGATTGGCCATCTCTTTCCCCCGTCGAAACTCGCCCACACCGTGCCGTGATCCCGGCCGCCCGGGCTGTCGCAGTTGGAGTAGAGCAGGATGTCACGCCCGGCCACCGGCAATCGGACCAGCCCGGCCATGCAGCCGTAGTTGGAGTTCTGTGGCCCGTCGGGGAGGACCTTGACGAACGTCAGTCCCTTCCAGGTCGCCCCCCCGTCGTCGCTCCAGGCCGACCACCGCCGACGCGGATTCTCGCCCTTGGGAGCCCAGTGCCGGCGCGAGTTGTAGTAGATCCGTCCGTCGGAGAGTTCGGCGACGGTCGCTTCGCCGGTCCCCTTGGCCGGGAAGGGGGCACTGGCCTGCCAGGTCTTGCCACCATCGTCGCTGAAGACGGCGTTGGTGTAGTGGTTGGGCCATCGCGCCCGCTCGTTCTTCCCCGCGTACCACCTCGACGGCCTCAGCAACCGCCCCTTGTGTTTGCCGCGACGCAGGGTGATCCCGTGCTCGTTCATGTGCATCGACGGCACGTTCCCCTGGGGATCGGGCTTGATGACCGCCTGGACCTTCGACCAGGTCTTGCCGTGGTCCTTGCTGCGGAACACCTCCAGCGGAGCCGGCGGATGCTGTTTCTCGGAGAAGGCGATGATGTGGCCGCTGGTCTCGTCGACGGTCAGACCGCCGGACTGGATTGCCGGGTTGGCGAGCGTGATCTCCTTGCCCCACGTCTTGCCCCCGTCCTCGCTCCGCTTCACCCGCAGGCTGCGGCTGCCCCAACTGGCCACCACGGTGCCGTCGACAGCCACCACCACGTTGGGAAACCGTTCGCCGGCGAAGACCCTGCCCATCTCCAGCCGGGCCTTGCCCAGGTGCGGCTTCAGGCCCGCTTCGGAGTTGTGACCAGCCGCGGTCTTCGAGACGGCCTTCTCCGCCAGCACCACCGGGGCGTGCAGCAGAAGAACTCCGGAGAACAGGACAGACAACAGGATGCTGTGGACGGTCTTCATGATGATCAGGTGGATCCGTTGATGATGTGGATCGAGGTGATGCCCCGGCAGTCAGCAGGTGGACCGTAGTCGACGCCACGACGGCTGCAACAGTATGTCAAGTTCTTGCGGTCGAGTCTCACCAACCACGGTTGGTCATGACGCTCCGAGGACCGCTCTATGGATCCGGCAACGTCCAACGGAGATCGCGGAACCGTGGCCGTGACCCCGCCCATCTCTTGCTGCCGACCAGACGGCCGTCGCGGCTGTCGAAATATGCTCGGAAGCCCAACTGGTCAGCATGGTCCCACGAAGCCAATACCGACTTGCCGTCCGGCGTTTTGAACGCCGACGCCGGCAATGACACGGTTCGCCAGCGATCACCGCCGTCCAGGTCGACCACGGCCACCGTGTCACGCTGCCGGCCGCGATATCCGCGAAAGAAGTTCTCGTTGACGACCACCACCAGCCTGTTCGCCCGGCTCACCTTCACATCAAACGTCAATCGGGCCCCCGTCGGTCCGCGCCACTTGGGATCGGTGATCTTCCTGGTCCAGAACTGCCAGTGGTGGGGATTGTCGGCCGAGAGCAGATACCAATCCTGGAAACCCCGCGAGAAGTCATCGATCTGCGACGACACCCGGTCAGTTGCCGAGGCTCGGCCAACCGCCAGATCCTCGGGCGTGGCCGTGTGCAGTATCCCTGTGATGCCGAAGGTCGATGTCGGCCGTGCAAACTGGACTGCTAAGGGCCGTTTCAGCCGGTAGTGCACGTTGGCCACGGCGAACAGGGGTTGGTCGGCCGACAGGATCGGCAATTCCGCCGTCCACCTGTTGCCGTTTCTTCCCGCGGATGCCGTCCGCCAGAAGCGAGCC
>CAUZRQ010000006.1:0-103050 GCA_963582065.1 Planctomycetota bacterium | reverse complement strand
GCAGCAGCAGCAGCGGCGGCCGTTCGGCGGCCTTCACCGGACGGACCAGCCGCAGCAGTGCCAGGTCCTTGCCCGGATGACGGATCACCTTGTTCACCCTGATCTGCACGGCCTTCCGCTTCAGACCGGTGAACTTCACCTTGACCTGACCGCTCTTCTGCTTCTTCGAGGTGATGCAGTGCGCGGCCGTCAGGATCCAGTGCGGTGTGATGAGGACGCCCTTGCCACCGCCACAGTTGACGCTCAGGTTCTTGCGGTCGTTGGTGGGGTAGGGAGACTGTCCGGTGACGACCATCTGGAATTTCACCGCCGTGGCGGGAGGCTCGGCCTGGCTCGGGGTGCCGTACCACGCCACGACCGGCAACAGCGTTGACAGGAAAGCGAGGCGTACGATCACGCTAGAAACCCACGCTGCAGTTTCCCACCGCGCAACGGCAACTGGATCCGCAGCCGCACTTGGGACACTTGCACTTGGGGTGCGAACAGTTGCACGGCGACTTGTTGTAGAAGACCGCCCCGTTGGCCAGGTACTTGCCCTGCAACACCAGTTCGATGGCCTGGGCCAGGTAGTCGTTCTTGGGTTTCTTCTTCTTCCACTGGTCGTGTGCATCGCCGGCGTAACGGAGCTTGCCGTCGCGATCGAAGACGAACACGTGCGGGGCCGGGGCGCTCTGGACATTCAACGCCGCTCGCAGGTGACCGTCGGCGTCGTCCAACAGCGGCACGTCCCTGGTATCCGTCTTCCGCCAGAACTTGGCCAGGTTGTCGAACGAGTCCTGCTTGTTCCCGCTGATCGCCACGAAGTCGACCCGGTCTCCGTATTGCTCGATCGTCCGCGACAGTTGGCCGAAGTATTTCGGGTTGGCCTTGTAGTCCTTCTTGCGGCTCGACGTCAGAGCGACGAAAGCGATCGCCGGCGGCCGGCCGGACTGCCTGAGTGACCCGAGTTTCCGCGTCTTCCCCTCGGGGTCGGTCAGTACCAGGTTGCTCGGCATCGACTTGCCGAAGGGGAGTCCCGAGAAGCGGCGGCTGACGATCACCGAGGTGGGCGGGAAGCCGGATCGGCGAAGTTCCCGGACCAGTTCGTCGAGTCGCACCACGTCGTCACCGGTCGCCTCGAAGGCCAGCCACAGCTTCGTCGGCCCGTTGAACGTCGGCCGGGTGTGGTACTCGTGGAATTTTCCGTTCTTGATCCAGGCAACCCGCGCCACGGCCGCCTCGATCGCCTTCCGCCCGTTGCTCGATTTGGCCGGCCGCAACGGCTTGGGTTCGAACGCCTGTTTGCGGCCCTTTTTCTTCTTGGATTTCTTCTTGGGGGGCTTCGAGAAGACGACGTCGCCACAGATGTGAGCGAACTCGAACTGGATGCGGATGTCTCCGAACCCACGGAGCCGGACCTGTTGCGGGATGCGGCCGGAGTTGCGGAACTCGTTGAGCAGCGGCTTGATGTTGGCGTATCGGCGGTCACTGATCCCCAGGCGGGCCACGGTGGTCTTGTCGAAGTCGACACTGGTCCGGCTGGCCCACTTGTGACCACTCAACAGGCTCTGCACGTCGGTGCCCACACTGCTGCTGTGGGTGAACTCGAACTCGACCAGCGGGTGACTGGAAGAACCGCCGACGATCGGATCGGCTCGGGGTCGAATGACACGGGCCGGGGCCGCCTTGGGCATCTTCACTCCGGCCGGCAGCAACCAGGCGTGTCGGGGAGCCGTGCCGCTTTGTGAGAGCAACTCGAGCAGCCCGACCAGGTTGAGTTGGCCGGACGATTCGATGTCGGGAGTGATGTCGATCCCGCCACCGACAACCTTGACCGAATCGGTCCACTTGAGCGTTTCGAGCAACGCGGCCGTCCGATCACGGCAGGCCATGCACTGTTGGGCATCGTCGGAGTCCTTTTCGGACTTCCACCGGGGCAGTTCGACCCTCAGGCGATCACCCGTGCGGGTGGCCGCGAGGATCCCGGTGACCTCGACGCCCTGGTCGCGCAGTCTCGAGCGGAGTCCCCAGAGGTCGATCGGCTGACCGGCTCGCAGGAAGACGGTGGCCCGGGGCTGTTTCGGGTCGGGGTGCGGGCGGACTCCGGCCAGTCCGGGCACCCGGCCCAGCGCGTTGTGCAGGTGGCCGACGCAACCGCGCTGGTCGCACAGGTGCCCCAGCGACAGTTCCAGCGTGCCGCCTACCAGGGCGACGCCGGCGGTGGCCAGGCTGGGCCGTGCGGGCTTCGCGTCCGGAGTCAGCAGCACGACGTCGAAGGTGCCCTCGACCGTCCGTTCCTGTTTCCTGTCTCCATCGACGGTCTGGCTCTTGAAGGCCACCGGCACCGTCGTTTCACCCGGTCGCCGCTTGACCGACTCCCGCAGCAGCAGCACCTGCCGCCGTGTCCCGGACTTGGCGTTTTTTTCGGATGCCGCATCGACGAAGTCCCCTTCGAGGGCCAGGCCCGCGGCCGCGGCATCGGCCAGCGAGAGACCGGGAGTCTTGACCCGGCGGGACTTGTCGGTGCTCAACTCGACGACCAAACGGATCGAGGGTGGGGACTTCTTCGCAGCGTCCGTCTTGGCGTCCGGCTTCGCCTGGTCCGGGGCCTTTTCGGCCTTCAACCGTTCGGTCCATGCCCTGAGTGTCAGTCCCTTGGCCCGGGTGATGCTGACGACCGGTTCGGCCCGGCTCACGGTGAAGGGGGTGTCGTCGTACCGTTCGAGGATCTTCGCCAGCGTGGCCTTGCCCGGCAGGTAGCTGACGGTGGCATCCTTTTCGTCGTAGCGGACCACGACGTCCAGGACTCCGGGAAGCCCAGACTGGGCTTCTTTGACCGCAAGCGGTCACGAGACGCGTCAGATCATGCCTTCGACACGCAGCACGACCTGGGCGTAGCTGGCGGGCAGTTCCGCAGGCTTGGCCTTGTCGTCGGCGGCCGGGAGGGCCTCGGCCGCTCCGATCACCGCACTTGTCACGCAGGCCGACAGCAAAAGGAATCGCATGGCTGGCTCGCTGTGAAGTTCTCTGTCCGGCCCGGGCGACGTGCCGGGGTGGCGTCACTTGAGTTTACCGTGAGGGATGATCGGTTCACCACAACCAGTTTTCAGGCGTAGTCGACGTGCAGCTCGACCTTTTCGAGCTTGATCGTCTTCTTCCCGGACGACCGGAGTGACACCTGGTTGTCGGCCGCCTTGCACAGTCGCGGCGGGATGCGGAAATCCAGCCGGGTCAGCTTCTGTTTCGGATCGACCTTCCATCCATCGGCCCCACCGGAGGAGGGTTGTGGCCTGGGCGAGAAGATCTGGCGGTCCTTCCAGCTGACGTCGTGAGTGACCGGGCGTGTGGGGACGCCGTTGAATTTCACGTCGAGGGTTTTCTTGTCGACGGTGCCGAAGACGATCACGCGGAGCAGAACCTGTTCGAGCCGGTCGGCTGAGCTCGCCAGGTGATCGCCGACGCGAAGCGAGACGGTGGCCGTTGAGTCTGCCTCGGACAACTGCAGCGGCAAGACGGCCCGGTCGTTGCGATTGAAGGCCCCCTCGGCCCACGGGTACCCGCCTCGTCGCTGGACCACGAAGATCTTGTCCTTGTCTTTCAGCGAGCCGGGCGAGCCGATCTCGTGATAGGCCTGCTGGTGCGACAGCGGTCCGGGGGTCTTGTCCATCTTGCGGCAGAACTGGGGATCGGCATTGGACCAGTTGAACGTCAGCAGGCTGTCGGCTCCCTGCCGCCACCAGTTGGCGGCCACACCGCGGAAGTACTCGATCGGTGGATACTGGTAGGCGTCGGTGGCGTGGTGATCGTCCAGGCACGGTTGCAGCTTGATGTTGCGTCCCCGGGTCAGTCGTCGGAATCCCTCGATGTCGCAGTCGATGCTGCGACTGCCCAGGGTCAGGATGTCGACCAGGTTCTGGCGGGCCCACTCGGCGATGTCGAACCCGTCGTGTCGGCAGCCGGCCAGGTCGCAGGGAATCCGGGCGGCCAGCAGGATGGGCCGCTTTCGCTTTTCCGCCACCTGTTCGAGCATCAACCGCATGTCTCGCATGAACCGCGTGACGTGGTCACGCAGTTCCCACTGGCGGCCCGGTGGCAGGCAGGGGATGTGACGTGCGAAATCGATCTGGAATCCGTCGAAGTCGTAGTTGGTGGCCAGTTCCCGCAGCACCCGGACCTTGAAATCCCGAACGCCGGCTGACGCCAGGTTCCACAGGCCCTGTTTCCACCAGGTCTTGATGACCCAGTCGGGGTGGGCCTGCTTGATCGGGTGCGGTTTTCCGTTCCAGCCGGCCCCGGTGCCGTCGTCGTTGAGCTCGACCTCGCTGATCCGGTGACTCCAGAAGACCTCCCGTTTCCGTTTGCGAGTCTCGGCGACCAGTTGCCCGACCCAATCGATGCCCTGCTTCCGCCAGCGGTCCAGCCCGACCTGGCGGAGCGGCTTGAGCACCTTGCTGGGGTAGGTCGAGTCGCCCAGCGCGGTGATGTCCCACCAGATGCTGTCGATCTGGGTCCCGGGTTCGTCGATGTAGTCGAACCGGTAGTCGAGCCACTCTGCGAAGTCGTGCCCCAACTGGGACCAGGCGTCGTACTGGACAGCGATCCGTCGTTTTCGGTTGACCGCCTCGTGGTGTTTTTGACCGAGGGCGACAGGACGCGGATGCGGTTCGGCGGCCTGGGCCAGGCGTGGACCGACCAGACCCGCGCCGGCGGCGGCCAGAAACGTGCGGCGGGAGAGTTCGGGCGGTGCGTTCATGGCGGGGCGTTGTTTTCGAGTGGCTTGAGTCTTTGGTAGATTGAAGCGTCGTCCAGATACGACTTGATGTGAACAGATCTCCCGGATCGGATCCACCAATGGTGTCTCGAATTGCCACGATCGCCATCGCGGTGCTGTTGGGGGTACTGGCGTGTTCGGCCAGCGGATCGGAGGTCGTTGCGTCCGACAAGAAACCGGATACCGGGAAAGTCGACGCGAAGAAGGCCGAGTTCTTCGAGTCGAAGATCCGTCCGCTGCTGCTGGCCCGTTGCGGCACGTGCCACGGAGCCAAGAAGCAGGAGGGGGAACTGCGGGTCGATCAACGCGAGCGGCTGTTCCGCGGCGGCGAGTCGGGCAAGGCGATCGAACCGGGCAAGCCGGCGGCCAGCCTGCTGCTGAAGCGGGTCACGGCCCGGGGTGACGAGCAGATGCCGCCGAAGACTCGGTTGAAGGATTCCGAAATCGCGGCGCTGCGACAGTGGGTGGCCGACGGAGCCGCCTGGCCGGTGGCGACCGGGACCGAATCGTCCCGCGGCGATGCCGCCGACGGGATCGGCGAGGTGATTGCTCCGAATGCTCCCGAGTTGGCCAGGTCGCTGAAACTGTGGCTGCGGGCCGACACGTTGCAGGTTGCCGACGGGGGCGCGGTGGTCGCCTGGCCTGATTCCAGCGGCCGGGGACATGATCTGACCGTCACCAAGGGGGTCCGCAAGGCGGGCACCGGCACGGCTCCGCAGCTGGTCAAACAGAGCAGGATCAACGGGGGTCCGGCCGTGCGGTTCACGCACGACAATGGTCTGGCCGCATCACCGGATCGCAGCCTGGGCCTGACCGGCGATGCCGAGTTCACCGTCGTGCTTGTCGGACAGTACGTCCATGGCACGTCCCGGCCGTACGAGAACATCCTGATGGTGGGCAATCCGGCACACTCGGGAGATCCCGGGAAGCCGCTCTCGATTCTCATTGAACTGGAAACCGAGAAGAAGCAGATCGACCTGGCCGGCGGCTTTTCCCATGATGCGTCGATGGGGCCCGGATCGGCCCAGGTGCTCTACGATCAGCCCAATATCCTGATCATCACCCGCAAGAAGGGGCCCTGGACCCCCGGCACCCGTTTCTGGCTCAACGGCGAGTCCTCCCGGCAGGCGTGGGGCCGCGACCCGGTGGGCACTTCGGTCGTGCCCGATGTGCAGATGCGGCCCGAGCACGGCGTGGCGCTGGGAAGTCCCCAGCAGTGGGCGGGTGGCTTCCGGGGTGACCTGGCCGAGGTGATCGTCTTCGACCGCGTGCTGACCGACCGGCAACGGCGGGGCCTGGAGGCTGAACTGGCGGTCCGCCACGGAGTGGAGATGCCGCGGATGTACCTGGCATCCAAGCGCGAATTCACCGACAACGAAAAGAACTACTGGGCGTTCCGGTCGGTGAAGTCACCGGCAACACCGAAGGTCGCCGACCCCGACCGGGTCGTGTCGCCGATCGACCCGTTCGTCCTGGCACGGCTGAAGACGGCGGGCCTGGAGCCGTCGCCGCGGGCTGACCGGTCGACGTTGATCCGCCGCGTGACGTTCGACCTGACCGGGCTGCCGCCGACCCCCGAACAGATCGACGCCTTCCTGGCCGACGGGCGGAACGACGTCGAAGCGCTGGGGGCCGTTGTCGATGGCCTGCTGGCCTCGCCCCGCTACGGCGAACGCTGGGCCCGGCACTGGCTCGACGTCGTTCGCTACGCCGAGTCGACGGCCAACGACGGCAACGTCGTGATGAGGTACGCGTGGCGGTACCGCGACTACGTCATCAAGTCGCTGAACACCGACAAGCCGTACAACGAGTTCGTGATCGAACAGCTGGCCGGGGACCTGCTGCCGGGCAAGACCGGTCAGGCCCGGGTCGACGCGGTGGTGGCGACCGGACTGTTGATGCTGGGACCCAAGGCGTTGGCCGAGACCGACAAGGAGCAGTCGCGGCTGGACATCGTCGCCGACCAGCTGGACGTGACCGGCCGGGCTTTCCTGGGACTCACGATCGGGTGCGCAAGGTGCCACGACCACAAGTTCGATTCGATCCCCACCGTCGACTACTATTCGCTGGCGAGCATCTTTCGCAGCACCGAGGTGTTCCAGGACGAGAATCGCAACGCGACGATGTTCCAGGAGTGGAACCTGAAGGTCGAGGGGCTGAAGCCGGTGATGGTGATGGCCCCGGTCGAGTACCGGCCGGTGACGCTGCGGGTGCACCGTCGCGGGGACCGCAAGAACCCCGGGGTGTTGGCTCCCAGGCGGTTCCTGCAGGTGATCGCCGGCGAGGGGCACCAGCCGTTGCGGACCCGCCAGAGTGGTCGGCTGGAGCTGGCCCGCTGGATCGCATCGCCCGAGAATCCGTTGACGGCCCGCGTGCTGGTCAACCGTGTCTGGCAGAACCACTTCGGCATCGGCCTGGTTGCCACCAGCGACAATTTCGGCAACCGGGGCGAATTGCCCAGCCACCCCGCACTGCTCGATTGGCTGGCGGCCGATTTCGTCGACAACGGCTGGAGCATCAAGTCGCTGCACCGGCGGCTGGTGCTCTCGGGCACCTACATGCAGGCCAGTCGCGGGGCGACCGATGCGGCCGCGGCCGCCCGACGTATCGATCCGGACAACCGGCTGCTGTGGACGATGCCGTTGGAGCGTCTGGATGCCGAGGCGTTGCGGGACGCGGTGCTGGCCGTCAGCGGGCGGCTGGACCTGACGCCCGGCGGTTCGGAGACCGGCGAGTTTCTCTACGAGCGGGGCGAGGTGATCGACAAGAAGCGGCCGACCTTCCGACCCAACCGCGTCCGCTCCGACGATCCTTTCTACACCGATTCCAGGCGGCGGAGCGTCTTCCTGCCGGTCGTCCGCAATGCCATGCCCGATATTCTCTCGCTGTTCGACGCCGCGGACCCCAACGGGATCGTGACCCGCCGCAACGACACCACCGTGCCGTCGCAGTCGCTGTTCCTGTTGAATCACCCGTTCGTGCTCGAGAACTCCCAGGCCCTGGCCAAGCGGGTTCTGTCGGCTCCCGCGTCCGATGACCCGGCACGGATCGCCCTGGCCTATCGCCTGGCTGTGGGACGCGGTCCCCGTCCGGCGGAGGTGAAGCGGGTTGTTGAATTTCTGGCCGCCGGCGTGGCCGGCGAGAAAAAGGGGACGCCGGAAGAGAAACGGCTGACCGCCTGGACCGGTTTTGCCCAGACGCTGTTCTGTCGCAACGAGTTCCTGTACCTGAAGTAGTCGTCATGCCAACCATCCCGATCATGCCCATGCTTCATCGTCGCCGGGCGCTTAGCCGGATTGCCTGTGGCTTCGGTGCCACCGCGGCTGCCGCGATGCTGGGCGAGGAGTCGATGGCCGCGGGCGTCGACCCGATGGCTCCCAGGAAACCTCACTTCGCGCCCCGGGCCAAGCGGGTGATCTTCCTGTTCCTGCACGGCGGGATCTCTCATGTCGACACGTTTGACGAGAAGCCCGAGTTGAGCAAACGAAACGGGCAGCCGGTGCCGTTCGACAAGCCGGACTTCGAGTTCGCCGTGACGGGCAACCTGCTGGGGTCGCCCTGGAAGTTCCACTCGCACGGTCAAAGCGGTGTGCGGATCAGCGAGTTGTTTCCGCGGATCGGTTCGGTGATCGACGACATCTGCGTGGTCAATTCGATCAGCGGCGGCAACGAAGTTTCGCACGGTCCGGCCTGCCTGAGGTTGAACACCGGTGACGGCGTGTTGAACCGGCCGAGCCTGGGAGCGTGGACGCTGTACGGGCTGGGATCCGACAACCGGGACCTGCCGGGTTTCATCACGCTGACACCGTCGATCTACCACGGCGGGACACAGAACTTCGGATCGGCGTTCCTGGCGGCCAGTTTTCAGGGGACCAGCATCGGTGACGGCAACGGGGAGTTTCCCCGCACCGCCGCCGTCTCCAACGTGGTGCCGGGGCGTCCCCGGGTCGTCCAGCGTCGCCAGCTGGACCTGCTGGCGACGGCCAACCGCGAGCACCTGGTCGAGACCGGGGCCGACGCGCGACTGGAGGCTCGGATCCGGGCCTTCGAGACGGCGTTCCGAATGCAGTCGGCCATTCCCGAGGTGTTCGACCTGTCGAAGGAGTCGAAGGAAACGCTGGCGTTGTACGGGATCGGCGGCGGGCCGACCGACGAGTACGGTCGCGAGTGCCTGATGGCGCGGCGGCTGGCCGAGTCGGGTGTGCGGTTCATCCAGGTCAACCACAGTTACCCTCGCAATTACTGGGACGCCCACGGCGGCCTGAGAGGCAACCACAGCAAGAATGCAATGAAGATCGACCAGCCGATCGCGGCGTTGATCACCGACCTGAAGCGTCGGGGACTCTTCGACGACACGCTGGTGGTGCTGGGGACCGAGTTCGGTCGCACCCCGGCTGCCCAGGGCAGCGACGGTCGCGACCATCACCCGCATGCCTTCAGCATGCTGTTGGCCGGTGGGGGCGTCCGTGGCGGGATGAAGTACGGCAAGACGGACGATTTCGGCTACTACGTGGCCGAGAACAAGGTCTCGATCCCCGACCTCCACGCCACGATCCTGCACCTGCTGGGGTTGGACCACCAACGGTTGACCTTCCGACACGCCGGCCGTGATTTTCGGCTGACTGATGTCGAAGGCGAGGTGGTTCGCGAGATCCTGACCTAGGGGCTTCCGCCACCGGGATAGACGACCATGGAGAGCAGCAAGAGGACACGATGACAGGTGAACGCGTTGAAGTGGGTGGCCTGCTGGTCGATGCGGGCCTGTACGAACTGGTCCATGACGAGATCGCACCGGGCACCGGGGTGGATCCGGATGGGTTCTGGACCTCCCTGGGCCAGATCGTCTCCGACCTCGATCCCGGCAACCGCCGGCTGCTGGCACGCCGTGACGAACTGCAGCGGCAGATCGACGCGTGGCACCTCGAGCGAAGGGAATCGGGTTTCAGTGGCGCGGAGGCCCGCGATTTCCTGGCCGAGATCGGATACCTGGTCGGTGACGAGGGGGCGTTCGCCATCGAAACGACCAATGTCGA
Organism: Planctomycetota bacterium; assembly: GCA_963582065.1. Classification (GTDB taxonomy): domain Bacteria; phylum Planctomycetota; class Planctomycetia; order Planctomycetales; family Planctomycetaceae; genus UBA8437. The sequence continues at coordinate 93,267 of CAUZRQ010000006.1, read as the reverse complement.
CCCAGAAATCGCCACGATCGCCGGGCCCCAGCTGGTTGTCCCGGTCGACAACGCCCGGTATTGCCTGAACGCCGCCAACGCCCGCTGGGGCAGTCTCTACGATGCTCTCTACGGCACCGACGTGCTTGCCTGGGAAGAGGGCGAGTCGGCTGCGGGGTACGATCCGGCCCGCGGGGCCCGCGTGGTGGCTCACGCGGAGTCGCTGCTGGACCAGCATGTGCCCCTGGCTGACGGCAGCCATTCCGACGCGGTTGGCTATCGGCTCGAGGCGATCGACGGCGGACAGCAACTGGTTGTCGAACTTTCCGGCGGAGCGACGACCCGTTTGGCCGACAGGGACGGGCTGGCCGGGTTCAACGGCTCGCCCGAATCTCCCTCGTGCGTGTTGCTGGTTCACAACGGGCTGCATGTCGAGATCATCATCGATCGCCAGCACCCGGTCGGGGCGGCCCATCCGGCCGGCGTGAAGGACGTGGTGCTGGAATCGGCCACGACGACCATCCAGGACTGCGAGGACTCGGTCTCGGCCGTCGATGCCCAGGACAAGCGACTGGTCTATGCCAACTGGCTGGGCCTGATGAAGGGTGATCTCGAGGTGACGTTCGAGAAGGCGGGAGAGCCGGTCACGCGTCGGCTCAATCCCGACCGCAGTTACACCGCTCCCGGCGGTGGCACCGTGACGTTGCCCGGACGCAGCCTGCTGCTGATCCGCAACGTCGGCATCCACATGTACACCGACGCGGTCACCACCGCCTCGGGCGATCCGATTCCCGAGGGCTACCTCGACGCGATGATCACCTCGCTGGCGGCCATCCACGATCTGAAGGGCCAGGGTACGGTCCGTAATTCGCGGGCCGGCAGCGTCTACATCGTCAAGCCGAAGCAGCACGGTCCCGACGAGGTGTCGTCGACGGTGGAACTGTTCGGGCGGGTCGAGGCGGCGTTGGGACTGGAGCCCGACACGCTGAAGATCGGCATCATGGACGAGGAACGCCGGACGACGGTCAACCTGGCCGCCTGCATCCGGGCCGCTCGCCGACGGGTCGTGTTCATCAACACCGGGTTTTTGGACCGGACCGGGGACGAGATCCACACGTTGATGGAGGCCGGGCCGGTGGTGCCCAAGCCCGAGATCAAGAACGCGGTGTGGTTGCCGGCCTACGAGAACCACAACGTCGATGTCGGCCTGGCGACCGGTTTTCGCGGGACCGCCCAGATCGGCAAGGGCATGTGGGCGATGCCCGACCTGATGGCCGCGATGCTCGAGGCCAAGAGCGGACATCCGCTGGCCGGGGCCAACACCGCCTGGGTCCCCTCGCCGACGGCCGCCACTCTGCACGCATTGCATTACCACGAGGTCGACGTGGCCGCTCGGCAGGATGAACTGGTCGACCGGCAGTCGGCGGCACTCTCCGATGTGCTCTCCCCCTGCCTGCTCGGAGACGACCGGCCCGATGACGACCAGGTCACCCGGGAACTCGACAACAACGTCCAGGGCATCCTCGGCTACGTTGTCCGCTGGATCGACCAGGGCGTGGGCTGTTCGAAGGTCCCCGACATCAACAACGTCGGGCTGATGGAAGACCGGGCCACGTTGAGAATATCGAGCCAGCACATCGCCAACTGGTTGCATCACGGTCTGGTCACCGACGAGCAGGTGCGGTCGACGTTCGAACGGATGGCGGCGGTTGTCGATGAACAGAACGCCGGTGACACGGCCTACACGCCCATGGCTCCGGCGCTGGATGGACAGGCCTACCAGGCGGCTTTGGCGCTGGTTTTCGAAGGCCGCGACGAGCCCAACGGGTACACCGAACGGGTTCTGACCAGTCGCCGCCGCCAGGTCAAGCAGGCTGGTTGATGCAGACATTGCCAACCGGCCGACATATAATCAATAGCCGATGGAAAAGCGGCCTCGTTCCTGGGCGGCGGCCTGTCGATTGGTGCACGGAGATCCGAGATGAGTTTCGGACGCTGGCAACACCCCGGGGTCAATCGCCGTACGGCGGTGCAGGCTGGTGCGATCGGTCTGCTGGGCCTGGGAACGAACCACCTGGAGGCTCTGCGGGCGGCCGATCCCCAGTCGCAGGCGACCCCGGCCACGGCCAAGACCTGCATCTACATCTTCCTCTCGGGCGGCCTGTCCCAGCAGGACAGTTTCGACCTAAAGCCCGATGCCCCCGATACGATTCGCGGTGAGTTCAACCCGATCGATACGGCGACTCCCGGGATCCAGATCTGCGAACACCTGCCGATGCTGGCTCAGCGGAGCCGTCACTGGGCACTGGTCCGTTCGCTGACGCACCCGACCAACGGTCACACGCTGGGGCACTACTTCATGCTGACTGGCCGCTCGGTCAAGTCGGCCGGTTTCAAGGGCGACCGCAAGCCACGTCCCAACGACTGGCCTTCGATCTCCTCGATCGTCGGCGACGCCGTTCCGCGTTACTCGGCCGGTCTGCCCAACAACCTGCCTCCGGCAGTGATGCTGCCCGAGAAACTGGTGCACTGGTCCGGCGGCACCATCCCCGGCGCTTTCGGTGGCCAGATGGGGTCCCACCGCGACCCGTTCATCATCGACGCGACTCACTACGGTGATCCGTTCTGGCGGGGGGCCTATCCCGAGTACACCTTCCACCAGTTGCCCTTGAAGAAGGCGACCTCGACACCCCCGAAGGTCTTCCAGGCTCCGAGTCTGAAGCTGCCGGGCGAAGTCAGCGGCGGGCGTTTCGGCAACCGGTTGGACCTGTTGACGACTATCGACCGGCAACGTGAGGCTCTCGAAGAGTCGGCGGCCGGCCAGTCCTACGACCTGCACCGCCAGAGCGCAATTTCGCTGTTGGCCAGCCAGGAGGTGCGTCGGGCGATCGATGTCACCACTACCGACACGAAACTGCAGGAACGCTACGGCCGCAACAGTTTCGGCTGGAGCCTGCTGATGGCCTTCCGGTTGGCCGAGGCGGGCGTGCCGATGGTCCAGGTCAACCTTGGCAACAACGAGGGCTGGGACACTCACGGCGAAGCCTTCTGGCGGTTGCGTGAGAAGTTGCTGCCCCCGACCGACCGGGCGATCTCGGCTCTGCTCGACGATCTCGACGACAACGGGCTGCTCGATTCGACCATGATCGTGATGGGTGGCGAATTCGGCCGCACGCCGAAGCTCTCGACCCTGCCCGAGCACTACAGGGAAGCCGGGCGGGACCACTGGGGTGCGGTGCAGACGCTGTTCTTCGCCGGTGGCGGAATCCGCGGCGGAAACGTCGTCGGTTCCTCGGACAAGATCGGCGGGTACCCGGCCTCGGATCCGCAGACGCCCGAGAACATGGCGGCGACGATCTACAGCGGACTGGGCATCCCGCGGGACGCCGCCTGGAAGGACGAGCTCGATCGGCCGCACAACATCTACTTCGGCCAGCCGATCGCCGGACTGCTCTAGACCATGTCGGCATTCACCGGGGGCCGGCGCCTGCCACCAGGCGGGCGCCGGTCCCCGTTTTCATTTCCCCCTCGATCAAGACACGGAGACCGGTGCCTGTTGCCAAAGCAGTCGCCGATCCTCTTCTCGCCATGACCGACACCACCCGATCCATCAGTGTTGCCGTGATCGGCGGCGGCATGTTCTTTGACGACATCATCGGCCAGAGCTTCAAGGACCTGATGCGGGGCGGGATCGCCGGTACGCTGACGTCGATCGGGATGAGCCACCTGGCGGCCGACGTGGCCGACATCAAGATCGACCTCTGCGCGGTGGGGACCCGCAGCGAGTCGAGCGGGACGGCGGGGCGGATCGTCGAGTGGTTTGCCGGTGAGTTTCCCGACCGGCAGATCGAGGCGTGTTACGGCGAGACGGTCTGGAACGACATCATCGAACGGCACCGGCCCGACGTGCTGTTTGTCGCCACGCCCGACCACCTGCACACCGACCCGATCCTGGACGCGCTGGAAGCCGGTTGCGACGTGATCGCCGAGAAGCCGCTGTGCCTGACCTGCGAGGAGGCGGACCTGATCATCGCCAGGGCCAGGCAGCAGGACCGCATCGTCGCCGTCGACATGCACAAGAGGTACGACCCGTTCGTCCGAGACATGATGCTGAACTCCGAAGAGAAGTACGGGACGATCAACCGGGTGAGAACCGTGCTCGAGGAGCCGCTGGAGGTCAGCACCGAGATCTTCGCGTGGGCCGAAGAGAGCAACCCGTTCACCTACGTCGGCTGTCACTGGCTCGATGTCGTGCACCACTACCTGGGCGTCAAGCCCCGCAGCGTCTTCGCCACCGGGCAGAAGACCCTGCTGGTCAACTGGGACGAGCACCATCTCGAGGTGGCCAGGCGGCAGGGTGTCGACCCGTCGACGTTCAAACGCCAGCACGCCATCCAGACCTGGGACAGCATCGACGTGGCGGTGACCTACGACAACGGCATGCGGGGCGACTACAGCAACAACTGGATCAACCCGGCCGAGTTCGAGGGGGCGGTCAACCAGGAGATCGAACTCTACGGCATCTACGGCCGTGGAATGGTCGACCAGCAGGACCGGGGTTTCCGCGAAGCGATAATCGGTGACGGGTCACGCACCCGCAACCCGTCCTTCGGCGGCCGTTTCCGGCACCGCGGAGGGGAACTCGAGATCTTCGGCTACGGCAAGGCGTCGATCGCTGCCGGGTTGCTGGCGATCATCCGCCACCGCCTGCTGGGCGAATCGCTCGAGTCGCTCGACGAGACCTACCCCACGGCAGCCAGCCAGCGGAACGTGGTGCAGGTGGCCGAGGCGGCGGCGGTGGTGGCCGAAAAGAACCTCGAGCACTTCGAGGCCGGACGCGGCACTCCGGTGACGGCACTGTTGAGCGACACCGAGATCAAGATCCTCGAACCCGGAGCCTAGGCACTCATGACGTCACCCGGTCGTTGTGCAACCGCTCTCCCCCGCCCGGTCCGCTGGAGCATCGCCCGCGTGCTCGTGGCGGTCGTGCTGGTTGCGCTTGTCGGCACGTCCAGCGGTGACGATCGAACGCCGTCTCAGCCCAGGTCGGCCACGCAGCCGACTCACATCGTCACGCTGGGCGATTCGATCACCAATGGTCAACGGCCGGGAGTGACCGCCGAGCAGACATTCGCCTCGCTGATCGAGTCCAGCCTCCTGGCAGCCGGTCGATCGGTCCGAGTGACCAACGTCGGGATCGGCGGCGAGCGGACCGACCAGGCGCTGACGAGACTCCAGAAGGTCCTGGCCCTGCAGCCGGACGTGGTCACGATCATGTACGGCACCAACGACAGCTATGTCGACCGAGGAAAGACGGCCAGTCGGCTGTCCCGGGATCGCTACCGGGACAACCTGGTTCGTCTGGTCACCGAGTTGCTCCGTCGAGACATCATGCCGGTCCTGATGACCGAGCCGCGGTGGGCTGATGACGCGAAGCCCAATGGCGTCGGCGAGCACCCCAACGTGAAGCTCGAAAAGTATGTCGAGGCCTGTCGCGAGGTCGCGGCCATGTGGCGCGTGCCGTTGGTCGATCACTTCGCCCGGTGGTCGAAGGCAAAAAAGGACGGTGTCACGCTGCGAGATTGGACGACCGACGGGTGTCATCCCAACCCCGTCGGTCACCGCGTGCTGGCCACGACGATGCTGCCCGCGGTCGAGACGTCTCTGGGTCACGGTTCGCGGATTCGTCAACGGATGCTGCGGGCCGATCGTCCCGTCCGCGTCGTCTGCTTCGGCGACAGCGTGACCGGTGTCTACTACCACACCGGCAGCCGCCGGGCCTACACGGCCATGCTCGGGCTGGCGCTCGAAGCGGCCGTGCCCGGAACCAGGGTGCAGGCGATCAACGCCGGCATCAGCGGGCACACGACTGCCGACGGGCTGTCGAGGTTCGACAAGGACGTTCTGGCTCACAAGCCCGACATCGTCACCGTGATGTTCGGGCTCAATGACATGACACGGGTGTCGCCGGCCGATTACCGGAAGAACCTCGTCACCATCGTCGGCAGATGCCGGAAGATCGGAGCCGAGGTCGTGCTGGCGACTCCCAACAACGTGATCGATACGCCCCGTCGACCGACCGATCGGCTGGTCGAGTACTGCGATGTCGTTCGAGCGGTCGGCCGCGAGTTGAAGGTGCCCGTCTGCGATTGTTACCGCGGGTTCGATGCGATGCGGCATCACGATCGCGGGGACTGGCGGTTGCTGATGAGCGATCAGATTCACCCCAACATGGATGGCCATCGTCGGATTGCCCGTCAACTCGCCCGCACGATCACCGGTCGCCGCGTCAGCCTGGCGGATGTTCATCCCATCGAACCGGCCATTCCACGTACGCTGTCGCTGTTGAAGGCCGGTCGACCGATCCGCGTGCTGGCGATGCCGCCCTACGACACATCGATCGCCGGCGTGCTGCGGAAGCTCAAGCCCGGTGCCCAGGTCGAGGTGACCCGTTGGCCCGTCGAGGGGCAGTCGCTCAAGAAGATCGAGCAGGAGGCGGCGAAACGGGTGCGGCTGATGAAACCCGACCTCGTGCTGGTCGCCGTGCCGCGGACCGCCGGTGCCGCGTCGGGAGAGGAGTTCATCAACTCCTACTCCTGGATCATGAACTACTCGCTGAGTTTCTCGTACCAGAAGTGGGACTGCGTGATGATTCACCCGTCGGTCGCCGATCCGGACGGGGGCGATGCTGACCACGACGGGTTGGTCCGTCGTTTGGTTCGTGCCCAGGATCTGCACCTGGTTGACCGCTCCAGGGGCAATCGTGCCGGTTCCACAGAGATTCTCGAGGATTGGATTGGCCGGCAACGGACGTCAGAATCAAGGTGACTCGCAGGTGGTCCGAGTGGATTGTGGGAGCAGCGTGGTGCTGAAACGGGCTGGCGACTGGATCCGAACTGCCGCCGTTTGCGTGGCGGTCGTGGTGCTGGGCCTGGCCGGTTCGTCATCGGCGGCGGCGGCTGAACGATCTGCCGAACTGGAGCGATTCGAACGGAAGATCCGGCCGTTGTTGGTGTCCCGCTGCGGCAAGTGTCACTCGGGCCAGAAACCCAAGGCGGGGCTCGACCTGGTCCGGGTCCGGGGACTGATGGCCGGGGGACGTTCGGGACCGGTCGTGGTGCCGGGCAACCCGACCGGCAGCCTGATCGTGCAGGCCATCCGGCGTCGCGGCAAGAAGCGGATGCCGCCGGATGCTCCGCTGGAAGGTTCCCAGGTGCTGGAACTGGTCACGTGGATCAAGAACGGGGCCGTTGTGCCCGGAGTCGGCGGCAAGGGGACTCGCCAGGACGGGGACGCGATCACGGCCGACGACCGCAACTGGTGGTCGTTTCTGCCGCTGGATCCGGGGCACCCGCCGGCGGTTTCCGGTGACCGGTGGTCGCGGTCACCGATCGACCGGTACATCCTGGCCCGCCTGGTAGAAGAGAACCTGCCGCCCTCATCGGAGGCCGATCGCCGGACGTGGATTCGCCGTGCGACTTTTGGTCTCTGGGGGTTGCCCCCGACGCCCGGGGCGGTCCGGGCGTTCGAGGCCGACCGGGCTCCGGGCGCCTTCGCGCGCGTGATCGACCGGTTGCTGGCCTCGCCGCGGTACGGCGAACGGTGGGCGCGTCACTGGCTGGATATCGTCCGCTACGCCGACACCAACGGTGGCGGATTCGATTACGTGTACCCCACTGCCTGGCGTTACCGCGACTACGTGGTCCGCGCCTTCAACCGGGACACTCCCTACGACCGATTCCTGATCGAACAACTCGCCGGTGACCTGCTGGAACCCGCCTCCGAAGACCAGCGGGAGGTGGATCGGCTGCTGGCGACCGGGTTGCTGACCCTGGCTCCGAAGGGGTTGGGCACCCAGGACAAGGAACTGATGGCCATGGACGTGGTCGATGACCAGATCGACGTCCTGGGGCGGGCTCTGCTGGGGCTGACTTTGGCATGTGCACGTTGTCACGACCACAAGTTCGACCCGATTCTGACCACCGATTATTACGCGCTGGCCGGGATCTTTCGCAGCACGGTTTCGTTGCGGGACATGGACAAGAATCCCTCGTACTGGCCCGAACGGACACTCGAGCCGCCGTCTCTCAGCCGGGCGCGGGACCGTCATTCCGCCGAGACGAAAGCCGTGGCGGCGGCGATCTCGAAGATCGTCACCGCTGGCAACAAGCGGTTGATCGACGATGCGAGAAAACGGCTGCCCGAGTACCTGCTGGCTGCCGCCGCCATCTATCACACGCGCGGCGATCGGGCCGCCGTGGCTCACTGGCCGTTCGACGCGGCATCCGGAAAAACGGTGGCTGCGACGGTCGGTCCCAGTGGTCGCCTGGCCAATGTCTCGCCCCAGGCACCCGACAAAGTTCCCACCCGGGTCGAGGACGGGCAGGTCGGGCGGGCTCTGCGGTTCGCGACCGGACGGGTCGTCGAGGTCGATGCGAAAGCTCTCCAGCCATTGGCGTTCGCGAAGAATGGCGACTTCAGCGTCTCGATCTGGATTCGGGCGCCAAGGGGCTACACGCCCAAGTCGGCGGATTCGGTCGTCGCGGCGACGTTCAAGTCAAAGGCGATCTGGTTCATCGCGTTGCGGCCGGGTGGCTACAACGGTGTCTACCTCAGGCATTACAGCGGGACGTCATCGGTGGACATCAAGCCGTCGTCGAACCAGCTCCCGTTGCTGGTCGACGGGAAGTGGCATCATCTGGTCGTGACCTCCGATCGGGATGCCGACGGGCTCATGTATCTCGATGGTCGAACGGTGGGCCGGACCCCGATCAAGGCTGTCAGTTCGGTTGCCGATTTCGGTGCGCCGGTGTCGTTGCGACTCGGAGCGTCGACGAACGGTTTTGCTGGAGATCTCGATGACGTGGCCATTTGGGACCGGGTGCTGAATGCGGCGGAGGTCACCAGGCTGTTCCAGCAGGGAGGTCGCGGGGACCAGCCAAAAAACGTTGCGGCGGTGGAGCGCAAACGGACTCGCCGGGATGGTGCTCCCTCGGTGGAAGAACTGCTGAAGACTCATCGCCTGGTCCCCAGCCTTGCGAGGCGGTTGTCCCGCGAACTGGTGGATGCCGCCGGCCGGAAGGCATCGACACTGCATCCACTCACCAGGGACTTCCCGCAGACCGTCGAGCAGGTTCGCTCCCAGGTGGATCTTGACAGCCCGGAGTTGGCCAGGAGATTGTCGGCCAAGGACGGGCCGTTGAAGCCCGACACGGATGCGCATTCGTTCTACGATCCTGCTCAGCGCAAGGAACTGGCGTCACTGCAGGCGGAGTCGCGGCGGTTGGCAGAGGTCCGGTTCCCGGTTCCGGTTTCGGCCATGGTGGCCTTTGACGACAAGAAGCCGGCCGATCTTCGGGTCCACGTTGCCGGAGACACCCGTCGCCTGGGCCAACTGGTGTCCCGGGGCGTTCCGGTGGTTCTGCGGGATCCGGATCAGCCGGCCACGAAGATCCCCGATCGGACCAGCGGACGGCTCGAACTGGCACGCTGGATCACGCGTCCCCAGCATCCGCTGACCGCCCGGGTGATGGTCAACCGGGTCTGGCAATGGCACTTCGGCGAGGGCCTGGTGCAGACACCCGACAACTTCGGTCAACTGGGCGAAGAACCGTCGCATCCCCGCCTGTTGGATCACCTGGCGGCCAGTTTCGTTCGGGACGGCTGGTCGCTGAAGCGGCTGCATCGGCGGATCATGCTGTCATCGGTGTACCGGCAGTCCAGCCTGTCCCGGAAGGCGGCGATGGCCGTGGATGCCGACAACCGGTTGCTGTGGCGGATGAGTCGTCGTCGTCTCGAAGCCGAGCCGTTCCGGGACGCGATGCTGGTGGCGTCCGGTGCACTGGACTCCCAGATGTTCGGGACGTTCCAGTCGTGGAAACCGAAGGTCTTCAGCGTCGATGACGCCAACAGCGAGACGGCCAATTTCCGGACACGCCGCCGCAGTCTCTACATGCCGGTGGTGAGAACGACATTGCAGGAGATGATGGAGTTGTTTGACGTGGGAGACCCCAACTCGATCACTTCGCGACGATCCAACACCACGGTGGCTCACCAGGCGCTGTTCCTGTTGAACAACCCGTTTGTGCGGGAACGCTCGCAGGGGCTGGCTGACCGGGTGCTGGCCGTTTCCGATGACCAGGGGCGGCAGATCGAGCGGGCGTGGTGGCTGGTGCTGTCGCGGCCTCCGACGGCGTTGGAACGGGTCCGTGCCGGCAAGTTCCTGGCAGTGTCCCGCAAATCCGCGGGGGGGAGTTCGCGGGAGGCCTGGGTGTCCCTGTCCTGGGCTTTGTTTAGTCTCAACGAGTTCCTTTTTGTAGACTAGGGGCAGATGAGAAGTCTTCGATCAGTCACCCGTCGTGAGTTGTCCGGCCTGAGCCGCCGCGAGTGGCTGTCCCGCGCCGCCTGTGGTTTTGGCGGACTGGCGATGTCAGCGCTGGCCACTTCCGAGTCCCTGGGGGCCGGCGAGGCTCAGGGGCTTCGTCGGACGCATTTCCCGGCGCGAGCCAAGCAGGTCATCTTCCTCTACATGCACGGCGGGTGCTCCCATATCGACTCGTGGGACTACAAGCCGTCGCTGATCCGCCGCGATGGGCAGACACTGCCCGCCTCGATCAACACCGGGCGAAACAAGTTCAACCAGGGGCTGCAGAAGCTCATGCAGCCGCCATGGCGTTTCCGCCAGCACGGGCACAGTGGCCTGTGGGGCAGCGAACTGTTTCGCGAGACGAACACGCGGATGGACGATCTCTGTTTCCTGTACTCGATGTACAGCAACAACAATGCGCACACTCCCGCGACACTCGAACTCCACACCGGGTCGCAGACGTTGATGCGTCCGAGCATCGGGTCGTGGATCAACTACGGCCTGGGTTCCATGGCCGATGATCTGCCGGGTTTTGTCACCATCTGTCCGCCGTTGACCTACGGTGGACAACGAAACTTCGGGTCCGCTTTCCTGCCGGCGTCCAACCAGGGAACGATGATTGGCACCAACCGGCAGCCGGTGGCCCAGTCACGGATTCGCAATATCCGTGCCGCCAGGTCGGCCACCGAGCAGCGGAGGTTGATCGACTTCATCGCCGCTTCGAACCGCGAACAGCAGCAGGCCGGTGCCGACAGCACGCTGGAGGCTCGCATCACGTCGTTCGAGCTGGCTTTCCGCATGCAGCAGGCGGCACCCGAGGTGATGGATTTGGGCCAGGAGTCCCAGGCGACCCACAGGCTGTATGGGATCGACAACAAGACGACCGAAAACTACGGACGCGAATTGCTGTTGGCCCGTCGGCTGGTCGAGCGTGGAGTGCGGTTTGTCCACGTGGCTCACACCGGTGGCCGCGGCGGCCGGTGGGATCAGCATTCCAACCTCAAGGGTGCTCACGAATCGAATGCCCGCAGTTGTGACAAGCCGATCTCGGGGCTGATCGCTGATCTGAAACAGCGTGGCCTGCTCGAGGACACTCTGGTGGTCTGGAGTACCGAGTTCGGTCGGACCCCCGAACGGCAAAACGGCACCGGGCGAGGCCACCACGCCCAGGGGTTCACCTTCTGGTTGGCCGGCGGCGGGGTGAAGTCGGGGTTCGGTTACGGGGCGACCGACGAATTCGGTTACCACGCGGTCGACAGGCCGGTCAGCATCCACGACCTGCACGCGACGATCCTGCACCTGCTGGGGCTGGATCACACGCAGTTGACCTACCGCTATTCGGGCCGCGACTTCCGCCTGACCGATGTTCACGGTCGCGTGGTGCACGACATCTTGGCCTGAGACCGTTGACGGCCGACGGTTGTGTCAGCCTCTCTCGCGGGCGATGACGAAGTGGCGGCATTTCAATGTCAGGCGGAAAGATCCGGTTCGGCGGCCTGTGTTGGAGTGAACTCCATTTGTTGCCGATCCCATCAGTGGGTAGAATGCTTTTGGAAGGACCAGCTTCGTGACCCGTTCCGAATCACCATCATCGACCGGTTGCAGCGGATTCCGCGCCTGGCAGCGGATGACTCGCCGCGAGGCCCTGAGGATCGGTGGGTTGGGGGGGGCCGGATTGACCCTGCCGGAGTTGTTCCGGGCGCGAGAGGCGACGGCGGCTGATGGCACGCGAACAACCTTCGGGCGTGCCAAGACGGTGATCATGATGTTTCTGCACGGGGGGCACCCCCAGCAGGAGACCTTCGACCCGAAGCCCGAGGGCCCGTCGGCGGTCCGTGGTGAGTTCGGGGCGATCGCGACCAGTCTGCCCGGTATCCGGTTCAGCGAAGTGCTGCCGCGGACGGCACGGATGGCACACCGGCTGGCCATCGTCCGTTCGATGAGCCACGAAAACCCGAATCACGTGCAGGCCTGCCTGCCGGCCCAGACCGGACACGCGCATCCTCGCGAGTTCCGGTCCCGTGGCGATTTTCCGCCCGCCGGTACGGATTTCCCGCCGGTGGGCGCCGTGCTGGATGCCGTTCACCCGGCCCGAGGCGACCTGCCGACGTGGGTCCGCGTCGGCCCGCTGATGCGTCGCAGCAACGGCACCGTGCTCCACGGCCAGGTGCCCGGTTTGCTCGGAGCCCGTCACAGCAGTTTCGTCGTCGATCAGCCGTTGCGCGATCCGGACGTCCGCATCCAGGCCATCCGGCCTAACGACGACCTGACCTCGGTCCGGTTGACCGGCCGTCGCGACCTGCTGGCCCAGTTCGACCGTCAGCGGGGCCTGATCGACGAGGTCGCCGGGGCTCGAAACCTCGACAGCTTCTACCAGCGGGCTTTCAACCTGCTCGCATCCCCCAAGACCCGCAACGCGTTCGCGTTGGCCAGCGAGAAGCAGGAACTGCGAGACCGGTACGGCAAGACCGAGTTCGGCCAGCGGTGCCTGTTGGCCCGACGGCTGGCCGAGGCGGGCGTGCCGCTGGTCAACATCAGCTACTGCCACACTCCCCGTGGCAGCTGGGACACCCACAGCAAGAACTTCTCCAAGATGAAGGACTCGCTGGCCCCGACGCTTGACCAGTCGTTGACCGCATTGATCGAGGATCTCGACCAGCGAGGGATGCTCGATGAGACGCTCGTGGTGGTCAATGCCGAGTTCGGGCGAACACCCAAGATCAACAAGAATGCCGGCCGGGACCACTGGCCGTGGGTCTACTCGCTGGCGATGGCCGGCGCCGGTGCCCGCGCGGGGACCATCTACGGCGCCTCCGACGATTCGGCCGCCTACCCGGCCTCGAATCCGCATGATCCCAAGGATTTCGTGGCGACGCTGTACCACCTGCTGGGGGTGCCTTCGGAGACGACGATTTCCGACGCCACCGGCCGGCCACACCACGTCGTGATCGGCCAGCCGATCTGGCCGTTGATCGGGTAGGGGCTAACGGCTGGTCAGCGGCCGTGGTGCCACCATCGCTTCGAGTTGCGGGATGTCGAACTGCTCGAGCAGCCCAAAGCAGAACAGCTCGGGCGCCCGGTTCACTCCCAGCTTCGAGTCGATCACCTGCTTGAGGCTCTTGTAGCACCCGTGCAGTTGAAGTTCGCCGATCGACCTGGGTTCGAGACCCGTGGCGATCAGCGCGGCCACCGACGTGCGGGAGCCGTGAGCGACCAGGCGGACCGGTTGCCCGTGTTGCTTGTGGATCCACTTCGCGACCGCCTGCAACTGGCGGGCCTGCAGGCCCAGGGCCCGGTCACCGACGGTGGCGACCATCAGGGCGAACAGGAAGTCGCGACCACCGATTGCCGATTCGCCGAGATAGAACGGATCGACGGCGATCACTCGGTGTCCGCCCGAGAGAAGTTCTTCGGCCGCGTCGGCCACCGAGGCACGGCCCTTGTCGGCCACCAGCAGCGACGTGGCCTTCGGCTCACCTCGAACCAGTTCCACCACCGGCACAGTCCATTCGCCACCAAGCCTCAGCTTCCACAGAATCGCCCGGGTCTGAGCGTTGCCCTCACCCTCGATCTTCTCGTCGACCAGGGTGGCTCCCAGTTTCATCGGACGTGTTCGGATCACCGTGGCCAGTCTCTTGCGGGACTCGGCCTGCCATTTGCTGCGGGCTGCCGGCGTGGCGTCGGCGGCGGGGGTTTCCGGGTGTCGGGGAAGGGACGAGGCGATCTGCCTGGCGAGCGAGACGAACGTGGCGTTGTTGTCGGGGATGGCCACGTGGAGTTGTTCCTTGGTTTTCACCTGGTCGCTGACGTCAATTTCGCGGGAGTCGTAGTCGGTCCGTTCGGGGAAGAAATGCGCCCCGAACATCCGGTAAAGCGCCTCCCGGTTGTCCTGCCCGAAATTGTGGTTGCCGGGCGAGAAGTTGACGTGAGCCCAGAGGTTGCGGCGCTTGCCGTAGAGCTTGAAGATCGGACGGGCGGCGGCCAGCAGGGGGGGCAAAGCGTGGCCGGCGGCGAAACAGCAGTTGTCGGTGGCGTTGAAGGTCAACAGGGTCGGTCGGGGCGCCAGCATTGCGGTCAGGTGCGAGTAGTCGACGACGGTGGCGAGGTCGCAGGGTGTCTGTTCCGAGTCGCCCAGGTCCGAGAAATTGCGGGTGCGGGTGAGGTAGCTGGAGTAGCCGGCAACGGGGTCACAGAGCGTGACCCGGGTGTCGAGAGCGCTGATGGTGATCGTCTGCCAGCCCCCACCCGAGAGCCCCGTGACGGCGACCCGGCGGGGATCGGCGTTGGGGTGCGAAAGCAGCAGGTCGATGCCGCGGGACATCGAGAGATAAAAGGGGGCCAGGCCGCTGGTGCCGCAGAGGTCGAGTTGGTTCATCAGGTAGTGACCGTACTCGGGTGTGTGCAACTGCCCCATCCCCAGCCACTCGACGTTCAACGCCAGCATGCCGCGACGGGCCTGGTTGATACAGCGGATCTGCTTGTACCGGACCGCCTTGCCATCGGGGCGATCGTGGCCGTTGACGTTGAGCACCACGGGGATGCGTCCGGAAGACTTGTCGAGTCCTTCGGGTTCGTAGAGCAATGCGGGGATCCACAGCCCGGGCAGAGCCTCGAAGCGGACCTTGCGGATTCGGCAACCCGGCCCTCCGGAAATCGTCTCCATCCACACCACTCCGGCCTTGGCTTTTCGCCAGGCTGACGCCTCGCCACGAAAAATGACCTCGTCGAGCACGCGTTGTCGGAGTATCCCGGCGTGGGCTTCCCACTGTTGTTTCGAGTCGATCACCGGCATCGGCGGCACCCGGCTCTCGGTGAACGAGATGACCTCCTGCTGTGCGGTTCCCGGGCTGAGGATCTTCGACTCCAGCAGGCTCTTGACATCGGCGTCGACCAGAGACTGAGCGACGACCAGGGCGCAGCAGGCGAGGGACAGGTGGCGGGTCCGCATCGGTGGGCCTCGTGGGGAGGTGGAGCATCACCCGCCGGGAGACCGTCTCGTGGTGGGACGGCGGGGCCGTGATTGTGGCCAGGCGGCGACGGCGGCTGCAAGCGTTGCGCCGCTGGTCGGAAAAAAGGAACCCCCTCGCAGACCAGCAGGCGGGCTCGTTCCGGCGTCCGGGGTGCCGGTGTGCCATCGCTTGTCGGCTGCGAGGGGCTCGTCCCCCCCGACGAACAACGTCAATCGGCCCGCGGTGGGCTGACGGAGTTCGCCCGAGTCATCGCCTGTTGCCGGAGCGTGACCGGGAGTAGGGGGAGAGGAGATTCACTGTGGGAAAACGTGGGGTGGGATCGGTACTGGCCGATCAGGGTTGGACGTCGTCACCGAAGTCCTGTTGCTCCTGTCTCTGCTGGTAGGCTCGCTCGGTGTTGTGGAGTATGAACTCAGGGCCGGCCGGGAAGTACTGGACATCGTCTCGGAGGTAGTAGCCCGACGGCAGGGTCTGTCCCCCGACGGTGGTCTGGCAACCGGTCAGGCCGGAGGCTCCCACGGCGGCCAGCAGGATCAGACCGCTGGCGAGACGCTTTCTGGTAGTCATCATGTGAGGCCTCGATTCTGGCCGCTGTTCGAGCCGGGGGGATCAAATCGACCGACACGCGCCGGCCATTACTCAGATCGGCCGTCACAACCAGAATCTTCGGCAAAACCGGAAAATTTTAACACGTTGCTGCGGCAACAGCCGATTCATCAGGTCTTGAACACCCGCTGCAGTTCTTCGAGCGACGTCGTGCCATCGGCGACGAGCCGCATCGCGTCCTTCTGCAGCGTGAGCATCTCGTCCGTGCGGGCCTGGGCCCTCAACTTCCCGGCATCGGCTCCGGCGGCGATCAACTGCCGGATTTCCTCGTTCACGTCGATGTACTCGAAGATCGCCACCCGGCCGAAGTATCCGGTGTCATTGCACGGGAGGCACGGTTCGATTTCCTCCCCGCGCTGGATTTCCACCGGCGGCTGAGCCTTGCGGTACAGCACCGGAGTTTCTTCGGGGTCGAGCCCGATCTTCTTCAGCAGCTTCGGGTTGGGCTTGTAGGCTTCCTTGCATTCGTTGCAGAGTTTTCGGATCAGCTTCTGGCTGACGGCTCCGCTGAGCGACGCCGCAGCGAGCGCGGGATCGCCGATCCATTCGGACCATTGCAGCAGTCCCGTCGCGGCGTCGGCAGAGGCGATCTCGGTCATGAAGGTGACCTTGTCGTGGAAGCCGACGATCACCTTGGCGACATCAGCGTCGAGGACCGGGTCCAGCAGGATCACGTCGGGTTCGACGCGGACGCACCGCCTGAGCGATTCCTCGAGTTCGTCTCCGGCTTTCGTCTCGAACTTCGTGATGTTGATCAGTTCGCGGTCCTCGGTGAAACAGATCGTCTGGATGTCTCGGAGGTAGACGTCGAGACCACGAACCGAGGCGTACAGGGTGGTGGTGACGCCGCTACGAGTCGGGCCACTGACCAGGAATACGCCCCGCTCGTCGGCGGTCAACTCACGGATCTTCAACTTCAACTCGTTGGTCATCCCGATTTCTTCGGGCTTTTCGAGTTTTTCATCGAGGTTGCGGACGTGGACGGTCAGCCGTTCCAGTCCACCGGCGATCGGCAGCGTGAACACGCTCAATTCGTACTCGTCATCAGCAAGTGACGCCTTGACTTCCCCGGCCTGTGGCTTGCCGCGGTCGGCGGCATCCATCCCTGCCAGGACCTTGATCATCTGGGTCACGGCGTGGGCCCGCTGGCGGGGGATTCGACCGGCGGGAACGGGAACCCCGTCGATCAGGAAGCCGATCGTGGCCCGGTCCCCCTTGGGATCGATGCGAATCGTCTCGGCTCGACGGGTCAACCCGTCGGTCAGAAGTTCCTTCAGCGGTTCGAAGGCGACGCGAACCAGTTTCTCGTTGGCTTTCACGTCGAACTCACCCTGAAACCGGATCAGTTCAACCTCGACGTCGTCGCCCTGTCCGTCGGAACCCTTCTTGCCCTTTTTGCCGAACTTGAAGATCACCGCCAGCCTCCCCGACACTCGAGTTGTTGAGCCTTCGATTCTGCCACGTCAGCCGGCTGCCGACAACAGACCGTAACCGGAGAGAGTTGTCTTGAGGTCGGCCAGTTCTTCGGAGGCCAGTGGAGTCATCGGCAGCCGCACTTCGCCGGTGTCACGTCCCAGGAGGCCCATCGCGGCCTTGATCGGGATCGGGTTGGTGGCCAGCCCGAGCAGGTCTCGGCAGAGGGGGAACAGGCGCGCGTGCCACTTCTGGGCCTCGGCGAGGTCTCCGTTCTCGAATGCCACCAGCATCGCCTTGACGTCGTCGGGGATGATGTTGCCGACGACCGAGACGACTCCGCTGCCACCGATCGACAGCAGCGGCAGGGTCAGGCTGTCGTCTCCGGAAAGCACCGTGAGGTCGGAGATGGCCAGGACCTGGGAGGCCTGGTCCATCGAGCCGGTCGATTCCTTGACCGCCACGATGTTGTCCAGTTCGCCGATACGGGCGATCGTCTCGGGCTCCATGTTCTTGGCCGTGCGGCCGGGGATGTTGTAGAGCACGATCGGCAGATCGACTGCCTCGGCCACCGCCTTGTAGTGTTCGAAGAATCCGCTCTGGGTCGGCTTGTTGTAGTACGGAGCGACCATCAGTGCCGCGTCGGCTCCGACCGACTGGGCGAACCTCGTCAACCGGATCGCTTCGGTCGTGCTGTTGGACCCGGTCCCGGCCATGACCGGGATTCGTCCGGCCGCCTGTTCGCAGACGATCCGGATCACCTGTTCGTGCTCGTCGTGCGACAGCGTGGGACTTTCACCGGTCGTCCCCACCGGGCTGATGCAGTCGGTGCCCGATTCGGCGTGAAAGTCGACCAGTGCTCTCAGGGCCGCCTTGTCGATTTCCCCGTCGGCAAACGGCGTCACCAGCGCCACGGTCAGTCCGGCGAATTGTTCACCCTTGTTTCCCATCCTCTACCCTTTCCACCTCTTCACGAACCCCCGGACTGCCCCCGGGGCGTGAACCGCTTCGAGTGGTCCCGTTGGGTTTCTAGCGGCTCTTCCAGTCGACACCCGAACCGGACGCTAGCGACAGTTCCAGCGCGTGGGTCCCGTCTCGCCCGTGACCCTGCGCCTGCAGGCCCAGGTAGAGCTGGTGCGAGAGGGCCAGTCCCGGCAGCGAGAGTCCCAGGGTTTTGCCCTCGGACAACGCGATGCCCATGTCCTTGATGAAGTGTTCGACGAAGAATCCGGGATCGAAGTTGTTGTCCATGATCCGGGGCCCGAGGTTGGACAGCGACCAGCTGGCGGCGGCGCCGCCGCCGACTGATTCCAGGACCGTTGGCAGGTCGAGCCCGGCCTGCTGCCCGTACAGCAGGGCCTCGCAGACTCCGATCATGTTGGTGGCGATCAGGATCTGGTTGACCATCTTGGTGTGCTGCCCGGCTCCGGCTCCGCCCTGGTGCACGATCGTGCCGCCCATCGCGTCCCAGCAGGGCTGCAGGGCCTGGACCACTTCGGCGTCGCCGCCGATCATGATCGAGAGGGTCCCGTTCTTGGCGCCGACGTCGCCACCCGAGACCGGGGCGTCGACACTGTGCACGCCACGGGCCTGGGCCGCCTCGTGGATCTCGACCGCCAACGACGGCTCGCTGGTGGTCATGTCGACCAGCACGTTGCCGGACTTCGAGCCGGCCAGTGCCCCATTTTCACCCAGCATCACCTCGCGGACATCGCTGGGGAATCCGACGATCGCGAAGATCACGTCCGATGCCTCGGCGACGGCCCTGGGCGAATCGGCCCACTCGGCTCCCTTGGCGAGCACCGGTTCGGCCTTGTCGCGGGTCCGCGAGTAGACGGTGGCCTGGAAGCCGGCGTCGATCAGGTGGCCGACCATGCTGCCACCCATCACGCCCGTGCCGATCCAGCCGATCCGGGTTTCACCGGGGACAATCGAAGGAGCTGCCATGTTGTGGGTTCCGTGTTGAGTGGCCGTTGGAGTTCGTTCGACGTCGATGAAGTCGGGCGCGAACCATCAGTCTAGCAGAGCCCCCGCTCCAAATCACTCGTCGTACCGCAGGTCAAATCGCTCTCGCAACTCGGCGGGAATCAGTGGACACGCCTCGGTGGGACGCCCGAACAGGCGGTGCCGAATCGCGGCCACCAGGCGATAGGCGAGGTCGGCCAGGGGACGGGGGATCAGACGGGCGAAGCCGGCAGCCAACCGCCAGCAGCCCCCGAGCAGGCGGCCGAGTTCGAGTATCGCGGCCGAGCGGCACAGGACCCGGCCGGTGGGCGTGACCAACACGATGCTGTCGGGCAATCGCTCCCGCACCGACTCCTCGACCATCTCCGAGAATGCGGCTCCCTGCAGAGGTGCCAGTCGAATCGTGTCCTCGCGTCGATCCTCGGCCAGCACCAGCCGGACACAGCGGTGACACAGGCCGCAGTGGCCGTCGTAGAACAGCCAGGCCGGTCCCGGTCGGTCGTGCCGGTGGCTGCCGCCGGGGACCCAGCCGGGGTCGCTGGACAACAGCCAGGCCGGGACCAGCCCGGCCAGCCACCAGTCCGCCACACCGGTCCAGCACACACCGATCCAGGTCAATCCCACGATCAGCCAGGCCAGGCGACGGGTCCGGGGTGCCGGGGCCAGGATGGTGGCGGTCACCACTCCGGCCCGGTTGGCCAGGTCGGTCCAGGTGATTCCATCGGGATGCGTGTCGAAGACAGCCAGCACGGTGGCCGTCAGCAGCACGATCCAACTGCCCACGTACAACCACACGGGCAACCGCCAACCGCCGTCGGGGTCGACCCGGCCCCGAGCCATCCGAGATCCGAACGGTGCCAGTGGAGCCACCGCGTGCAGCACCAGCATGGCGACCAGCGGCCACAGTCGAAGTGACAGGTCGGAATCCTGGACGACCAGCCCGGCCGTCAGCGTGGCCAGCAGGGCCGCGGCCGGGCTGTCCCACCAGCCGACAACCACCGCGATCGACAGCACCAACGCGGTGACGGCGGTGAGCAGCGTGACCGGGTCGCCCCCGGAGGCGGCCAGTTGGCAGACGGCCAGCGACAGGACTCCCAGGCCCAGCAGCAGCCGCCACAGGCTGTACTGGCCGCCGGTCCAGCCGTTTTGTCCCCACCCGTTCATCGGCCGCGATTAGAACAGCCGATCGCCGAGGCGGCAAGCAGTCCTGTCGGTGGCGATCGAGGTCCGCCTCGAGTCTCAACTCGCCGCCGTGATGACGGTTCCCGAGAGATGCTGGACCCAGGCGGGCGGGAGGTTGACCAGGACCCAACTGGTCCGCACCCGCCTCTGCCGGCAGTGACGTCCCATGATCTCGGCAAGCCGGTTCACCCGCTCCCGGTCCGCCCGTCCCGAAACCAGTTTCCGTAATGGCCGCATGCAGATGTATTCGAAGTACGACAGAGTTCCCTCGGGGGCGAGCAGCCTGAAGTAGGCTTCGAAGAGTTCCTCGACGAGTTCGGACGAGAAGTTGTTCATCGGCAATCCGGAGACAATCACGTCGTAGGGGGCCTCGGAGGAGAATTCCTGCAGTGGCACCGCGTGGACGCGGGCCGAGCCGGACAGCGGCGTGAACGCGGGGTCGTCGGTGAAACGCCGTTGGAGCAGGTCGGCGAAGGCCTGGTTGATCTCGACCAAATCGAACGTGTCGTCGGGTTCGAGCAGTTGGACGATCCGGCGGGTCACCGCCCCGGTTCCCGGACCCACCTCCAGCACCCGCACCGGTCGCCCGACCCGCGCCTTCAAGCTCGCCAGCGGTTCCGCCTGGGCCCGCGCCAGGAACCGGCTCGACGGCGCGATCGCGCCGGTCGTGTGGTAGTGTTCGCGGACCTGGCGGAAGAACGCCAGCCGGTCTCGCCAGGATCGCCCCATCCGGTGTCTGCCCCAGGCCCCCTTGCTATCGGTCTTCAGACCGTTCGGTGGGCACGGGGGGTTGCTGCCTCAGCCCACGGCTGAATTCCGTGGGAGAGAGGTTCCCGTCGCCGTCGGCATCGAACGTCTTCAGCCGATCACGCAACGAGGCTGGTATCTCCTCAGCCTGGATCATCCCGTCGCTGTTTCGGTCGAGTCGTCCGAAGAGCCGCCCCCGCGGGGAGGCCTTCTGGTTGTTCGGGGCATCGGCCGGTTGAGCCGATTCGGGTCGTCGCGGACGGCGGGGACGGGTTCCCGGTCGAGCGTTGGGACGGTCACCGGGTCTCGAATCCGGCCGGGCGTCCGGTCCCGCCGCGGGACGTCCACCGGATCTCGAACCCGGTCGCGTGCCCGATCGTGAGCCGGAACGTGAACCTCCGAAGAGTTCCCTGGGATCGAGTTGTCCGTCGCTGTTGCTGTCGAGTTGTTCGAATTGCTCGGCAGCCCTGGCGAATTCCTCACGGCTGAGTCGACCGTCGCGGTTGAGGTCGAGAACGCGGATGAGCAACGGGCCGCGTTCGGTTCCGGGAGGTCCACCGCGGCGGGGCTGGTCGCCCGGTTGGCCCGGTGCGTTCGGTTCGGGACGGCGTTGGTTGGCTGGTCCGGAGGGCATCGAGGCAAGGAATTCCTGCTTGCTGATCGACTCGCCCGGCCTCTTCTCCAGCCGGCGGGCCAGGAAGGTGAACAGTCCCCGCGAGCCTTCGGGGAACTCCTTTTCGGTCAGTGTTCCGTCCTTGTCACGATCGAGCCGGTCGAAGAACTGTTCTCGTCGAGCCTGTTCGTTGGCCCGTTCGCGTTGCCCGCGGTCACCGGGCCTGTTGCGATTCTCCTGCCCCCTGCTGACCTGTCGCCCCCGGTACATCGCCGCGAAGTCCTCGCGGGAGAGCCCGTCCTTGCCGAGTTGCTTGAGATAGCTGGTGATCCGTTCACGGGCCGGTTCGGGAAACTCCTCGGGAACCAGCTTGCCGTCCTTGTTGCGGTCAAATCTCTCGAAGGCCCCGTCCGGGGCAGCGTTGACTCTCCGCTGCGGCCTTGGCTCACGCCGGCCAGGCCCGTCGGCGGGGGCGGGCCTGTCGGCTTCAAGGTAGGAGAGGAACTCTGGACGTGTCAGACGCCCGTCCTTGTTGCGGTCTGCAATCCGGAGCAGGCGGCCGAAAGCCTTGGCCTGGTCCTCGGTCAACTCGTCGACCACAAGCACCCCATCCTTGTTCTGGTCGAGTTGATCGAAGAGCGAGGCGCGGTTGTCGCTCGGCCTCGCAGGTTTTTCCGAGTCCTTGCGGATCCCGGCGGCGGCCGGGTTCCGCTCCTGGGCGTCGGCCGACAGCGACAGCGGGATGACCAGCAGGGCGGTCAGCAGGCGACGGTCACAGCGAAGCAATCGGTCCAGCATGGTCGGCGTCCGGTTCGGGTTCGAAACAGGTCAAGAGAATTGAACACCGGACTCACGGTGAGGTTCCGAGGCCCGGCGTGTGGTGGCGGGGTGTCGAATCACGGAGGCGAGACTACTTCGAGGTCGTGGTTTTCCTTGGCGAGAAGCCGACGTAGACCGCCCCGTTCTTGTCGGGGATGATGTAGCCCCCCGAGGAGAGCATGTACTTTTCGATTGTCTCGAAGGGGGGCAGTTTCTTGAAGTCCAGCGGGATCGGTCCCTGGGCGTCGGCCCCGGGGAATCCGGCACCCGGAGCACCCGGCGGGAAGGCACCTGATCGGAGCAGGTCGTAGAGAAAGCGGACCTGAGTGCTCTGCCTGCTGTAGCTGATCGACGAACTGCTGGCGGGGAATCCGGACGCCAGCCGCTTGTACTCGGCGCTGCCGGAAAGCGGTTCGACGTCACCCCGGATTGCCTGTTCGATCAGGGTGTCGGGGATCCCGATCATCAGGTTGCCCTGGGTGATACTGAGGCCGATCGACGAGCCGGCCGGATCACCGAGTTGAATCCCTGCGGGCAATACGTAGATCGTCTCGCCCCGAAACTGCCGGGTCATGATCGGGGATCCGGGCGAGTTTGCCAGCTTGTTGGCGGTGGCCTTGATGCCATCGATGTTCTTCACGCCCAGGGCGAACATTATCCGCTGAACCGGCGGGTCACCGGCCTGCTGCGGCTGGATCGAATCGGTGAGGAACTGGATGCGTCCCGAGAGGTGATCGATGAGGTCCTTCTTGGGGTGGATCATCGGCCCCATCGGGTCCTGGGCCAGCTGGTCCATCAGGGCGTCGAACGTCCCGGGGCCCTGGGCGTTGAACGAGTCGACCAGCGTGGCGATGCCACGCCAGGCGGACTTGAGATCCCAGTTGAGTGACATGTACGAATCGACGTTGGCCGGGACCCACTTGGGTGGAGCCTGGGCGATCGCCGGGAACTTCAACAGGTCGAGTGCTCCGGTCCGGGGCGCGTCGACGTAGATGACCGTCCGGCTGATGTCCTCGTACTTCGGCGTGATCATGTTCACGGTGCCGCCAATCCCCCTGACCTTGTCCAAACCGAGGGGGGTCAGGAAACCGAGTATCAACTGGGCCTGGAAATTGTTGGGAAAGACCGCGTTGACCACACCGGTGGTCGTCGCGATCGGGTCGAAGAACCACTCGAGGATCGGCTCGGCCCCGTCCCCGGCTCCCTTTTCCGCGATGTATCGGTAGACCGGATTGTTGGCGAACGTAGAGGAGTGTTTGCCGTCCCAGCGGGCGATGACCGACCGCAGCGTGTCAGCTCCGTTGCCGACGACCAGCGTGGTGTCCTTGACGAACCAACCGATCTGCGTCAGCGACTTGGGAACCTGGAGAGCAGCTTCACCCTCGGGCGCGTTGGGATCCGGCGGAGGCGTCGGGAGTTCGAAGTTGGTGATCGAGACGCCACCGGCATCGACCTGGGTCTTCTTGCCGCCGCTGTTGGCTAGGCCCTCGGCAGCCTTGGTGATCAACTTGTCGACGGTCGTCCGCTTGGTGCCGAAATCCAGCATCATCACGTACCCGGGACCTTGCCGGCCGCCGATCAGGGCAGCGATCGTGACGTTTCCGTTGGGAATCGTCAGCAGGTCGGTGAGGGTGAATCCGCCCTGGGCCTGGACGTCCTTGGAGGCGTTGGCGAACGCCACCTTGACATCGGCGACGAAGTCGGCCATCGCGGGGTCCTTGACCATCAGTCCGAACTGGGACTGTTCGAATCGCTTCTTCAGTTCGGTGACGTTGGGAACGGAAAAATAGGCCACCACGCGTGGTGGCAGTCTCTTCGGAGCCGGAACATCGGCGGCGACGGCCGGACGCGATGCAACCACCACGGCCAGGATGAAAAGGCCGGCGAAGGATTGGCGGGGGAGCGAGCGGATCATGTTGAATCTTCCCGTAGGTTGGGCGGTTGTCAGCCGGGGTGGCAGCCGGTCGCTGCGCTGGGAGCGGTCGGAAAAGCGAACGCTTGAGCCTTGCGGATCCTGACAGGGAAATGGGGGAGTTTGCTGGTCATGAGGCGGAGCGTGTTTCCCTGCCTCTCGTATTCTCCGTGAAACCCGTCCGAATCGGCAAGTGTCACGTTTGAAGGATTTCTCGTGGGAGTCCGGAATCGTTCACTTGGCGGTCGCCCCCGTCGGCGGTGGATTCGGGTTCTTCCGGCGGGGAGCGTCCTGGTAGCGGAAACCGGTGTTGGGGTTGTCCTTGTCGAAGGCCCATGCTTCGTTGTTGTCCAGGAAGTGCTTGACGTAGACCGAGGGAATGGCGAACCCCAGTCCCTCACCGGCGGGGATCCCCATGTTGGTCACCCCGATCACCTCGCCGCGGCTGTTGAACAGCGGCCCCCCGCTGTTGCCCGGGTTGATCTGGGCGGTCATCTGGATGTAGGCCAGCCCGCCGAAGTTGCGGTTGCGGGTGCTGACAATCCCCCGCGACACGCTCCGCTCGAGTCCCAGCGGATTGCCGATCGCAAACACTTCGTCTCCCTCGCGGTGATCGTGCGATCCGGTGATCACCACGGTCTTGAAGACCTGGTTCTTGGTCCGGGGGATTTCGAGCAATGCGAGATCAAAGAACGGGTTGAGGGCCAGGATCTTGACCTTGTCGATCCGGGTGCGACTGAACTTGCCGTTCTTGTCGCGGTCGAAGATCACCACTGCGATCCGAGTCTCCTTTTCGACCACGTGGTAATTGGTCACGCACAGTCCGCGCTCGTTGACGATGAACCCCGAACCCAGTCCGCTGGGGGTCTGCACCAGCACGACCGCGGCACCGAAGGCGCGGGCCAGTTCCTTGATCGGCTTGGCCGGCATCCGCCCGGTGGCGTAGATGCGGTTCTTGCTGACCCGGGCCTTGGCCGCGTCCGCCTCGGCGGCATTCTTCGCCCGCGAGGCGATCTTCTCGATCGGCACTCTCAACACGTCGACCCCGACATCCAGGTACACCGCCGCGTCGGTTTCCTTGAGCACCGGGGCCTCGATCTTCTGACCCGATTTCAGCGTGATCACGTCACCGTTGGCGGTGACGGCCGACGTGGTCAACAGCACAACGGCGGTCAATCCGGTCGTCCACCGGCAGGTCCTTCGGTCAGGCACTGTCTATCTCCGTCCCATGTGGCATTGCGTGCAGAGCTGGTCGATCTTGGTGATGGCCTTGTCGTAGTCGGCGAACGCCTCGGTGGCGACTGCCTTCTCGGCGGCCAGGCAGGCGTTGAGCATCGAGTCGGCGTGTTTCAGGAAGTCCTCGTCGTCGGCCCAGCCGTATCCTTCTTCCTTGATGACCCGGGCCAGCACGCCCATCACGACCGTCTCGTGTCGGACCTTCGCGGCGTTCTCCTTGTACGACTCCTCGTCCCGGGCGTTTCCCTGGATCCACTTGAAGCCACGGTCCATCCGCTGCATCAGGTAGCCGAATTCGGCGAAGTCCGAAAACGCAGCCCGGTCCTTCGACTCGGGCAAATCGGCCGGGCTTCCCCCATCGAGGATCTCGACGATCGACTCAAACGGCGCCTTGACCTGTTCGAACGACTTGCGGCCTCTCGCGAGTTTTTCCGTGAGCATCTGGCCGGCGAGGTCCCGGACGAACTTTGCGTTCTTCTTCCAACTGACCTCTTCGGAGTGCGCTCCCGCCACGGCGGCCAGTACTGCCAGGGTGGCGCCGTTTTGGGGGATCTCTTTCAGGCCCGAATTGAACTTGCCGACGTTCTGGAGGTGACCGGTCAGGGTGTTGCGGATCGCCTTGACCTCGGTCTTGAGAGGCTCGATGCCGATCACCGATTTCCAGTTGTCGGCCGAGGCGGTGGCTGCTGGCTTCTCGCCGTCGGCGGTCTTGTCGGTTCCGCCCGAGGTGGTGGCGGGGGTGGTGGCCGGATCGGACATCGGAGCACCGGCGACAGTCTCGGCTCCCACCGGACGCCGGTCGGCGGCCACCGACAGCGGGTCCTCGAAGTAGATGTCCCGGGGAACGTCGCCGATCCACTTCTTGCCGTTGATCACGCGGACGACCGGCTGGGCACCGATCGGGACCTTGGACCCGCCGTTGCCACCATTTGCGGTCGGCTGCCCGCCGTCGGTCGGCCCGTCACCGCCCGAAACCGGGTTGCCTGCGCCGCAGCCCGGCAGGCACCAGCCGATGGCCAGCCCCAGGCTCAGCAACAGGGTGCCGTGTCGAGGCATGGGTGTTTCGGGATCGAGGAACCGGGGCGGGTCAGTGGCAACCCGCACGAGCGGCAGGTGCAGTTCCGATTATGCGGGGCAATGGCGAGAGAGGCAACAGGGCCCGAGGGCCCGAGGGGCCGGGGGCGGCAGAACCGCTACAACCGGCACCCACACTCGGTTTCGACGCCGTTTCACTGACGGACACGTCTTCCACCGTTTCTCCAACCGGTTGTACAATGGCGGCTGGACAATACGGATCGGTCGTTCCGCTGGGCTCGAAGTGACGACCAGACAGTGACCCGGGTAACCGGCAACGGGAGAGACAACCATGAGTGATCTTGTCAGCTTCGAATCGAATCGTCGTCACCTGGGACGAGTCCTTTGCCTGGTCGCGGTGACCATGTTAAGCAGCGGGGCCGCGGCCGAATCCGCCGGTGTCCCGCCCGCATTCCGGGCCCCGCGGATCGTCCGCGTCTTCGCCCCCCCGCCGGCGCCGCCGGCTCTCGTTGTCCAGCCCGCCCCGCAGCCCAATCCGCAGCCTTCTCTCAAGCGGAAACCGACTCCGGTTCCGCAGCCGATTCCCGCTCCGGCGGCTCCGGGCTGGGCTCCGCGGGCCGGCACCGCCTCGGCGGTCGCTACGGTCAGGCTGTACCGTTGCGTGAAGTACAAGGACACCGACGAGGTTCCCAAGGACGCGATTCCGCTGGTGATCCAGGTGCCCGATCCTCGTGGGATTCCCTCCTGGATCGATGCACTGACCCCGGCACCGCTCTTTGGCTGTGCCTACCCCCGTGGCTGTGCGTATCCGGTCGGCTGTGCGTATCCCCAGGGCTTCGCTCAGCCGACGAGGCCGCGGATGGTCAGCATCAAGATCTGCGCTCCGGCGTGTGCCGTCGAATGTCTGCGAGTGGGACAGCACATCGGCACCGGCCGCAGGATCCGCTACAACTTCGGCGACTACAAGGTCGACATCCGGCTCCGCCGCAACGGCTGGATCGAGGTCGATTACCAGGACGACGACTAGCGTCGGCCGTCAGAATGGTGCCTCGCTGGAGTGCACCGCTCCTTCGAGCACGCGGGCCCTGAGATCGGTCCAGTCGGCCGAGCCGTCGTTGGGGATGTGCTCGAGGTTTACTCCGCGGGGGAAGAACGGCAGCCGGCCGCGCTGCCAGTCCTCCCAGTACTGCTGGCAGTGAGCGTAGTAGGTCGTCGTTCCCGACGGCCACCGCAGCGCGATCACCAGGTCCGGGTGCGGGTAAGGTTTCTCTTTCGGTTCGCACCCGAACAGCTCGATCGCCTCCTCGTCGAGTTCGATTCCCAGCCCCGGTCCGTCGGGCACGGTGCAGAGGCCGTTTGAGACTTCAAGCGGCGTCGACACGCAGTCCCGTTCGAACAACTGGAAGCAGTTGACCGAGGGCCAGCGGGCGTGTTCGAGCACGGCGCCCAGTTGCAGCGCGAAGGCGCCGGCGATCTTCGTCCCGACCACCTGCAGGAAGAACGACTTGTTGAATTCTCGACAGACCAGTGCGTCCTGCTGGATCTTCGTCGCGCCGCCGGTCACCACGAACCCGTCGACCATCTCCTCGCGGATCGCCGTCTCCAGCGACGGCTCCTCGGGGTGGTTCTGCGTGTGCATCGAGATGGGGACGTGAGTGTGCTGGCGGAGGAAGGTGTAGCCGGCCACGTCGTTGTGCGGGATGGGGCTCTCGAACATCACCACGTTGTGGAATGCCTCGAGTTCCTTGAGCAGTCTTGTGCAGTGAGCCGTGTCGATGCCGAAGCCGTTGAAGTCCATGTCGACCTCGAAGTGCTCCGGCAGGCTGGCGCACAGTTCCCGGGTGTTCTTGATCAGGTCCCACCACGGTCGGCCCTTGGTCTTGAACGCGGTGTAGCCATTCTCGGCAGCCAGCCGGGCCTCGCTGATCCAGTCCTCGACCGAGAGATCGATGTCCCACCAGCTGATGTGGCAGCGGTCCCGGACCTGTTGTCCCAGCAGTTGCCACAGCGGGCAGTCGGCGGCCTTGGCGGCGGCGTCGAACAACGCGATCTGCAGGCCGGCCCCCAACTGGTCGTCCCACATGTTCTCGGCCGGGTGCTTGCCGATGACCTGGGCCTTGGAGGCGTCACTGGTGGTCTCGTCGCCCCAGGTGTAATAGACCATCGTCTCGCCGAAACCGACCACGCCCGAATCGAGGGTGACCTTGACGATTTCGAAGAGGTTCCAGTGAGGGATCTCGCGGACCATGTGCCGGGCGGGCACCTCGCGGAGCGGCAGCTCGACCCAAGAGGTCTCGATGTTGGTGACGTTGTGGGACATGTGTCTTCTTGGTCCTTATCCGCCGATTCCCGCAGCCCAGACCGCCACGCCGATAATCGCGAAGCAGACCAGCACCGAGAGCACGAAACCGATGATGTCCTCGCTGTTGGGTTTCTGGAACTCCAGTGAACTGTTCGGGAAGAGTTTCACTCGCTCGCACGTGCTCGGATCCGCGTAGGCCGACTCCAGTTTCAAGCGGTCCTGCTCGGGATCCGGATCCACGGGAGTTTTCATCTTGGCGTAGTAGTGGTCCAGGCACTCGGTCGAGTTCCTGCGGGTGAGCAGGCTGGCGATGATCATCACCAGGAATGGCATTACGATCTTGGGAACGAGTTCCAGGGCGTTGAGGGTTGAGGGCGACTTGCCGGCCAGGTCCAGGTTGAAGGGCTGGTAGAAGATCAGGTTGAGTTTCAGGTTGCCATCACCCCGCAACCCCGTGCCGGCCGGGTAATCGAGTGTTTCACGTGTGGTGTGCTCGTCAATCTGCTCGGTTGCCACCACCGTTTCTCGGGCTTCGGAATCGACCGGCACAAGCTCGTCCCAGTAGATGCTGACACTCTTGTTCTCGGTTGTCCTGGGCAGTCGCGTGGCTCCCGCCGCGATCTCCTGCATTCCGTCCGGTCCGGGAACGAGGATCCTGCCCGGCGAGAGACGCTGCGGCTTGTTGGCCCGGTGATCAGCCAGCTTCTCGCCGGAGAGCCCTTGGCCCGCCTCGGTCCATGCATTCAGCGATCCGGTGAAACGCCGGCGGAGCATCGACTTGGAGACGACTTCCATCGAGGTTGTGCGGGTGTGTGGCGTGCGGCTCATCAGGGCCTGGTTTTCCCGCCAACCGCTGAAGACCTTTGGTCCGAAGAACGGAATCACGAAGAAGAACAGCAGGCAATAGGTCACGGTGACCCAGGCTCCGTGTTTCGTGCCCCGTCGCCAGTACATGCCAATCCAGAAGGGGGCGGCGAAGACCAGGGGGAACCAGAAGGTCAACTCGAGTTGTTTGAGCATGTCGTAACGGGCCAGCGAGAAAAAGACCCCGCCGGCGACGACGATCACTCCGGTCAGCCGCCCTGCCCACAGGCATTCTCGTTCGCCCGCATTCGGCTTGAGGAACGGGACATAGAGGTTGCGGACGATTAACCCGGCACCGACGACCATCTGGGCATCGACACTGCTCATCAATGCCGCCAGCAGGCAGGCCAGCATCAGGCCGCGGAAGCCCGGACCAAGCAGCTGCATCGAGGCGTATCCCCATACCTGGTCGGGGTTGGCGACCAGTTGTGGCACGTCGGCGTACAGTGTCGCGGCGATCAATGCGGTCAGCACCCAGCCGAGAGTGCAGAACCGTTTCAGGAAATTGCCGACCACCAGGCCGACCCGCGCGTTGAACTCGGTCTTGGCCGATCCACCTCCCGTGGCGATGAAGTGCGGCTGCACGACGATGCCGGTCAGGTTGGCCAGTACGATCGCCAGCAGGTAGTAGAACGAGAACTGGGCGGCGGTGCCGCCAACGACATTGAAGAACGACTTGGGCAACTGGTCGTGCATTACCTCGAAACCACTCTTGTCGTCGGGATTGAGATTCCCGATCAACTCGTCGATTTCCTGCTTGGTGAAGTCACCCCGGATGATCCCGGTATGGCTGATCCGGCCCTCCAGCGTCGGTGCCGAAAAGACCTTGCCATCGAGAATGATCGCCAACCGACGGTAGAATTCCTCGGCCTTGTCCGGCTCGTTGTTGCCCGTCAGATCGCCAATCCGCATGGATCCGCCATAGTTCAACGTGAAACCAACCGCCAGCCGCCCGTCGTCCTCCTTGGTCAGGTAGACGCGAGAGAAATCTTTACGGGTCACGCGGCGGATTGCCGGCTCGTACTTCACCAGCGCGTGGTCCACCTCGTTTCCGTCGGCGCCGGCCCGTTTCCGGATCAGGACATCGAAACTGTCATCGACCTGGCCATTCGGATCGATCGGGTGCCACTGACCTTCGAGAACGCCTTCGGCACTGCGAATCTGGTTGCCCTCTAAAGTCGGATCGACCGCCCGGTTGACCAGCAGCGGGTGGTCACGATTGTTGGCCAGGATGGCCAGTTCCAGGCTATCCGACTGGTTCATCATCGTGTCGTCGGTCAGTTTGCCGAGCCCAATCGGGATCAGCATGACCGAGAGTCCGATGATGCACAGGCCCTGGATCAGGTCGGTGTAGTAGGCGGCCGCCAGGCCACCGGCGATCCCGTACACCACCACCACCACGGCGATCACCGGGATCAGCACGAACTTCAATGCCACGGTGGTCCCGAACACGGTGATCGTCTCGCCGATCATCGGCTCGGCCGTCTTGCTGATGGCCGAGAAGAACATCGAGCCGTAGATCATGAAGAACAGGACACCGAAGATGCTGTAGGCGGCACCCAGCCAGCGCGACTCGTATCGCTCGACGAACCAGTCGCCCAGCGTCAGGTGACGCATCCGCCGGTACCAGACACCGGTGATCCAGTAGAACGGGGTGACGAACAGCCAGAACATCACGCTCCACATTCCGCTCATCCCGCCGGTGAACGTGGTCCGCCCGGTATTGATCGGATCGCTGGAACCGGTTCCCGCGCCGAAGGCGGCGAACGTCTGCAGCAGCTTGCCGAACGAGCGGCCTCCCAGGAAAAAGTCCTCCTGCTTTTTGATCCGCGTGGCGCAGTAGGCGCCGATGCCGATCATCATCAGGAAGTAGCCGCCCAGGACGAGGTAGTCGGCGAGTGTCATGGAGGTGAGGTCCTTGCGGCGGGGCCTGGCGGCGGGGGGAACGGGGCCTGATGCGAGCAAGGTAACCTCGGTCCGGTCGCGTTGCAATCCGCCCACCGGCACGGTTTCCTCTTCCGCACCGCCGCCGAAACCGGTATTTCAGGCGTCGTGACCACCAGCAACCTGATCACCGAACTTCGCGGACTCCCGGTCACGGTAATGGGACTGGGGACCTTTGGGGGAGGTGCCGGCGCGGTCGAGTTTCTCTGTCGGCAGGGGGCCCGTGTCACCGTCACCGATCGCCGTGGTGCCGATTTGATGGCCGCAGAGGTGGCGCGGCTCGACGGCCTGCCCGGCAGCCGGATCACCTGGCGGCTGGGTGAGCATCGTGCCGAGGACTTCACGGCTGCCCAACTGGTGGTGGTCAATCCGGCGGTGCCGCTGGAGAGCCCATGGCTGGAGTTGGCCGGATCGGCCGGGGCACGGCTGACCACCGAGATCGGGCTGTTCTGGGAACTGTGCCCGGCTGCGACGATCGGGGTGACCGGCAGCAACGGCAAGTCGACCACCACGGCGATGATCCATGCGATCCTGGAAGCGTCGGGGCAGACGGTGTGGCTGGGCGGCAACATCGGTGGCAGCCTGCTGAACGAGCTGGATTCGATCCGGCCCGACGACCGGGTCGTTCTCGAACTCAGCAGCTTCCAACTCGAACACCTCGACCGACAGCAGGCCGCCCCCGATATCGCCGTCGTCACCAACCTTTCTCCCAATCATCTCGATCGCCACGGGACGCTGGATGCCTACCGCCACGCCAAGCAGGCGATCCTGAGATGGCAAACGTCCGGGTCGATGTGCGTTCTGAATGACCTCGACCCCGACGTGTCGGGATGGCCGGTTCACGGGCAGCGGTTTGGATTCGGGATCGACCAGGGGACCGGCCAGGGCGTGTTTCTGTTTGAGGAGGACCACCAGGTGGCCTCGGTGCGGATGCGTGACCTGGCGGTCGAGATTCCGTTGGGGCACTGGATCGCCACGGCGGGTCACCACGATCGGCTCAACGCGGCGGCCGCGACCGCCGCGGCGTTGCTGGCGGGAGCCGGGATCGACGATGTCCGCCACGGGTTGCAGGGGTTCGACGGGCTTCCGCACCGGTTGCAACTGGTCGTCGAAACGGGCGGGCGAAGCTTCTACGACGATTCGTTGGCCACGACGCCAGAATCGGTCGAGGTGGCTCTGGCGTCGTTCGCCTCCCCGGTGGTGTTGCTGGCCGGGGGCTACGACAAGCGGCTGCCGCTGGAGGGCCTGGCCAGGACGATCGCCGGGGGGACCCGGGCGGTGGCGCTGATGGGTCAGACGGCCGGCGAACTCGAGCGGCTGCTCGACGAACTCGGCTGGGACGGACCGTGGCGTGTCTGCGAGTCGTTTGACGAGGCCTTCGATTGGGCGATTGCCCAGTCCCGGCCGGGCGACAACATCGTGCTCTCCCCCGGCTGTGCCAGCTACGACTGGTTCTCGAGCTTTCGCGAGCGGGGCGAGGAGTTTGCTCGATTGGCCCGGACGGCGGCCTAGGGCCGACTACAGTCGGACTTTCCCGGCTGCTCCGGGCACTTCGCGGACATAGCGAGGCACCGCATAGCCGGGCAACCGACGTTCCAGTTCGGCGATCAATCGCCGTCCGTGAGATTCGGGCACCTCGAAGTGCATCACCCCGGCCACGCGATCCAACTGGTGCAGGTAATAGGGCACCACGCCCAGGTTGGCCAACCTGGTGCACAACTCGGCCAGCGTGTCGGCATCGTCATTGACTCCGGCCAGCAGGACGGACTGGTTGAGCACGGTCAGTCCCGACTCGACCAGCCGTCTCAGGGCATCCGAACAGTCGTCGACCACCTCGGCCGGGTGGTTGGCGTGCACGACCACGACCGGTGTCAGTCGGCCCGCCCGCAACCGGTGGCACAGCGTTTCGGTGACCCGGCTGGGCAGAACCACCGGCAGCCGCGTGTGGATTCTCAGACGTGCCAGGTGCGGGATGGCCTCGAGCCGCTCGAAAAGCCGGTCCAATCGCGTGTCGGTCAGCATCAGCGGATCACCACCACTGAGAATCACCTCGTCGATCGAATCGTCGGCGGCCAGTTCGTCGATCGCCGGGTCCCACTCGTCCAGCCTCCGGGGCTCTTCGCCGTATGGGTAGTGGCGTCGAAAGCAGTAGCGACAGTGGACGGCACAGCTGCCGGTGGCGATCAGCAGCGCCCGCCCGT
Organism: Planctomycetota bacterium; assembly: GCA_963582065.1. Classification (GTDB taxonomy): domain Bacteria; phylum Planctomycetota; class Planctomycetia; order Planctomycetales; family Planctomycetaceae; genus UBA8437. Next base: position 59,113 of record CAUZRQ010000006.1, on the reverse strand, counting down.
CGTACTTGTGGATCAGCCCCGGGACACGTCGTGCGTCGAGGTCGCCGACGGCGTCGGTCGTGCCCGTGGCCGGCTGTTGCTCATCGGCGATCGGCAGCACCTGCTTCAGCAGCGGGTCCTGCGGGTCACCGTGCCGCATCCGGGCCAGGAAACTCTCGGGAACCATCACCCCGAACAGTTCGGCCGATCCGCGAGCCGCGTCCAGGACCGACCGGTCGAGTCCGAGTCTCTCGACAAGTGTTTCGGGATCACGGATTGCCCGGGACAGCTCGGCGTGCCAGTCCGTGGCCCTGGCGGTGTCGGACGGCATGCCGTTTCGGACGATTGCTCGGGCCACGCGGACCTCGGTTCCGTCGTTAAACCGGATGTGCTAGTCTGGCTTCCGTTGGCCGGAGATCAGGCCCAGACGATGGAAAGTGGTCGCGATTGTCCGATCGACCACCACCGGACGGCTCAGCATAGCCAGTGGAAACGGATACAACCAATGCCTCAAGTCAGTACCGGCGACTTCCGCAAGGGCATCAAGGTCACCCTCGACGATGAACCCTACGAAATGATCGAGTGCAATTTTGTCAAGCCGGGCAAGGGCCAGGCTCTCTACAAGACCAAGCTTCGCAACCTGCTGAAGGGTACGATCCTGGATCGGACCTACAAGAGCGGCGACAGCCTCGATGGGGCCGATGTCCACCGAGGTGACGGGCAGTACCTGTACCGTGATTCCAGCGGCTATGTCTTCATGGACAACGAGAGCTACGAGCAGTACACGCTCGAGGCCGCTGTCTGCGGCGACCAGATCGCGTTTCTGCTCGAGGGGGCCCCGGTCGGGATGCTCTACTGGAACGGCCAGTTGATCTCGATGACACCCCCCCAGCACGTGGTGCTGGAGGTGACTCACACCGATCCGGCCGCCAAGGGCAACACGGCCACCAATGTCACCAAGCCGGCCACCGTCGAGACCGGGGCCGAGGTGCAGGTGCCGGCCTTCATCAAGGAAGGTGACAAGCTGAAGATCGACGCCGAAGCGGGCACCTACATCGAACGCGTCCGCGAGTAGGGCCGTTGCCCCCGGAGCCCCCCCCGATGTCCAACAGCCACAACCAACTGCTGTACATCGAGACGGTTGGCTGCCAGATGAACGTGCTCGACAGCGAACTGGTCGTGGCGGCGTTGCGCGAGGGCGGTTACGAGCTGACCGAGAGCATGAACGACGCGGACACGGTGTTGTTCAACACCTGCAGTGTCCGCGAGCACGCCGAGCACAAGATCTACAGCCAACTGGGCCGGCTGAAGTACAGCAAGCGGAAGCGGCCCGACAAGGTGATCGGCGTCTTCGGCTGCATGGCCCAGAAGGACCAGGAACTGATCTTCCAGAGAGCACCTCACGTCGACATGGTGGTCGGGACCGGCCAGTTGGCCGAGATCCCCCGGCTGGTGTCCGAAGCGCGGCGGGACCGCAACAAGGCCCTGGCCGTCAGCCTGGCACGGACCGGCGGCAGCCGTGACGAGGTGGTGTCGAGCTTCGAGAGCTACGATCCGTTGCGCGATCCGACCATGCGGTCCAGCCCTTTTCAGGCCTACGTCCGGATCATGATCGGCTGTGACAAGTTCTGCACCTACTGCGTGGTGCCGACCACCCGTGGCCCCGAGCAGAGTCGTCCGCCATCGCAGATTCTCACGGAGGTGGGGGCCCTGGCCGGACAGGGGGTCCGCGAGGTGACGTTGCTCGGGCAGACCGTCAACAGCTACTCGCACGTCGAAGACGGCCGCTCCTTTCGGTTGGCCGACGTGCTGGAATTGATCCACGACACCGAGGGGATCGAGCGGATCAAGTTTGTCACCAATTTTCCCCGCGACATGGACGCCCGGTTGCTCGAGGCGGTCCGCGACCTGCCCAAGGTCGGCCGCTACCTGCACGTGCCGGCCCAGTCGGGGTCGGACACGGTGCTCGAGAGGATGAAGCGGGGGTACACGGTGGACGAGTACCGCGAGATGATGAGGCGGATCAACGAGATCGTCCCGGGGTGCGCGGTTTCCAGCGACTTCATCGTCGGGTTCTGCGGCGAGACCGATGAGGACTTCGAGGCGAGCCGGCGACTGGTCGAGGAGTGCCGGTTCAAGAACAGTTTCATCTTCAAGTACAGCCCGCGATCGGGGACGAAGGCCGACGAGCGGCTGGTCGACGACGTGCCCGAAGCCGTCAAACGGGAACGCAACGCTCGGCTGCTGGATGTGCAGACGGCGATCTGCGAAGAGGACAACGCCGAGTTCATCGGCCGCACGGCCGACGTGCTGGTCGAAGGCCCCAGCAAGATGGCTCTCAAGCAATTGAAGCGGCAGCTGGCCGTGGCGCCCCACCCGGTGCCCGGTGTCGAACTCTCGGAAGACGCCGCCGTCGAGGTGGTGTCGCTGGAGACTCCGCGGGGTGCCGGAAATGACGTGATGTCTGAGCCGGTGAGCGGTCCGATCCAACTGGTCGGCCGGACCGATTGCGACCGGATCGTGGTCTTTGACGGCAACCCGCGGCTGGCCGGGTCGCTGGCGACGATCTCGGTCGACGACTGCACCGCGACCACGCTGATCGGCCGTATCGTCACTCGCGAAGTGCAGCACGCTGCGGTGGTCGAGCTTCCCGTGGTCTAGAACCTGTCGCCAGCCGTGACGGGTGTTGGTCCCGGAATACGGCGTGGTTTTGCTGTTGTTCGTCGCGCCCGCGGTGGTGGAGCGGCTCCTTATCAGGTCGACCGGGATCGTTGACCGGACACGGCCGAACATTCATTCGTTCGTTCGTCGTGCGACCGATACGTCCCCCGGCTGCTCACGGCTATAATCGGGCTCGCTTCTTGTTTCCTGTCCGTGAGGAGTTCGTCGATGTTCAGACCACTGGTCAGTTGGGGCGTGTTGGCCTCCTTGGCAATTGTCATGCCACCGACGGCTGCGATCGAAAAGGCGGCCAGCAGTCGTCAACCCACCAGGGTCATCATCGACAAGGACGGTTTTGTCCGGGTCAATGGCCGCCGGCGGTATCTCTATGGTGCTTTCCGGGATCCTTCGGATTCGATCACGGAGTTCGCCGGCCTGAAGCAGGCCCGGTTCGACCTGACCCACGAGTACCTCTTCGAGGTCCAGATCAACGGGGATGCGGACAAGTGGATCCGGCGGGCCCGGACCTACCTGAGGGGGGCGGCCGAGCACGGGATCGGTGTGGCGCTGGGACTGCCTCGGGATGTGGTGGAGGACCTGGGGGATGTGCCGACGGCCCGCAAGCTGGTCGAAGCGGTCAAGAACGAACCGGCCCTGTGGCTCTGGTATCTCTCGGATGAACCCGGTCGCCGCCGCGAACCCAAGAAGGTTGCGGCCAATCTCAACAAGGTCTACCGGATGATCAAGAAGGTCGATCCCAACCACCCGGTCGTGATCTGTGGCACCCGTGCCGAGTTCTTCTCTGTCAACAACGCCGACAACGCCGACATTCTCTGGCCCAACACCTATCCCGTTCCCGACGGTCCCTGGGCGTGGACGATGAGCGAAACGAAGGGGTATTCGCAGCGGTGGCCGACGAAGTCGGTCTGGAGCGTCTCGCAGGCCTTCGACTGGAGGATCGCCGACCGCCGCAACGTGATCACCGACAAGACGCACCGGCCCAACGCCAAGGAGATTCGGGCCCAGGTTCACGCCAACATCGCCGCGGGGGCACGGTCGAGCGTTTTCTACTGGTCGCCGAAGCGGGTCGAGTTGTCTCACTACGACATCCGCAAACTGCCCAGCATCTGGGGAGCGGTGTGTGACCTGGGCGATGAACTGAAGGTGCTCGAGCCGGTGCTGTTGTCTCCTGTGCCGACCAAAACACAGGCGGCAACGGTTCGCTACGAGCGGACAGTCAAGGAGGCCGGTCGCACACGGGACGACGTCTACCACTGGCAGAGGTGGCACAACGGCAGCCTGTACGTCGGGGTCGTCAATGCCGGCCACGAACGACGGATGAAAGTGACCGTTGAACTGCCGACGCCGTTTCAACTGGTGCGGCAGTATCCCAGTGGACTGTCGGTGATCACGCCGGACAAGACGGGCCAGTTGACGATCGACTCGTTTCAGCACGAACGGATCCCGGTCCAGTTCGTCCCGGCTGAACTCAACACGACCAAAAAACTCGAGTTTTTCATGTACGAGTGTGACGTGGTCGTGTGGCGATTCGTTTACGACCAACCTCGGCCGTGAACTCGAGAATCCCAGGCGTCGCGGAATCGGTGGCTCGAGGGCCGCTTCAACTCACCGAGTGCGGAGAAATCACAGATGAAGTACGTGCTGTTCACTGACAACCTGGCCGACATGAAGATCGAACAGGTGTGCCGGGAGGTCAAGCAGCGGGGCTTTGACGGTCTCGACCTGACACTGAGACCCGGTGGCCACGTGTTGCCCAAGAACGCCGAGATGGGCCTGGCGCATGCGCACCAGGTGGCGATGCGGGAGAAGGTCGAGATCCTGATGGCCTCGACGGGGATCAACGGAACCGACAGCCCGTTCGCCAAGGACGTGATCGCCTCGTGTGCCCACTACGGCGTCCGGCAGATCAAGCTGGGGTACTGGAGATACCAGCCGTTCGGTTCGCTGCTCAAGCAGATTGACACCGCCCGACGGAAACTCGAGGGGCTCATCAAGCTGACTTCGAAGTACGGCATCCAGCCCTGCGTCCATGTTCACTCGGGACAGATCCTGGCCAACGGCGGTTCGATCCTGTACCTGATCCTCAAGGACTTCGATCCCAGGACCGTGGGAGCCTACGCCGATCCGATGCACATGACCGTCGAGGGCGGGCTGTCCGGCTGGGAGATGGGCCTGGACCTTGTTGCCCCGTGGGTCTCGCTGGTGGGCATCAAGAACTTCCAGTGGAAACCCGACGGCCGCGACGAGCACGGCCAGGCGAGGTTCCGCACGGTGTACGTTCCGCTGGCCGACGGCCAGGCGCCCTTGCCGAAATTCGTGGCTCGGCTGAAGGAACTGAAGTACGACGGGACGGTGTCGCTGCACAGCGAGTACAAGGGCGGGTCGAGCTTCCGCAGCCTGACCAGCGTCGAGTTGCTCGACCAGTCGGCCGTCGACCTGAAGTACTTCAAACGGATCGTCAAGTGATTCGGCCGGGCCGCCCGCCCGACCTCGGCTACGACAGCACGTCGACGAGTGCCTCTTCCAATTCGGGATGAGACCACTTGAACCCGGTTTGCTCGAGCACACCCGCCCGAATCCGTGCACCGCCCAGCAGCAGTTCGTCGGCCATCTGGCCCAGCAACAACCGGGCGACGAATGCGGGCATCGGGAAGAGGGTCGGACGTCGCAGGACTTTTCCGAGCGACTTGGTGAATTCGAGGTTGGTCGCCGGCGCCGGGGCGACCGCATTGACCGGCCCGGAAATCGTCTCGGTCTCGATCACGTGGCGGATCGAGGCGACCAGGTCGTCCAGCGTGATCCAGCTCCAGTACTGGTCTCCGGAGCCAACGCGGCCCCCCAGTCCCAGCTTGAAGGGCAGGAGCATCTTGGTCAGCGCGCCGCCGTTGGCCGAAAGCACCACGCCGATGCGGTGGTTGACCACCCGGATACCCGCCTCGCGGGCCGGTGTCGTCGCCGCTTCCCAGTCACGGCACAGATCACTCAGGAACATCTCACCCGGCTCGTCGGTTTCGTCGACCCACTCGGCGCCGCGATCTCCGTACCAGCCGATGGCCGACGCACTGACCAGCACGCCCGGAGGTTCGGGCAGTCCGGCCACGGCCTCGGCGACGCCCCGGGTGCCGATGACCCGGCTGTCGCGGAGTCGGGCTTTCTGGGCCGCGGTCCAGCGGTGGTTGGCGATGCCCTCGCCGGCCAGGTGCACCACCGCGTCGAGTCGACCATGAGTTGCCAGGGCCTCGGTGTCGACGGTTCCCTCGACCGCCGACCAGGTGATCGCATCGGCTTCCGACGCCCGGGAACTGCCGCGGACCAGCCGCAGCACCTGGTGGCCGTCGGATGAGAGGGACTTGGAGAGGGCTGATCCGACCAGCCCCGAGGCACCGCTGAGGAGAACTTTCATGGACGAGGACTCTGGCTGCCAGGGATTGATTCCGCAAGACGCAGCAGACGGGAATAACGACGTGCCACGTCCCCTACGGAATATCCGCAGAATTGCTGCCGGAACAACTGGACAGCAAAAAAAAGGTGCCGGCGGACTGGAGAACAGCGCTCGGGTGAATTCGTGGGTTGGGGCTGATAGCCTGATACGCCGTCGATTGACTCGTGTGACCTACGTGGAGCCCCGGACTCATGTACCGCCCTGCCCGATCGTTGTCGCTGTTGCTGTTGGGAGTGCTGGTCGCGTCGACCGATGCCGCCGAATGGAAGAAACACGTCGTGCACAACGGTGTGCATACGGTCAACGCCGTGGCTGCCGATTTCACCGGCGACAAGAAGGTCGACATCATCGCCAACAGCGACGGCAAGACCCGGCTGTTTGTCGGACCGGACTGGACCGAAACGGTCATCGAAACGAACCCGGCTCACGGGTGCATCCACTCGGAGTTCATGGATGTCGATCGTGACGGAGATCTCGACTGGATCGGAGCCCGCTACACGCCGGGATTGATCTACTGGCTCGAGCAGCCCAAGAAGCCGCTGGAGCAGGAGTGGAAATTTCACCTGGTCGACGACCAGGTCAACGGCATCCACGGCCTGCTCAAGGGGGACATCGACGGTGACGGTCATCCCGACCTGTTGGCCAACAGCGCCCAGCCGGTCGGCCGCTACCCCAACTCGCTGGCGTGGCTGAAAGTGCCCCGACGTCCTCGCAAGGCCGACCGCTGGCATCGTCACATCTTCGCCGCCGGCGATGCTCCCGGGCTGTCGCATTACCTGGGCTACGGCGACGTCAACGGCGACGGTCGGCCCGATGCGTCCAGTGCGGCCAAGGGCGGACCGTCCGACAAGACGAAGATGGGCAACTGGTTCGCCTGGTGGGAAGCACCCAAGGACCCGACCAGGACGTGGACCAAGCACCTGCTGGCCGACAACCAGCCCGGGGCCACCAACATCCAGCCCGCCGACGTCAACGGCGACGGCAAGACCGATTTCATCGCCACCCGCGGTCACGGTGTGGGCGTGTTGTGGTTCGAGGCTCCTACGTTCCGGATCCGTGAGATCCACAAGACGCTCAAGGAACCTCACTGCCTGGTCGTGACCGATATGGACGGCGACGGTGACATCGATGCGGCCACCTGCGGCTTCGGAAGCAAGGAGGCCTGGTGGTTCGAGAACGACGGGAAGGGCCACTTCAAGAATCACCTGATCGGCAGCAACCAGGAGTCCTACGACATTCGCGCGGTGGACATCGACGGCGACGGCGACCTGGATATCCTGATTGCCGGACGCGGCAGCAAGAACGTGGTGTGGTACGAGAGTCCGCTGAAGTGAGCCTGCTGCCGTGAGTCGATATGTCGGAATCACCGTGCTGGGGGACTTCATCCTCAGCGAAGGTATCGAGCCGGTCCTGGACAACGTGACCGCCGCCGGGGCGACGGCCGTGGCGCTCAACCCGACGGTCACTGCCGAGGCGGCCGAAGGCGAGGGGAGTTTTCAGCCACCTGATGACGCCGGCAGCAGTCCGCGACTGTTCGATCGGCCGCTATTCGGCAAGAGATCGCTGTGGGTCAAGAGCGAAATCAGCTACCGGCCCGAGCCGGGACTCTACGTCGAATCCGCCTATTCGCCACGGACGCCCGGCGAGTTGACCGAGACGCACGGGTCGCTGATCGGCGAGTTCATTTCCGCGTCACGCCGCCGAGGGTTGGACGTGTTCCTGCAGTTGCCCGCCGCGCGACCGTCGGGACTGCGAGACGAGGACCGGCCCAGGACGCCGGACGGTGAGATCCCCGAGGGCCGGATGGCCGATACGGCGAGCCTGGCCAGCCCCGCGGTGCGGGACTGGAACCGCTGCTACACCGCCGACGTGTTGCGGGAGTATCCCGAGGTGAGCGGGTTCCGGATCGATTGGCCCGAGTATCCTTGCTACACCTGGGGCGAGGTTTTCCAGGACTTTGGCCTGCATGTCGAGAACTGGGCGGCCGATCACGGTTTCAACTTCGGCCTGATCCAGTCCGACGTGGCGGCTCTGAAGGAGTGGCTCGAGACGTCGTTGACCGACGCGGACCTGGCCGAGCTGGCCGACCGGGACCGCGGCCGCTTCCGCCTGGGCCGCGAGGCACTGGCGCGGCCGGGCGTGGTCGAGTGGCTGAGATTGAAGGCGGCGCTGTCGGTCGATCTGGTCAGGGATTGGCGCGAGGCGATCGACGCCGTCGATCCGTCCCGCCAGTTGATGTCGCATGCCTTCATGCCACCGTGGACGCTGGTGACCGGGTTGGATTTCGCCGGTGTCGCCGAGTACTCCGATGCGGTCTCGCCCAAGCTCTACACCATGCACTGGGCCCAGATGGTCACCTTCTGGGGCAACGAACTGATGGCCCGCCGTCCGGGCTTGGATGAACGATTACTGGTCCGGGCGCTGATCGGCCTGCTCGACATGTTCGACGGGACGACCGAGGATCCCGGGGGCGAGGCGTTGGTCGACTACCGGTATCCCGAACCCCACGAGCCTCACCCGGTCTCGGACTCGGTCCAGAGACGGAAGATCGCCCAGGCGACCGCCGCGGTGGGCCGGCGAGCGGTCGTCTATCCGCTGGTACACGGCTACGGTCCCGATGACGATTTTCATCGCCGGCTGAAGATCGTTGCCGACAGTCCGGCTGCCGGAGTGTGGATCAATCGTTACGGGTACCTGAGTGACACGAAACTGGCCAGCGTCGGCCAATTATTTGTCAATGGAAACGGTGAGGAGTCAGAATCGTGAATCCCCAACAAGTTCGCGCCATGCTCGAGCAGACGATCGATGATCGCCGGTTGACTCGAAGCGAACGAAAGGCGATGGACCGGATCTTCGATCACATCGATCCCGATCCTCACGCCCTGGCGCTGTACCGCAGCGTCGCGTTCGATATCGCCCGCGAGTCCCTGGTGGGGCCGGAATCGATCGAGACGATCGGGTGGCTCGAGGAGGTGGTCAAGATGCTGCAGTCGGCCGATTCGACCGGCGGGCCACCACCGCAGGCCGACTCTTACTTCGCTCCGAAGGACGATTGCCCCGCGAAGATCCGCGGCCTGCTGGCCAGGGCACGCAACAGTGTCGACATCTGCGTGTTCACGATCACCGACGACCGCGTCTCGGACGCCGTCATCGACGCCCACCAACGTAAGGTGAAGGTGCGGGTGATCAGCGACGACGACAAGTCAGGCGACCGTGGGTCGGATATCGATCGGTTGCAGTCGGCCGGCATCGAGTTGCGGATCGACCGGACCGATGATCACATGCATCACAAGTTCGCGATCTTCGATCACCGCCTGCTGCTCAACGGCAGCTACAACTGGACCCGGTCGGCGGCCAACCGGAACCAGGAGAACTTCCTGGTGACCGGTGAACCCCGGTTTGTCGAAGACTTCTCGAAGCAGTTCGAACGGATGTGGGAGGAGTTCTCGTGAGTCAGACGAGCCATGAGTTGAGGGTGCCGGGCCTGCCGGACTGCAGCCGACGGGGGTTTCTGCAACGGACGACGACCGCAAGCCTGACGGTGGTCCTGGGAAGTTCGATCGTCGATGCCGGTGTGTCGTCGCGAGAGGACGTCCCCGCTGGCGTGGACCTGGAGTCGTTGCGAAAAGACATCGCGGAGGGTCCGGAAGTGCTGGTCGCCAGGGCGGTGGCGGCCGGTTGGTGGGTGGTTCGCGACGAGACGGTTTTGAATCGGCCCGAAACGTGGCAGCGGGACCTGGCGGTTGCGCTGGAGCGTCACCGGGTCGAGTTGGCGGCGATCGAGGCGGTGGTGGACCTGGGCCGGGTGACGTTCGCCTCGTCCTCGCCGGTCGTCCGCCGTGGTGTGATGAGTCGGTTGGAGATTGCCATCGGGCGGGCGCGGCGGTTGCGGTGTCGTCACCTGCTGGTGGTTCCGGGTCTGTTGCCGGCGGGGGAACCGCCCGGTGTGGTCGGCCGGCGGGTGGCGGGCTTGTTGGCCGAGTGTCGGGTGCGGGCCGTGCGGGCAGGGATGCGGATCGTCATCGAGAGGATCGAGCGTCGGAGTGACCAGTTGAGATTGGCCCGTGACCAGGGGCGAGCGGATGCTTGAGCGGGATGGAGCAAGTCGGCGACGTGGTCGCGTGTTCGGGCTGGCGGTGTGCGTTGCGGCGGTCTGGGTGAACCCGGGTGCGGTCCGGCAGAGCCGCGGCGAGGATCCGGCCGCACGGCCCAACGTACTGTTGATCCTGGTCGACGACCTGGGATACGGCGACCTGGTATGCCAGGGGGCCGGTGACATGCGGACGCCGCACATCGACCGCCTGGCGGCTTCGGGCATGACTTTCACCAACTTCTATGCCAACTGCCCGGTCTGCTCACCGACCCGGGCCGCGTTGTTGACCGGGCGGTACCAGGACCTGGTCGGTGTGCCCGGCGTGATCCGGACTCACGCCGCAAACAGCTGGGGGTACCTGCGACACGACGCGGTGTTGTTGCCGAGTGCGATGGCCAAGGCGGGCTACCACACGGCGATGGTCGGCAAGTGGCACCTGGGCCTGGCCTCGCCGAACCTGCCCAACGACCGGGGCTTTGCGCACTTTCACGGGTTCCTGGGCGACATGATGGACGACTACTACAAGCACCGTCGCCACGGCAACAACTATATGAGGAAGGACAAAACGACGATCGATCCGAAGGGGCATGCCACCGATCTGTTTTCCCAATGGGCCGTCGATTACCTGGAAGCCAACGCCGCGCGGCGGGACAAGCGGCCCTTTTTCCTTTACCTGGCCTACAACGCACCCCATACCCCGATCCAGCCGCCAGAGGACTGGGTCGAGCGGGTGTTGAAGCGGGAGCCGAAGATCGACAAGCGGCGGGCGAAACTGGTGGCGTTGATCGAGCACATGGACGACGGGATCGGCAGGGTGCTCGAGGTGTTGAAGGCCACCGGCCAGGCCGGGAACACGCTGGTCATCTTCTCGTCGGACAACGGCGGCCAATTGAGCGTCGGGGCCAACAACGGGCCGCTGCGGGACGGGAAGCAGAGTGTCTACGAGGGTGGGTTGAAGGTGCCGACCTGTGCGTCGTGGCCCGGCCGGATCGAAGCGGGCTCCAGGAGTGACCTGATGGCGTTGTCGATGGACCTGTTTCCGACCGTCTGCGCCGTCGCGGGGGTACCGGTGCCCAAGGGGATCGAGGGGCGGAGTATCCTGCCGACGCTCCGTGGGAAGCCACAGGATGAACTCCGGAAACTGTGGTTCTTCAGTCGCCGCGAGGGTGGGGCTCGCTACGCCGGGAAGACCATCGAGGCTCTCAGGCGAGGTCCGTGGAAACTGCTGCAGAACAGCCCGTTCGCACCGCTGGAGTTGTACGATCTGAAGAGCGATCCGCTGGAGAAGACCGACTTGTCGCGGAAAAGGCCAAGGGTGTTTCGCGAGATGTCGGCGGCGCTGAGGCGGCAATTGCAGAGGTACGGCGAGGTGCCCTGGCAGAAGCCTGGGAATGGGAACTAACGACAGCGGCTGGTGTTTCCGAGATCACCTGCCGACGGTCGGTCATTCGGCTTCGATCAACATCTCCAGGCAAATCGACGCCGCAACCCATCAACCGATTCAGACGCGTTCGGTTGACTGGCGGCCGGATCACTGTAGCTTGGGGCCACGGATGCCGGCCGTTGGGGGCGGCATGGAGGCTGTGGACCCAGGCAGTGAGGGACACATGGCGACTGAATTGAACGCCGGCACGGGGCAAGTTGACGAGCAGGATCTGAAGGCAGCCGAGCAGGCGGCCGAGATTTATGGCAAGCTGACCAATGAACTGAGCCGCGTGATCATCGGCCAGGAAGACGTGCTCAAGCAGGTGCTGATCGCACTGTTTGCCCAGGGGCACTGCTTGCTGGAGGGGGTGCCCGGACTGGCCAAGACCCTGATGATCAGCTCGATCTCCGAGATGCTCTCGTTGGATTTCAGCCGGATCCAGTTCACTCCCGACCTGATGCCCTCGGACATCACCGGTACCGAGATCCTCGAGGAGGAAGAGGGCACGGGTCGGCGGCGGATGAAGTTCGTCAAGGGTCCGATCTTCGGCAACATCATTCTCGGCGACGAAATCAACCGGACCCCGCCCAAGACCCAGGCAGCGCTGCTGGAAGCGATGCAGGAGTTCCAGATCACGATCGCCGGACAGACCTTCGAACTGACACGTCCGTTCCTGGTGCTGGGAACCCAGAACCCGATCGAACAGGAGGGCACCTACCCGCTACCGGAGGCCCAGCTCGACCGGTTTATGTTCCGGATCCTGATCGATTACCCGACCTTCGAAGAGGAACTGGAGATTGCCGAGACGACCACGTCGCAGGACAAGCCCGACCTGAACGCGCTGCTGGACGGTGCCGAGATCATGCAACTTCAGCAGGTGGTGCGGAAGGTGATCGTCGGCAAGAGCATCGCGTCCTACGCCGTGCGGCTGGTTCGCGGCACGCGGCCCGACGCTGACGACTCGCCCGATTTCGTCAAGCAGTACCTGACCTGGGGGGCTGGTCCCCGTGCCTGCCAGGCGCTGTTGATGGGAGCCAAGGCCAACGCGTTGCTCGAAGGCCGGTTCAACGCCTCGATCGAGGACATCCGCTACGTGGCCTTTCCGGTGCTGCGGCACCGGTTGGTTACCAGCTTTTCTGCCGAGAGCGATGGCGTGACGACCGACAAGATCATCAGCGATCTCTGCGAGCAGACCAGCGAGGAGTTGTAGGTCAGCGGCTGTGACTCTCTGAACTCTCTCCCCCGAGGCCGGCCACGATGGCGGCAAAGCAGAAATACCTCGATCCCGCCGGGCTGCACCGCGTCGGCAACATGGAACTGGTGGCCAAGCAGGTGGTCGAGGGGTTTTTGACAGGACGTCACCGCAGTCCCTATCACGGCTTCTCGGTCGAGTACCTCGATCACCGTGCGTACACGCCCGGCGACGAGATCCGCAATCTCGACTGGAAGATCGTCGCTCGCTCGGACAAGTACTACGTCAAGTTGTACGAGGACGAGACGAACCTGCGGGCCTACATCCTGCTGGACTGTTCGACCTCGATGAACTTCGGCTCGGGCGACCAGACCAAGCTTTCCTGGGGCTCGTACCTCGCCGCTGCGCTGACCTACCTGCTGCTGCGTCAGAACGACGCGGTGGGGCTGGTCGAGTTCGACACCAGCGTGCGGCGTTTCATTCCGCCCAAGGCGCACCCGACCCAGTTCCGCCGCATCCTCGAATCACTCGACGGCGTCGATCCCGGAGGTGAAACCGACGTGGGGGCCGTGTTGCACGAGGCAGCCGAGCGGACCAAGCGACGGGGGTTGATCATCGTCATCAGCGACCTGATCGACAACGAGGAATCGATCGCCAGTGGACTGGGGCACTTCCGGCACAACAACCACGAAGTGATCGTCTTTCATACCATGGATCCGGCCGAGCTGGAATTTCCCTACGACCGGTTGACGCGGTTCAAGGACATGGAAGGGGCCGGCCGCGTCGTGGCCAATCCCAAGAGCCTCCGACGCCGGTACCTTTCCCGGATCAACCAGTTCACCGACCAGATCAAACGCGACTGCCTCGAAAGACGCATCAGCTACGAACTGTGTGACACGTCGAAGCCGTACGACAAGTTCCTGGCCGCCTACCTGGACAAGCGCCACCGGATTTTCTAGCGGTTTCGAGAGTCCCCGAACCCCAACACCGACAAGGACCATTCAGTGGGCGGATTGACTACCCTGTTTACGAATCCGCTGTTGCTGTGGTTTCTGCCACTGGCCTTGATCCCCGTGCTGCTGCACCTGCTGACGCTGCACCGGCTGAAGACGGTCGAACTGAGCACCTTTCGGTTCCTCTTCGACAGCTACGTCCAGCAGCGGCGGCGGATGAAGTTCCTCGAGTGGCTGATCGCTTTGCTGCGGACGTTGTTCCTGCTGTTCATGGTCTTTGCCGTTTCGCGGATGCGGATGCCCGACTACTGGGAATCGCTCTTCGGCGGCGGAGCTGGCAGCCGCGACGTGGTGTTGATGTTCGACACATCGGCCAGCATGGGGGCGGCGACCGATGGCGTCACCGCTCTCGAGCGAGCCAAGGGTGCCGCTCGTGAACTGCTCGATCCCAAGCGGGCCCATGTCAAGCCCGGTGATCACGTGACGCTGATCCGGGTGGGCGAGCGTCCCGAGCAGTTGTTGCGGAGGTTCCAGGCGTCGACCGAGGAGATCTTCAACGAAATCGACAACCTCGACACAGGGCCCTCACGCGGCAATCTCTACGCGGCCTTCTCCCAGCTGTTCTCCGGCGACAATGCCGAACTCTCCAAGTTTCAGGATCCGGTTGTCTACCTCTTCACCGACTTGCAGCAGAGCGGTTGGGAGGAGTTCCGGGGCGGTGAGAGCGCGGTGAAAATGCCCGGGAACGCCGAACTGCGGCTGGTCAATGTCGGCAGCGGCCGGCCGCTGAACAACAAGGCCGTGATCGGTGACGCCCCGGCTCCGGCGCGGGTGATCGTCGGCCTGCCGGTGACCCTGCGGGCCCGCATCCGCAACCTCTCTCCCACCAAGGCCACCTCCAGCGGCTTTGCCGTCACCACCAGTATCAACGGACAGCAGGTCGATCGGCAGCCGCTGGCCGTGGCGGCCGGTAAGACCGATGAGTTGGAGGTGATCTACGTGCCCACCGAGCCGGGAATGCTCAAGGGCCAGTTCGAGATTCCCGGTGACCCGTTTCTCGATGACAACATCTTCCGCTTCACGCTCGACGTTCGTCCCCAGGTCGGCGTGCTGCTGGTCAACGGCAATCCCAACCCCAACCCGCTTGAGGACTCGGCGCTCTATATCAAGACCGCGTTGATCGCGACCGATTCTCCCAATGAGGAAATGACCGAGGGCGAGAAGACGGATGGGGAAGAGGACGGGGACCAGGCGGTCCCGGCGGCGACCGGACGCGAGTTCGTCCGTTCGCTCGATGTCCGAGAGATTCCCCAGGCCGAACTCAACACCGATGCGCTCAACCAGGCGATGGTGGTGATCCTGGCCGACTGCGGTCAACTCGACGCCGCCCGCTTCACGCTGTTGAGGAACTTCGTCAACAAGGGCGGCGGGTTGATCGTGTTGCCCGGCGAGAAGGTCAATCCCGAGATCTACACCAAGCAGTTCTTCCCCGACCCCAACGATGCCGAGGTCCCGATGCTGGCGGCCTCGCTGGCGGCGGCCGTCGGGGATCCGATGAAGACCGAGACCTTTTCGAGTTTCGCCAACATCGATTTCTCCAACGAGATCCTCTCGGTCTTCGCTGGCGGCGATGGGCCCTACCTGACCCGGGTGCAGGTTTACCGTCACTTTGCCCTGGGTCTTCCCAAGGAGCGGGGCAGCAGCTGGCCGCTGATGTCCTTTGCCGGCAGCGATTCACCGGCAATGATCGAGGGACGTTACGGAGACGGACAGGTTGTGCTCTCCGCCTTCCCGTTTCACTCGAAATGGACCAACCTGCCGATGCGGCCCGAGTTCGTGCCGCTGTTGCTGCGGATGGTCAGCCACGTGATGAAGCAGCCGGAACTGGGCGGCCCGAGCGTGGTGGGAGCGGGCGGGACGGCCGAGTTCTTTGCCGACGAGGCCAATTGGGATCCGGTTTCGGCCAAGGTGACCGGCCCCGGCGGGCAGGTGAATCCCCTCGAGCAGTTCCAGCGGTCCCGGGCACGGTTGGTCGGAGCGTTCGACCGGACGGTGCACCAGGGGTTCTACGAAGTCGAGGTCAGTGGCGGAAACACGGCTCGGCCCAAGGAGGGTCGGCTGGCGTTCGCGGTCAACCTGGCCCCCGGCGAGTCCGATTTCAAGACGATCGGTGGCAACCTCGAACGCGCCGACGACCCCAACGAAGCGGTCGAACGGATGAAACGGATCGAGGTCGAGACGGCCGCGATGCTCGAGGGGCTGGTGGCCGGCAAGACGCTGAAGGTGGTCGATGCCAGTGCCCATGCCCAGCAGCAATTCGGAGAACCGGGGACCCAGAACGAGATCTGGCGATGGCTGATCTACGTGATGTTCCTGGTCATCGTGGTCGAGTTCCTGCTCTCGACGCTTAGCGGACAGGTCGCCGGCGAGGAGGATGACACGGCGATGGAGCGGATCAAGCAGTTGAGTCCCGGGAGCTGGGTTGGCCGAATGACCGGGGCGGACGTGACCGAAGAGGCTCCGACGGGCGCGGCGAGCGAATGACGTGTCTTATCCAGTTTCCCGTGCCCGAAGACAGCGATTGACAACCTCCGGGTTCCGGCATTGAATACACCATTCACACACAAGCCGACATCGATACGTCGGCTGGCACCGCTTGGTAGGAACGATTCATGACGAGTGACCATTCGAGTAACGGCAACGGCAACGGCCGTGCCAATCCGTCGGCGGGAAATTCAGCAACCGACACTTCGCCGATTCGCTCCCTGGTGTCGCGGACGCGGATGCTGTTGCGTTCGACATGGGTGATGACGGGGCTGTTGGCCAGTTTCGGGCTGGGCCTGTTGCTGATGGTGGTGTTGTCGATGACCGACTTTGTCGTCTCGACTGCGGCGCCGTCGGAGTGGACCGTGTTGCGGGCCCTGGCGCTGGTGCTGCTGGTGGTGCCCACGTCGTGGGCGGTGATCGCCGGCGTGTTGCGGCCTCTGTTCCGTCGCCTCTCCAGCGTGCTGGTGGCTCGTCGGATCGAGACCCAGTTGCCCAAGATTCACAACCGGCTGGTGACCTGCATCGATCTCGAAGACGAGAGCCGGGCGGTGCCGGTTTCTGAAGCATTCCACCGACGGCTGATCTCGGAAGCTCTCGAGCGGATCCGGGGATTCGACCCCCGCAAGGTGCTCGACATCCATAACCTGCGTCGCGCCAGCGCGGTGGCGGCGATCGGCGTGCTGGGCCTGTCAGTGATCTTCATTCCCGGCGTGACCACGGCGATGGCGCGGGTCTTCAACCCGTTTGCCGACATTCCGCCGGCCGGCCACGTGGCCTACACCGTCGCGGTGGGCAACCGCGACCAGGTGAAAGAAGGTGACGGAGCGGTCGTCCGCGGAGACGACGTCGTGTTCCTGATCACGCTTTCGGATGACCGCAGGCTCCGCGAGGACGAGCGGTTGCAGTTGGTGATCGAGACGGAAAACGACGAGGGCGAACCGGTGCTGATGCGGCACTCGCTGCCTTTCTTCAAGGAGGTCGGCGGTGAAGGTCTCGCGAAATTGACGCTCAAGGGACTCGAACACGAGTTCCGGTATCGGGTCAACGGCGGGGGCACCTACACGAAGCGGTACCGGGTGAAGATGCTGGCTCGGCCGGAGATCGTGCGGGTTGCCACGAGGCTGGTGTATCCCGAGTACATGGAGAAGCCCGAGCGGTCCTCGCCGGTGGCCGATGTCGAGGGCCCGGTCGGCAGCCGCGTTTCGGTGGATGTCGTCGCCGAGGGGGACATCCACGAGGGGAAGATCGAGTTTCTCGAGTTGAAACGGGTGCAGCAGAACGTGGCCGACCGCACGCCGCGGAACTGGTTCGCCGCGGTCCGTCCCGAGGGTTCGACGCCCAGCGGGACCTGGCAGGTCGAATCGCTTGCCGGAAAGGACGCTCACACCGACCCCATCAATGCCGCGGTCCACTCGCACGGGTTCACCAAGGCGGCCGAACCGTTCCAGGTCGGCACCGGCGATGTGCTGTTCGCCGACGTCTACCTTCCGCCCAACCAGCGTCCTCGACAGATCATGCTCAAGTGGCACGACGGCGAGGGCTGGGAGCACAGGGCGTTCTGGGGAGAGGATCTGATCGGCGAGGGAAAGGTGGGCACCGCGTCGCGGTTCCGCGTCGGCGATCTGCCCGAGAGCGGGCGACGAGTGACGCTCGAGGTTGCCGCATCGGCCGTCGGACTGGCCGGCCGCACGGTCTCGGGCATGATGTTCACCCTCCACGGCGGCCAGGCAATCTGGGGATCCTCGGGCACAATGCCCCCGGCAAAGGAGACCGTCGTCAAGCTGGTGCCGACCGGCCGGGAGGAGCCGCTGGAACTGGTTCCCGTGGAACTGGTTCCCGGCACGGCGGAACTCGCCGACGGCCAGAGCCTGTTCACCGGCACGTTTTCGTTGATGGACAACGGGCTGTACCGCGTGCAGTTGAAGAACGAGGCCGACCGCTACAACAAGACGATGGCCGAAGCCAAGATCGTGGCCATTCCGGACAACCCGCCGCAGGTGATCATCGAGCGGCCGCGGCAGACCCTGGTGCTGTCCCAGCCGCGTCCCGTTCCGGTCTTCATCACCTCCTTTGATGACTTCGGGGTCAAGGAGGTCGTGCTGAGCGTGAAGACGGCCGACCAGGATTCGTTTGTGGGCGAGCCCGTCGTGACACTCAGCCCGCCGCTGCAGAACGATCGCCGGGAGGTCACGCTGGACCTCGCCGATCGGGGCCTGAAAACCGGAGACACCTTGACCTACCGGGTCGAGGTGCGAGACGGCAAGGGCCAGAGCGGACAGACGATCGACTACGTGATCCAGATCAAGAACGACGACACCGCCGCCGACAAGCAGTTTGAACAACTCGAGAAGCAGACCGACACCTTCCGCGACAAGCTGGTCGAGTTGATTGCGAAGCAGAAGAAGATCCAGACGAAGTCGAGCGAACTCGAGCAGGAGTACAAGGAACTGACCGAGAAGATCGAGAACGCCAAGACGGAGGCCGACCAGAAGAAGCAGGAGGAGGAGGCGAAGAAGGACAAGGACGACAAGGCCAAGAAGGATCCCAAGGCGAAGCCCGAAGAAGAGAAGCCGGTCGAACTCGATCCGGAGGAACAGAAGAAGCTCGACGAGTTGAAGAAGGAACTCGCAAAGCTGGTTGCCGAGGAGAATGCCAACGTCAAGCTCTCCGAACAGGTCAAGAATGACCTGGGGGCATTGACCAAGCAGGCCGAGGAGAACCCGCTGGTGCCGCCGCAGGTGGCCGAACAGATGAAGCAACTCGAACAGGCCTTCGAAAAGGCCGCCGTCGATCCGCTCAAGCAACTCGCCCAGGACCTCCAGAAGGCCGTCGAGCCCAAGCAGCAGGACACCAAGCTGCCCGAGATCACCAAGAAGGCCGAGCGAGTCCAGAAGGACCTCGAGTCGATCCAGAAGCGGATGGATGCGCTGGCCCGGGCCCAGCGGGACAGCCGCGACGACCTGAAGCAGGCGATGCAGGATCTCAAGAAGGACCTGCTCGAACAGAACGCCGAGCTGGCACGGGACGCGCTGCAGGATCTCAAGGACTACCTCAAGGCGATGCAGAAGGATCTCGAAGCCCTCAAGGGCAAGGAAGAGAACCTGCTGAAGTCCGGCCTCCAGGACCTCTCCTCCAAGGACCTGCTCGAGGCGCTGCGCGAACTGCAGGAGGATGCCGCGAAGAAGTCCGAAAAGAAACTCGACAAGACAGCTGAACTGCTTGATTTCAAGCGACAGCAACGGCAACTCGATTTCCCCGACCGGCCCTACAAGCCCGAGGACAAGAACTACAAGATCCCGCCCAAGGAACAGGACACCCAGGAGGGCGATCCGACCAAGGAGGACGAGGACGGGAAAAAGAAGGGCGAGCAGAAGAAGGACAAAAAGAAGAAGGGCGAGGAGGAGGAAGAGGAGGAGTTCTTCCTTCCGGCACTGGGAGGCCTGCGGGCTGAACTGGATCCTCGCTTCCAGAAGATGATCCGCGACTTCAAGGAGAAGTTGAAGAAGCAGCAGGATGACGACAAGAAGTCGTCCGATCCCGAGCAGCAGGAACGCAACCGCCAGCAGTTGCAGCGGCTCGAGGAACTCGACATGGCCCAGCGGGCTTTGAAGAGCGACCAGAAGTCGCTGAAGAGCCTGCAGGAGCAACTGCAGCAGTCTGAACAGAACAGCCAGCAAAAGGCTCAACAGAGCCTGGAGCAGACACTGAAGCAGGCATTGATGCAGCGGGCTCGCAAGATGATGCAGCGGATGCAGCAGCAGCAGCAGCAGCAGCAGCAGCAGCAACCGGGAGAGAACCAGCCACAGGATCAACAGAAGAACCAGCCGATGCCGCCTCAGGCGACCCTGGCCAACCAGTTGATTGGCAACCTGAAGCCCGACGGCGAGGGGACCGAACAGGTGCTGGTGGATCTGGGCGAGCTGGACGTCGCCACGCGACGCGTGATCATGAAGATGCAACCCAAGGAACGGGAGGAGTTGTTGCAGGGACTGCGCGAGGAAGGGCCGGAGGCCTACCGGGGCTTCATCCGTGACTACTTCAAGAAGTTGTCGCGGGCCCGGACGAAGGGGCCAAAGAAGTGACTCCGCGTTCGGCTCGTTGAGCCGACCACGGAAGGGGGCGTAGTCCGAGAATGCTCGAGTCGTTGTTGCGGTCGATCGGCGTAGCCGACGAGATGGTCATCAACATCTCCGACACCCATGTCGCGTTCCAGCGGCCGCTGTGGCTGTATGCCCTGCTGCTGGTGATCCCGGCCGGTTGGTTCATCTACGACCGTCAGCGGAGCAACCTGGCGACGGTCCGCCGCGGCTTCCGGGTGGCGTTGACCGTCACCCGCGTCTTCGTGCTGGCGATGCTGATCCTGGTACTGGCCAGTCCGGTGTTGCGGCTGACCGAGGAGATCGACAAGAAGCCGATCCTGGCGGTCGTCTTCGACGCTTCGCAGAGCATGCAGTTGCCGGCGGGGCCGTTCGAGACCGATGAGGAGCGGCTGGCGGTGGCGCGGGCGGTGGGGTTGGCCGTCGGTGACGACGGGTCGCTGGAGGCCGATGTCCGTGAAATGATCACCGGGTACGGGCGGGTGCAACTGGCCGAGGAGGCCGTCGAGGTGGCTCGTGAGGAGGTCTTCGACAAGCTGGCCGAAAAGTACGACGTGCAGTACTTCGCTTTTGCACGCCGCCTGGAACCGATTGAACTCTCTGGCGACGACGAGGGCGGAGATGAGTCGGGGGCCGGGATCGCCGTCACGCAACCCAACGCCTCCTACCTCGGCGACGCCGTGCTCGGGGTACTCGATCGCGCCGCCGGACAGCGGATCAGTGGTGTGCTGTTGTTCTCGGACGGACAAAACACCGGGGGAGCCAGCCCGGCCGACGCGGCGGCGGCGGCTCGAAGCTATCGCCGGGACGGGGCACCGGTGTTCACCGTGCCGGTCGGTTCGACAGCCGACATCCAGGACGTCGCCATCATCGATGTCTACACCAGCGGGCTGGTGGCCAAGAAGGACACCGTGCGGGTGCACGTCACGATCGAGGCTCACGGATTCGACGGACAGCCGGTCAAGGTCGAACTCGTCTCACACAGCCGCGAGGGCGAGACGGTGCTGGCGACCAAGGAACTGGTGCTCAGTGGAACCGAGCAACAGCAGGTCGAACTGACCTTTGTCGCCGAGGAGTCGGGGCCGCAGTACCTCGAGGTGCGGGTGCCCGAACATCCCAACGAGAGCCAGCAACTGCGGGCCAACAACCACGACGTGGCCTACGTGCGGGTCAGCGAAGAGAAACTCAAGGTGCTGCTGATCGACGGCCGTCCCCGCTGGGACTTCCGGTTCCTGAAGAACGCCATGCGGAGGGACAACGGCGTGGCCGGCCGGCTCAGCGAAGACGACCCCGAAGTGGTGGTCGAAACCGAGTGGCGGCGACAGCCGAAAGCCGAACAGGACAAGGCATTTCCGGCGACGATCGAGGAGATCAGCGAGTACGACGTGATCGTGCTCGGAGATGTCTCGCCGGAATTCCTCACCCCGGAACGCGAGGACCTGCTGATCCGGGCCGTCCAGGAAGAGGGTGTCGGGTTGATCGTCGAGGCGGGATCGGAGCACATGCCGCACGCCTACGGTCCGGATTTCCGGGAACTGCTGCCGGTGGTGATCAAGGAGGGTGTGGCCGGCCGCGAGGCGAAGGTGTTCGAGCCGTTCCGGATGGAGGTGTCGGCCAACGGAGCCGTGCACGAGACGATGCGGCTCTACGACGACACCGGACGGAACCAGGTGGTCTGGAGCGGGATGCCCGAGTATTACTGGTGCGCGGCGGTTGAACGGCTGTCGGCCGGAGCCGAGGTGCTGGCCTGGAACCCGTCGGTGCGGTTGGCCCAGGGCAAGCTGCCGTTGATTTCGTGGCACCCGGCCGGCGCGGGCAAGGTGATGTTCATCGCCACCGACTCGACATGGCTCTGGCGACGCACCGTCGGCGATCGGTTCTTCTACAAGTTCTGGGGCCAGAGCCTGAGGTTCATGGCGCCGCGGGACGAGAGCGGGGGGAACAAGAGCTTCATCGAGGTGCGGCCGGTGCGGGTGCAGCCGGGCGAAGAGGCGACGATCGAACTGACGGCGTTCGCCGACGCGGACGGGAAACGTCGGGACGAGGAAAAACTGGCCGTGGCCATCAACGGACCCGGTGGCAGCACGACCGTCGAACTGCAACTGGATTCTCGGCAAGCCGGACTTTACCGGGGCAGTTTCCTGCCCGAGGAGGCCGGCAAGCACGCCGTGTCGTTCACTCCCCCGTCCGGGGATGCCGAGCAGGGGGCCGAGGCGCTGCTGAACGTGATGATCGCTCCCGAGGAGTTCCGCAAACCACAGCTCAACCGGGCCACGCTCGAAGGACTCTCGCAGGCCACCGGTGGCAAGCTGATCCCGATCGACCAGCTCGGTTCTCTTGGACCGTTGCTGACCGGCAAGACCATGACCACCCGCCGACAGGACCAGGCGACCATCTGGGACAACTGGCTGGTGCTGGTCGTGCTGGTGGTCGTCTACTCGATCGACGTCGGCATCCGCCGGCTGATGGGACTTTCCTGATCTCCGAACCACGGCTCTCAGAGAATCTTCACGACACATCGCCAAGTCACCCAACCCACCGGCACTCCATGACCGTTCCTCGATTCACCCGCCGCTGGCCCTCCGCAACGCTGGTTGTCGGCTTGGCCGCGGCCGTCACCTGGGGGATCTTCGTCGCCGGGACGACACGCTCGGTACGAGCCCAGCCCAAGAAACAGGCCGCCAAGGCGGCGACTGCCGACATCCTGACCGAGACGGACATCGTTGATCAGGTGACCGAGTCGCTGAATCGGTCGGTCAAGTATATGGCCGGGGTGCAGATTCGCGACGGATCGCCGATGGATGGGGCCTGGGACGACTGCAACGCGCCCAACGCGCTGGCAATCCTGTCGATCATGGGCCTGGGCCATGTGCCCGGACGAGGCCCCTACACAGATGTGCTCGAGCGGGCCAAGAAGTACATATTGCGGACCCAGGAGGACAGCGGGCTGTTCCGCTCGAAGCGGATCCCCGGTTCCGGTCCCATGTACTCGCACGGCCTGACCACACTGTGCATGGCCGAGATGTACGGGATGGATCCCGATCCCAAACTTGAGCAGGCGGTCAGGAAGGCGGTCGATCTGATCGTCCGCTGCCAGTCGAAGGCCGGTGGCTGGCGGTACCAGCCCAACCCCAGTACCCAGGACGTCAGCGTAACGGTGATGCAGGTGGTGGCGCTGAGAGCGGCCAATAACGCCGAGATCCCCGTGCCGCAGAAGACGATCGATAATGCGGTCAAGTACATCAAGAGCTGCGCCCATCCCAAGGGTGGTTTTGGGTATCAGAGCCCGGCCCAGCGAGCTCCGACGACCGCCGCGGGGATTCTCTCGCTGCAACTTCTGGGACATTTCAACGATCCCACCGTCACCAAGGCCCTGGACTGGATGTCAACACTTCCAGTCGAGTGGAGCACGGCTGGTGGGATCAGCTACTTCTACTATTTCCACTATTACGCCATTCAGGCTAACTACCAGGCGGGTGGCAAGCATTGGAACCAGTGGCATCCCCGGGTCCGTGAAATGCTGCTCTCCAAGCAGCGTGAAGACGGCAGCTGGGATCTTCCTGGCGGTTCTGAAGGGGCCAGCGTCGTGGGACGCAATCGCGTTTATTGGACGTCGATGGCCTCGCTGGTTCTTGAAGTCTACATGCACTTCCTGCCGGCATATCAGAGGTGACCGTGATGGGGCGAGTTTTGACGTGGGGGGTATTGCTGGCCGTCAGTGGATCGGCCGCCGCCCAGAAACTGTTCACGACACATCGCCAAGTCACCCAACCCACTGGCACTCCATGACCGTTCCTCGATTCACCCTCCGCTGGCCCACCGCGACGCTGGTTGTCGGGCTGGCCGCGGCCGTCACCTGGGGGATCTTCGTCGCCGGCACGGCACGTACGGTGCGAGCCCAGCCCAAGAAACAGGCCGCCAAGGCGGCGACTGCCGACATCCTGACCGAGACGGACATCATCGCCCAGGTGACCGGGTCGCTGAATCGGTCGGTCAAGTATATGGCCGGGGTGCAGATTCGCGACGGGTCGCCGATGGACGGGGCCTGGGACGACTGCAACGCGCCCAACGCGATGGCGATCCTGTCGATCATGGGCCTGGGCCACGTGCCCGGACGAGGCCCCTACACAGATGTGCTCGAGCGGGCCAAGAAGTACATATTGCGGACCCAGGAGGACAGTGGGCTGTTCCGCTCGAAGCGGATCCCCGGTTCCGGTCCCATGTACTCGCACGGCCTGGTCACACTGTGCATGGCCGAGATGTACGGAATGGACCCCGATCCGAAACTCGAGGAGGGGGTGAGGAAAGCGGTTGACCTGATCGTCCGCTGCCAGTCGAGCGCCGGCGGCTGGCGATACCAGCCCAACCCCAGCACCCAGGACGTCAGCGTAACGGTGATGCAGGTGGTGGCGCTGAGAGCGGCCAACAACGCCGAGATCCCCGTGCCGCAGAAGACCATCGACAACGCCGTGAAGTACATCAAGAGTTGTGCGCACCCCAAGGGCGGGTTCGGCTACACCGGGCCGGCGCAGGGGCCGCACACCACCGCCGCCGGAATTCTCTCGCTGCAACTTCTCGGGCACTACAACGATCCCACCGTCATCAAGGCACTCGACCACATGTCGAAGGTGCCGGTCAAGTGGGGCAAGTCCGGTGGAGTCACCTACTTCTATTACTTCCACTACTACGCCATCCAGGGCAACTACCAGGCCGGCGGCAAGTACTGGAACCAGTGGCATCCGCAGGTCCGCGAGATGTTTCTCGAGAAGCAGAACGAGGACGGCAGTTGGGACGTGCCGGCGGGGATGTCCGAGCAGGCCAGCGTCGTGGGACGCAACAAGGTCTACTGGACCGCCATGGCCTCGCTGGTGCTCGAGGTTTACATGCATTACCTGCCCGCCTACCAACGGTGACATGATGAACCACAAGACCGCCCTGTGCCGGGGACTTCCACTGTTGTTGGCCGTCGTGCTTGGTGCGCCCGGCCAGGTCGTCGCACAGGTCACTCCGCGGATTACCGGCCTGGTCAGTCCTGCCAAGGGACTGACCGCCGTCGCGGCGATCGAGCGGAAGACCCGCAAGAAGTTCGTCGGCAAGATCGTCGACGCCAAGACCGGCCGGTTCGCCGTCGCCGGACTCGCCGAGGGCAGGATCTATGACCTGCAGGTCGATTTCGGACCGTGGTGTCGGCTCGAAGGCATCAACCTCAAGGTGCCCCGCTCGGACTACGTCGAGGAACAACCTCTGGCGACCGAGGACATCAAGGTGATCAATACCAAGGTCAAGCGGCTCAACAAGTTCGAAGACGATGTGCGGATCTTGACCATCCAGGGAAACATCCAGCACGCCGCCATCCTGATCACCAAGCTCAGGACCCGACCGTTCTTCGGGTCAAAGCCCGGTGAGTTGATCTGGCGGGCCGAACTGTGGCATTTCGAACGGCCCGAGGAAACGTGGTTGAAGCGCAGAGATGAGTTGTTTACGGTACTGTACCGCGAACGTATGCAGAAAAGCCGATATGTTCAGAAGTCAGTGACATTCGACGGTTCTTTGGGTGGGATTGCGGTAACATCCAAGAATCCTCGGGTCGAGTTGGGCCGGATCGCGGCTCCGTCGACCAAACCCGGCGTGCGGTTGCGTGGAGCAAAGGAAGGTTCCGGGGTGGACAAGAAGAAAGCTGCTGAGGGAGCCACGAGAGCGAAGACTCCCTGAGTGTTACGGACAGATGTCGTCGGTTGGTGGACCAGGATCCTTCGGAAGAGGTTGAGGCCATGAAGAAGTTGACTAGTCTTGAAGCGGGAACCGGTGGACGCGTTCTCCGGATGGCGATCGTGCTGGCAGTGGCAGTCGGATTGGCCACTCTCGCCACGGCCCAGCAGAAGAAGGCCCGGCGTTTGGGCACCTGCGGTCCCCCGCCGCGCAAGAATCCCCAACGGCAGACTTCTGCCGAGGGCTTCCCACCGCTGCCCCTGCCGGTGACTCCGCTGCGTCGCAGCGAGCCGAAAGCCGAGCCGGCGCCGCCGCTGATGATTGCCAAGCTCGAATACGGCACAACCCAGGACTGGAACACCGACCCCGGCGATGTCGACAACCTGATGCGGCACTGCCGCTACGAACTGGGCCTGTGGTACGGCTGGCGTCACCTGTCGATCCAGGAGGTGGTGGCCAACCACAAGGCGGACAAGAAGACGAAGATCCCGATCCTTTATATCAGCGGCCACGAGATGTTCGGGTTCAATCCCGACGAGCGGGCCGCGCTGCGACGCTACATTCTCGACGGCGGAACGCTGCTGGGCGATGCCTGCTGCGGCCGCGAGGAGTTCCGGCGGTCGTTCATGGGCGAAGTGAGTCGGATGTTTCCCGACCGGGGCTTTGACAACCTCGAGTTGGACCACCCGGTCTTCCGCGCCTACCACAAGTACACCAACGTGCACTACCGGAAGTTCGAAGACGGCGTGCAGCACGACTTCCAGGGTCCGCCTCAACTGCTGGGCATGAATGTCGGATGTCGCACCGCGGTGATCCTGACCCCCTGGGACATGAGCTGCGGCTGGGACGAGCACGTGCACCCGCACGGTTCACGACTCCTGCCGGGGGACGCGATTCGACTGGGGATCAACATCATCAGTTACGTCGCCGGTCTGCGGCAGCTGGGCGAGGTGCAGGCGGTGACCCGCGAACTGCAGGCTCCGGTCCGTCGATCTCGCCAGCGGTTCCAGATGGCCCAGCTCAAGCACAACGGCGACTGGAACCCCGACCCCAACAGCACCCAGCAGTGGCTGCGCCACCTGGCGGTCGACTCGAGCCTGGCGGTTCACTTTGACCTGAAGGGTGTCGAGGCGACTCCCGAACGGCTGGTCAATTATCCGTTCGTCTACATGACAGGCCACCGGAATCCTCGCCTGAGCAATTCCGAGACCGTCTCGTTACGGGCTCACCTGCAGGCTGGCGGATTCCTGTTCGTCAACAACTGTTGTGGTCGCAGCGCCTTCGACCAGCACGCCCGTTCGCTGGCCGGCACGCTGTTCCCCCAGCAGAAGCTCGAAAAGATCTCCGACGACCATCCGTTGTTGCGTTCCTTCTACAAGGTGTCCGGTGTCCGTGACCGACAGTCGGGTGGCCAACGGCCCCTGGAACTCTGGGGTGTTACGCTCGGCAAGCGACTCGTGCTGGTCTATTCGCCTCACGACATGATCACTCACCTCAAGCAGGTCAGTGACCCCTACGGCAACGGATACGACGCCGAGAGTTGTCGACGGCTGGCCGTCAACGTGGTTGCCTACGCACTGCAGAACTGACAAGACAATCCAAGTGACCTGATTCCGCCGTCCACGGACGGTCGGCGGTCTCCTGCCCAGGGACGGGTGCCTGACGAACGACCCGATTCCTGGACCTCGGCTGCGGCCGGGCGTCCTCGATGGACGAGATGCAAGGAGACCCAGATGTCGGTCGACTCGAACGACAACCAGTCGCTGTCACAATCCACTGCCTCGCCGGATGACCTGAAGGCGATCGAGACGCTGGGCACGGCCCGCCAGACGTTGAAGGCCGAGATCGGCAAGGTGATCGTCGGCCAGCAGGATGTCGTCGACGACGTCCTGACGGCGATCTTCTCGCGGGGCCACTGCCTGATGATCGGTGTTCCCGGACTGGCCAAAACCCTGATGGTCCGCACCATCGCCGACGCCATCGACCTGGATTTCAACCGGATCCAGTTCACGCCCGACCTGATGCCCTCGGACATCACCGGAACCGAGATCATCGAGGAGGACAAGTCGACCGGCGGACGCGAGTTCAAGTTCGTCCGCGGGCCGGTGTTCGCCAACATCCTGCTCGCCGACGAAATCAACCGGACACCGCCCAAGACCCAGGCGGCGCTGTTGCAGGCGATGCAGGAACTGGAAGTCACCGTCGGGGGCCAGACCTACCAACTGCCCCGTCCGTTCTTCGTGCTGGCCACGCAGAATCCGATCGAGCAGGAGGGCACCTACCCGTTGCCCGAGGCCCAGCTCGACCGGTTCATGTTCGACATCCGCATCAGTTACCCGAAGCCCGAGGACGAACTCGAGATCGCCAAGACGACGACCACCGATGTCGAGGTGAAGATCGATACGGTGTTGAACGGTGAGGAGATCCTCAACCTGCAGCAGATCGTCCGCCGGCTGCCGATTTCCGACCACGTCGGCCGCTACGCCGTCGACCTGGCTCGGGCGACGAGGCCCGATGACGAGATTGCTCCCGGGTTCACCAAGGAATACATCAACTGGGGAGCCGGCACCAGGGCGGTGCAGTACCTGGTGCTGGGTGCCAAGGCCCGCGCGGCGATTTCCGGCCAGTACAACGTCACCTGTGATCATGTTCGCGAAGTGGCACCGATGGTGTTGCGGCACCGGATCATGACCAACTTCCATGCTGAGGCTGAGGGCATTTCTACGGATCGGATCGTCGACTTGCTGCTCGAGACAATCGACGAGCCCAAGGCGGAGGCCTACGTCTAGGATGGCCACCGCCAGCCCGACTCAACTCAAGTACCTCGATCCCGAGGCCTTGGCCCGACTGAAGAACCTCTCGTTGGCCGCACGGCTGGTCGTCGAGGGTTTCTTCGCCGGGATGCACAAGAGCCCCCACCGGGGGTTCAGTGTCGAGTTTGCCGAGCACCGCGAGTACACCCCGGGGGTGGATCCGCGGCATATCGACTGGAAGGTCTTCGGCCGACGCGACAAGTTGTATGTCAAGCAGTACGAGGAAGAGACCAGCCTGCGGTGCTACATCGTGCTCGACAAGTCGAACTCGATGTCCTACGGCCAGGTCGGGGGGATGAACAAGCTCGAGTACGCCAACTACCTGGCCGCGAGCCTGGCCTACCTGGTCACCTTCCAGCACGACGCCGTCGGCCTGATCACTCTCGACGACGAGATCCGCGACTTGGTGCCGCCCCGGCAGGGGCCCGGGCACCTGAGAGTGTTGATGGACCATCTCGAGGCGATCGAGCCTGGCGGCGAGACCAGCCTGGCGGGCTCGTTTCACCAGTTGGCCGAGACGATCAAGCGCCGCAGCATTGTGATCATCATCTCGGACCTCTTCGACGATCCCGAGGCGGTCATCAGTGGGCTGAAGCATTTCCGTCACCGCAAGCACGACGTGATCGTCTTCCAGACGCTCGATCCCGACGAATTGTCGTTCCCCTTCGACGACATCAGCCGGATCGAGGACATGGAGACCGGTCGGCAGATCACCAGTGATCCGCGGGCCTTCCGCGCCAGCTACCTCGAGGAACTCGAACGCTTCCTCGACACAATTCGTGAAGGCTGCCTGAGTTCGCGGATCGACTACTCGGTCGCCGAAACCGGCACCCCGTTCGGCCAGTTCCTGGGCGCCTACCTCGCCCGTCGTCACCAGATGCTCTGATCTTTGACAATGTTGTTCCAGACACCCATATACCTGGTCGGCCTGCTCTCGGCAGCGATTCCGCTGCTGATCCACCTGAGCCGTTCGCGGAAGACCCGCACGCTGCGGTTCTCGACCACCCGGTTCCTGACCGATCAGTTCCTCCGCAGCTACCGGATGAGCCGGCTCAAGGAACTGCTGCTGCTGGCGGCACGGATGGCGCTGTGTGCCTTGCTGGCGATGACGTTCGCCGAACCGTTCCAGCAGGGTTCGGTCGCCACCGGCGATCCGACCCGCAGTCGCAGCGTCGTGATCGTGCTCGACGATTCGGCGAGCATGCACTACCGCGACTCCGACGGCGGCACACTGCTGTCCCGGGCGGCCCGCGAGGCGGTGGAGATCATCAAGGGACTCAAGCCCTCCGACTCGGCCTCGGTGGTGCTGGCCGGCCGACGCGCCGACGGGCCGTTGGCGATCTACCCCGAACCGACCACCGACCTGGTGGGGATCGAGAACGAACTTCTGGGCCTGGCCGAGTTGTCCAACAGCGCCGACGGGAGACCCGAGGCGCTGGGGACCGACCTGCCCGGCGGCGTGCTGCTGGCCGATCGGATGTTGGCCGAGCGTGAGGAGTCCAGCCACGAGGTGTATGTTTTCAGCGACCTGCAGCAGCGAGGCCTGTCCGCCCCCGTGCTCGCCGGTGAAACCGAAGGTTCGTTCGATTCCCGCGTCGTCTTCGTCCCGGTCCAACCGACCGAGCCGGTCAGCAACCTGGGGATCACTGCCGTGCAGTACGGGGCCTCGCGGCCGATGGCCGGCATTCCCTTCTCGATTCGACCTCACATCCGCAACGACGGATCCTCGCCCCGATTCTGCACCATCACCCTGCACGTCCGCGCCGATGCCGATGCCGAGGACGCCGACGAGGAGGGGTACCGCAAGGTCGCCGAGCAGGCCGTCAATGATCCGCTCGAACCGGGTCGCTGGAGCGTCTTCACCCTGCACCACACCTTCCATTCGGGTGGCTGGCAGTCGGGTTATGTTGCCGTTGAGGACGAACGCCTGACGGCGGACAACCGCAGGTACTTCTGCTTCGAAGTGCTCGATGCGGTCAACGTCGTCGCCGTCAACGGCGCTCCCTCCTCGATCCGCCGAAACGACGAACTCTTCTTCCTGCAGGCAGCGCTGGCCGCCGGCGGAACCGAGACCAATCCGATCCGGGTGACCAGTGTCCGGGCCAACGCCTTCCAGGGGGCCTCGCTGGACGACGTCCGGCTGGTGATCCTGGCCAACGTCGAGACGCTGCCCGACGCGGCTGTCGGAAAACTCGAGCGGTTTGTCGATCGAGGTGGCAGCCTGCTGGTGTTCCTGGGAGATCAGGTCGAACCGGCGTTCTACAACAGTCAACTGGCCGATCCGTCCCGCAACCGGGGCCCGTTGCTGCCGGCACGTTTGGTCGGCAGCGGACCCAAGGGCAATCCGTCTGCCGAGGACGATCAGCCGCCCGTGGCCGGCGTGGGTGACTTCGCCGAAGATCACCCGGCGCTGTCGGGGTTCGTCAGCGGTGAGACCGGTCGACTGCGTACCGTCAGTTTCAACGCCTACTGGGCACTCGACCCCACGCCCAAGAGCCGCGTCGTGATGGCCACCGATACGGGAGAACCCCTGCTTTGTGAACACCTCTACGGCCAGGGACGCGTTGCCCTGTTCGCCTCGAGCTGCGATCGCGACTGGTCCAACTTCCCCGTACGCCCGGCCTTCTTGCCGTTCGTCTACCGTCTGGTGGGATACCTCGCACAATCGGCCGGTGGTCAGAGTGCCGAGTCCCAGTCCGACAATACAGCCACCGCAGCCGGCAACTTCTTCCGCACAGGTCAGGCGATTCGCCAGGCGGTGCCGGTGGGCAGCCCGGCGCAAAGGCTGCGGGTGGTGAAACCGGACCGCACGATCGGGGTCTTCGAGGCCATGGCCGATCCCACTCAGCGGCAGGTGGTCTTCAACGAGACGGATCAACCGGGCATCTACCGGTTTGACGAGAGCGGTACCGATGGCAGTGGTCGTGCGTTCGCGGTGAACCTGGAGGCAGGCGAGAGTGACTTGACGGCGATCGAGATCACCGACGACCTCTCCGCCTCATTCGGTGAATCGCTTCCCTGGGTCGGCTCGCAGCGGCTGGTTGTTGTCGACGATGCTGTGACCCTGGGGGCCCAGGCCGGGGTCGGTCACTCGCGGAGCGAGTTGTGGGAGATCCTGATGTGGATTGTGCTGCTGATCGCCGTCCTCGAACCCGCCCTGGCCAACTGGATCACCTCCCGTCACTACCTCAAGCCCCGTTCCGATCCCAAGACAATCGCCGTTCCCACCGGCCACATTTCACTCGGCGGTGATATCGACTCGCTGACCGCCTCACGCGATTCCGCATCCGCATCCGAATCCGAATCCGAACCCGAACCTGACGAGGCATCTGTCGCCGTTTCCCAGTGACCACCCGTCAACGGCTGCCGATTCCCACTGACGATCATCAACATGTCCCGACTCGATAACTTCCATCTCGAAAACGTCAACTCGATCTGGCCGTGGCTGCTGGGAATCGTCGCGGGCGGGGCATTGTTGTTTGCCGTGTACCACAGCATTTTTCTGCGGACCGAGCACCGGTTGACGTGGGCGTTGCTGGGACTGCGCGGGGTGGGCATCCTGGCGTTGTTGTTGGCATTGGCCCGACCGGTCTGGACCGAGGACACCACCCTGGTGGATCCGGGCCGATTGGCGGTTGTCCTGGACGATTCGCGTTCGATGTCGCTGGCTCACAGCGGTGGCAAGTCGCGCTACGAGTGGGCCCGCGAAGCGGTCGACCGGTTGACGCGGCAGGTCGAGGAGAGCGAGGGAGCGGAGGTGCGGGTCGAGTTGTTCGGGATGGACGGCAAGCCGATCGAGGGCGAGCCGGCCGACGAACCGACCGGCCAGGTGACCGATCTCGTCAGAGCGGTCGGGAAAGTCGAGAGCCGTTTGCGGAGCCACGAGTTGATCGGGATTGTGCTGGTCACCGACGGCATGGACAACTCGGGACGCGACAGCATTCTGCAACTGGCCGACAGCGACACGCCGATCCACGCAATCGGTTTTCCCTCCGATCCGTCTTCGGCTGAATTCGACCTCGCCGTCCGTTCGCCGCAGGCTCCCGAACAGGTCCTGGTCAACAACACCGTCACCGTTCGCGTGCCCGTGGTGCGGGCCGCCGGCCCGGCCGATCGCCGGGTGGTGGTCAATGTGACCCTCAGCAGTGATCAGCCCGAAGCCGAGCAGCAGGTGACTCTCGAGGCCGGCGCCAACCAGGTCGAGGCGGTTCTGAGCTTCGAACCGACCGTTGCCGGACGATTCGTGTACCGGGTCGAGGCCAAGGCGGATGGTGGCGAGCGGGTGGTGGGGAACAACGTCGAGCAGTTTGCTCTGCAGGTCAACGCCGAGGCCATCGGGGTGCTCTATCTCGAGGGGTTCCTCCGCTACGAGTACACCTTCCTCCACAAGCGGCTCGATGACGATCCCGACATCAATCTGGTCACCGTGGTGCGGACCGCCAATCCCCGGCGTCCCAGCCCCGAGGCCTCGAAGATCCTGCTGACCAGGACCCAGCTCGAAACGGTCGACCTGGTGATCCTGGGTGACATGGAGTTCGATTTTCTGGGGATGGCCGAGTACGAGGCGTTGGCCGAGTGGGTCAGTGGAGAGGGGCACGCGATCTTGGTGCTGGGAGGCTATCGCTCGTTCGGTTCCAACGGCTTTGTCCGCACGCCACTGGCCGATGTGTTGCCGGTGGAGTTTGTCGCACAGGGGGAAGCCGACCAGGCCGACGAGCCGTTCACGATGGACTTGACCAGCGCGGGCCAGGCGCATCCGATCTTCCAGGTCCGGAGTGACCGCGTGCAGAACAAGATCCTGTGGGACGGGGCGGCGCAGCTGGCCGGATGCAGCCTGGTCAAGCGGGCCAAGCCGGGAGCCGACGTGCTGGCCACCAACCCGATCACGTCGGTCGACGGTAAGCCGGCTGTCGTGGTGGCGGTGCAGAACTTCGGCCAGGGTAAGTCGATGGTCGTCACCACCGACACCACCTGGCGATGGAGCCGCGTGGCGAGGCTGAAGGGGCAGGGCGACCTGCTGTACGCCCGGTTCTGGAGCCAGGCAGTCCGCTGGCTGACCGGCCGCGGGCTGGACGACGAACAGGCGCCGCTGGTTGTCACCACCGACCGACCCGGTTACGAGCACGGCGAGGCGGTGCAGGTGCGGGTCGCCAGCCGCGATGCGGCGTCCTCGGGGGGCCAGGGCCTTGTCGCCACCATCACCAATTCGGGCGGTGACGAGCGGAGCGTGCCACTGCTGCCCGCCGCCGACGGGTCCGGTGACCAGGTTGCCACCATCTACCCCGACGGGACCGGTCGTCACGTGATCGTGGCCCGCTCGACACTCGAGGGCAAGACGGTGGCCAATGCCAACGTCGAACTGCTGGTCCACGGTGCCGACCTGGAAATCGCCGACACACGCACCAACCCCCAGGTGCTCCGGCAGATCACCGCCGAACGCGGTGCGGGGTTCTACGTCGATATCGACGAGGCGGAGACACTGGGCAAACGGCTGCAGCCGGATCGCCGAGAGCGAACGATCACCCGGGCACGGGATGCCCGCGAGTTCTGGAATTCCCCCTTCCTGTTTTGCTTCTTCCTGGCCGCCGTGACCGGGGAGTGGTGGATGCGACGAAACAATCGGCTCGTGTAGCGAGCCGGGGAGAAAGACTGCATGAGCACCGTAAAAACCTATCCGCGGTTGGTGTACGCGATGGACGAGCTGCGGCGGGCCTGGCGGCAGCGGCACCTGTTGGAAGCCGCGTTGCTGATCGTCGCCGCCGTGCTGGGGGTTCTGGTGCTGGCCGTGGCTGTCGACAACCTGCTGGCCCCGGGCGTCGGCGGCCGCGTGGTCGCCCTGCTGGTGCTGCTGGGATCCGGCGGGATGCTGGTCCTGGGACTGTTCGTCAGGAGATTCATCGAGGACGAGCGTCGAGATGATTTCTTCGCAACACTGTGCGAAGACCAGTTCCCCGAACTCAACAGCCAGTTGATCAACGCGCTGCAGCTGGGACGCGGTAGCGAGCCGGGTTCTCCACAGATCGTCGACGCGATTGTCAACGATGCCAACGAGGCCTCCCTCGATCTTGATCTCAGCGACTCGCTCGACTGGCAACCGGTCCGTCGGGCCGCGTTGGTCGGACTGGGAGTTTTGTTGGTGTTCGGATTGTATGCCGGGTTCGGCAGCGAACGCTTCGGCAACGGTCTTTCGAGAGTCCTGATGCCGTTTGCCGAAATCGAACCGTTCACTGCGACACGGATCATCGAGAAATCGGTCAAGCCGGCCGACGGCAGCAACCGCTATGCCGAGGGGATGTCGGTGCAGTTCGTCGTCGGTATCGAGGGCGTGTTGCCGGCGAAGGCCGAGTTGAGGATGCGGCCCGACGGCGACGAGCACTGGACGACCCTGGTGATGAGCCCGTCGAAGAAGAGCGATCGGAAGGGCCGCCGCGAATACATCGCGACGCTGGAACGGGCGACCCGGACGCTGGAGTTCTTTATCACCGCCGGTGACGACCGGTCCCGTGATCGCCGGGTGGTGGTCCACCGGCGGCCTCGCGTGCAGGGGGTTCAACTGATCGTCACGCCGCCGGCCTACACGATGCTCGAGACCACGACGGCCGCGGGGGATACCGGCGAGGTGGCCGCGCTGGCCGGAAGCCGGGTCGAAGTCGCCCTGACCGCCTCGAAGGAACTCCGCTCGGCACGCCTGGTTACCGAGTCGGGGCGGGAATTTGGGTTGACCGGAAGCGGGTCGAACTGGAAGACCGACTTCATTCTCAAGGTCCCCGAAGCCCGGATCGACGACGGCTCGCTTTCACGCAGCCTCACGGCGCCGGATCGGTATCAACTGCTGCTCGAAGACACACTCGGTCACAAAAACGGAGATCCCGTCTGGCGGTCGATCGCCGCCGTGCCCGACCAGCCGCCGACGGTGGCGATTCCGCGGCCCGGAACGGATCGACAGGTCGTTCCCGAAGCAACCGTCACGCTGAAGGTCGCCGCCAAGGACGACTACGGCGTCGCCGGGGTGCGGCTGCTGTACCGGATCAACGACGATGCAACCGTCCGTATCCTGGCCAAGTTCGAACCGTCGGCGGGGGCCGAGAGCGAACCGATCGTGGCGGAGTTTGACTGGAAGCTGGACGAGCACGACATCCAGGGCGGAGACCTGGTCCGGTACTGGGCCGAGGCGGTCGATCGCAACACGGTCACCGGACCCGGCAAGGCCAGTTCGAGACGGTTCACCATCTTCGTGCTCACACCCCAGCAGGAAGAAGCTCGGGTGGCGATGCAACTCGAGGACTTCGCGCAACTGCTCGAGGGCCTGATCCGGCTGCAGAAGGAAAACCGCGCCCGCACGACCAACGGCGACGGATTTGACTCTCTGTTGTCCCGGCAGAGCCGGATCCACAAGGGAACCGGGCAACTGGCCGCACTGATGCTGAGATCGACCCTGCCGCTGAAGACCGTCATCGGGTCCCTCCACGAGCTCGCCATCGGGCCGATGGCCAAGGCCGTCAGCCTGTTCGAGATGGCCCGCGAGACGAAGAACCAGGGGCGGCAGCAGACCTTGCGGGACGATTCGCTGCCGATCCAGGACGAGATCATCAAGCAGCTGATGGAGCTGCTCGCTCGGCTCGACAAGAACCAGCAGGCTCGCAAGGACCTCCGCCGGATCCGCAAGAAGGACGAGACCGCTCACAAGTCGATCACCACGGCACTCGAGAAGCTGATGAAGGGCTTGGAGCGGATGCAGGCCGACCAGACCGAGCTGGCCAACAAGCTCGAAAAACTCCCCAAGCGAAAGGTCGATGAACTCAGCGAAGAGGAACTCGACGCGCAGAAGGAGTTCGACGACATGGTCGCCAAGTGGAACAAGTGGAAGAAGGGGACGATCGACGAGTTGACCAAGTTGCCCACCGGGTTTGTCGACGACTTCGGGCTCCGCAGCGACGTCAACAGCGTTTTCGAGGAGGTCGAGATGGTCGCCAAGCGGCCGAAGAACACGAGCCTCGAGGTGGCGCTGGAGGACCTGGGTTCGAGCAAGGCGACCAAGATGCTCGAGAACCTCGAGATCTGGCTTCCCGATTCGCCGGATTCGCTGAAGTGGCTGATGGAGGAGCCGCTGGACGCCAAGCGGATGAAGATGCCCGAGATGCCCCTGCCGGATGCCCTCGAGGATCTGATCGGCGAGTTGTTGCAGGAGGCCGAGGAATTCGAGGACGAGGCCGATGACATCACTTCGGCCTGGGGCGACAACCTCAACCAGGCCGGCTGGGGCGTTTCCGACGGTCCGATCAGCAACTTCTCGGCCAAGGGTGTCACCGGCAACGACCTGCCGAACAACAACGAGGTCAGTGGGCGATCCGGTGACGGCCGCCGCGGCAAGTCAAGTGGCCAGATGGTCGGTGATACTGCCCGCGGGCTCGACGGCCGAAAGACCCCGGCACGGCTCAACAACGAGCGGTACGAGAAGGGGCGGCTGAAGGAGGAGGGCCGCCAGGATCCCAACGGTGCCACCGGCGGTGGAAAGCGGGCCGGCGAGGGTCGCAAGGGCCTGCAGGGCGGAACGCCACCGCCGTTCAGCAAGGACATGAAACGGCTCTCGGAGAAGCAGCGCGGACTCCGTGAACGCGCCACCCAGGTCGCTCGCAAGCTCGACACCAACAGCGTCCGTGGCCGGCGGCTGCAGGGTGCGATCCGGTTGCTGGATTCGATCGAGAACGACCTGAAGAACAACAAGTTCAACGACGCCTTCCGCAAGCAGAAGGTCGCGCTGCGGCAGATCCGCGACGCACTGGGCGGAGTCGAACAGACGACCGTCATCCGGCTGCAACAGGCCCGCGACCTGCCGGCCGACCTGCGAGACGAGCTGCTGCAATCGGCCGGTGAGTCGTACCCGAAGGGGTACGAGTCGCTGCTGGAGAGCTATTACCGGGCGTTGTCCGAGTCGGAGAAGTAGGGGGCGACCGATGCGGAGGATCACCGGCTGGTTGATCGTGACGGTCGCGGTGGTGCTGCTGGTTGGTGGTCGGCCGCTGGCTGCTGCCGACGCGTGGCAACTGGATGGCTGGACGGCCCGGGCCGTGGTCACCATCGCCAAGCCTCTGCCCGACTCCAGTGTCGATGCCGCGTCGGTGCGGGTCGTGCACCAGGGGCGAGCCAAGCCGGACGGCTCGGATTTTCGTGTCCGTGATGCCGCCGGAAAGACCGTGCCGTTTCAATTGACCTGGCACGACCCGGATGGCTACTCGTTGATTTCCTTTCAGGCCGGCAAGCCGGCGGCCGGGGCGAAGTTCTTCGTTTATTTCGGGAACCCCCAGGCTCCTCGTGCGGCCGAGATGGTGGTCGCGGCCGATCGGCCCGGTGCCGGACCGCCCAAGGGTGGCTGGGTGCCCCGGCAGGGGCTGGTGTTTGCGACGATCAAGCGTCCCGACGGAGACAATCCCAAGACGGTGGCCGATCTCCAGCGACTGATGGCCGCCAGCACCGAACGTTACGGCGCCAGGTACCAGCAACGGATCGCAGATGGCCACAATCCCTTCGGACCCTCCGACTACTACATCAGTCTCTACAAGGGTTGGATCCGGATCCCCAAGGATGGCCTTTACCGCTTCTGCACCGCTTCGAACGAGGCCAGCTTCTCGTTTCTGGACGGGAAGCCGTTGATCCACTGGCCCGGTCGGCACACGTCCGAACGTGGGGGGACTGGGCAATTCAACCAGAAGGTCGAACTGAAGGCGGGGATGCACTACCTGGAGTACTACCACGAGGAAGTGATGCTCAAGCAGGTCGCCTTCCTCGGCTGGAGTCCGCCCGGATCCCAGAAGGGCCACTACGCCGGGATCCCCAGCAACCTCTACCCGATGCCGCATTCGGCACAGGTGGCTCTTTACGAATCACCCGGCGGTCCGTTGGCGGCTTTCGTTCCGGTCTATGTCGACACGATCTGGCCCGATCCGGGTGTGCGGGCCAGCGGGCAGTACACGCGAGTCCGGTTGGGAATCGAGGCGGCCGGGTCGTTCCCCAAGGGGACGACGTTCAACTGGGATTTCGGTGACGGACAATCGGCCTCGGGTGTCACGGTGGATCATGTCTACCTGTCTCTGGGCCGTTTCCAGGCGAAGTTGACCGCCACGGTCGGTGGCAAGCAGCAGGCGGTGGCATGGCCGGTTGAGGTGTTCGAGGTCCAGCACGTGGCTGGAGACATCAAGCAGGGCCGGTATCCCGACTACGTCAAGCTGACGGCCGGCTACGACCTGGCCAAGCTCGACGCCGCCAATCTCGGTGAACTGGTCCACCTGCACGGCGAGGGGGGTGACGCGAAGCGAGCCGTCGCGGTGGGGCGGGACTGGGTGAAGCGGTTCGGCAAGATCCGTCCCAAGCTGGCTCCGGCCATTCGCCGGGTGCTCGCCTTGGCTTCGCTCTCCAGCGGCGACGAGGGCATCGACGAGGCGATCGCCAACTTCCAGTCATCGATCACCGATACGACGCCCGCGGCCGAGGCGCTCGATTCGCTGGCCCGTCTGATCCGGCTGCTGGGAATCCGTCGCAATCAGCCCGACAAGTCGCCCGAACTGCTCAAGCAGGTCCACGACGTGGCCGTCAACGCCAAGCCACCTTTGACCCAGGACGCCAAGGCCAAGATGTCCTACCGCCGCGCGATCAATGCCGCCGGAGACGTGGCGCTTTGGCACGGCAAGAAGGAAGAGTCACTGGAGTTCTACCGGCGGGTCGAGGTGCTGCTGGGACGCGTTGTTCCCAGGTCGGTTCGCGCGGCACGCATCGGGTCGTTTCCCAATTCGATCCGCGAGTACCTGCAGGCGAGCAACTATGGAGCGGCGATCGAGACGGTCGATCGTTGGGAGGACCAGTTCGCGACCGAGAAGGTCAAGGGGCACACGTTTTTCTGGCGGGGATTGGCGTTGTCCCTGAGGGGACAGCACCGCGAGGCGAGCGAGTTCCTGGACCTGGCGTTGACGCTGGGAATCGGAGCCTTGTGGGAGAGCCAGGCTCGCTGGCGGCTGGCCGGGGCGCTCGAGGCGACCGGCCGGGCCGATCGGGCTCGGGTCGAACTGGCGAAGCTGGCGGCCTCCGGGATCCGCGATCGGTGGACCGAAATGGCGCGTGAGAAACTGAAGTCATCGGCTGGCGGCAAAAAGGGGAAGACACCGTGAAGAAGACGCTCGCATTCTGCCTGCTGGCAATGGTCGCGACCGTTGCGTGGGCCGGACAGGCCGCCGAGACCGACAAGCCAAAGGCCAAGCCGGCTGCTAAGGCTCCGGCCAAGCCGTTCGTATCACCCGATGGCAACCTGTTGCCCAACGGCAATTTCGATGCCGGTAAGATCACGCCCGGTCACTGGCAGACCGTCGACGGCCTCTCGAGCTTCTGGGTCAAGGATGCCGATGCCAAGCGGGGGCGGGTGCTGAAGTTCGACAGCGACGTGTTGCAGAGCCAGGCGTACAACTGGTGGCTCAAGATCGACGACGGCGCTTCGCCACTGAAGGCACCGCGGAAGATCCCCACCACGCCTCCCAAGTTCGATACCCTCGCGGGGCTCGATGGGGTCTGGTTCTGGAGTCATCCGATTCCGATCAAGAAGGGCAAACCGTACTGGTTGACCCTGGACGTGAAGGGGCCCGAGATCCTGGTCTGGCTGGTGGGGTATCCCGAGAAGCCCAGCGTGTCGTTCGGGGCCGATGCGGGTGCCGTGCAGCAGTACTTCTCCAAGCGGAGAGGGAAGGCCCAACCCAACAAGCGGGGCCGCAAGGCGTTCATCCACAAGTACGTCTGGCGGGGCCAGCTGAAAGCCGGTGGCGCAAACCGGTGGCGAACCTACTCGCGACGCAAGAAGCCCTTCCATCCGACCAAGTACACGCCGAAAGTGAAGTGGGTTCGGGTGCTGTTGTACCCCTTCTGGCCACCCGGCAAGTACTTCGTCGACAACGTTCGCCTGGTCGAGTACGATCCGAAAACTCACGGCCAGCCCACCGCCAGTCGTTGACGGTTTTCGGCCCCTTTTCCCGGTCCGGCAAGGCTCACCCGGGCAGTCGGCTCACAGGTGGCGCTACCACGACCGCGGAGGACGGTTTGCGATGAGGCTCATGCTGATCGCGGCCCGTTTGAGCGTCGTCCTGTTTGTACTGGTGAACCCGGGTTCCGATTCCACCCGGTCGTCGGCGGCCGACCGGTACGAGGGGTCGCCGGTCGCTGCTGCGTTGGTCAGGGCCGATGCGGCGGTTGAGAAGATCGTCGCCGTGCCCGCCGGGAAGCGGACCCTGGCCAACACGATTGTAGCGATCGACGACCTGACCGTGCAGGTGCGGCTCGACACCGAGTTCCTGCAGTTCATGGCCTACGTCTCACCCGACACCGCTCTTCGCAACCAGGGCCACCAGGCCGAGGTCAGTGTCCGGAACTGGATGATCGCGGTGATGAAGCGAGCGGACCTCTACGGGGCTGTCCGCAAATTCGCCGACACCAATCCGGAGCTCGGCGAACAGGACGCCCGGTTGCTCGAACGACTGCTCCGGGACTATCGTCGCGCGGGCATGTCGCTGACGGTCGAGAAGCGTGACGCGTTGAAGGTGCTGCAGGTCGAGTTGAGCAAGAAGTCGATCGAGTTCGAGTCGATCATCCGCGCCGACGAGACGCGGGTGCCGCTGACCAGGGCCGAACTGAAGGGGATGCCCGCCCAGTGGCTCGAGATCCAGCCGATCTCAAACGGCATCTTCCTGATCGGCATGGACTACCCGTCGTTCCTGCCGTTGATGGACTACTGCGAGATTGAAGCGACCCGGCAGAAGGTCTGGATCGCCTACAAGCGGCGAGGAGGTCTGAAAAACGTCAGGCAGATCGAGAAGATCCTCACGCTGCGGGCGAAGGTCGCCAACCTGTTGGGCTATTCTCACCCGGCCGACTTCGAGACCGAGATCCGGATGTCGAAGTCGGCACAGGCCGTGATCGACTTCTACCAGACGCTCAGGCCGAAACTGCGGAAGAAGGCCAGGCTGGACTTTGCCGAGTTCACCCGGGCGAAGCGAAAGCACACCGGACGAAAGGATGCGAAGCTGAAGCCCTGGGACCAGTCGTTCTACGAGAAGCGGTTGATGCGCGAGAAGTACTCGGTGGATCCCGAGAAGGTCCGGCAGTACTTTCCGCTGAACCGGGTCATTGACGGCCTGTTCTCGATCACCCAGTCGTTGTACGGGCTGAGCTACAGGGAGATCACCGAGCAGGCGGGCAGGCTGGGGACCCCGGTCTGGCATCCCGACGTGAAGTTCTTCGAGGTGACGGACATCGGGACCGGCCAGGTGATGGGCCGGTTCTTCCTGGATCTGCATCCCCGGCCCAACAAGTACGGCCACGCCGCCCAGTGGGGGCTGCACCCTCGCAAGGAATGGGCCGACGGGCGAGTGCAGAAGCCGCTCGCCGCGCTGGTGTGCAACTTCACCAAGCCGACCAAGGACGCCCCGTCGCTCTTGAGCCACGACGAGGTCGAGACGTTCTTCCACGAATTCGGGCACTGCCTGCACTCGGTTCTCACCGAGTCGAAGTACGGTGAGTTTTCGGGGACATCGGTGGCCAGGGACTTCGTCGAAGCGCCCTCGCAGATGTTCGAGCACTGGGTCTGGGATGCCAAGGTGCTGAAGACCTTCGCCCGGCACTACAGGACCGGAGCCGAGTTCCCCGACGAGTTGCTGGCCGGGATGGTCAAGGCAAAGTACCTGGGCTCGGGCATGAAGGCCGAGCACCAGATCTACTACGGCATGGTCGACATGACCTACCACCTGCAGCCCGACGGCAAGGTCGACACGACCCAGGTCGGCCTGGATCTCTTCGAGGAGATCGAGCTGTACGACGCGGTGCCGGGGACCCATTTCCAGGCGGCCTTCGGGCACCTGACCGGATACCAGGCCGGTTACTATGGGTATCTCTGGAGCCTGGTCTACGCCGAGGACATGTTTCAGAGGTTCAAGGAACTGGGCATGCTGAGTCCCAAGGCGGGCCGCGAGTATCGCGAGAAGATCCTTTCGCGCGGCGGGACCGTTGACGAACTGCAGATGGTCCGCGAGTTCCTGGGCCGCGAACCGCGGATGGAGCCGTTCCTGAAGAACCTGGGATTGGAGATCGAGTGATGGCCAGGACATATCGCGTTGGAATCATCGGGCGGACCGGCAAGGGCAATTACGGCCACGGGCTGGATGTCGTTTGGAAGGGCGTAAAACAATGCCGGGTCGTGGCCGTGGCCGACGACAACAAGTCGGCACTGCCCGGGGCGATGACCCGCACCGGGGCAAAAAAGGCCTACGTCGACTATCGCCAGATGCTCGAGAAGGAAAAGCCGGACATCGTTTCGATCTCGCAGCGATGGCTCGACCGGCACCACGAGATGCTCATGGCGGCCGTCGAACTGGGTTGCCATGTCTATATGGAGAAGCCGTTCGTGAGAGACCTGGTCGAGGCCGATGAGGTCGTCAAGGCGTGCGAGATGAAGCACGTCAAGCTGGCGATCGCACACGGCAACCGCTACTCGCCCCAGGTCGCTGTCGCCCGCAAGCTGATTGCCGACGGACAGATCGGCCAGGTGCTCGAGCTGCGGGCCCGTGGCAAGGAGGATTCTCGACGAGGTGGGGGCGAGGACCTGTGGGTGCTGGGCACGCATATGCTGGACCTGATGAGGGTCTTTGCCGGGGACGTGACCAGCTGCTACGCCCGCTGCTTCGAGAAGGGCCGACCGGTCAATAAGTCGCACGTCTACAACGGCAACGAGGGAATCGGGCCGTTGGCCGCCGATACGATCGACGCGCTGTACCGGTTCAAGAACGGCGTGAACGGGTACTTCTCGTCCCACCGGGGGCACGGCAACCGCTTCGGTCTGAAGGTGTTCGGGTCCAAGGGTGTGCTCGAGTTCCAGTCGGGCTACCTGAAGACCGCCTGGTTGCTCAAGGACCCCGCATGGTCGCCGGGCCGAACGGGTGCGAAGTGGTTGCCGATCTCCAGCAACGGTGTCGGCAAGGCCGAGACCCGCGACACCAAGCACGGATCCAACCACGCCGCGGTTCTGGACCTGATCGAGGCGATCGAGAAGGACCGGCAGCCGATCTCGAGTGTCTACGACGCACGGGCGGCGACGGAGATGATCGCGTCGGTCTTCGAATCCCACCGCCAGGGTGGCCCGGTGGCCTTGCCGCTGAAGAACCGCAGGAACCCGCTGACACTCCTGAAGAACTGATCGCGTTGCCCGGATCAGTACAACCGTACGCTCAGCCCGTCCCGCTGGAAAACCGGCTGGGGTGTCTCGGTGACGCGGCCGCGGCGTGCCCGTTCGGCCGGCCACCAACGCCAGGCCTCGAGATCGCGACGGATGCCGACCCGGGGGAACGACGGCGGAGGTTCACCGGCGAACCATCCGTCGAGAATCTGTTGCCACGCCGATTCGATCCAGCGGCTGCGGATATGAATGGGATCGAACCCGTACCAGTGGCCCTGTGGTTCGGTCAGCGGTGTCGAGTACCGTTCGGCCAGTTCGATCACACCGGAGTCGAGCTTACAGGCCTCGCGACTGACGTCGGCCAGCGAAAGTCTGCAGCGGGGGAACAGGATTCTCTTGGCAAGCGAG
The DNA here is from genome assembly GCA_963582065.1 of Planctomycetota bacterium. Classification (GTDB taxonomy): domain Bacteria; phylum Planctomycetota; class Planctomycetia; order Planctomycetales; family Planctomycetaceae; genus UBA8437. The sequence goes on along the minus strand of CAUZRQ010000006.1, from coordinate 14,573 downwards.
AAGCGGATGCGTGAGAGTGTCTCGAGGCTGGCTAACGGAAGACGGGTCATCACGACCCTTGCTCCCAGGTTCTGCAATCGGCTCAGGCAGGTCTCGACCCACTCGAGGATCTGGTCGGTGTCGTGGCCATAGAGAATGTCGTTGCCGATGTCGGTGACCAGGGCCCGCGGAGGTGCCGCGTTGTCCGAGGGCGTCCAGGCATCCCAGAACCGGCTTGCGGTGATTCCCGGCAGTGCCCGACCCAACACCTTGCTCCAAGCCCCGTAGGATCGGCCGTGGCCGTGGACCCCCCAGATCTCGAGCGGTTCTGTCATCCGTTCGGCAAGTCCACTGACCAGCCGCGGGAAGGCGATCGTGACGTTGCTGGCACCGATCAGGATCAGCTGGTTCATCGATTCCACGGTGGATTTGGGATCAGGTCGTGAATCGCCGGTAGTGAGTTCTCTGACTAGATTCTTCGGTATCAACAGCCGCCACTATTCACTATTCACGGTCTGATCCCAAGTCCCCGGATTCGCGACAGATCCTCATGCCGGTTGAACTGCAGTCTCGACGCTGCATGGCGTTGCTGTTCGGCATCGCGATATTTCTCAGCGCGTTTTTGCTGTTCGGGATCCAGCCGCTGTTGAGCAAGGCGATCCTGCCGTGGTTCGGTGGCAGTTCGGCCGTCTGGACCACCTGCATGCTGTTTTTCCAGGTCGTGCTTTTCGCCGGCTACGCCTATGCGCACCTGTTGGTCGGGCGGTTGCGGCCCGGGACCCAGGCGAGCGTGCACCTGGTGGTGTTGGGACTGGCGATCGGATGGCTGGGATACGGACTCTCCGGTGCTGCGGCCGCGCCGGTTCTTCCCGGCGGATCGTGGAAACCCACGGCCGAGGCCGATCCGACCTGGCAGGTGCTGTTGCTGCTGGTGGTGACGATCGGCTGGCCCTACTTCGTGCTGTCGACCACCGGACCGCTGTTGCAGGCGTGGTACGGCCGATTGAGGCCGGGTGCCGTTCCCTATCGGCTGTACGCGCTGTCGAATGCCGGGTCGTTGTTGGCGTTGCTGGGATACCCGTTCGTGGTCGAACCGGGGTGGGACCTGGGCGAGCAGGGGCTTGGCTGGAGCGTGCTGTTTGTCGGCTTCGCAGTGATGGCCGGCATCGTGGCGTGGTTGAGCCGTCGACCTGTCGGCTTGTCGCAGGATCCCAAAGTGGTGGTTTCGGCGAATGATTCGCCCGAGACGGGTCCGCCGCCGCTGGGAACGCTGGCGGCGATCTGCCTGGTGGCCGGGGTCCTGGCCTGGGGCTGGTTGATCGGCATCCTGTCCGGGCTGGTGGAGATCGAGCAGACACTGGCGTTGCGGGCGGTGACAGGACCCGGCGTTGTCGGCTTGTGCCTGTTGCCGGCCGGCTGGGGAATGTGGCGGGGTCTTCGCTGGGGTGTCGAGTTGGCTCGCGGGGCCCTGTGGCTGCTGCTGGGCATCTCGCTGGTCGCCTGGTTGTGGCAGGACGGCCCGAGCCTGGTAGGAGGCGGTCGGGGCTTTGACTGGATGTCGCTGGTGCAGTCCCTGTCTCCGGCTGTGCTGGCCGGGTTCCTGCTGTGGTGCCTGAAGCTGCCCTCGATGAGAGCCAGGTTCGACAACGACTGCCCACCGCCGCCGCCGCCGGCGATTCCGACGGCCGGTGTCCGGACGCTGTGGTTTCTGCTGGCCGCGGCGCCCTCGGTGCTGCTGCTTGCCGTAACCAACCACGTCTGCCTGGACGTTGCGACGGTCCCCTTCCTGTGGGTGGTGCCGCTGGCGTTGTACCTGGTCAGCTTCATCTTCTGCTTCGAGGGCGAGCGGTGGTACGTGCGGCCGCTGTACCTGTTGCAGGCGGCGGTGTCGATCGTGGCAGTGCTGGTGGCTATCGGAGAAGCCTCCGGATTGCCCGTCTCGATCCAGGTGGCCATTTTCTTTTCGGCCCTGTTCGTGATGGCGATGGTCTGTCACGGCGAGTTGGCACGGTTGAAGCCCGATCCCGGTCACCTGACCGGTTTCTACCTGACCATTTCCGCCGGTGGTGCTGCCGGTGGGTTGTTCGTCGGAGTGGTCGCGCCCCGGGTGTTCTCGGCGTATCTCGAACTCCACGTCGGCCTGGTCCTGGTGGCGGCGCTGGTGATCGGGGTGCTGAGCCGGGACGCGTGGGCCAGGCGACGGGCGGCCGACCGGTCCCGGCCCCCGTCATCGAACCGAATCGATGTTGCCGCGATCATTGGCTGGACGGCACTGACGGCCGGGATGTTGTTTGTGCTTGGCCGCATGGGCGAGAGCACCCGTAGAGACGTGATCGACGTGTCGAGGAACTTCTACGGGGTGCTGCGGGTTCGTGAGGAGCGATTGCCGGGAAGCGGCGCATCGATCCGGCGGCTGGTCCACGGTCGCACGTTTCACGGGTTGCAGTTTCTCGAGGGGCCCGAGCGCGACGAACCCACCAGCTATTTCGGCAGACACACGGGGGTCGGGATGCTGCTGGGGATCAAGCCGGGGAGACCTCGGCGGATCGGCATCATCGGCCTGGGCGTCGGCACCTTGTCAGTCTATCCACGCTCGGGTGATCGGCTGACGTTCTACGAACTCGATCCGGATGTTCACCGGATGGCCGAGAAGCACTTCGACTATCTCGACTCGGCCCGCCGTCGCGGTGTGGAACTGGATGTGGTGATCGGTGATGCCCGTTTGAGTCTCGAGCGGCAGCAGCCCCAGGCGTTCGACGTGCTGGTCCTGGATGCCTTTGCCAGCGACGCGGTGCCTGTGCACCTGTTGACCCGCGAAGCGTTTGTGGTTTACCGGCGTCACCTGGCTGAAGACGGCGTGTTGGCGCTGCACGTCTCGACGGCGCACTTCCAGCTGCAGCCACTGGTGACGGCACTGGCCGAATCGATCGAGATGCAGTCGTTGACGGTTGTCTCGGCTCCCGATCTGAGTCGCGGCCAACAGGCCTGTCAGTGGATGCTGGTGGCATCCGGAGATGTCGTGGCCCGGGTTCCCGCACTGGCCGGTCTCGACACGGTTCGTCGTCGCGAGGAGATCCCCCCCACGGCCGATTCGGCGATTCTCCAGCCCACCGCCCGCCGCGTCCTCTGGACCGACAGTTTCAGCAATCCATTTGCGATCCTGGTGAAGTAGCGTCGCGACGCGAGACGGACGGTCAGGCTTTCTTCTTGTCGGCCGGCTTCTTCGGGTCCTTCTTCTCGGCCTCCTTTTCGGTCAACTGGTAGATCCGCACGTGGCCGAAGTGAGGCTGGTACTCTTCGGGCTTGGCGTGTCGTCCGTTGCCGGCTCGTCCGTTGCCGATCCAGATCGGCGTGCAGATCCGGCGGCCGTCGGGGTGAATATCGAGATCGTAGCCCGAGGGGGTGTCGACGGTGTGTAGCACCTTGCCGTCGTCGGGGTTCCAGAACTCGAGCGAACAGACCGCGTGCAGGCGTTCACCCTGTCCGACGATCGTGCCGTCTTCCAGGAACGCCAGGCCCTTGATCGGCCCGTCGTCGGCCTTCCCCTTCTTCATCCGCAGCAGTTGCGTCTGCTTGCCGGTGGAGAAGTCGAAGACCAGCACACCGGGCTTGCCCGGGCAGAACGCGTTGCTCTTGGCGTCGGTCATCCCGCCGCAGGCGAGCCGCGTGCCCTGCTTGTCGAAGGCCAGGCTGCGGACCCCGCCGACGTCGGCGAGGAAATTGTCCTTCCGAGTGTGCAACTGGCCGGCGTCGAGTCGGCGGACCGACTTGCCGGTGGCCAGGTCCCACTGGTGGACGACTCCGAAGATGTCACCGCTGAGCAGGGTCTTGCCGTCGGGATGCATGGCCAGGCTGAAGATGTCTCCGGCATGACCTTCGAGCGTGCCGGCGGGCTTGCCGTCGCCGATGGACCAGCGGCGGATGATCCCGTCGGTGCCGGCCGTCAACAACGTCTTGCCGTCGCCGGTGACGGCCAGGGCACGGATCCAGCCGGGGACTCCCCGTTTCGACGGATGAGCGTCCTTGACCGTCCAGGCCGGCCTGGGGGAATCGGCGGTGAGATCCCAGCCGATCAGGGTGCCGTGAAGGTCGCTGCTGATGAGCCGGGATCCGTCGGGAGTGAGCACCAGGCGGCTGACCCACGTCGAGTGACCCTCGAGCACCACCGCCTGGGGTTCGGATGGCTGCTTGTCAGCCTTGTCGGCTTTCGGCTTCGCCCCCGGCTCGGGTCCGGAAGGTGAGTCCAGTGACCAGCGGAGGATCTTGCCGTCCTGGGTCCCGGCGAACACGTGCCGGCCGTCGGTGCTGAAGCGGCAGCAGTAGAGTTGGCGTCGGTGTTTGAACGTGGTGCGGATCCATGACTTGGTGACGTCGAGCGGGGCCGGAGCGTACAGGTTGAGGTGGTTCACTTGAGCACCTCGGCGATCACGTCCATGTCGTCGTGGGCGATCGGAAGCGGTTGACCGTTATTGAGGTATTCGGTCGTCTTCGCGTCGATGCCCAGGCAACTGAAGATGGTGTGAAACAGGTGCCCGATGTCGTATTCGGCACCGTCACAGAACGCTCCGTTGGCGGTGGTGTTGCCGGCGACAAGTCCGGGCTTGAGGCCCAGCCCGGCCAACATCACCGACCAGGCCTCGGGCCAGTGGTCCCGCCCCAGGCGGCTGTTGATCTTCGGAGTCCGTCCGAACTCGCTCATCAACACCACCAGGGTGTGATCGAGCAGGCCGCGGTCTTCGAGATCGTTGACCAGGGCGGCGAAGGGCCGGTCGACCTGGGGGACCATCACGCGGTGCATGTTGAAGTTGTCGCCGTGGGTGTCCCAGTGGTAGCTGGTGACCTTGACGAACTGGACGCCCGCTTCCAGCAGTCGGCGGGCCTGAAGCAGGTGCCGTCCGAGCGGGTGTGTGCCGTACCGCTGGGCGTCGCCTGCGGGGAGCTTCGAGGGGTCGAACAGGTCCTGCCGCCTGGTCAACTGCCGGGCCATTTCGTACGAGTAGTCGTAGGCCGAGATGAACCGGTCGAGCCGCCCGGCCTTGAAGTTCTTGTTGGCCTGTTGCCTCAACCGGTCGCGGACCGCGGCGCGGTCGGCGGTCAGCGAATCGGGCCGGCGGATGTGGATCGGCGGTTTGCCGTCACCCAGGCCGAGCGCCCCGTACCGGGGACCGAGGAACCCGGCGTCCTTCCACATGTATCCGCCCCGGCCGGGCTTGATGTGCATGTAGGGGGGTAGACCGTTGTCGAGGCCCCCGAGCAGCTTGGTGACGGCCGAGCCGAGGAACGGGTAGGTCACGCCGCGATTCTTGGGGTCGCCCCGCTGGATCCTCGGGACGCCCGTGGAGTGGTTTTCGTCCTTGGTCGACATGCAGCGGATCACCGTCAGCTTGTCGGCGATCGCGGCGGTGTCGGGGACCAGTTCACCGAAGTGGACTCCGGGCAGCCTGGTGGGAATCGATCGGAACGGTCCGCCGAACTCGGTCCCCGGCTTCGGGTCCCAAGTCTCGAGTTGGCTCATGCCCCCGTCGAGCCAGATGAACAGCACCTGTTTCTGCTGCTTCTTGACCTCGGCGGCGATGGCCGGATCGAGCAGGCGGCCCAGGCCGAAGCCGGCGGCTCCGCCCGCCAGCGAACCCAGCACTTGGCGTCGTGAGACGTCGTGCTGGGGACTGCGGCAGGCGTGGTGATGAGCGTGCTCGGTCATGGCGGGGATCAGTGATTGAGTCGAAATTCGGCGGAGGCGAGCAGTGACCAGGCCAGGTCGGCCAAGGCCGTCGGCCGGGCGGTGGCGTGCTTGTCCAGGAAGGCAACGGCCGCACGCAGTTCGCTTTCGGAGGGCCGCCGTGACAGGACCGAGAGGTAGAGCCGTTGGACGGAGTCCGGGTTCTTCTTGACGGCGACCAAATGGCCGACCAGCGAGCCATCACGCGGCTTGAGCCAGTCGAGGACCAGGCGTTCGTTCATCAGGAACAACGCGTGGCCCATCGCCGGGTTGTAGTCGTCGGGATCCTCGCCAGGCGGGTTGCCGACCATCCAGCTGAACAGTTCCATCGTCTCGCCCACCGTCGCCGGCAGCCTCTCGACGTTGCCGTTGATGTAGTTGTAGGCGTCGAACGGTTCGTTTTCGGGGACCTTTCCCTCGAGCATCCGCCGTTGGTTGCCGGTGGCGACCATCAGGCTCCAGGCGAGTTGTTCGGGTGAGAGCGGCTTGAGCAGGGCGACCCGGAACCGGTCCTCGGGAACTTCGGCCGCCTTGACACCTTCGGGCAGGCGGCTCGACCGCTGGTAGGTCTTGCTGAGGACGATCTCGCGGAGCAGGTGACGGGTGTCGAACTTCCTGGTCGTGAACTCCTGCTGCAGGCGTTCGAAGAGTGCCGGGTGCGATGGCGGGTTGGCGGGGTGATCCAGGTGAGCGGGGTGGACGAGTCCGCGGCCCAGCAGCAGTGCCCACAGCCGGTTGACGCTGGTGCGGACAAAGGCCTGGTTGGTGCCACTGGGCAGGTCACGGGCGAGCATCATCCGGGGGCGGAACTTGGCGGCCTCTTGCTCCTGCCCCTTCTCGAACTTCGGCACCTCGATCTCCTGGCCGCCCGGCAGACGTGGCCCGGTGGTCTTCTTGCCGGGAATGAAGACCGATTCGAACTCGCTGTTGGCCTTGGCCGGCTGTTCCTGGACGTAGGAGAAGATGCCGAAGTAGTCCTGCTGGGTGTAGACCTCGACCGAGGGATGATTGTGACACTGGGCACACATGATATCGCGACCAAGGAAGATCCGGGCGATGTCCTGGGTGACCTGGTGTGCGTTTCCGCCCCGTCCGGTCGCCTTCAGGAACTTGGTCGCCGGTTGGTTGGCCGCATCGTCCTTTTCGACGAACAGCAGTTTCGCCACCAACTGGTTCCACGGCGTATTGTCTCGAAAACCCGCCTGCACCCATTTCGACCAGTCCTCGGTCTTGATGCTCGATTCGGCCCGTCGTTCGAGCACCATCACCTCGAACCACTCCTGCATCCGCCGGGGGAAGTCGGCTGATGCCAACAGGCGATCGATCAGCTTGGCCCGTTTGTCCGCGGCGGAATCGGCGTGGAAGTCGGTGGCTTCCTTGAACGTCGGCACCCGTCCGGCCAGGTCGAGCGTCACCCGCCTGAGAAACTCGGCGTCGTCGGCCGGTTTCGCCACTGGTCCGGCAGCCTTCGCCGCGATCATCCGATCGATGTCCACGTGCAACGGGTCCGCGCCGTCGGCCACCGACCCGGCAATGCTAGCGAGCGTCAGGATGGCGAGCGTGGTGGGGGGGATGCGCATGGTCGGCCGAGGAGTGGGTTGCCGATGGACCATCATACCGGATCAACGGTTCTTGATGGGACCGCCGTTGGCCGGTTTCATTCCCAGCAGCGCGGCCGGCGTGTCGCGGCCCATCTTGAGGATGTCTTTCTGCGAGAATCCCTCGGCGGCGAGTTCCAGGACGAAGCGTTTCATGCCATCGGTGGGGATCGGGTTGAGATACTGTCCGAGGTCGGAGCTGAGGATGAAGTGGTCGGTGCCGACGGCTTTCATCGCCTTGGCGTAATCGGATGTCGAGACCTTCTTCCAGTGCCTCATGCTGACCAGGTGCGAACTGGGTCCGGCCAGGTTGGTCATCCAGACGCACTCGATCTTGGCTCCGAGTTTCGCTGCCTGCTTCATCTGCGCGATGGTCATCCGAATCGGGTCGGCCATGGCGTGGGTGACAACCAGTTTCCTGACACCGGCCTGGCGGGCGGCTGCCAGCAGCAGCAGGCATTCGGCGGCCGAGGAGTGTCCGGTTTCCAGGACCAGGTCGTGTTTGGCACACAGCGAAAAGATCTCCGCGAGTGCCGTGACCGGTTTCCCGTTTCGGATGACCGGCACCGACGGCCGGTTCTCTTTGAACCGCCGGACGTGGTTGTCGGCATCGAAAGTCGGCAGCCAGACCACCTTGGCCCGGTTTCCGGTGAAGGTGACCATGCGACGGATGGCCTCGGGGTTGAGTCCTCCGACCGCGCGGTTGAGCACGATGCCGCCGTAGCAGCGTTGTCCGGTGACCCGTTCGGCCAGCACCGCCCGGTCGGCGGTCATCGTGAAGTGGTTTTTCAGCACCAGGGCCCCCATCTTGCGGCTCCTGGCGATGCGGGCGATCTCGAAGTCGGTTGTCGAGCGGGTGAAGCTGTCGGGGCCGGAGTGGACGTGAAAGTCGATCAGGCCGACCAGCGGGTTGCCCTTGAGCGTAGCGGGTTCCTGGGCACGGACGGTGGACGGGGCACCGAGCAGAAAGAGGGCGAGGCAACACGTCAGGGATCTGGTCATGGTCTGGAGTCCTCGGGGAATCGTCGCGGCTGAGGAGGCGTGCCGTTTCGGCTCTCGCACCTCGGACCGGTCGATTCTACCAAGGGGCTGCCGGGCGTGCGTGCCGGCTGCGGACAGCTAGCACGAGACGCCGTCGGGGAGGATCGTCTCGCCGTTGCGGATCGTGAGCACCGCTTCCCAGCAGCCACCGGGGCGAACTTCGCCGTGGACGTCCTCGAGAGCCGCGGCGTCGTCCCGAAAGGCCAGCAGGGTGAGGTCAGCGGGGGCGCCGGGCCGGAGGCCCCCGGCTTCGGTCTCCAGTCCCAGGACCTGGGCCGGTCTCAGGGTGACTGCCCGAAAGATATCCGACTCGGTCATCCCCGCGGCCAACAGCTTGGACATCGTCCGGGGCAGATCGTGCTGCGGGGTGCTGTCGACGTGCCGAGCGTACTGGTCGGTCGAGATCGTGTCGGGTGGGAAGCCCTCGGCGAGTGCCACTTCGAACTCGTTGAAATCCAGCGATGTCATGCCGTGTCCGACGTCAAACAGCACCCCCTTGTCGCGAGCCTCCTTCACTTCGGGTCGGACACGACCTCCGGCAACGATCCCGTGCGGTTCGCGGCGGAACGTGTAGGTGACCACATCGCCGGCCCGCAGCAACTCGAACTGCTCGGCAAACGACCAGTCGTCGGGTTCTCTCAGTCCGTACAACAGGGGCCGGTTGGTGGACCGGGCGGCTTCGAGAGCCAGTTCCAGTGCCATGCGGGGGTCGGCGGAACCGGCCGACGCCCGGCTGCAGTTGACGGCGATCCCCCAGATCAACGGACCGCCGTCGGTGATCGCCTGCACACACGCGTCGACGTCAAGCCAGTCGAGGTCGTCCAGGCATGGCCGCTCGGTGCTTTCGCCGTGACGTGAAATACTGATCGCCAGCCGGACCCGGGTCTTCGACCCTTCGATCGTCTCTTCGCGGTAGCGTGTCCAGTTGTCGGCTCCGGCATCTCCCTGGGAGAGAACCGTGGTGACTCCCCGGGGAAGAAACTCGCGGTCGGGATCGACGCCGTACTTTGAACCGCTGCAGGCCGGATGAGCGTGCAGGTCGACCAGCCCGGGCAGCAGAACCGTGTCGGGGAAATCGAGTGTCTGGTCGGCGGTCGATTCCCCGGGCGGGTCGATGGCCGAGATCAGTCCGTCGGAGATGCCGACACTGCCCGGGGCATCGCGGCCGGTCCGTGGACAGACGACGCGGCCGGCGCGAACCAGGAGGTCGAACGAGGACGTGGGATTCATCAGAGGCGGAACCTGAAGGTGCGGCGGTACCAGCGGTAGATCCACTGGTAGGCGGTTCGGGTGTCGACCAGGAACCGCGAGCGGCCCCGCAGCCCGGTCTTGAGCAGCAGCGGGTCCTTTCGGAGCAGCACCGTGGCCTGGTAGGCGGGGCTCAGCGGCCGTTCGCGACCCTGCCGGTCGGTCGCGGTGGCCACTTCGCCACCGAGCTTGTTCGAGAGCAGTTCGGGGACGAATTCGAGATCGCGCCGCGAGATCTTTTCGATGAATCCCTCGTAAGTTCGGTCCGCCAGGTGGTCGAACTTCAGTTGCACCCGGGTCGGCGAACGCGCCGGGGACAGCTTCACCTCGCGATTCTCACCGCTTGAACTCTTCACGCTCAGCAGCAGAGGTTTCGGCGCCGTCTTGTCCGTCGAGTCGGTCGTCCTGGGGAGCAGGTCGGCCAGCCGAGTGATCGGTGCCCCGTTGTTCGACGTGATCCGGTCTCCCGGAACGATCTCAGCCCTGGCGGCCGGAGTGCCGGAAAGCACGGTCAAGACGGTCAGCCCCTCGGGGCCGGAAATGCCCGAAAACCCGAGGGACTCCTCGGCAGAAACCATGTCGTTGCGGTCGCCCTGATCGATGACGACGACGGCCTGGAACTCGCTGTCGGGTGCGATGGAAAGCAGGTGGGTGCGTTCGGGCAGCAGGCAGTTGCGGTTGCGGTCTTCCAGGGGCGTGCCGTGCCAGGCGGCCAGCTGGTCACGACGGGAATCCAGCGGCGGGGCGGGCACACGGGGGGGAGCGACAATGGTGCCCGCACACGGTGCCGTGACCGTCATCCGATCGATCTGCTTCTGAAACTCGGCCAACTGCGTCGTGGCCGAGTTGCGATTGGCCTTGGCCAGTTCCTCTCGTGACCGGTCTTCGAGTGCGTTGGCGACCGAGACCCGAAGCAACTGGACCTGTTCCTGCTGTTCGAGGCGGAGGTGTTCGAGTTCGAGGGCGGGGTTGGAGAGGGTGGCGAGCGTCTGGCCGGATGTGACCTGGTCACCGGGTTGAACCGGCCGGTGTTCGAGTCGGCCGGGGACGGGGGTGTAGACGTGTCGCACGTCGTGCGGTTCGACCAGGAACATCGCTTCGATGTGCAGGGGAAGCGGGACGGCCATGGTGCAGGCGACCACTGTCACCAGCAGGCCGAGCGAGATCGCGATCTTGGGACGGCTCAATGGTTCGATCCTCGGGGCAGTGACCTGCTTGTAGATGTTCAGGACGAGGTTGAAAAGGATGGTGATTACCGAGACCACGGCCAGCGCGATGCCGATGCTCTGCAGACCGAAGGGTTTCAGGACGGTGTAGAGGAAGACCATGATCACGGTCAGGATGAACCAGCGGTACAGGCCGGCGGCGATGGCGAACATCACGAATCCCGCCCGACCGCTTTCGGGCATGAACGGGTCGGGCTTGGCCTCGATCCCCAGGCAGTACCAGCCGAACCAGTCTCGCAGCAGCCGGTCGGCCTTGGGCCGCAGGTTGGGGATCTCGAGGAAGTCCGACATCATGTAGTAGCCGTCGAACCGCATCAGCGGGTTGGCGTTCCAGATGACGGTGGTGATGGTGGTCACGAAGAAGATGTTCAGGCACAGGTGGTGGATCAGTCCCGATTGGGTGTTCCACCAGACGTAGATCGCGATGGCCGAGATCACCACCTCGATGTATATCCCCGCCGCCCCGATGGCGATCCGCTGCCACTTGCTCTTGAGCATCCAGCTGTCGGAGACATCGCAGTAAAGGCAGGGGCTGAAGACCAGCAGCATCACCCCCATTGCGTGGCATTCGCCGCCGAAGTGCTTGCACGAGAGTCCGTGTCCGAACTCGTGGATCACCTTGCACGTGCCCAGGGTGATCCAGAGATACAGCAGGTTGGGCCAGCTGAAGAACTGCTGGAACTCGGGCATCTGCGCCGTGAAGGTCTCGAACTGAACCGCCAGCAGCACCCAGCTGGAGATGACGAACAGCATCGTCAGCGTGACGGTGACCGGATGGTAGACCCAGCGAACGAAAGGATAGAGCCGGGCGAGCACAGCCTCGGGGTCCCAGCCGGGGAGCCGGACGTAAAGTAGGCTCCGCATGGTGTTGAACAGCTTCTTCTTCTTTTCCTCGAAGTCGATCTTGGCCAGCGAGGTGCCCTGTCCGATGCGGTTGGAGAAGACCAGGCCCTTCTGGTGCAGGTCGGTGATCAGGTGCTGGATGTCGGAGAGTTGCAGACGGACGGTGGGCAGTTCGTCGTGGAGCGCGTCGCGCAGCTCCTCGAGATGCCGGTCGCCGTTGAGCAGTTGCAGGGCGTGGTACTGCTCGGGTTGCAGCCGAAAGTACTTCAGGCCGACCGGGTCCTTGACGACCCAGTACGAGACGCCCAGGAACTCGATCCGCTTGAAGATCAGGTCGTCGCGGACCTGCAGCGGGATCGGCCGCCGGTTGGCGGTTGTCAGCGAGGCGGCCGAACTCATGGGCTGCTTGAGATGTCGATGTCGATCATCGCGGTCAGGCCGTGCCGCAACAGCCCTCCCTGGTTGGCCACCCTGGCCCAGACTCTCACGTCCCGTTTGCCGACGAGGTTGACGCCGGGATCGATGAAGACCAGCGTCCCCGGAAACCTCGCCTGCTTGAACTCCCGTGGCAGTTCTCCCCGGCCGTCGTCCGCCGAATCAATCAGCCGGACGGTGACCTTCTGGCCGGGCCTGAGCCGGATGGCTTCGGCCAGCGGGATCCGGCCCTCGACCTTCATCGACGAGATGTCGACGAGTTCGAGGATGGGGTCGCCCTGGCTGACGGATTCGCCTGCCTGCTTGAACCGCCGGGTGACAATGCCGTCGAAGGGGGCCCTGAGTTCGTAGGTGTTGACCTGGGCCTGCGCGAGGGTGCTGTCGAGCACCGCGACCGCCTGGTCGTGGACGGCCTGTTCAATCTGCAACTGGCTGCGTTGTTCGGCCAGGATCAGCCGCTTGATCTCGATCAATGGCACGACGGCCATCCCGGCGGTCTTGTTGGCCAGGACGGCCTGTTCGCGTTCGTTCTTCGAAACGGCGTAGCTGGCGATCGCGTACCGGTTGTGCACGTCGTTGCTCGCCTTCTTCTTGGCGCTGTTCAACGCGGCACGTGCCACCTCGTCATCGAGCCGGGCGATGACGACCCCGGCCCGGACCCGTTTGCCCTCTACGAGGTCGAGCTGCTTGATGATGCCGACACGGTCGAAACCCAGCAGGACCTGTCGCAGCAGTTTGACCCGGAAGCCGTCACCGGTGATCGTTGCGCCGTTGGTCGAGCGGGCGGGCGGCCTGGACTTCCCGGGGATCGGTCGTCGGCGGTCCTGCGCAGTGGCGTCGAACAGCCACGCGGTGCAGAGTGTCAGGGCGAGCACCGATCCGATCAATGCGGTGGCGCGAGAGTTGCGCGTGATGCGGCTCATCGTGATTCTCCATCGTCTCCAACAGCCGAACGCCCGACAGTGTACTCGCGATCGGCGGGGAGACGGAACACGAGATCGGGGCGGAAATCCCCACCCGGGCGTGGCGGTCGCGAGACTCTCACCGCTCCAGACGCTGCAGCACCCGCTTGGCATCGATGCGGATTCTCGCCGGCGTGTCGTCGCCGGCGAGCAAAGTGACCGCCTTGACCAGCGAGGTCCGCTCGGAATCCGAGAGCGAATCGGACAGGTTGCCGACCGCCTTGAGCGTCAACTGCAGCAGCAACCATCGTTGTTCGAAGGCCTCGATCTCGCTCTTGGATTCCGGCTTCGAGAGGTCCAGCGATCCGCGGTCCTGGGTGGCCTGCTGGATCGTGTCGCGGAAGACCGCCAGTCCCTGCATCCGGCCCCGCCGGACCAGTGAGACCGCGGCGTTGTAGCGGACAATCTGGTCGGAATCGCCCAGCAGAGAATCGAGCCGGTCGAGCGCTTCCTCGGACGAAAAGACGCCCAGGGCGACGGTGGCATCGCGGCGGAGATCGGTTTCGCCGTCGGAGAGAATTCCGTCGATGCTGGAGATCAAGCTGGACTCGTCGATGGTTGCCTTGCGGTCGACCGCTCGTTTTCCCACCGATGCGAGTGCCTGCAGGCCCGCCTGGCGGACGGCCGGATCGAGGTCGGACGCCAGGGATCGGCTGAGGACCGGCAGGGTCGATTCGGGGACATCGATCAGGCCGAGCAATCGGACCAGCAGGACCACCTGCTGCAGGTGATCGGCTGCCTCGTCGGGAGCCGGTTGTTCGGCGAGGGTCCGCGAGGCGAGATCGGACAGGGCGGTGGCCAGGGGAGGATGCTGGCCCAGCGGAGTGCCGGTTTCGGTGGTCTTTCCCGAGTTGAGCAACTGGGCCAGGTCGTGGAATGCACGGCCGCGGCGGTGGGCGTTGTCACGGCCGAGGCTGACGATCAGCGTCTGCCAGTCCTGGGCCTGGGACCCGCTCCAACTGAACAACAGGAACAGCCCGATGATGCCGCCGACGATCAACGCCGGGATCAGAAACAGCTGGGCGATGAACCGTCCCGAGGGGGGTTCGACAGGTGGCAAGTCGATGTCGCCGGCGGTCGCAACCGGTTCGCCCGCCTCGACGGACTCGTGCTCGAGCGGCTGGTCCGCAGCGGGTTCGTTGATCGAATCGTTGACGGGGTCGGCGGGGCCGTTGTTGCCGGGATCGCTGTTCATCGGGGTCACCGCCGGACATTCTGACGGGTGCGGGAACGAGCGTCGAGGGAGTGTCGGGCGGAGGTGACGCCACGAGGGACTTTCTCTTTGAAGAGGATTTCGTACAATCGACCTCCCTGAGCACCCCTAGCTCAATTGGATAGAGCATCGGTCTACGGAACCGAAGGTTAGAGGTTCGAGTCCTCTGGGGTGTACTTTTCATAACGTTTGCCGAACGCTGAATTTAGCGTACCTGCCCGTGTCGGGCAGTGCGGCCTTGGAGCTGGCCATTCCTCCGTAATTACGGAGGAATGAACTCACAGGAGCCGCACGATGTCCCGCAGAGCA
>CAUZRQ010000005.1:0-110956 GCA_963582065.1 Planctomycetota bacterium | reverse complement strand
GGTTCGGCCGACGACAACCTGGCCGGACGGGCCGGTGACGACGTGCTCTCCTCCGGTGACGGCAACGACACGGTGCTGGGCCAGCGGGGTAACGACTCGGTGACCGGCGGAGCGGGCAACGACAGCCTGGTCACCCACGCCGGGGACGACACGATTGATGCCGGCACCGGGGACGATACGGTCTTCGGCGGCGGTGACGACGACCAGCTGCAGAGTGCCGACGGGGCCAACATGCTCTCCGGGGGAACCGGAAACGATTCGGTCATCGGGGGCATCGGCAACGACGAACTGGTCGGCGGGACCGGGGACGACACGCTCTGGGGCCGGGCCGGGGACGACAGCCTGGTTGGTGGAGACGGCAGCGACGACCTGCACGGCGAGGAGGGAGCGGACCGGCTTGAGGCCGGCACCGGGGCCGACACCGTCGACGGAGGCGAGGGCACCGACATGCTGGTCCACGCCGATACGGGCGACGTCACGGTGACCAACACCAGCGTGGTCGGCAGCGAGACGGTGACGATGGCCGACATCGAGGAGATTGATCTCAGCGGTGACGAGACCGCCAACTTCCTCGACGCGCGGAGCTACGACGGAATGGTCACGCTTCGTGGTGGAGACGGCAACGACACGCTGGCCGGGGGCAGCGGGGGTGATCACCTGCTGGGTGAGAACGGAGACGACATCCTGGCCGGGTTCCTGGGGGACGACGTGTTCAACGGCGGCTCGGGCAACGACAGCCTGCTGGGCGGAGACGGCAACGACACGCTGGGGGGCGGGGGTGGCCGGGACGCGGTCGTCGGGGAACTCGGCGACGACATGGTCAAGGGGCAGGGCGGGGCCGACACGCTGGCGGGGGGCTCAGGCGGCGGGCAGAAGGACGACGGAGACATCATGCCCGATGCCGCGCCCGGAGAGATCGACGAGGCCTTCGCGCTCGACTTCGATGAGTTGATCGGGCAGACAGGCTGAGCGTCCTACTTCGACGTCAGCACCACGGTGCCGTTCCAGCCGCTGGGCGGTTCGTAGTGGTGCTGGGCGATGTGGATCATCAGGAAGTCCTTGCCACGGTCGCGGATCGGCAATTCACCCAGCATGTCGATCGCGTCGGTCCAGTCTCCGGCGATGAAGGTGTCCAGGGCCTTCTCGTAGAGAATGATCTGGTCGTCGGAGATCGTTTCGTCGGATTCGGGCGGCAACAGCTCGCTGATCACCAACGGCTTCTCCATCCCCGCCGGCTGCACCCGGCACAACCGTCGGCAGCGGCCCTCCTCGCGAGGCATCGACTCGCGGACGCTCGCCGCCGTTTGCTCGTCGATCAGGATCGGCACCCGCATCATCTTGGTCATGCCTTCGAGCCGCGAGCAGAGGTTGACGACGGGGCCGAAGACGCCGACCTTGATGATCTGGTCGGGGCCGATCCGGCCGGCCACCGCGTTGCCCCACGCCACTCCCACCCCCACCCGGAACCCGGACAGCGGCGAATCCTCCTCGATCGACTTCGCCTGGAACTCTCGCTGGATCGCCAACGCCGCCCGGCAGGCGGCCACCGGTCCGTCGGCAGGCTGGGTCGGCCAGCCCCAGAACCCCAGGGCCGAATCGCCCTGGAAGTCGGTGACCACCCCGTCCTCCTCCATGATGTGACGGGTCATCACTTCCAGTGCCGCACTGACCCGGGCGAGCATTGCGACCAGGTCGTCCTGGTTCTCTTCCGATGCCTTCGAAAAACCGCGGAGATCACAGAACAGCACACCGATGTCGCTGCTGCGGGGCTTCAGCACCGAGTCAATGTCCTCGTTCTGCTCGCTGAGCAGGTGGATGATCTTCGGTGAGAAGAAACGGCTCATTCCCGTCTGCACGTCCTCGAGACGCCTGACCTGGCTGATCGCTCCGATGAACTCGGCCAGCAATTCGATGAACCTCAGGTCCAGCCGGAGATTCTCGTCTCTCATCGCCTCGGTCATCGTGACCGGTGTCCGCGAGAGGCCCGAGATGTACAGGCACCACCCGCGAAGAGCATCGTGGTGGATCGGCACGCAAAACGCCCAGTCACGTGTCTCGTCGTAGGTATAGAGATCCTCTGCATTCGAGGTCGTTTCCCAGATGTGCAGAACGCTTCGCTTGTCTTCGAGCGCCGAGGCGACCAGCCGCCGACTGGGCGCCAATATGGTGCGTGCGGCATCTCGGCTCTCCCACGACAACAACCGCGAACCGCCTTCTTCATCGCTGTCCGGCTCGGAGACGATCACCGCGGCGGCGGCGGCCCGCGTGACCGTTCGCATCAGCAGTTCGACCAGCCGCTCGGCCAACTGCTGATCGGTCTGGCTTTCGATCACCAGTCCCGGCACCTCGGCCAGGGCTTCGATGTGATGCGTCTTGGTGTCACCGACCAACGTCCGCAGTTCGTCCTCGCCGAACACGCGAATCTCATCGGCAACCCGCGACTCGTTCAGGAAGTCAACGAACTGGAATGATGTCTCGCCGACCTGGAACGAATCGCCACCCTGCAGGTGGGCTTCGCGGACCAGCGCGCCCTGGAAACTGAAGCCGTTGCGGGCCGATTCGAGACAACGGACCCGCAGGCCATCCTCCTCGAGTTCCATCTCGATCGATGGACTTCGCGAAAGCCGGTTCTCCCACGGGACCGACCACACGTCGGGGCCGGGTGCTCGGCCAATTCTGACCACGACACCGGGTTCGAGCAAACGCTGAGATTTCATGGACTGCCCGGGTCCAACAACAACCATCTCGGCCATGCTTCAACCCAAACCGTAGAGGACGCCAGGCTCGCCAGTGGCCACCACGCGACCAGGCCGGACAGTCGATTCTAGCCCGTCGCTGAAAACCGCTTCAAGCTGCCAGCCGTCGACTTGGACGGATCTGCCTGTACGGCCACCCAAATTGAATGGTATTTCAGGAGAAAGCGGGCCTTATGGCGAAACCTCCCGACGAAGGTAGTGTTTAATGAATCCTGGCCGCTGACCCGTTTTTCAGAGTCGAGCATGATTCGCCAAATCGTCCCGCTGTTGCTGCCGCTGGTGATGACCCTGGCGGCGCCCCCGGCCGACGCGGCCGAACGGATCGCGTGGTACAGCACACTGAAACAGGGCCTGGCCGTCGCCAAGGCCACCGGACGTCCGATCCTGCTCGTCTCGGCCGCACCCCACTGTCACGGTATCTCGGGCATCTGGTGACCCGGCAAGCAACAGATGGACAGGAGTTACCTGTCCCACGCCGGCGTGATCGCTGCCAGCCGAGAATTTGTCTGCATCCGTCCGCTGACCTACGAGAATGCCATCGAGGCCCCGTTCCTAGAGAGCCTGTTCCGCGGCCGATCGGGGAACCTCGAAAACACTGTCTTCGCCATGCTCGGCCCCGACGCAAAAACCCGGCTGTGTCGTACCGGCCGCAGCCCGGGGTTCGCCTTCCGGTCCCCGGACCAGATGGCAGCGGCCATGAAGCAGATCCTCAAGAAATACCCGTCCACCAAGACGGCCCCGCGTCCTCTGCCGCTGTTGCCCAACGTCCGGTTGGGCCTGAACGTCAGCTCCTGCGACAACACGCCGCTGGCAATCATCTACTCACCCGACCAAGCCGTTCGCACAAAACTGCAACAGCAACTCGCCACGCTTGCCTGGGACAAGAACCACATCGGTCAGATCCAGTTCTGCGTGGCCACCAGGGCCGAAGAACTCAAGAGCCTGGCAGGCAAGACACAGAAGCCGGGCATCCTGATCGTGCAACCCGGAACCTACGGCAACAACGGCCAGCTGATCTCGGCCGTCGACCCCGACACCACGCCCGCCGAACTGGGTGATGCCATCGATTTCGCGCTGCTGGTCTCCGAATTCCAGCAGAAGACCATGCGTCAGCACATCGTTAGGGGACAGCAACTGGGCGTGAACTGGAAGACGGCCATCCCGGTCACCGACTCCGGTGGTTCGCGGCGACGCCGCCCGAGCAATTGACCACTGCGGACGAGAAGATCCTGTATTCGGAGAGACGCGTGACAGACCTGAACCGACGAGACATCTTGTGCCAGGGGCTGGCCGGATTGGCCGTTGCCGGCAGCGGATCCCTGCTGCTGGCCGAAGAAGCGGCTCCGACCGACGCCACGCCCGATCTCCACAACTACCGGGATTTCCTGGACAAGAAGGGGATTCCCCAGGTCGCCCCGGCCGCCGCCTGGGAACCGACTCACCCGGACATCCTTGGCCCGTTCTACGTCCCTGGATCTCCCTTCCGCGGCAAGGTGACGGCACCGCTGGCCGAGGGGACCACGCTGGTCGTCCGCGGCCGGCTGTGGGGCTTGGACACCAAGAAGCCGATTCGGAACGCCGTGCTCGACGTCTGGCAGGCCGACCACAAGGGCCGTTACGACATGACCGATCCGAGGCAGCCACCCAAGTGGCACGAGTTCCGGAACCGGATCCGGCTGGTGACCGACGAGACGGGGTACTACGAGTACGAGACGATCCGCCCGGCCGCCTACCGCGCCGGTGGCGGCGTCCGCCCGGCCCACATCCACTACATGGTCCAGGCCCCCGGTTACGGCAGGCTGATCACCCAGCTCTACTTCAAGGGTGATCCCTACCTCGCCCGTGACCGGTCGGCTCGCCAGTCCAACCTGCTGATCGCTCCCCAGGAGAAAACGGTCGGTCGCGGCAAGTACCAGCTGGCCACTTTCGACATCGTGCTCGCCAAGGCCACGCGGGCCGGGCGGAACTAGGCCATCCGAAACATTCGAGGGAACAATTCCCGTCACGACCACCTATGATGGAAATGTCAGCCCGAACACACCGCCGATCCTCTCACCTCAACTCACAATTCACCCTAAAGACACCTGACTTCCTGGCGGGCCGGGAACTCTGAATCGGGAGACTATTATGACTTCGCTGAAGAAGACCCTGATCGTGGCCACGGCCGTTCTCGGGCTGGCCGTTCTGCTCAGCCTGCCGACCTCCGCCGATGACGGCGACAAGAAAGCGCCCCCCAAGAAGAAAAAGCCGGCCGCAGCCAAGAAAGACGCTCCCCGGAATCAACCCAAGGCACGGCGCGAAGGGGAACGGAAACGACGGCCCGAAGCACGTGGCGAAGGCGAACGGAAACGACGACCCGAAGCACGTGGCGAAGGCGAACGGAAACGACGACCCGAAGCACGTGGCGAAGGCGAACGGAAACGACGGCCCGAAGCACGCGGTGAAGGCGAACGGAAACGACGACCCGAAGCACGTGGCGAAGGCGAACGGAAACGACGGCCCGACGCACGTCGCGAAGGCGAACGGAAACGACGACCCGAAGCACGTGGCGAAGGCAATCGACCCGGACGGCCGGATGCTCGACGTGGTGGAGACCGCCCCGGCTCCCGACCCGGCGGCGAACGAGGTGAACGTCGGCGACCCGAAGGAAACTCGGGACCCGGTGGACGTGGAGCCACCCATCCGCTGATCTCGATCTTCGACCGAAACCGCGACGGATCCCTCTCGTCAGAGGAAATCAACAACGTTGCCGAGACACTGAAACGAATGGACCGTAACCGCGACGGCCGTATCACCTCCGACGAACTGCCCAGGCCCCAATTCGGCGACGGTGGTCCCGGCCAACCCGGCGGTCGACCTGGATTCGGCCGTGGTGGACGAGGAGCGTCCGGCGGACGAGCAGGTGGACGAGGAGCGTCCGGCGGACGAGCAGGTGGACGAGGAGCGTCCGGTGGACGAGGAGCGTCCGGTGGACGAGGAGCGTCAGGTGGACGAGGAGCGTCCGGTGGACGGCCCGGAGCTCCGGGTCAGGCTGGTCGCGGGGGTGCCGGGGGTGCCGGTGGCCGACCGGGACAGGCTGGTCGCGGGGGTGCCGGGGGTGCCGGTGGCCGACCGGGTCAGGCTGGCCAGGCTGGTCAGCAGCGGCGTCAACCTCCGAATGCCGGCAGCCTAATCGAACGGTTGGATCGTAACAAAAACGGAAAACTCGAAAAAGCTGAATTGTCCGACAACATGGCCGGATTGCTCGAACGCGGCGATGCCAACAAGGATGGTGCACTCGACCGGGGTGAGCTCGAGAAAGTCTTCGAGCGTTTCCGCAATCGTGGTGCTCGACCCGAAGGAGCCGGCCGCGGGCCGCGGGGCGGTCAAGATCGTCCACAACGACCCGGACGTGACAAGAAGTCTCAGAAAGAGCAGCCCCGCAAGAAGAAAGAGCAGCCTCGCAAGAAGAAAGTCGACGCCTGATTCGCCGGGCGACGAATTCAACGGGGACCGAGATCGAGGCAACCGGGGGCGGCCGATCGGCTAGCGGCCGGTGGCTTCGATCCGGTACAGGCCGCTGCGGGTCCTGAGATACAGGCCATCGCCAACGACCGTCGGCGAGGCCATCAGGCCGGCGGCGAGACGGTTCACGCCAAGCACCTTGGCTTGGCGTCCACGCTGCATCACGGTCGTGGTCCCCTTGCGGTCGAAGAAGTAGACCCGGTCGCCGGCGACAATCGGCGAGGCGCTGAAATTGCCGCCCAGCCGGTGTCGCCACTGCAGCTTGCCGGTGACCGCATCCAGGCAGCAGGCCACGCCTCCCTTGTCGGTGACCGTGTAGATCAACCCGTCGGCGACGACCGGCGACGGCGTCGAGGGCATCTGGGCTGTGGCCGACCAGCTGACGTGTGACTTGGTGACGTCCCCACGGCCGTCGGGACGAATGGCCAGCAGGTGCGGCCGGGCGAAGTCCGTGATCACGTAGACCAGGCCACCGGCGGTTACCGGTCTCGGCACTGACGAAAAACCCTTGTACTCCAGGTGCCACAATTCGCGACCCGTGTGAGGATCGTAGGCGTAGCACCCCTGGGCAGCCGGGCTGACCAGCACGGGGGACTTGCCGCTGCCGACCAGCAGCGGCGTCGAAAACGCCTTGCGAGCGTGGGATGGAACCTTCGAAAGGTCGATCGATCGCTTGACCTGCCAGGCGGTCTTGCCCGTCGTCTTCTCCAGCGCCGCGATGTACTGCCGGTCACGT
The DNA here is from genome assembly GCA_963582065.1 of Planctomycetota bacterium. Lineage (GTDB taxonomy): Bacteria > Planctomycetota > Planctomycetia > Planctomycetales > Planctomycetaceae > UBA8437. The sequence continues at coordinate 103,960 of CAUZRQ010000005.1, read as the reverse complement.
CCGTCGCAATGGAAAATCAGCAGGTCGCCGAAGAGGATCGGAGACGACCCGGCGCCTTCCTGGTGATCAAGATTCACGTCGCGACGGGTCCAGAGAACCCTTGCGGTGGCGGTGTCCAGGCAGGCGGTGCCGTTGGTCCCGAAGTGAACGTAGACCCGGCCCGCCTCGATCACCGGCGACGGACTGGCGTGGCTGTTGAGCTGGTTGATCGGAACGGGCTTCTCGACGGTGAACACCTTCACCCGGTGTCGCACCTTGCCGTCGCTTCCGACACACAGCACCAGCAGGGACTTCCCGTCGTCCTCGGCCGAGGTCATCCACAGCTGGTCATCCCAGGCAACCGGTGTCGACCAACCCTGCCCCGGCAGTTCGGACTTCCATCTCACGTTTTCCGTTTCGCTCCAACTCAGCGGCAACCGCGCCGCGGTGGCTCGTCCGTCACCGGCCGGACCCCGAAAGTCGGGCCAGTTGGCCGCCGACGCGGATTCGCCCGCGCAGCACGACGACAGGCAGAGGATCACCAGGTGGAGGAAACGGGGATGCGGCATCGGAGACTCGAAAGCGGGGGGTAAGGAACCGGAAACAGGCAGTGGCCGGTGGATGGTCGGGGTTGAATCGCGCGGAGGCCCGGTCGATGATCTCTCCAACACCCACCGCAAACCGCTCGGTGCACCACTCCGGGCGTTCCCGCGGTTTCGACTATGACAGGCGGACTCGGTCGATGTCCACCACGCTCACGCCCCTGGATTTCGTGCTGCTGGGTCTCTACCTGGCCGGCACGCTCGGAGTCGGCCTCTGGATCGGCCGCTCGATCCGCACCGGCGAGGACTTCTTCCTGGGCGGACGCAGGCTGCCCTGGTGGGCGATTGGCATGTCGCTGGTTGCCACGGATATCGGCGGCCCCGACATCATCGGTGTGGGTGGAGCCGCCTACGACCACGGAATGGCGGTGGCGAACTTCGAGTGGATCGGTTGCGTGCCGGCGATGATCATCGGGGCCCTGGTCTTCATCCCGTTCTTCTGGCGGATGGGCGTGGCGACGATCCCCGAGTACCTCGAAAAACGCTTCGACGTGCGGGTCCGCACCGCCCTGTCGATCTGCTGGCAGATCTTCATGGCCTGCAACCTGGGCGTGATGCTGCTGGCCAGCGCGCGGATGATGTCCGAGCTGTTCGGATGGGGCGAAACGACCTGCATCCTGGCCACCGCCGTGCTGGTGGGAGCCTACACGATCGTCGGCGGGCTGGCCGCGGTGGTCTACACCGACATGATCCAGTGCACGGTGATGATCGCCGGCTGCCTGGGTGTGCTGGTGCTGGGACTGGTCGAACTGGGCGGGCCGACCGCGTTCTGGGAACAGCTCGAACCGGCCCAGAAGGCCCTGGTGCTTCCCGTCGATACCGACACACCGTTTCCCTGGACCGGGATCCTGTTCGGGCTGGCCCTGATCCTCAGCCCGGCCTACTGGATCGGCAACCAGGCGATCGTGCAGAGATCGCTGGGGGCCAAGAGCGCCTTCCAGGCCCAGGCCGCCTACGTGTGGGGGGCCCTGCTGAAGAGCCTGATCCCGGTGATCATCGTCGGCCCGGGACTGGTAGCGGTGCTGCTGTACCCCGAGCTGGACCAGGCCGACCACGCCTTCCCGCAACTGGTGGCCGGGCTGCTGCCGGCCGGGCTGCGAGGCATCTTCCTGGCCGCGTTCCTGGCCGCGTTGATGTCCAGCGTCGACAGCTACCTGAACTCGGCCTCGACCCTCGTCGCCTACGACATCTACAAGCGGTTCGTGGCCCCCGAGGCCGATGCGGTGGCGATGCTGCACGTCGGCCGCACCGTGACCGCGATCCTGGTCGCCTGGTCCATCGCCTGTGCAATGGTGATGGCTCGGCTCGACGAGGGCATTTACACGATCTTCCAGACGCTGATGTCGTTCTTCCAGGGCCCTGCGCTGGCGGTGCTGCTGGCCGGGACGCTCTGGAAACGAGCCACCGGAACCGGCGCCCTGGTCGGGTTCCTGGGTGGACTGGTGACCACCGTCAGCCAGTTCCTGCTCAACAACGACACGGTCTGCACCTGGCTGGGCCTGCGACCGCTGTTCCAGATCGACGAGCCCTTCCTCTATTACTCGATCTGGGGCTTCCTGGTTGCCGGCGGCCTGCTGGTGACGGTCAGCCTGCTGACCCGGCGAGAACCCGACGAAAAGACCTCATTGACGGTGCTGCGATGACATCCACTTTCCTCCACGACATCGGCGACGCGATCCGGAATGCCATGGCGACCGTGCCACTGTCTCTGGTCAGGTGGGTCTTTCTGGCGATCCCGCTGGTGCTGCTGGTGTGGGTGCTGACGTGCCGGATCGGAGACGACGACGAGAACCGCAACCCGCAACAGACCAGGCTGCTTCGAATCGGCGCGGCACTGGCGCTGGTGCTGCAGATCGTGATCTACGGGCTGCTGTGATCGACACGGGTCCAACCAAAAGCAAACCGCTACTTCTTCTTGGCCTTCTTCTTCGCCTTCAACTGCGGCAGCTTGGCGAGGTATTTCTTCGGGTTGGCCAGGAACGCCTTCTTGCACTTCGGGCAGCAGAACCAGACCTTCTGTTTTCGGAACGTGACCACGTGAGCCGCATCGATCGGCTTTCCGCTGACCGGGCACTTCGACTGCAGCGTGAAGCCCTTGCCGAGCGACGCAAAGACAGCGGCCACTTTCTTGTCGCCCTTGAGTGCCGCCAGCTTCTTGGCACAGCCCGGGCAACAGACTTTCACCTTCACTCCACCGACGGCCACGGCGACCGACAACACGTCGTCCAGGTCGTGCCCCTTGAGCGGGCAGGCCACCTGGGCAATCTCGCCGGTCTGGAACCACTGGCGATGTACCGCGGTGGTGTAGACCCTGGGAGTGGCATTGAAGATGTCGGGGCAGCTCTGGCAGCAGAAGTAGAGCTTCTTGCCCCGGTACATCACCAGGGCGTCCTTCTCGGCCAGTTCACCCAGCACCGGGCAGGTCGCCTTGAATTCCGCCGGCTTCTTTGCCTTCTTCTTCTCGCCCTTCTGCTCGGCCGCGATCGATGTCGCGGCAACAACTGCCAGCAATCCCAGCAGCGCGAAACGGCCTGTCAGCCTGGTTGGTTTCATCGTTGGTTGATCCCTGGAGAATCGTGGTGTTGATTCCGGCTCAATCGTCGTCGTCGTCAGCGATCCTGTCGATCACTTTGCCGACGCCCTTCAGAACGCGGCCGGCCGGCTTCAGCGTCCGTCGCAACAGGCCGAACAGGCCCTTTTTCCTGCCCTTCCGCCCGGCCCGTGCCGCATGTTCTCCACCGCTGACGTTCATCGCCAGCGAGTAGACCTTCGTGCTGCACGTCAGGTACAGCGTCTTGCCGTCGGCACCGCCGAAGGTGACGTTCGAACAGAATTCCTTGGTGGGAATGAAACCGACGGGTTTCCCGGCCGGGGACGCCACCCAGACTCCGCCTCGGCCGGTGAAGTAGAGGTTGCCGTCGGCGTCGATCGTCATGCCGTCCGGCGATGACATGTTCTTGGTGCCGGGATCGAAGAAATCCTTGCCCGGTCCGGCGCTGCCGTCGGCCAGGATCGGGTACGACCGCCACATCTTGCGGTGGCTGTCGCCGACATAAAGCACCTTGCCGTCATTGGAGGTGATCAGGCCGTTGGGAACCGGCGTGTCGTCGATGATCTTGACGGGCTTGCCGCCGGGCTTCATCAGGAAGACCTTGCTCGTCTTGCGGTTCTGAAAATCGGGATCGGTGAAGTAGATGTTGCCGTTGGGCGCCTGGCAGACATCGTTGGGCTGGTTCCACTTCATGTTGACCGCCAGGGCTTTCGCGTCGGCCGGTCCCTTGGGGCCGAACGAGTAGCTCATCAGCCGGTGCCCGTAGGCCTGGGCTCCCAGCAGCCGGCCATCCAGTGACAGCCACGTGCCGTTGACGCCCTCGCTCTTGTCCAGCCAGACGGTGCCCTTGCCGGGGGCGTCGAGCCGGATGACCTGCTGGTTGGACTTCTCGCCGCTGAAGAAGGCGGTGAAGTAGAGCTTGCCGGTGGCCGGATCCCAGGTCGGGCCCTCGTGAAACGCTGCGCTCGAGAAGACCTCGACTTGCGTGGCCCCCTTGGCCACCGTCGGCGGCAACCCGGCCGCGGTCACCGGCACGGCGAACACGGCCAACAACAGGAGCGTGGGAGCGACTCGAGACGCGTACGGCAGAAAGCGGGCCATGCAGATTCTCCTCGGATGAGCCATCAGGCTGTTGTGCATTTCATTGCAGCGGATCTCGGGCGATGAGGCAAGCGGTGGCGGGTTGCATGGCACGTGAGAATCCGACCGCCGTAGAATGCACGGCATGTCCAGCACCGGCATCACCCCCAGTCCCGCGCTCGAACCCGACCGACTCTCGGGCACGGCCCGGCTGCAGGTGGTGATCCCGGTGGCGTTGGTCAGCTTCTTCTACGCCAACCTGCTCGACTACGCCCTGCCGCTTTACCTGGGGGCCCGCGAGGCGGCGGCCGAGGCGGCCGGCGGTTCGTTTCCCAGGGGGATGTACGCGACCGCGGCCATCTGGCGGGTCACACCGTGGATCATCGGCCCGATCATCGCCGGGTTGTTCTCGAGGCTCTTCGGCGAACGCATCGTCTGGTCACTGGCACTGTTCGGCAAGCTGGCCGTTCCGCTCACGCTCGCCACGCACCCGCACCCCAACGTCATCTCGTTGATGGCGATCTGGCAGGGCTTCACCGGGGCGTTGATGTGGATCGCCGGGTTGTCACTGGTGCAGATGGTTCCGACCCAACGCAAGGGATTCGCCAACGGGATGCTGATGACCTCGATGGGTGTCGGCAGCCTGCTGGGACCGATCTGCGGGCGGGTGCTGCTGTACCGCGGCGAGGTCGGCGAATTGATCTCCAGGGGCCAGACCGGTGAGGCCCTGCGACGACTGGTCAATCTCTCGAAGCTGGAAGCCGCACCGTCATTGTCCGACTTCGAGCTGCTGTTCTGGATCCTCGCCGTCACCACCTCCGCCTGCGGCCTGTTGATCGGGCTGTGGGGCCAGAGACCGGGACAGTTCGCACGGGACACGGCTCCGACACTCTCCCAGACGATCACCGACCTCAAGACCCTGTCAACGATGCCGACCTTCTGGGCGTTGGTGATCCCGCTGTGCCTGTTCGGCGGAGCGGTCTTTGGAACCTCCAACTACTACCTGCCCTACCGGGCCGAGGAACTGGGGCTGAAGGACGGATCGTCGGACAATGGCTGGATCTGGCTGACACTGCTCAAGACACTGATGTGGATTCCCGGCGGAATCGCCGTGGGCGTGCTGGCCGGTCGCCGCGCCCCGGGCATCGCCGCGGTGTTGATGATCGGCGGCTTCTCGGCTGCGGCCACCTGCATCGGGGCCAGCCAGGTCGTCTGGCAACTGTTTGCCTCGGTCGCCGTCTTCGAGTTCGCCAGGCAGTTCATGAGATGGTCTCACGGGGGCTACCTCACCGAGCACATCGGCGACCGGCTGCGGCCCACCGCCATCGGTTTTGCGATCACGTTTTCCGGACTGGGCGAAACGGTCTACGGATGGGCATCCAAGTTCATCTGGAACCCGGACCAGCCGGGCTTCGAGGCGTGGAAGCCGGTGCTGCTGGCCTCGATCGCCGGCCTGTTCGCGACCGCCGGCCTGTTTCTCTACGATCGCCTGAGACCGATCCGGTCCGAACAACCACCCTCGGCGGATCCCACGGTGCCCGAGTTACCCATGGAATCACCCACAGGGACATCCTCATGAAAATCACCGGTCTCACCGCTCACCTGATGGGCGTCCCCGGACCCGGGGGGCATTCTCCGGCCCGCAACTGGATCTTCGTCAAGGTCGAGACCGACGAGGGCGTGATAGGAATCGGGGAGGCGACGACCGAGTACCACGAGCTGGCGGTGATGGCGATGATCGAGGGCCACCTGGCCGACCTGCTGATCGGACAGGACCCGACACGGATCAACTACATCTGGCAACAGATGCGCCGGTTCTACTGGTGGCGGGACGGCGTGGTGGCCACCAGCGCCGCCAGCGGCATCGACCAGGCGCTGTGGGACATCCTGGGCAAGGTGACCGGCCAGCCGGTCTACAGGCTGCTCGGTGGAGCAGTCCGCGACCGTGTCCGCCTGTACGCTCGAGGCGACCTGGGTCTCGAGACGCAGGGCGAGGAAATGCGGACGGCCGCCGCCGAGGGATTCGATGCGTTCAAGTTCGGACCCGGGCGGTACGTCGAGCCCTACGATGACGAAAAACAGGTCGACGTGGCCCTGGCCGTGGCCAAGGAAATCCGCGAGGCGGGTGGGCCGGACGTCGAGTTGATGATCGACTGCGGCGGCATCTTCAGTCTCCAGGCCGCGCATCGACTGATCGAGGGACTCCGTGACGAGGTCGGCATGCTGTTCGTCGAGGAGCCGGTCAACATGGACACCCCCGACGGCCTGATCTCACTCAGGCAGTCGTTCCCCGACGTGCGGATCGCCGCCGGCGAACGCAACATGACCCGCTGGGGCTTCCGCGAGTGGCTCGAAGGCGGTGCCGTCGACGTGGTGCAGCCGGATATCTCGCACGCCGGCGGTATCAGTGAACTGATGCGGATCGCGGCCTACGCGGAGATCTACAACGTGACCGTGGCGCCTCACAATCCCTACGGCCCCGTCGCGCTCGCCGCAGCCGCTCACGCCGCCGCGGCGATGCCCAACTTCCTGATCCTCGAACATTGCCGCCACCGGCCCTGGCTCGACGACGTCCAGGTGCAGGGCCCCCGGGTCGTCGATGGCGCGATCACTCTCGACGACACTCCCGGCCTGGGTGTCACGCTCGACTGGGACTGCGTCAACGCACATCCCTACCAGGCCCTCGATCTCCGAACGTTCCACGATCGCGACCACGCGCTGCCGCTGATCTGAAGCCGGCTTTTCCCCCTCCCGAACCTCAACACTCCGAATCACCCATGTCCGACGCTCCGCTGTTCGACAAGCACGACATCACCCACATCCGCGGAGTCGATCATCCCGAATCGATCGGGATCGGCCCCGGGGGCGAGGCCTACACGACCGGCACCGGCTGCCAGGTCTACCGGCTGAACCTCGAAGACAACAGCAGCGAACAGTTCGCCTCGACCGAGGCCCGGTGCCTGGGCACCGCAGTTGATGCCGGCGGAAATCTCTACGCCGCCCACACCGCCGGCGACGTGCTGAAGATCACCCCGGCCGGGGAGGTCAGTGTCTACGCCACGCCCGAAGAGGGCGAGGTGTTCCATTGCACCAACTACCCGGCCTTCGATCGACTCGGCCGGATGTACGTCTCCGAGAGCGGGGACTGGTCGGGTGAGATCAACGGGGGACTGTTCCGGATCGAGCCGGGTGGGGGAGTGGCCGAGCGGTGGTATCCCGAGCCGGTCGACACGCCCAACGCGATCGCGCTCGACGCCGAGGAACGGAACCTGTACTTCGTCGAGACGTTCGGAGCGGGGATCGCACGGGTTCCGATCGAGGCCGACGGGTCGGCGGGAGAACTCGAACGGGTTCTGCACATGCCGCGACACGTCCCCGACGGCATCGCCTTCGACACCGAAGGCCGACTGTGGATCGCCTGCCATCGACCCGATGCGGTCTACATCTTCGATCTTCAATCCAACCGCCTGACGTTGTTCGCCGAGGACTGGATGGGCGAAGCACTGCGGGGTCCGACCGATGTGGCGTTTGCCGGACCGAACCGCGACATCCTGCTGGCCGCCTCGCTGGACAACCTGGTCGTCCACCGCTTCGACAACGCCGGGGCCATCGGCCTGCCGCTGAACCACCCGGTGATCTCCTAGTCGCCCCGGCCCTTTCCACCAATCGAGCCATCCGCCATGAAACGTCGTTCTCCCCGCATCATCATCCACGTTCTGACGGGCCTGCTGATCCTGACGGCAACCGGCTGGTCCGTGCTCCAGGAAACACTGCCCGTCGGTCCCACTTCGGCTGACCAGCAGCGGAATGCCGCGCTGCTGACCGGCTACGACTACTCGAAATACCCCTCCGCAATCACCGGCTACACCGGCCAGGACCGCCAGCGGATTGTCTTTCCCCGTTTTGCCCGCGCCGTGCGAACCCGTGTCGGCCCGCGTGGCAACTACAAGGCTGCGGTCGTCCAGATGAAGGATGGCCGCCTGGTGCTGGCCGCCTGCCGCGACAACTACGAGAAGGACCCGGCCAAGCGACGCTTCAGCATCTTCGTCTACGAATCCAGGGACACCGGCCTGAACTGGAAGCAGATCAACACGACGCCGCTGTTCGGCAAGGAACCCTCGCTGACCGTGCTGCCCGACGGCTGGCTGGTGCTGACGGCACAGAAGACCTACCGCGGACCCGGATCGCGGGCCGGGATGGCGATCAACCTCGCACGGTCCGCCGACGGCGGCAAGACCTGGAAAACCAACGACCTGGACGGGACCGACTATCCCCGCAACGTGATCGTCGAGTCCGATGGATCGCTGTTGTTGATCCGTGCGCTGAAATCCGACTGGAGCGGAAAAAACCAGGGAAGTCCCCACCTGCAACTGTGTCGCTCGAAGGACCACGGCCAGACCTGGACCTTCGCCACCGGCAAGATCGACTGGAACTACTCGGCTTTTGGTGAAGTCTCGGCCATCCGGTTGAAGAACGGCCGGTTGTTGGCCGCGCTGCGGCGACAGATTCCCGAGACCCACGGGGAGGGCTTCGAGGATACGGCGATCTGCGAATCCAGCGACGGGGGCCTGACCTGGTCGAAGCCGCGGCTGATGGTCAACACGGCCGAGGTGCACGTGTTCCTGGCCCAGCTGGCCGACGGTCGCATCCTGGCCACCTACTCGGACTATCACCTGCCCTACGGTGTCTCGGCCATCGTCAGCACCGACGGCGGCCGCACCTGGGACCGTCAACACCCGGCCCGGCTCGTTCTCTCTGCAGATCTCTATGTCGGCTGGCCCGTCACGATCCAGCTGGCCGACCAGAGCCTGCTGACGGCCTATGCGATCACCGCCTACATCGAGCAGCCTCCACAGAAGACGGTCACCGAGGTCGTCAGGTGGAAACTGCCATGAGCGACAAGCGGTTGCGGTTTGCCGTGTTCGGCTCCGGTGACTTCGGTCCCCAGTTCGCCAGCTACATCACCGAACTCGGTGACGTCGTGGCCCTCTCCGAACCGAACCCCGAAGCACGGGCCCGGTTCGCCGAGACCACCGGCCTGGAGGTGGCCGAGTATGACGATCACGAATCGCTGATCGCCGGTGAGCAGATCGACGTGGTGGCGATCACCAGCCCCAATTTCACCCATCGCGAGATCGCCGTGGCCGGAGCCAGGGCCGGCTGCCACGTCTACTGCGAGAAGGCGATGGCCAACACCGTTCCGGAATGCTGGGAGATGGTGCGGGCCTGTCGCGATGCCGGCGTGCGATTGATGGTGGGACACAAGCGGCGACTCAGACCGCCCTGGGGACGGATGATCGAGCTCAAGGAACAGCTCGGTGCCCCGTTGGCCATCACGTCGTGCGCCTACCACGACGCGCGGCAGTACGATCACCAGGGCTGGTGGACCCGGCGAGACGCCTGTGGCGGCCTGCTGCCGGTGATCGGCGTCCACATCATCGACTGGATGCGGGGCATGTGCGGTGACGTGGCGACCGTCCGCGCCGTTTCGCCGCCCCAGGTCGACACCCGCTATGACTTCCCCGACACGATGCACGTCACGCTGACGTTTCATTCGGGAGCCGTCGCCACCCTGACCGCTTCCCTGGTCTTCCCCCCGTGGAAGTTCCGAGAGGCCGGTGGTCCGATCGTGATGTTCGAGAACGGGGGCTTGAGATTCGAGTCCTTCATGGAACACCTCGACATTTCCTGGCAGCACCGCGACGATCCGACGCTGCACCACGAGCGATTCGACGACCTGGGCTTCGACCACGCCTACCGGCTGGAACTGGCCGACTTCGTCAAGTGGATCGACGACCCGGAGTACCGGGGATGCCTGGGGTGGGAGGAAGGGCTGCGGTGTGTCGAGGTCATGGAAGCCGCTGATCGCTCGGCGACTGACGGGGGCCGGTTGATCTCGCTGCCGCTGTATCCGGAGCTGGAGGACCAGGCGTGAGATCGGTCGCACCGCCGTTGCCCGGCGACGACACCAGCTCCGGCACGCCCGATCGCTGGTACCTGCTCTCCTACGTCGCCACGACCTATTTCACGATCTACGCTCACCGGAACCTGATCAACTACATCCAGCCGTCGTTGCTGCTGCCGATCACCGAGGGCGGACTGGGACTCGACGAGGCGCAGCTCTCGTGGGTCGGCCCGGCCTGGCAGTTGCCCTACTGCTTCTCGCAGTTGTTCGCCGGCTACCTCTCGGACCGCTTTTCCCGTCGCCGGGTGATCCTCTGCAGCCTGCTGGCCAGCTCAATCTGCCTGGCCATGATCGGGCTGGTCGGCAACCTGCACGAGTTACTGATCGGGCGGGCGCTGCTGGGCTTCGCCCAGGCCTGCGCGGTGCCGGCGATGGCCGGGGCGATCGCCGACTGCTTCCGACCACGCACCCGCTCGAAGGCGATGGCGATCTACCTGTTCAGCTACAACGCCGCGGTGATTGTCGCCGGCAAGTACGGTGGAGCGATCGCCGATCTGCCCGCCCGGCACATCCCGGGCACTCCCGAAACATGGGTTCTCCACGGTTGGCGCTTGTCCCATTTCGTTTTCGCTGCGGTCGGCGTGGTCGCGTGGCTGTTCCTGCTGAAGGTGCTGCGAGAACCGTTGCGGACCGAGCGGCGCGAGGACCGCGGACTGGGCACCGAAGGCGGAACCGTCTGGCAGACGCTCGGACAGATCATCCGCGTGCCGTCGTTCCACCTGATGTACCTGACGTTTGCCTGTGCCGGAATCGTGGTGCGGATTTCACGGTTCTGGATGCCGCAGCACTTTCACAATATCTTTCACGATTCGCTGGGCTGGAACCAGGAGGATGTCGGCAGCTTCTCGACTCTCTGGATCCAGATCGGCAGCATGACCGGGCTGTTGTGCGGGGGCATATTGGCCGATCGACTGGTGCGGCGGACGATCGGTGGCCGGGTCTGGGTGCAACTGGGCGGCTGGATGCTGCTGACTCCCAGCCTGGTGGTGATCGGCACGCAGGAAAACCCGATGGTCCTGCGGTTGGCCATGCTGCTGCTGGGACTGGGGCTGGGAGCCTACCAGGCCAACTTCTGGACCGCCTCCTTCGACGTGATCGACCCGGCCGCGCGGGCGACCACCATCGGGTTGTTCAACCTCTCCTCGGGCCTGTTGGTCTCGACCTGGTTCGACCCATTTTTGGGGTGGATCGAATTCGGTGCCCAGCAGCAAGGTGAGTCGATCCTGGGCACCGCGATCGTGTCGGTCTCGGGCGTCGGCGTCGTCTGCATGGCCTTGTTGTTGCTGATGCTGTGGTGGACGCTGCCCCGTGACTACGTGGGTGAGGATGGGGCGGACGAGTAACGGCCTTGCCCTGTTATAGACACCGCGCGACAATGGTGGCTCTCCCCCGAACAAGAGGACGTTGGTTGATGCGTTGGTTCATCGTGCTGCTGCTCGCGGCGGTCCTCATCGGCCCCGGAACGCCTCGACTCGAGGCGGCTCGCAAGCAGAAGGATCCCAACGTCATCCGCACCCTGAACAAGGCTCTCGAGTATCTGAAGCGCGAACAGCGTCGGCAGGGCTACTGGGAAGCCCGTGGGGGACAGTACCGGGTGGCGATGACCGCCCTGGCGGCCAACGCGCTGCTGGCCGAGGGATCGACCGCGACAACCGGGAAGTACCGCGACGAGGTGGCCCAGGCGGTCGATTTTCTTGTCGGGCAGTCCCGGTCCAACGGCCTGATCGGCTACAAGAGCGACTACCGCTACACCTACGGGCACGGCTTCTCGATGCTGTTCCTCTCGCAGGTCTACGGCGAAGAGGAGGACAAGAAGCGTCGCGTCGACCTGAAGAAGGTGCTCGTCAAGGCGGTCGACTTCTCGGCCAAGGCCCAGACCACCCGGGGCGGCTGGGGATACATCTCGGCCAAGGACGGCAACGATTTCGACGAGGGCTCGACCTGTATCACACAGGTCCAAGGCCTGCGGGCCTGCCGCAACGCGGGTATCCCCGTGCCCAAGGAAGTCATCGACCGGGCACAGAAGTACATCCGTGACTGCATGACGCCCGACGGCGGCATCCGTTACCGGTTCGGCCAGAGCGGCGGAGCCCGGCCGCCGATCACCGCCGCGGCCGTCGCCTGCATGTTCAACTCCGGCGAGTACGAAAACGACCAGGTCAAGAAGATGATGGCCTATTGCGAAAAGAACGTCTGGCCGGGCCGCGGCGTGACCAGCCGCTTCGGACACTGGCACTACACGCACTACTACTTCTCGCAGGTGATGTACCGCATGGGCGAGGAGAAGTGGGCCAAGTACTACGGGGAGATCAAGACGCAGCTGTTGCGCACCCAGTCGAGCTCGGGGGCGTGGCTGGAAGGATACATCGGCCCGGTCTACACCACGTCGATCAACGCGACGATCCTGCAACTGGAAAACGGCTTCCTGCCGATTTACCAGCGTTAGCCCTCCAGAAGTGATCCCCCAGCCGTGACCGGCGCAATCCAAGCCCAGCCGCCGGCCAGCCTGTCGCGTCGAAAGCACGCAGGCGGATGGTTGGCCGGCTGGTTGCTGCTGCTGCTGACCACCGCCGTGGTCTACCGGCCGGCGGTGACCGGTGACGGCGCATTCGAGGCGTGGGACCAGGCGCGGGTCTATGTGCCGCTGCAGGTCAGCAACGCCCGCCAGCGGAGTGACGGAGAAATCCCGCTGTGGTTCCGCCATGGATTCCTGGGTTACCCGTTGCAGGGTGAGAACGAATGCAGCGGCGTCTATCCGCCGGCAGCCGTGTTTCACCTGGTCGAGGATCCCGGATCGGCCTGGGCCCTGTTCCTGTTGCTGCACCACCTGCTGGCCGCCGGCGGCACGATGCTGTTGCTGAAGGGGCTGGGCACGGGTCCCGGCGGTGCCACTCTGGGGGCCGTGGTGGTGGTCTTCGGCGGTTCGTTCGTGGGCGAGATTCCCCAGGCCACGCTGGTGACGACATTTGCCTGGATCCCGCTGGTGTCCGCCCTGTGGTTGCACGCCTGCCGGACCCGCAGCCCGGGACCGGCCGTTTGCGCCGGTCTCGCCCTGGCCACCCAGGCCTCGGGTGCTCACCCCCAGGTCCTGTTCTACACGCTGCTGGCCCTGGCGCTGGGCGTCGCCTGCGAAGCACGCGGGGTCCAACGATGGCGACGGGCCGGGCGGGCAGCCGCCGCGGCGGCAGTGACCGTCGGCATCGGCCTGGGACTGGCCGCCCCGCAACTGTGGTATTGCCTCGAGACACTGCTGGCGACCGAGCGGGGGACGGGACTGAGCTTCGACAGGCAGATGGACGGATCGCTGCCGCCCCATTTCCTGCTGCAACTGCTGCTGCCGGGTGCCGCCGGAGACGATCACCGGCTGCAGATCCTGTTCTCCGATGTCCGGATCTACGCCGGCATGCTGACCCTGCCCCTGGCCCTGATCGGATGGAAGAGCGGTCCGGCCGAGGCGAGAGTCTTTCGCTGGGGACTGGTGCTGTCGGTGCTGCTGGCACTGGGTCGCTACGGCGGCCTGTTCCTGGTGCTGGGTGAACTGCCCGGCTTCCGCAGCATTCACGTGCCCGCCCGCTTCCTGATGTTCACGTCGTTGGCCATCGCGGTGCTGGCCGGGCTGGGCCTGGATCACCTGCTCGGACAACCCGCCGACGTGGTCTCAAGAACCTGGAAGCGGTCGGCCGTGGCACTGGGCGTGACCGGGGTCGTGCTGCTGGCCGCCGGGCTCGTGACCCGGTTCGTCCCCGGAAGCCTGGACCCCGACTGGCTCTTCGGCCGAGGGAACCACGACGAGGTGTTCGTCCGCGAGTGGCGCAGCGTGGCGGAGACGGCCAGGACCGCGGCGATGTCCTGGGGGGCCATCCTCGGAGGAACCGCCGCACTGCTGGGCGGGGCGCTCTGCCTGGTGGCCCCGACCGTGGATTCGCGACGCGTGGCCATCCTCTGCGTGTTGCTGGTCTCCTGCGACCTCGGGCTGGCGGCGGCCAGGCTGCTGAACTTCGCGCCGCGCGGATTCTATCGCACAAAACCCGTCACCCTGGACCTGGTGGACAGGAAGCGAGGCCGGGTAGCGGCCACCGTGCCCGATTACGCTTTCGATGCACCCGCACGCACGCTGGCATTGCTGCCGGACAACTCGGCCGGGCTGTTCGATGTCGATGCCTTCTCGATCAACCCCGGCGCCCGTTCCGATTGGCTCCGACGAACCTCCGCCGCCGTCTCTCCCAAGCTCCATGCCCTGTTTCACGTCGGCACGCTGATCATTCGACAGGAACTGCCGGCCCGCTCGGATCCCATTCCCGGAATCCGCCGCTCGGATGAACTCGGAGAATACTGGATCTACGAAGTGCCGAACGTGCAGCCACGTGCCAGCCTCTGTCGTGACATCCTGCTGATCACTCGACCCCAGGCTGTGCTGGACACCATCGGTTCTCCACGCTTCGTGTTGGGCGAGACGGTGATCCTGGACCGTCCACCTCGTCACCTGCCCGGGACAGCCATCGAGTCCGGTGTCGAGGAATCGGTCCGGGTCGTGACCGATCGGGCACAGACGGTCGAGATCGAGGCCGCGCTCGCTCGAGACGGAATCCTGGTCCTGGCCGACCTGTTCCACGACGGATGGCGAGCCACCGACAACGGTCGACCGACGACGATCCTGCGGGCCAACGGGCTGTGCCGGGGCATCGCCCTGGGACCCGGTCAGCACCGGGTTCGGTTCGAGTACCGTCCCCGCAGCTTCGAACAGGGGTTGTGGGTGTCCGCTGCCACGCTGGTCGTTCTCCTGGTCGGTGGCATCGTGGCCTGGCGACGACGGCAACGCTGATCAAGCCGCGGCCGCCTCCTGTTGTCTCTCATCAACAATCGCCGATACAATCATCATATGCTCAACGTCTTCACCAGCCCCGGATCACGCGATTGCGGTGGGTTCTCCCGCCGTGAAGCCCTCTCGGTCGGATCGCTCGGCCTGGCGGGGCTTGGTGTCGGTTCATTGGGGCTGTCGGATGTGTTGAGAGCCCGGGCGGCGGCCCCGACGGCATTCCGCGACAAGTCAGTCGTTCTGCTGTTCCTGACGGGTGGTCCGAGCCAGGTCGAGACATTCGACCCGAAGATGACGGCACCGGCCGAAGTCCGCAGCGTCAACGGCGAGTTGACCACCAGCCTGCCGGGAGTGACTTTCGGCGGCACATTCCCTCGCCTGGCCCGCTGGGCCGACCGGATGGCCATCGTCCGCTCGTTCACTCACGGCAATTCGAATCACACCGGCGGTGCCCAGGACGTGATGCGGGGCGGCGGCGGCAACCAGATCGGGATGGGTTCGATCGTCACTCGGCTGCGAGGCACCAACCATCCGCAGACCGGGATGCCCACCCAGGTCTACCTCAGCCACCAGGAACCGGATCCCCAGTTCAACAAGGAACGGCTGAGGCTGCTGGAGGCGGCCACGGCCGGCGAACTGGGAGCGGCATTCGCCCCGTTCGATCCGCTCGGTGACGGTCCGGTCAACCAGAACCTCACTCTGAACCTGCCGCGTCGCCGGCTGTCCGACCGACGTTCGCTCCGACAATCGCTCGACCGGCTGGCCCGCAACGTCGACACCGGCGGCATGATGGAGAGCCTGGACCGGTTCGAGCAGCAGGCGTTCAACCTGTTGCTGGGCAAGGGTCGTCGCGCGTTCGACCTCTCCGATGAGGACCCGGAGCTGGTGAAACGCTACGACACCAGCCGCTTCAACACGGCACTCCGCGTCAAGACCCGACACTCGACACTCGGACACCAGTTGTTGCTGGCCCGCCGGTTGTGTGAAGCCGGCTGTGGTTTCATCACCGTGCACAACCCCGGCTGGGACATGCACGGCGGCAACACCCAGTTCAACATGCCGTTCGGCATGGAGCGGCTCGGCCGCCCGGTCGACCAGGCCGTCAGCGTGT
This sequence comes from Planctomycetota bacterium, assembly GCA_963582065.1. Classification (GTDB taxonomy): domain Bacteria; phylum Planctomycetota; class Planctomycetia; order Planctomycetales; family Planctomycetaceae; genus UBA8437. The sequence goes on along the minus strand of CAUZRQ010000005.1, from coordinate 87,856 downwards.
TCCTCGAAGACCTCCAGCAACGCGGTCTCTCGGACAAGGTCCTGTTGATCATCACCGGCGAATTCGGTCGGACGCCGAAGGTGAAGCCCGACGGCGGACGCGATCACTGGCCGAAGCTCAGCACGTTGGCGTTTGCCGGCGGCGGCCTGCCGATGGGACAGGTGATCGGCCGATCCAGCCGCGACGCCGGAGAACCCGCCTCCCGCGCCGTGACACCGGAAGATCTCTTCGCCACCATCCTGGCGACGATGTTCGATATCGGGGTGCTGAGGGTGCTGCCCGAGGTGCCCCGTGACGTGGCCCGGCTGATCGAACGGGCCCGGCCGATTCCCGAACTGGTCGGCTGAGAGACGGCCCGGCGGGTCCGTGGCGATTGCCCACCGGTCTTCTCCCTCGCTATGCTGCCGTTCCACCTGGTGTAAGGAGGAACACGATGGGGATCCTGGAACGGTTCAAGCTCGACGGTCGTGTCGCCCTGGTGACGGCCGGATCGGGTCCGCAGTTCGGCAGCAGCCTGACCGAAGGGCTGGCCGAAGCCGGCGCAACGGTGATCTCGGCGTCGCGGTCGCTGGAGAGAAACGAGGAGTTCGCAGCGGGGCTTTGCGAACGGGGCCACGACGTGCACGCCGCCCAGGTCGACATCACCGATGTCGATTCGATCAACGCCCTGCGTGACAGCCTGCTGGCCGACCACGGGCGTCTCGATATCCTGGTCAACAGCGCCCTGGCCCGTGACGGCCATGTGGGGGCATTCGACGAACAGACTCCTGAAACGATCGGGCGGTCGGCGGCCGGTGACTTCACCGGCCTGTTCACCATCTGCCAGGCATTTCTGCCGACGATGGTCGAGCAGGGCCGCGGGTCGATCATCAACATCTCGAGCATCTACGGCGTGGTCGGCAACGATCCGACCATCTACCTGGACACCGACATGAAGCAGCCGGCCACCTACACGTTCGTGAAGGCCGGCATGATCAACTTCACCCGCTACCTGGCCAACTACTACGGCAAGCAGGGCGTCCGATCCAACTGCATCAGCCCCGGCGGTTACTTCGACAACCAGCCCGATGCGTTTGTCGACGAGTACACCAGGCGGGTGCCGATCGGACGGATGCTCGACAACGAGGACATCAAGGGGGCGGTGGTGTACCTGGCCTCCGATGCGTCCGAGTACGTCAACGGCCACAACTTGCTGGTCGACGGCGGCTGGACGGCGGTGTGATCCACCCCGAAGGTCAGTCGACGTAGAGAAACTCGTCGAGGTTGAACAGCACCAGGCAGAAATCCGAGAGTGTCTCGGCGAACGGCCCCTCGCCGGTCTCCAGGAACGCCCGCCCCAGCGACAGTTCGTTGGGACTCGGCGGACGGCCCAGGGCCAGCCGGTAGGCCCGCTGGACAATCGCCACCGGTGCACGACCCGCTTCGGTCTCGAGCCTCGAGGCAAACGCGCGGGCCTGGCGATCCAGTTCCGGACTGTTCAACAACGTCAAAGCCTGGCCGGCGTGAGAACTCTGGTTGCGGCGTCCGCAGCTGACCATCGTTCCGGGCGTGTCGAAATTCGACAGCAGCGGTGGCCGGTTGTTCCGCTTGACGAACAGGAAGATCGACCGGCGATTGTGCTGCAGCGGGTCGGGATGAGCCTGCCAGCTGCCCTTGTACTGCAACGCGGCGACTTCCGGCGGCAGCGGCAGCCGGACACCCGGACCACCTGGTTGCCGGTTGAGCTGACCGCTGACGGCCAGCAGGCTGTCTCTGAGCGTCTCGGCCTCCAAACGACGACGACGGGACCGCCACAACAGCTGGTTCTCGGAATCAACTTCCGCGGCAACCGGGTTGGCCACCGTACTCGACTGCCGGTACGTCTCGGAGATCAGCATCAGGCGATGCAGCGGCTTGATCCGTCCGCCGTTGCCCAGCAGTTCGGCGGCAAGCCAGTCGAGCAGTTCCGGATGCGTGGCGGCTGCGCCCATCACTCCGAAGTCGTTCGGCGTGGCGACGATTCCCTGTCCGAAATGGTGCTGCCAGAGCCGGTTGACGAAAACACGTGCCGCCAGCGGATTCGATTCAGAGGTCAGCCACCCGGCCAGCTCGGCTCGCCGCCCCGTCGAATGCCCGCCATCGCTCTCGCCGACCTCGTCGATCGACGGACGGGTCCTTTTCCGGAAAGAGCTCGGGCGGACCGGGCGACCTCGCTGGACCATCACCGCCGGAAAACTCGGAAAGACCTCCTCGCCCGGGTGATGAGGCTCACCGCGGACCAGCCGGTGAGTTGCCGGCACGTCGCGACCTCGGTCAACGATCACCATCACCGAAGCCACCGCGAGTGGCTCGGAGGATTCCACGACCTGCAATTCGGCCTGAATCGCCAGGTACTGCCGTCGCTTCGCTTCGGACAGCGTCCCGCGGATGTCCGCCTCAACGATCACCAACATCCTCTCGGCGACAGTCGCCAGCCGAGACTGGTCCGGCGTCCTCGCCGACGCATCGACGGCCAGGGCCGCGAGAGTCTCCTGGCCGAACCGGCGACGGCGTTCGGCCATCAGTCGTTTTCTGACCGGGGCTTCGATCTCATCGAGCCGTTTCCGTGTCGCGTCCCGCTTTTCGGTCCAGCCCTTCCGGGCCTTCTCCCGGGCGGCACGCGCGGCGGCGGGCACCAGCGGCAGGTCCACCGCCCGGCTGGCGGCAAAGAAGGCCTGCAGCCGGTAATAGTCCGCCTGGGGCAGGGGGTCGAACTTGTGGTCGTGACACCGGGCACATCCGAACGTGACTCCGAGAAATGCCGAGCCGACCATGTCGACAATCTCGGTCAGCCGCTCCTGGCGGTTCTTCGCCTTGTCCTGGGTTCCGGCGTTGAGTCGCAAAGGACCAAGTCGATGCAGTCCCAGGGCCGCCAGCGCCCGTCGGTCCTCGGGAAACAATTCGTCAGCAGCGATCTGTTCGTGGATGAAGCGGGAAAACGGCTTGTCGCGATTCAACGACTCGATCACCCAGTCGCGATACCGCCAGGCATGGGGTCTCGGGTCGTCGTACTCGAACCCGTCACTGTCGGCGTAACGGACGACGTCAAGCCAATGCTGGGCCCAGCGGTGGCCGTAGTCCGGCGACGCGAGCAGGCGGTCCACCAGCCGTACCCACGCGTCGGAACGGTCGTCGGAAAGGAACCGCTCGAACTCGGCGGGGGTCGGCGGAAGCCCGATGAGGTCCAGGTAGAGACGGCGGACCAGCACCCGGCGGGGAGCACGGGGCGAGAGAGTGAGGTCCACCCGGTCGAGCGAATTCAGGATGAACGCGTCGACGGGATTGGCGACCCGGGCCGAATCGCGCGGACGTGGAATCGCGGGACGTTCCACCGGTCGAAAGGCCCACACCCGGTCATCGTCCTGGGCGCGGACGGCGACCGGAACGAGAACCGGCAGCAGCAGGGTGGCCAGTAGGAATCGGTGCATCGGGGGTACCTGACAGGATCCTCCATCTTCCGAATCACCCGCGGTGGGGGTCAAGGCGAGCGGGCGTGTTGAACGCCTTCCGACCGATCGGTTACTCGGTTAGGCTATACCCTCGATGAGTCACTCGTCTCTCACAAGCTCCTGCCGGGGATTGCTGCCGGCGTTGAATCGTCGAGACTTCCTCGAACACGGGGGTCTCGGACTGGGTTCGATCGCGCTGGCGTCGCTGCTGGTCCGCGATGGACTGGCCGCCGACAGCGGGTCGTCGGTTCCGGAAAACCCACTGGCGGCCAAGCTGGCCGATGTCGCTCCCCCGGCCAGGTCGGTGATCTTCCTGTTCATGGCCGGCGGCCCGAGCCAGGTCGAGACGTTCGACCCCAAGCCCGAGCTCAACCGTCTGCACGGGCAACCGGTGCCCGCGAGCATCGGCAAGGTCACCACGCAGCAGGCCGACGAGAAGTCGCTGCTGCTGGGCGTCAAAAGGCAGTTCCGCCCGTGCGGCGAGAGCGGCCTGGTGATGTCGGACCTGTTCCCCCACCTGGCCACCTGTGCCGACGATCTCTCGGTCGTCCGCTCGATGCACGCCGAGAGCATCGTGCACTCCGCGGCGCTCTACCAGATGAACTCGGGTCGCACGCTGATGGGTCACCCGACGATCGGCGCCTGGCTGACCTACGGGTTGGGCAGCGAGAGCGATGACCTGCCGTCCTACATCGTGATGCTGGACCCCGACGGCACGCTGGTCGGCGGCCCCCCGTGCTGGGGCGCGGGGTACTTTCCACCGATCTACCAGGGCACGCTGTTCCGTCCGGAGGCTCCGCCGATCCTCAACCTCCGCCCCGCCGGTGGCCGCACCATCGCCCGACAGCAACGCAACCTCGACCTGATCCGTCGGCTCAACCGGATCAACCGCCAACCCGACGATCCCGTGCTCGAAACCCGCGCGGCGACCTACGAACTGGCCTTCCGCATGCAGAAGCACGCTCCCGAAGCGGTCGACATCTCGCGGGAGACGGCAGAAACACAGCGGCTCTACGGCATCGATCGGCCCGAGACATCCGAGTTCGGACGCCGCTGCCTGCTGTCTCGACGACTTGTCGAACGAGGGGTCCGCTTTGTCCAGCTGTATTCCGGGGGCGGACCCGGAAACATGACCTGGGATGGGCACGGCGACATCGAGGAAAACCACCTCAGGATGGCCGGCCAGGTCGACCAGCCGATCGCCGGACTGCTCAAGGACCTCAAGCGACGAGGACTGCTCGAGAGCACCCTGGTGATCTGGGCCGGGGAGTTCGGGCGGACGCCGATGTCGCAGGGAAAGTCCGGCCGCGACCACAGCCCCTTCGGGTTCTCGATCTGGATGGCCGGCGCCGGGCTCAAGGGCGGACGGATGGTGGGGGCAACCGACGAGATCGGGCTGCGGGCCGTCGAGAAGCCCTACCACGTGCGTGACCTCCACGCCACGATTCTCGACCGCGTCGGCCTCGACCAGGACGCCCTGACCTTCCTGCACAACGGTCGCGACGAACGGCTGACCGACATCGGCGGACAGGTCATCTCGGAACTGCTGTAGTCGGCCCGCCTGTCGCACCAACACAACACGTTCGGGGAAGAGACGATGACCGTTTTCCGGCACCTGCTCGCCGTAGCGTTTCTGCTGCTGTCGGCCGTTCCGCTTATGGCCCGGGACCCGGCGGCAGCGAAGACGCCGGGCGAGCTGACCATCACCATCGAAGCCGATGTCGTCTACGGCCACAAGTACGGCCTGGCCCTGACCTACGACGTGCTGCAACCGGGTTCCGGTCGCAACCGCGCCGGGGTGATGTTCATGGTCAGCGGTGGCTGGGTCTCGCGATGGAGTTCTCCCGAACGGGCCGTCGAACAGTTCCGGCACCTGCTTGAAGCCGGCTACACCGTGTTCCTGATCCGTCATGGCAGCAGCCCGAAGTTCGTCGTACCCGAGTGTGTCGATGATGTCCGCCGCGCGATCCGACATGTCCGCTCCAACGCCAAGCGGTTGGAGATCGATCCGAACCGCATCGGAGTGACTGGCGGTAGCGCCGGGGGGCACCTGGCATTGATGCTCGGCACGACCGGGCAGGACGCCAACCCGAAAGCCCGTGATCCCCTGCAGAAACACTCCAGCCGCGTCAACGCCGTCGTCGCCTTCTTTCCGCCCACCGACCTCTCGAAATACCTTGATCCCAAGCTCGGCTTCCTCGAAGCCTACCCCGCATTGAAGTTTGATCCCAAGCAATCACCGGCGGTCTCGCCGCTGTTTCAGGTCAGCGCAGACGACGCGCCGTCGCTGATGATCCACGGCGACAAGGACAAGTTGGTGCCGTTGTTCCACAGCCAGACCATTCACAAGGCCCTGGATGAAAAGCGGGTGCCGAGCGAGTTGATGGTAATCGAGGGAGCCGCCCACGGATTCAAGCCAGCCGACCAGAAACGGGCCAACGCGGCGTCACTGCGGTGGTTCAACCGCCACCTGCTCCGTCCGGCCGCGGCGCCTGCGAAAAAGAAATAACAACCGGAGAGCGACTCATGTCTCGCCCGTTTCACCACGTCCTCGCCGCGATCCTGTTGCTCGTCGGATCAACCCCGTTGATCGGCGTCACCGAAGCCGGGGCTGCCGATCCGCGGCCCAACGTGGTGGTCGTGTTGTGCGACGACCTGGGCTACGGCGACCTGGCCTGCTTTGGCAGCCCCGCGGTGAAGACGCCCCATATCGATCGCTTCGCCACGAGTGGCCTGAGGCTAACCAGCTGCTATGCCGCGTCGGCCAATTGCAGCCCCGCCCGGGCAGGGCTGTTGACCGGGCGAACACCCTACCGCGCCGGGATCCACAACTGGATCCCCATGTTCTCGCCCATGCACCTCCGCCGCGGCGAAATCACCCTCTCGGGACTCCTGCACCAGGCCGGTTACACCACCTGCCATGTCGGCAAGTGGCATCTCAACGGTCGCTTCAACCTCCCCGGTCAGCCCCAACCCTCCGACCACGGTTTCGACCACTGGTTCAGCACCCAGAACAACGCCCTGCCCAGCCACCGCGACCCCGACAACTTCGTCCGCAACGGCAAGGCCGTGGGACCGCTCGAGGGTTACTCGAGCCAGCTGGTCGTCGACGAGGCACTGGGCTGGCTGGGGTCGCTGCGCGACAAGAGCAAGCCCTTTTTCCTGTTCGTCTGCTTCCACGAACCCCACGAACCGATCGCTTCGGCCGAGATCTTCGAACGACGGTACCCGGACCTGGACGATCCGGCCCAGGTCCGGCACCACGCCAACATCACCCAGATGGACCACGCCTTCGGCCGCCTGCTGGCCGGACTCGACCGGCAGCGGCTGGCCGACGACACGCTGGTGCTGTTCACCAGCGACAACGGGCCGGCCATCACCCGCTACCACCCTCACGGATCCAGCGGCCCGCTGCGGGCCAAGAAGGGCCACCTCTACGAGGGCGGCATCCGCGTGCCGGGGATCGTCCGTTGGCCGGGGCGGATCAAGCCGGGCACGACCAGCGACACGCCTGTCAGTGGCGTCGATGTGCTGCCGACGATCTGCGAAGCGACCGCCACGCCGCTGCCGGCCGGCCGCCACTTCGACGGCAGCAGCATCGTTTCGCTGTTTGACGGCAAGGCGGTCAAACGGCACCAGCCGCTGTTCTGGCAGTTCCACGTCGCCAGCAGCCGCCCCAAGGTCGCGCTCCGTGACGGCGACTGGAAACTGCTGGCTCATCTCAACGATCCGCAGATCAAGCCCTTCGGCGACATCCGTACCAGGGACCAGCAGGCGATCAAGACCCAGACGATCACCAGGCTCGAGCTGTACAACCTCGCCGAGGACATCGGTGAAACCCGTGACCGGGCGGCTGCACAGCCCGCCAGGGTCAAACGGATGGGTGCGGTACTCGAAGGCCTGTTCAGGCAGGTGCAGCAGGAAACCCCGACCTGGACAGCCTGGAGCTGGCCGCGCCACGAGGGGAAGCGGATCGCCTGGTCGGGGAAGTTGCGGGGCTACGGCTGGCGGACCAACGGCACCGGCAGTCATCCGGGCACCGACGCGCCGACTCACTGGAGTCCCACCGAGAACATCGCCTGGGCCACTCCACTGCCGACACGCAGCAACAGCCTGCCGGTGTTCACCGGCCGCGCCGTCTTCACCTGCGTCGAACCCTTCGCACTGGCCAAGCTGGACATCGCCGACGGCAAGGTGCTGTGGCAACGCACCAGCAGCTACACCGACATCACCTCGCCGGGCGACTGGGCCGCGATCCTCAAGGAAGTCAAGGTGCTCAAGGGCCTCACCGACCTCCAGGTGTCACTCAGAAAGCAGCGGGAGACACTCGAGGACCAGCTCGACAAGGCCAAGGACAAGGACGCCCTGCTGGCCAAGATCGAGAAGATCGAGGCCCGCGAGGAGACCCTGCAGGAAAAGGTCGACGGGATGCCCCGGGCGGCTCGCTACACGCTGCCGATCACCCAGCGACAGTACAACGGCTACACCACCGCCACGCCGATCACCGACGGTCGCCTGATCTGGGCCGTCTTCGGCAATCGGGTGGCGACCTGCTTCGACATGGAAGGCAAGCGAAAGTGGGCCAGGGTGCTGCCGGACAACCCCCAGATGATGTGGGGCCATTCGGCCAGCCCGCTGCTGGTGGCCGGCCGGCTGATCGTGCCGATCGAGGACATCGTTGCACTGGATCCGGAAACCGGCAAGGAGCTGTGGCGAACCAGCTACGGCCAGACCTGGGGGTCGCCGGTCCGCGCCGAGATCGACGGCAAACCGCTGATCCTGATGGCCAACGGGCGGATGGTCCGACCTCGTGACGGCAAGGTGATCGGTCGGCTCTCGCCCCTAGAACGTTCCTCGCCGGTGGTCGTCGGTTCGACGGCGTTCTACATCGGACAGCGTGCCGAGGCATTTCCGTTGCCCGAACGCCTCGATCCCATGGCCAAGAAGCGGTTGCGTCCCAAGGCGTTGTGGGAATCGAGCCCGCCGGGGGGCGGGTTCAGCTCGTCACCGGTCGTTCACGACGGGTTGATCTACTGCGTGGCCACCCGCGGCATCCTCAGCGTGCTCGACACCAAGACGGGCAAGACCATCTACACCCGTCGACTGAATCTCGGCAACGGACCGGTCTGGCCCAGCCTGCTGCACGCCGGCGACCACGTCTACGCCAGCAACCGCGACGGGAACACGGTCGTCTTCAAGACGGGCCGCAAGTACCAGGAGGTCGCTCGCAACCACCTCGAGGAGTTCATCTCGACCCCGGTCGTCCACCGCAACCGGATCTACATCCGCACCTACGGTCACCTGTACTCCATCGGAGAGTGAGACGGATGCAGATGATCGCCGGTTGCGGCTGGGCATTCGATGCCGCGGGAACCACGGTGAAGTGCGGCCGTCCGCAGCCGTAGTCCGAGGAAAACGGGGGTCCGCCCGACGGCGACGAAAAGGATCAGGCGATCACGCCGTCGATCGGTTCGCCGTCCAGGGCCGCTCGGTGCTCACGGCCGGTGCGATCGAAGATCGGCATCCGCGGATCGACTCCGACCAGCTTGTACATCGTCGCCACGTGGTCGGCACTGCTGACCGGGTAGTCGACCGGCCAGCCGGCCTGCTTGTCACTGCGACCGAAAATCGTGGCGTGGCGAACTCCCGCTCCCGTGTAGACGATGAACCCGCACTGGGTCCAGTGGTCCCGCCCGGCACTCTTGTTCACCTTGGGTGTCCGGCCCATCTCGCCCATCAGCACCACCAGCGTGTCATCCAGCATCCCGCGGCCGGCCATGTCCTCGACCAACGCCGAGTAGCACTGGTCGAGAGTCGGCAGCAGGAAGTTCTTCAGCAGGCGGAAGTTGTTGCCGTGAGTGTCCCACTGGCCGGCTCCGATCTTGCCGTTGAGCTGCGACTCGAAGGTCAACCCGACAAACCGCGTGCCCGATTCGACCAGCCTCCGGGCGGCCAGCAGGCACGAACCGAACAGGTGTTCACCGTATCGCTTCCGGGTCGACTCGGACTCGCGGGCAATATCGAAGGCGTCACGGGTGCGGGTGGTGGTGAGTAACTCCAGGGCTTTCTTCTGAAACACGCCCAGCGTGTCCACCCCGGGCTTGTCGCCCAGGCGGCGGCGGACCCTGTCGACGGCCGCCAGCAGGTCGCGGCGACGGCCCAGTCGGGCGGCCCCCAGCCCAGGCTGCTCGTCCAAGGCCGGAAGCTGAGGCGCGGCGTAGGGTACCGGCGGGTCGATGTGGGCATTGCGACCCTCGATCGACTCCCGGAACGTCGGCGTGTAGCTGGTGAACAGCGGGTCGAACTGCTGGCCCAGGAAACCTCCATACGGCCCGGCGCGCTGCCTGCCCTGGCTGTGACCGGGAACCGTCGGCATCCACACGTAGTTGGGGACTCCAGCCGAGCCGAGACCGGCCAACTGCATCACCGAACCAACACTGGGATGGTCGGTCGGCTTGAAGTGGTTGCCGTTGATCACCGGACCCGAATAGCCGGTCAGGATGTTGTACGGGCTGTGGGTGTTCCAGAGATGCGTATGCGTGCGGACCACACACGAGTGGTGCATGGTCTTGGCCGTCAACGGCATCAACTCGCAGACATCCAGGCCCGGCACGCTGCTGGGGATCGGGCGGAACTCGCCGCGGATCTCCGCCGGAGCCTCGGGTTTCATATCGAACATGTCGATATGGCTCGGGCCACCCATCAGGTTGATCAGGATCACCGACTTCGCCGGAGCATTGGCGTCGACGGTGCGAGCCTGTTCGGCGGCGAGCAGGGTCGGCAGCGACAGGCCGCCGGCCAGCCCCAGGCCGCCGACCTGCATCAGGTCGCGACGCGACAGGCCGTCACACAGTCGACGGTCGGAACCCAGGATACTCAACATCCGCTTGTCGCCCTCTTCGGTCTGGCTCAACGCATTCTAGATCATCGATGCGTTGCCTGTCATCTGATATCGGCGTTTCAGGGGGTTTCTTGTGAGGGAGCCGTGTCCGCGAGCGAGGGTGAGTCCGTCTCTGCCGGACGTGGATCATCGCCTGGTGGCACCCAGTCACCCCAGTGATCCAGGTAATGTGCGTACGCCGGGCACGTGTCGCGACGTTCCTCCAGCCACCCCTTTGTCTCCGCCACCAGTCGCTGTTCGGTTTCGATGTCCAGCCGCCCGATCATCACCCGCGACCGCAGGAACACGAAATAGGTGTCCAGCACGTCGCAGCGGCAGTAGTCGTTGATCTCCTCGACCCGGCCCTCGTCATAGAACCCCTGCACCATCGAGCCGTCGACGCCGGTCTTGCCCGGTTTGCCGATCAGCTGGGCCAGCAGGTTCAGCCCGCCACTGACCCGCGATGCGCCGAAGTTCGAGACCAGGTCCATCAGGTCGATGTGCGACTGGATGTTGTACCGGTTGCGGGCCTGGTCGTAGGTCCGCGCCTGGACATTGAACCACTCGGGCAACGTGATCCCGTAGCGGTAGGCGGCCAGTTCCAACACCGGCAGGTCGTAACCCCGACCGTTGAACGTCACCAGCGTCGGTTGGCCGTAGTGCTTCCAGCCCTTCCAGAACAGGTCGGTGATCACGTATGGCCGGTAAGCGGGGGCGTCGAGCACCTCCAGGCCGATCAGCCGAAAACCGCTGTCGACCTTGGCGACGGCGACCGAGATCGGCAGCATCCAGGTCGGTGGCAGCACGTCGCTGCCGTACTGTTCGAGACGCTCGGCACCAAACCTCGCGATCGCCTCCTCGGGCGACAACTCCTCGTCGCCGAACTTCGCCTGCGCGATCAGCGCACCATCGGCCACTGCCTCGACATCGAACACCAGGTAACTGACCAGATCCGCCACCGCCACTCCCCTGTTCGCGCCACCGCCACCGCGGTGGCGCCGCTGCCAATCCTCTCGCGGGTACGTTACCATGAACCGCCGAGGCCTCAAGCCTCCTCTCACACACACCTCTCGAACCCCACTCCATGGCTGACCCGACCGACGTCAGCGAACCTGCCGAAACCACCGAGCCGGTGGACCAGGCGGAGATAGCGGAGGAAGTGGACCCGGTTGGTGGAAACGGTCTGTCAGCACCGGCCAGCCGCGAAGCCATCGATCAGCTCTCGGCCGCCTACACCCGCATGCGGGACGAGATCGGCAAGACGATTGTCGGACAGCATGAGGTTGTCGACCAATTGCTCGTTTCGCTGTTCTCCGGCGGCCACTGCCTGCTCGAGGGAGTCCCCGGACTGGCCAAGACGCTGTTGGTGAGCACGATCGCCGAGATCCTGCAGCTCTCGTTCCGCCGCATCCAGTTCACCCCCGACCTGATGCCCTCGGACATCACCGGCACCGACGTGTTGCAGGACGACCCGGACACGCACCAGCGGGCGTTCCATTTCATGCGGGGGCCGTTGTTCGCCAACATCGTTCTGGCTGATGAGATCAACCGAACACCACCGAAGACCCAGGCCGCGCTGCTCGAGGCGATGCAGGAGCGGCGGGTGACCGTCGGCACCAGCACCTACCCGCTGCCGCAACCGTTCTTCGTGCTCGCCACGCAGAACCCGATCGAGCAGGAGGGCACCTACACCCTGCCCGAGGCCCAGTTGGACCGGTTCATGTTCCATGTCGTCGTCGATTATCCGACGGCCGACGAGGAACTATCGATCCTCAAGCGGACCACCGGCCAGGCCCAGCCGGTACTCGAAACGGCATTAACCGGTGAGCAGATCCTGGGGCTGCAAGACCTGGTCCGCCAGGTGCCGGTTGCCGATCACGTGTTTGTCTACGCCCGCGACCTGGCCCGGGCCACCCGGCCGACCGAACCGGACGCGGCGAAGTTCATCAGTTCCTACATCGCCTGGGGTGCCGGTCCGCGGGCCGGACAGTACCTGGTCATCGGCGCCAAGGCCCGTGCGGTGCTCGAGGGACGACTGCACGTCACGACCGACGACATCAAGGCGGTCGCTCACCCCGTGCTCAGGCACCGACTGGTCACGACCTTCCTGGCCGACAGCGAGAACATCACCTCCGATGACCTGGTCGACATGCTGTTGGAGCAGGTGCCTGTCGAACTGACCGAACGGGCCGCTTCGCGGGTCCCCTGAGCCAACCTGTGCGGGGAACCGGTTCACGGGACCCGATGTCGCTCCCGCCGGAAAACTCATCCATGCCACGCACCTTTGATATCGCCGTCATCGAGGGAGACGGAATCGGCCCCGAGGTGACTCGCGAGGCGATTCGCTCGGTCGAAGCCGCCGCCGGACTCGATGACGCGAACTTCCGGTGGACCCGCTACCCCTGGGGAACCGACCACTTCTTCGAACACGGCCGGATGGCCCCCGATGACTTCCTCGATACGCTCAACGGCCACCACGCGATCCTGCTCGGAGCCGTCGGTCACCCCGCTGTCCAGGACCACGTCACGCTCAACGGCCTGCTGTTGCCGATCCGCCGCAAGTTCGACCAGTGTGTCTGCCTGAGACCGTCGTACCTGTATGACGGTGTGGAGAGTCCCCTCAGAGACAAGGCTCCCGGTTCGATCGACATCCTGGTCTTCCGCGAGAACACCGAGGGCGAGTACGCCAACGTCGGCGGCCGGCTGTACGCCGATCGCCCCCACGACGTGGCGGTCCAGACATCGGTCTTCACCCGCCACGGCTGTCACAGGATCATCCAGGCCGCATTCGAAAAAGCTTCCGCTCGGCCGGCCCGCCAGGTGACATCGATCACCAAGAGCAACGCACAGGGCTACGGCATGGTGTTGTGGGACGAGGTGTTCGAGGACGTGGCGGCGGGGTTCCCCGACATCGCGACCGAGTCGTTGCTGATCGACCGCGCGGTGATGGAATTCGTGCGGCGACCAGAATCGTTCGACGTCGTCGTTGCCAGTAATCTCTTCGGCGACATCCTGACCGACCTGGCCGCGATCGTCGTCGGCAGCATGGGGCTGGCCGCCAGCGCCAACATCGACCCGACCCGCACGCACCCCAGCATGTTCGAGCCGGTCCATGGCTCGGCCCCGGACATCGTCGGGCAGGGCATCGCCAACCCGCTGGCCGCCATCCTCTCGGCCGCCATGATGCTCGAACACCTCGAACTGCCTCGTGCGGCCACAGCGATCAACAACGCGGTCAAGAACCAGTTGTCCGACCGGGGACCCCGGACGCCCGACCTCGGTGGCGACGCGACGACCGAAGAGACCGGTGAAGCGATCGCCGCGCGGATTGCATCCGCCGTGGGAGCCGCCGGATGACCACCCAGACACCACGCCAGATCTACCTCGACAACAACGCCACCACCCGGCCGCTGCCGGAGGTGATCGACATCGTTGCGCAACATCTGGGCGAGAGCTTCGGGAACCCGGGCAGCCGGCATGCCGCCGGCCGCAAGGCCCGCGTGGTGCTCGAAGACGCGCGTGAGACAATCGCCCGCATCCTCGGCGCCGAACCCGAGGAGGTGATCTTCACCAGCGGGGGAACCGAATCGACCAACCTGGCACTGTTCGGGTTCGCCGCCGGGAACCCGGGCCTCGTGTTGACCACCGCCGGAGAGCATCCTGCGACGTCCGAATCGATCGCGGCACTGGCCGAGCGAGGCTGGTCATCCCGATCGCTTCAAGTCGACCGGGACGGCCGGCTGCTCTCCGACGAACTCGAGACGCTGCCGTGGGAGGACATCCGGCTGGCGACCGTCATCCTGGCCCACAACGAAACCGGGGTGGTGCAGGATCTGGGCCCGTTGTCAGAGGCGTGCCGCGAACACGAAATCCCGTTGCATGTCGACGCCGTGCAGGCGGTGGGCAAGATTCCGGTCGACTTTCACCGGCTGGGCGCCACGTCCCTGGCACTGGGGGCCCACAAGTTCCATGGACCACGTGGCATCGGGGCGCTGCTGCTGCGGGACGGCTGTCGATTGGCCCCGTTCGAATACGGTGGACACCAGGAGGCCGGGCGGAGGCCGGGAACCGAGGTGGTTGCCCTGGCGGCGGGGATGGCCCGGGCACTCGAGTCGTGGGACGCCGACCGGACCGCACGCACCGATTGGATCCAGACGCTTCGCGACCGCCTCCAGGCGGGACTCGAAGAGGCGGCCGGCCCCACCATCATCAACGGGCACCCCGATCACAGGCTGCCCAACACGCTGAACATCGCTTTCCCCGGTCTCGATGGCGAGGCCATCCTCGTGGCACTCGATCTCGAACAGGTCGCCTGCTCACTCGGCAGCACCTGCAGCAGCGGTTCGACCGAGCCGGCACCGGCGCTGGTGGCGATGGGACGGACCGAGGAGGTGTTCCGGGCCAGCGTGCGGTTCAGCGTAGGCCTCGAGAACACCGTCGAGGACATCGACGAGGCGGTGCGGCGGGTTTCGGGTGTTGTCGCCCGGATCAGGGAATCGGCCCCGGTAGCCTGAACACGGCTGCCGATGGACACAAGCCACGACGGGAGCGCGGACCATGACGGTCTCGGGACGCGAAACCGAACCCCTGCTGCTGGTGCCCGAGATCCGGCTGGCCCATTCGGCGATCTCTCAGCTGGCGACCAGCAGCCGGTCGCGACCGCCCAGCGTCTATATCTCCGGACCACCGGGCACCGGCAAGTCGCACCTCGCACGGCTGTTCCTGCAGGGTGACAGGGGCCGCAAGCGGATGGTGCTCGCCAGCGAGTTTGCCGCCGAGCTGGCGGAAGCATCCCAGCAGAAGGATGTTGCCGGGTTCCAGGACCGGTTCCAGAAACTCGATACGCTGGTCTGCGAAGACCTGCAGGCAATGGCGGGTCGAACCGAGAGCCAGCAGCAATTGCTGGCCGTGATCGACGAAACCCTGGGACGAGGGGGACGCGTGCTGATCACCGCGTCGAGACTTCCGGGACGACTGGATCGCTGTGACCGAAAACTGGTCAACCGTTGCCGGGGGGGGGTCGTGGTGTCGGTCCGAAGACCCGCTCCTGCCAGCCGGCTTCAGCTGCTCGAACACTTCGCCTCGCGACACCAGATCCCCCTGCCGGTCGATGTCGCTCAGATGCTCGCCCGACGCATCACCGGTTCACCCCGGGACCTGCTTTCCACTCTCGGAAAACTCGAGACTCTCGCCAGGATCAACGGGGGAGTGATCGATCTCGGATTGGCCCGGCAAGTGATCTCCGGAGACGTTGAGGCCGAACCACCCGGACTGCCCCAGATCGCCCGGGTCGTCGCGCGGCACTTCGGCGTATCGACCCGCCGGCTCCGGGAACGCAGCCGGGCCCAGCACATCGTTCTCCCGCGACAGTGTGCCATGCTGCTGGCCCGCGAACTGACCGGTTCCATCTACTCCGATATCGCCACCTACTTCGGCTGCAGCAACCATACGACCGTCCTGCATGCCTGCCGGCGGATGCAACAGAGGCTCGGCAACGAACCCGAACTACGTCGCCTCATCCACTCAATTCATGCCGAATTGACAGGTCGCGAGGAACCCAAAGGTGAATAACCTGTCGACAACCTGTTGATTGCCGGTGGACTTCCTGGTACCCGCCCAAACCGACATCAATTCGATGACAACCACGGGCGATTTATGAGCATCACTGGGGCCGAAATCCATATGGTTATCAAGGTGTTGTTAACGCGTTTCAACACTGCTTGTGAGCTGATAAACCATGTGGTATCATGGGCTTTCGTGGTGGATTGAGGGGCAAATCAACGATTGAAACAGGTCCCTGATACTACTACTACTAAGAAAAAGGGACGGAACAGTCTTTTGCGACTTTGTCGCTCGGTCTGTTTGTCGACGGAGTGTTCCAGTACCGACGTGACACCATGAAACTTCGATGCCATCGATCCACCCTGGCAGCTGCACTGCGGATTGTCAGTACGGTTGTGCCCACTCGAACTCCCAGGGAAATCCTCCGCAACGTCAAGTTGCAGGTCGGCAGCGGGTCGACGACTCTGGTGGCAACCGATCTGGAGGTCGGTGTTCGAGTCGAGTTGACGGGAGTCGAAACGGACTCGAGCGGTGAGGTGTTGTTGCCGACCGGTCGAATGTCGTCGATTCTCCACGAGGTGACCGACGAGACAATTGACATCGAGGTGACCGAGTCGTCGGTCCAGGTCCGCACGACCGGCAGCGAGTTCACCCTGGCGTCTGAGGACCCTGACGAATTCCCCGACGTGGCGGCGTTCGAAGGAGACCAGTACCTGGCAATTCCCGGGGCGGCGCTCCGCGAGGGAATCGTGCGGACGAAATTTGCCACCGACGAGGAGAGCACCCGATATGCCCTGGGCGGAATACTGTTCGATCCGGCCGGTGACAAGGTGACGCTGGTGGCGACGGACAGCAGGCGGTTGGCGGTGGCTTCGCTGCCGGCCCGCCCCGAGGGATTCGAGGAGTTGGCCAACCCGGGTCCGGTGATTCCGGCCAAGGCGATGAAGTTGATCGAGAAGTCGATCTCCGACGACGAGGAAGAGGTGCAGGTGGCGATCAGCGCCAATGACATCCTGGTCCGTTGCGGACAGTCGACGATCTCCAGTCGGCTGGTCGAAGGCCGATTCCCGGATTACTCGAAGCTGATCGACACCGAGAGGTCCGAGACCGTGACGCTCGAGGTCGATTCATTCCACACGGCTGTTCGACAGGCCGACATCGTCACCAGTGACGACAGCCGCGGTGTGGACTTTTCGTTCGACAAGGGCCAGTTGACGCTGAAGACGGTCGCTGCCGACGTGGGCGAGTCGACCATTGAGATACCTGTGACATACGACGGCGAGGCGGTATCGATCAGTTTCGATCCCAGGTACATCATCGAATTCCTGAGGGTGTTGAAGCCCGAATCGACGGTGTCGCTGCACCTGATCGACAGCGAAAGTGCCGCGGTGTTCCGTACCGATGACGGATACACCTACGTGATCATGCCGCTGTCGAAGGAACGATGATCGATGCGTGCAGCCCGCGGACCGCAACGTCTGGGCGACGCCCTCTCGGAACTGGTGGCACTGAAGGGACTGGCTCGCAGCGGAGCGGCCGAACAACTCAGCCAAGCCTGGAAGGATGCCGCCGGTGAGCGGATTGCAACGGAGACACGAGTGGTTGCGGTCAAGAACAGGGCTCTGGAGATCGAGGTGGCCAGTGCGGCGTTGATGTACGAATTGGATTCGTTCCACAAGTCGGGTTTGCTCGAGGCGCTGCAGCGACAACCGGGCCTGGACATCAACCGGCTGAAGTTTCGGCTGAAGGGCAGCCTGGGCCAATCGGCCGGGAGCAGTGGTTAGCGGCGGAAGACTAACGGAGTGAGTGACGTGGCAGACAAAACGGCCGCCTCCGGTGGCGACTACACAGCCAGCCAGATCACGGCGCTGACGGGTGTCGAGGGCATCCGGATGCGTCCGGCGATGTACATCGGCGACACCACCGCGCGGGGACTGCACCACCTGGTCTTCGAGGTCGTCGACAACAGCATTGACGAGGCGGTCAACGGCCATGCGACCACCGTCACCGTGGTCCTTCACGACGACGGCAGCATCAGTATCCAGGACGATGGCCGCGGCATTCCCGTGGGATCGCTGGAGGACCACGATGGCCGATCGGCGCTGGAGGTGGTTTTCACCGAGATCCACGCCGGTGGCAAGTTCGACCGCGATAGCGGTTACCGGACCGGAACCGGCGGATTGCACGGCGTCGGCCTGACGGCCGTCAACGCGTTGTCCGAGTGGCTGGAGGTGGAAGTTTACCGCAATGACCAGCTGTTCACGATGAGCTTCGAACGCGGCCAGATGACCCAGCCGCTGAAGGAACTCGGCAAGTCGGCCAAGTCGGGTACATATGTCAAGTTCCGGCCCGACCCGGAGATTTTTTCCGACACCCGTTTCACTTTCGACACGCTTGCGCGACGTCTCCAGGAGGTCGCTTTTCTCAACGCCGGCGTGCGGATCTTGATTTCCGACCATCGGTCAGAGCGGTCCGAGGAATTCTGTTACGAGAAGGGGTTGGTCGAGTTCGTCGAGCACCTGAACCGGACCGAGCAGCCGCTGTTCGGCGAAGTGATCTCGATCCAGGGACAGCAGGATGGGGTCGATGTCGACGTGGCGGTGCAGTACCACATGGATTTCACCGAGACCGTCCGCACCTTTGCCAACAACATCAACAACATCGAGGGCGGCACTCATCTCAGCGGCTTCCGCAGTGCCCTGACCCGCTCGATCAACAACTACGGCAAGAAGGAGAACCTGTTCAAGGATGCCACCCCGACCGGTGACGACTTCCGCGAGGGGCTGACGGCGGTGATCGCCGTGCGGATTCCCGATCCCCAGTTCGAGGGACAGACCAAGACCAAGCTGGGCAACAGCGAGGTCGAGGGGATCGTCACCTCGGTGGTTCACGACGGGCTGACGCAGTTTCTCGAGTCCAACCCGAAGATCGCCAAGCTGATCGCCGGGAAGGGGATGCGGGCGGCCGAAGCCCGCGAGGCGGCCCGGAAGGCCCGCGAGATGATCCGCCGCAAGGGGGCTTTGACCACCGGCGGGCTGCCCGAAAAGCTCCGGGACTGCCGCAGCCGGACGCTGGAAGAGACCGAGCTGTACCTGGTCGAAGGCGACTCGGCCGGAGGTTCGGCCGACACCGGCCGCGATTCCAACATCCAGGCCATCCTTCCGCTCCGCGGCAAGATCCTCAACGTGCAGAAGGCCCGCGAGGCCAAGGTGTTGCAGAACAAGGAGGTCACCAACATCTTCAAGGCGATCGGGGTGCCGCCGGGCGCGCAGCTCGACGATGTTGCCAAGCGTCGCTACGGCAAGATCATCCTGATGACCGATGCCGATGTCGACGGCAGCCACATCCGGACGCTGTTGCTGACCTTCCTGTATCGGCACATGGAGCCGTTGATTCGCGAGGGGTGTGTCTACATCGCCCAGCCGCCGTTGTACCGCGTGATCCGGGGACGCAAGAAGCCCCGCTACGTGCAGACCCAGGAGCAGATGATGTCCGAATTGGTCGAACTGGGTGCCGAAGGCAGCCGCGTCGAGCTCGACGACGAACAGGTCCTGGAAGGCGAAGCACTCGATCAGGTCATCACCCTGCTCAATGGGATCGAGGAACCCCTGCAGACGCTCGAACGACGCGGAGTCGATCTTCGCTGGCTGGTTGGCGAACACGTTGGTGAGGACGGCCGCCTGCCGCGATACCGCGTCTTCCTGGGTCGTGACCAGCACTGGTTCCACACGACCGACGAACGCGATGCTTTTCTGGCAGCTGAGGAGGAAAAGCACGGGGGAGAGTTTGTCGTGGCTGACGACGATGCCCCGTCCAGCCCGTCGGACAGTGGTGATGCCCCGTCCAGCCCGTCGGACAGTGGTGATGCCTCGTCCAGCCCGTCGGACAGTGGCGATGCCCCGTCCAGCCCGTCGGACAGTGGCGATGCCCCGTCCAGCCCGTCGGACAGTGGCGATGCCCCGTCCAACGGCAGCGAGACCAAGGACCCGAAGCTGAAGCCGACAAACCTGCACGAGGTCAAGTCGATCAATATCGCCCTGGCCGAACTGAAGGGATACGGGATCACGGTCCATGACCTGCTGCCAGCCGGAAACCGGGACGGTGAGCCGTACTTCCCGTTGCGGCTGGTCAACAGCGAGTGGGAGAGCCAGTTGTCGAGCTTCCGGGAACTGGTGCCGGCGGTCCGGTCGCTGGGTGAGAAGGGCCTGAAGATCACCCGGTTCAAGGGGCTGGGCGAGATGGATCCCGAGGAACTGTGGGCCACGAGCATGAATTCGCAGACTCGGCACCTGCTGCAGGTCACGCTTGAAGATGCCACCGCGGCCCACGATCTGTTCAGCGTCCTGATGGGCGACGACGTCGAGCCGCGCCGGAAGTTCATCGAGGAACACGCGCTGGACGTCAAGAACCTCGACGTCTGATTGCCTCTACCGCCTCGACGACCGCTCCGATCGAGGCTAACCTGTTTGTTCCCCACGATTGACATCCTACGGAGCCATGTCATGCGCAGGCTGTGCAGCGTCCTTGCCCTTGCCCTTGTTCTGTTCGCGTCAACCTTGCAGGCGGAAGTCCGCTTCCCCTCGGTCATCGGCGACAACATGGTGCTGCAGCGGGGCGAGGCCGTTCCGTTGTGGGGATGGGACGACGCCGGGGCCAAGGTCACTGTCACGGTGGGTTCCACCACCGTCGGGACGACCGCTGGCGCCGAGGGTGCCTGGGCGGTCTACCTGCCGGCGATGAAGGCTGGTGGGCCGCACGAGATCGTGGTCACCGGAACCAGCACGGTAACCATCAAGAACGTGCTCATCGGCGAGGTCTGGTTCTGTTCAGGGCAATCCAACATGGAGTGGCGTGTCCAGCAGTCGAACAATCCCGCTGAGGAGATTGCGGCGGCCAAGTATCCTCGGATCCGGCACATCAAGTTTCCGCACCGGCCCGCGGCCGATCCCCAGGTGAATATTCCCAGCGACGGCTGGAAGGTGTGCAGTCCCGAGACCGTGGGCAACTTCACGGGGGTGGGATACTACTTCGGACGCCACCTGCTGCAGGAACTGGATGTCCCGATCGGTCTGCTCGGCTGCAACTGGGGTGGGACGCGGATCGAACCGTGGATACCGCCGGTCGGGTTCCGGGCAGTCCCCAAGCTCGCCGACATCGCCGGGGCGCTCGATACGTTCCCCTCGGTCCGGGGCAACGGCACCATCAATCACCAGTCACCGCTGGCACTGTTCAACGGCATGGTCTCACCCGTGCAGCCGTACGGGATCCGTGGTGCGATCTGGTACCAGGGAGAATCGAACAACGGCGAGGGCATGCTCTACTACGAGAAGATGAAGGCCCTGATCGCCGGCTGGCGGTCGGTCTGGCAGAAGCCCGCGATGCCGTTCTACTACGTCCAGCTAGCACCTTACCGGTACGGCAATCGCCCGCCCGAGTTGCTGGCCGGGATCTGGGAAGCGCAGCTCAAGACGCTCGCGGTGCCCCACACCGGCATGGCGGTCACCGTCGATATCGGCAACCGCCGGGATATCCACCCGCGGAACAAGCAGGATGTCGGCAAGCGGCTTGCCCTGTGGGCCCTCGCCAAGGACTACGGCCGGAAGAAGCTCGTCTACTCCGGCCCCCTCTACAAGAGCATGCAAGTCCAGGGTGATGCGATTCGTATCTCCTTCGATCACATCGGCGACGGACTCGTTTCTCGAGACGGCAAGGCCCTGTCGCACTTCACGATTGCTGGAGACGACAAGAAATTTGTCGCGGCCACCGCGACACTCAAGCGGAAGACGGTTGTGGTGCGTGCCGACGGTGTGGGGAAACCGGTGGCAGTCCGATTCGGGTGGCACCACGAAGCCGAGCCGAACCTGTCGAACAAGAACGGCCTGCCCGCCTCCCCGTTCCGCACCGATTCCTGGTAGGTGAACTGAAACCCACCTGTCGGTGGTCGTTGGGGACCGATATGATGGGTGGGAGAATCCTGATGCGTTGCACGCTATCCGGACGTGCTGCGTGACGAGATCGATAGGAAGTGGCCATGAATAACCCGCGGTGCCAGGGTCCCGGTGGCGGGATCGGTCGACGCGAGCTGTTGAGAACCGGGCTGGTCGGGTTCAGTGGCCTGACACTTCCCGGGCTTTACCAGGCCCGGGCTGAGACCGCGCCCGAATCCGACGATTTGCAGACTTCGGTGATCCTGGTCTGGTTGCGGGGTGGTTGCAGCCACCTGGACACGTGGGACCCGAAGCCCGGTGCCACCGATGCCTACCGCAGTCCTTACGAACCGATTTCGACCAAGGTCCCCGGCACGCAGTTGACCGAGCTGATGCCGAAGATGGCTGCGATTGCCGACAAGTACAACATTCTTCGCTCGATTGCTCACGACGCCGGCGGCCATCCTGCCGGCTCGCTGCGGGTGCTCTCGGGAGATCCCGACCGGGGTGACAAGCCCAAGCCGATCTACCCCGACTGGATGACCGTGGCCAACTTCCTGCGGTCGGATTCTCCCAAGTCTTTGCCCAACTACGTGGCGCTGAATCCCGTCGATCGCTACGACTCGTTCCAGATCGCCGGCCCCGCTTATCTTGGGCCGTCGTACGATGCGTTCCGGGTGACCGGCGATCCGAGCAAGCCGCAATTTGCGATTCCCAATATCGGCGTCAAGAAGGACACGCTGGTCCGGCTGGAACGCCGCACCAACCTGCGGGCTTCCTTCGACCGGCTGCGGAGGGACTTAGACCAGGCGGGGCTGATGCAGGCGGTAGACGACTTTGAAGCCCAGGCCCTGTCGTTGTTGACCAGCACCGAGGCCCAGCAGGCGTTCGATCTCTCCGATGAACCTGACGCTCTCCGGGATCGCTACGGTCGTAATCAGTGGGGCCAGCAGTGCCTGCTGGCACGACGGCTGGTCGAGGCCGGCGTGGATATCGTGGCGACCGAGTTCGACGGACCGTTGTGTGGACGCGTCAGCAACTGGGACGATCATGCCGTCAACCACCACGTGTTCGAAGCCCTGGCCTGGCGGGCGCCATTCTTCGACCAGGCGATCAGTGCGCTGATTGAAGATGTCTACAACCGTGGACTCGATCGGCGCGTGCTGGTGATCATCACCGGAGAATTCGGGCGGACACCACGGATCTCGAACCAGCCGTCCAGTGGACCGGGCAAGGCCAGTCGTCCCAAGGGCACCCGACAACCGGGACGCGACCACTGGCCACGAGCCAATTCGATGGTCTTTGCCGGCGGGGGCATGGAAACCGGCCAGGTGATCGGGGCGACCGATCCGCGGGGCGAAGATCCCGTCAAGCGACGTGTCAGTCCCTACGATTTCCTGGCCACCATCTACCACCACCTGGGGATCGACACCCGGCACACCGCCCTGACTGACTTCGGCGGTCGGCCCGTCCCGGTGCTTTCCAAGGGCACTCCGATTCCTGAGCTCACCGGCCGCTCCTGAGCCGGTTGATGCAGTGAGTGCGGTGGAATTCGCGGAGTCTCTCCGCAAAACACTGACGTTTGAGTCTCCCCGTGGCTGCACCTGGTGAGTGTTAAGTTGCGACGGTTGAGACTGTTGCGCGATCTGCCGTCGATATCGTCGACGGGGTAATCCGGATAACCGAAAGGAGGTGTATACGTGTTCGTTTCGGTTCAACTCCACCCACTCACAACAGTGGTAGAGACCATGTTGATCGCACGCATCACTTTCGGACTGGCCTGTCTGGGAATGTTGATGCCCCAGGGATTGATGGCGGCAACACCGCGTCCAGCGGCCCCTCTGGCAACATCAGATGTGGTGCTGGGCGAGGGTGGAATGCTGTTTGGCCGTTTGATCGACGGCCGCGGGTACGGGTTGCCGGGGCGTCGTGTCGACATCCATCGCGGGGGCAAGTTGATTGTCTGGATGAGGACAGACCAGTTCGGACGATTTGCCGTGAAGAACCTCCCGGGTGGCCCGTACGCGGTGACCAGTGGTTCTTCCCATTATGTTGTTCGTGCCTGGGCTGCCGGATCGGCTCCGCCGCGGACTTCCACACGGGTGGTTCTGGTGGAACACGCAGTGGCCGTCCGCAAGCAGGCTCCTGCGATCGAACCGATTTCCAGTTCCGGGCCCAGCCTGGGACTGGGTCCACTTGGCCTGTCGGCGGTCATTGGAATGGCTATCGCCATCCCGGTCTTGGTTTCCGCGCAGCAGGACGACGGCGGGTCGCAGTCGGTTGGAGGGGCAGGAGCGCCAGCCAGCCCCTGATCATTTGTTCTCAGGCAGTGGGTTGCCTCCGATTGAGACACGCAAACGGCTCCGGTACGATTTCGACTGGAGCCGTTTGTCATGTTCTCATACCGCATTGGTTGGCTTTTCCCGAGAGCCATTCTCACCGCCCTGGTGTTCTCCAGTGGTGTGGTGGCGTCGGAACGCCTGCAGGTCGAGGTCCGGGAAACCGGCGGCTGGTCCCGGCCGGCTTATCCCTGCACGCTGACACTCGATCGGCCCTCGGCGTCCAAACCACTTCGCTTCCGTTTGCTCGACGAATCCGCTCGTCCGCTTGTCGTGCAGGTCGATGCGGAAGACCGCGGCAAGACCACCCGTTGGCGATTGGCGTTTCCGCTGAGTCTCGAGCCTCGCCAACGCCGGGTGTTGACCCTGGAAGTCGGTGCTGACGTGACCCCGAGTCCGAAGCGTCGCCGCGGACACGTTCTCGAGACGACAGGGGACGGGTTGAAGGTCATCAACGCCCCGTACCTGGTCTGGACGATTCCATCGCGAGTTGGTCCCTGCCTGCAATCGCTGGAATTCGGTGGTCACGAATATCTCAAGGGCCCCACTGCGAAGCTGATACTCAAGACGCGATCGGGACTCAGCCTGTCGCTGGGAGGCCCGAAGGCACCGGCCTGGAAGCCGGTCCGTCGGGGGCCCCTGGCTGTCACACTGCTGGGGCGGCAAACGGTGCTGGCGGGCAAGTCAACGCCAATCGTCAATCGCGTCGAACTCGATTTTCCTGTCTCTCGCAGCTGGGTTCGGCTCGACTGGCAACTCGATGATCCGGACGACCGGATCGCTGAAATCCGCCTCGAAGTCGACCTCAATCTGGACGCGTCGACGCCGGCCGCACCGAGCCTGGTGGATTTCGGGGCAGGCACCTGGGTGTACTCGCGACTGCGTTCCGGACAGATGGCAGTGCTTGAAACACGTCGCTCCGGTACCGCGCCCTCAGGCGCGGCAGCGGGCTGGCGAGTGTCGAGAGGAACGGAAAAATCCAGACGGGCGTTCGTGGTCTCCAACCCCGTGCGGCCCGTACGAGCCGAGGGCTGGGTCCATCTGATGGACCGGAAGCGGTGCCTGGCGCTGGCGGTCGACGGTTTTGGCCGGGAACGCCTGGAGTCAATCGAGGTGACTGCCGAGGGTGGTGTTCGCGTCCGACGGGTGTTTGCTTCGCGGAAAGCCGGGGCAGCGAACAGGAAATCACTCAGGACCTGGCTGCATTTCGTCGGCTTCCCGCCTCAACAAAGTGCGTCCACCAGTCCACGGCACATGCAGACGCCACCGGCGGTGCGCGTTCTTCGTTGACGGCGAGCAATCGCTCTCTAGAGATTGGCGGCGGTCACCCACATCACGAGCAGCAGTGGCACGCCGATCGTAAAGCAGAACCGAACCTTGTTCTGCTGGAGGACATGATGCAGTGCCTCCCGTTTGGTGATCTCGAGTTTTTCACTGATGGCTCCGGCGTGTTGCAACCACGGACCAAACCACACGAGAAACAGCAGGCCGGTTGTCACGGTGAACAGAAGCAGGGGGGTCCCATCGTGGCACAGGAGTCCGTCGTCGAGCATGACCGACAGAAAGATGGCAGGAGCCACGATGCCGGGAATTGTCAGGATGCGATTGAGAATCCCGGGTCCCTTCTCGCGGTACTTCTTCTTGTACAGGAGGACGATCGTGGTGATCACGTGCAGCACCATTGCGACCAGAGACACAACGACAACGCAGATCATCACGAAGATGGCGATCAGAGCAACAAACAACAGCGCGCTGAACGCGTCGCTGAGGCCCTTGGACAGTTCTCCAAGATCAAGCGCTCCCAGCACATGGACCACCCGAAGTGGGTGTTGCATGGTTCAACCTTCACGTACGGCAGGCCAGGACTGTCACAGAACCCGTTCGACGCACTGGGCGGGTGTGGCCTGAGGAATTGGATGGGTGCCGGCGACCCTCAGTCCCGGTGGACTACGGTCGGGCGGCGACGGCATTCTTCATCTGTGACGTCCAGCGGACCGCATTCTCCATCAGCTGCCAGAATGCCGGCTGCTTGAAGTCGTCGGCGTGTCCGAGCGAGGTGTAGAAGATGCGAGCCTTGCCGAACTGGTTGGTCCAGGCAATCGGTTCGGCCTTCTGTCCCGGGATCGCTCCGGTCAACAGCTCGGTGGTCCCCTTGGCCAGCGGACTGGTCATGTAGAGAGATCCCTTGCTGGTGAACGTCTTGTCGATACCGGCCAGGATCGGGTGAGCGATTGTCCGGGCGGTGATCTTCGTGGTCGGTCCGGAGGCGTGATGATTGTGGTAATGACCGCCCAGCACCCTGGCGTCGAATTCGGGCCACTCGGCATGCCCCTTCGGTCCGGATCCTCGCGCGTCGAACGCATGACTGGCGGTGCGGAGACCGATCAGCGGCTTGCCGGCGGCCAGGTGGGCCTTCAACGCATCGAGGTCCTTACTGGGCAGGGCGCGGCGGCGGACGGAGACGACGACGAGGTCGGCCCGCTTGACCGCTGCGGCCATCCCCTTGATCTCGTGCACGCCGTCGGCGGCGTGCAGCACGGTGGTCTGGAAGCCCAGGCGATCCTCGAAAAGCCGCTTGGCCAGTACCGGAAGCGTCGATCGGGTGTTGTAGATCTTCTCGGCGACCAGGAACACCGCCCGCGGCCGCTGGTCGTTCTTGAAGACGAACGGCTGGCCACCGAGCAGCTGGTTGCTGGTGATCGTCGGGCAGACGAACTTCTCGATGTGTTCGACAATCAGGTCGGTGCCCTGGAAGTGGCTGACAAACGGCCACCGCCCGGGGTTGTACATCGTGTCGGTCATGTCGCGGACCAGCACGACGTTCTTGCCGTTCTTGGACATCTGCCGCAGACCGAATGGCCGACCCAGCACGCACATGTTGGTGTGCACGCCGACCATGATCACGTTCTTCAGGCCCTTCTGCTCCATGATGCTCCAGACCTCTTCGCCGTTGTCCGAGATGTAGTCCTCGTTGTCGATCTCGAGCATGTCGGTCTGGCTCTTCCACGGAGCCCGAGGGTTGCGACCCATCTTTTCGAGCTTCTTGGCCCACGCGCGGTGCTCGTCCAGGTCGTCGTCCTCGCCGCCGTCGGTCTGGTCAAGCGGGTAGACGCCCTTTTCTTCGGAGGGGATCTTGTAGCACCACTTGCTGATTTCTTCGGGAAGTGACTTGGAACGGGCTACGGCCTGGGCCCGCTTGCGGGCCGGGTGGTCCTTGTAGGTGTTCATGCAACTGCTGGGGGCGTGGATGATCGTCGCGCCGTTGCGGCGAGCCAGCTTCAGCAGGTTGTTCATCCGCGGGGCCATCTCGGCTCCCCGCCGTGTCGCGTTCAGGCAGTGGTGCAGGTCCCACATGTCACAGACGATCACCGCCGTCTGCTTCGGCTGCCATTTCAGCGAACGGATGACCGTCTTGTGCCCGGCTCCCCAGGGCATCTTGGCGGCCTGCCGCGAGCGGGCCGAGAGGTTGAAATCCTCGGCGTGGGCCGGCGAGGAAACAAACATCGCGAACAGGGCGGCCAGGACGATGGGGCAACGCATGGTGAACCTCGGGTGAGAGGAAGAGCGGTCTTCGCGGAGTTCAATTGTGTCCCGCCGCGACGGGGCATGCAATCGGTCGGCTAGGGCGCCAGCTGCACACGGTGCGATCCGGTCGGCACTTTGAACACCAACAGGTGTTGCCCCGAACTCCGATCGACCTGGTGAGGCACCTCGGTCCCGTCGACCCGGACACGGCCGCGGCCCCAGTCGGCGTTCCACCAGGCGGCCACCGTGAGGCGACGGTCGCCGCTGGTCTCCAGCACCACCCGCCGGTTGGCCCGGTCGATTTGTCCGGAAACCGACGATCCCAGCGTCTGGGGCAAACGCAACTGGGTGGCGACACCATCGGCGGAGATGATCCAGGCCGGAACCTGGGTGATGGTGCACATGCGGAGGATCCCCGGTGGCACGTCGGCCAGCGACAACTCCAGTCGTGTTTCGGCCGGTTGAACCACCGCAAGTCGCGTCGAAGTGAAGTACCGGTCGGTCTGTTTGGCGGGGTACTGCGAACCGGCCGTCAGGGCTTTCCGGGCCTGGTGCTGCCAGCAGAAAATTGGCTGTCGGGGGTCCAGCTTGGCGCGGCCCATGTCGATCGAGGCCGTGACGGTTGATGGCTTCTCACGGTGGGAGATCACGTTGAGGAACCAGGTGGGTCCCAGCTGCAAGGTGTAGGCTTCGATTTGAGTCTGGAGGTCGTTCCACCAGGCCGGCTTCAGGCCGATGCGGACGAACCGCGCGTCACGGAACTCGTCGATGACTTCGAACAGGACACCGTCGTCGGCGCTCTCGGGGAGTTTTCCGTCCACTTCGCGGCTCCAGGCGCCGTCCCTGGGAGACAGGGCCAGGGCGAGGCAGTGGTTCTGGTAGACCTGGGTGTTCTCCTCCGGCCCGTTGTTCCACCAGTACAGCGGCACATGAATCGTGCCCGGCACCTGGTAGATCTTGTTCATCAGGTCCATGTCGGCGGCATCGCGCCAGGTCTTGCCGGCGATCTTCTGTGCCCCGCTGGCTTCGTAGTAGGTGATGTCGTAATAGGCCGAGCCGGTGCGGGAATTCGTCCACAGCAGCTTGTCGTGCTGATGCAGTGTTTCGAAGAGCATCTTCCATTGCTCGATGGCCGAAGGTGTCTGGCTGACGGTTCGACGCTCCCAGTCGACCAGGCCGGCGTCCAGAGCGGCGTCCCAGTAGAAGACCCCGGTGCCCAGGTATTCCGATTCGGCCACGATCCCCCGGGTCTCGAACTCGAACACCTCCTTCAGCGGCCGCAGGTTGACCAGCCCGTTGGGTGTCCGCGAGGCGATCCAGTCGGGGTGCCGCGCCAGGACCGGGGACTCGTGCCGGCGGTAGATGTACATTCCACCCATCGACGCGGGGTTGTTCTTTCGCTGGCGGGCAAACCGTTCCTTCAACTGTTTGCCGGTCAGCGAGAGGACGATCTTCGTTGAGTCGGTCGGGCTGACCTGTTCGAGGCGGGAGTCGTCGGACGTGGCGTAGACGCCGTAGCGAAACTGCCCGTTGCCGCCCGAGCCGATGTTGATCAGTGATGCGGAGGGAACTCGATCGCCCGGCCGCAGGAACCTGCCGGGAGTCCCCGGCGTGCGGATCCGCCCGAGCCTCAACTTCTGCTGCGTGTCGTCCCTGAGCTTGGTCAGTTCGGGGAGGCCCAGGTACTCTTCGTGCACGGCCAGGCGATCGTCGCCGAAGATGTGGTACCGCATCTCCAGCCGGTTGTTTCGCTTGTTCTCGGACTTGTCGGCCAGGATGAACCCGCCCGAGGCGATCTGCCAGCCGTCGGCCGTCCAGTGGGTGGGATTGCGGAGTCCGACAGGATAGGCCCAGTGCCGGCCGACCCGGTACAGGTACTGGGCCAGCCCGATCTTCCACTTCGGCTGGAAGATGTCCGAGGCGGCGCGGCCCTGTTGGTCACTGCCGTGGTCCCGGCGGATCAGGGGCTTGGTGATCTGCGAGGACCGTATCAGTGGCCGCTGGTCTCCGGCCACGCCCTGGGGCACGACGTAGTGGTACAGCGAGTTCTTGCGGAACCTCGGAGCCAGGACGGTGTGCGAAACGCTGGTGAACAGGGTTGGTTTTTCGGTCGGGGCGGTGATGGAGATCGAGCGACACGCGATCCGTTGCTCGTCCCCGACCAGCGCAAAGTAGTAACTCTTGCGGATCTCCGAACCGGGGATCTTTGGATTGCGGGCGAA
Organism: Planctomycetota bacterium; assembly: GCA_963582065.1. Lineage (GTDB taxonomy): Bacteria > Planctomycetota > Planctomycetia > Planctomycetales > Planctomycetaceae > UBA8437. Next base: position 57,934 of record CAUZRQ010000005.1, on the reverse strand, counting down.
ATAGGCTGTCGCGTTGCCCCAGCGGGGACGGTTGGGGGGCGGGGCGGTGGAGATCGCCGAGTGAACCCGGTCGTCCTTCTCGCTGACGGTGATGGTTTTCCCGTCGCGGGTCGTCAACCGGTAGGTCTCGAAGCTCTCCTGGACCAGCCGACGGCCGGAGATGTTGTCCCAGATCCCGGCGATGTGCCCCGATTTCATGCCGATCACGCAGGTGACCCAGTGATTCTTCAGCCGACCGCCGCCGCGGGGGATCGGGTCTCGCGGTTCCTCGGCCACGACCACGGTCGAGCTCAGCACCAGGGCCACAAGCCATGTCCGCAGCGAAATGATGGCCGGTTGTCTGTTGTTCACGTCAAGATCTCCCTGACAACTCGTCCGTGGACATCGGTGAGGCGGAACTGCCGCCCCTGGAACTTGTAGGTCAGCCGTTCGTGGTCGATTCCCAGGCAGTGCAGCACCGTGGCCTGGAGATCGTGGACGTGGAACGGGTCCCTGGCGACGTTGTAGCTGAAGTCGTCGGACTCACCGTAAGTCGTCCCGCCCCGGATGCCGCCGCCGGCCATCCAGAGACAGAAATTTCGAGGGTGGTGGTCCCGGCCGTGCTGTTTCTTGTTGTTGATATCGCCCTGGCAGAAGCTGGTCCGTCCGAACTCGCCAGCCCAGATCACCAGGGTCTCGTCCAGCAGCCCACGCTGCTTCAGGTCCTTGACCAGGGCCGCCGACGGCTGGTCGGTGTCTCGACACTGGATGGCCAGCTGGGTCGGCAGGTTGCCGTGCTGATCCCAACCGGCGTGCATCAACTGGATGAACTGAACGCCTCGCTCGGAGAGTCGACGGGCGAGCAGGCAGTTGTAGGCGAACGAGCCTCGGCGAGTCACATCGGGACCGTACATTTCGAGGATGTGCTTGGGTTCGCTGGACAGGTTGGTCAACTCGGGCACCGAGGCCTGCATCTTGTAGGCCATCTCGTACTGGGCGATCCGCGTCTGGATCTCGGGATCACCCACCTCGCGAGCCCTCAGCCGATTCAGCCGCGCCAGGTCATCCAGCAACCCCCGCCGCAGGCTCTGGTCGATTCCCGAGGGGTTGGAGAGATAGAGAACCGGGTCGCCGGAGCCTCGGAATTTCACCCCCTGGTGACGACTTGGCAGGAACCCGTTGCCCCAGTACCACTCGTAGAAGATCTGCCCGCACGAGGCTTCCTTGTCGCGGGAGGTCATCACGCAGAACGTGGGCAGTTCGTCGGTCTCGCGGCCCAATCCGTACGATAACCATGCTCCGAAGCTCGGCCGGCCGGGCTGCTCCGACCCGGTCAACCACAGCGTGATTGCCGGAGCGTGGTTGATGGCCTCGGTATGAGCCGACCGGACCAGGCAGATCTCGTCGGCGATCGATCCGATGTGGGGCAGCAACGAACTGATGTAGGTGCCGCATTCACCGTTGGCCCGGAACGGCCAGGCCGTCGGCAGCACTTTCTGGGACTTGCCCTGGGTCATTGTCGTCAGCCGCTGGCCGCCCTGGATCTCCTTGGGCAGGTCCGTGCCACGAAACTTCTCCATCTGTGGCTTGTGGTCGTAGAGGTCGACCTGCGTGGGGGCTCCGTTCTGGAACAGGTAGATCACCCGCTTGGCCCTGGGAGCGAAATGGTTGACCAATTGCTCGGCGGCCGATTCCCGGTCGAGCAGGGTTGCCAGGGCAGCGGTGCCGATTCCCGCGGCCGAGCGACCGAAGAACCGTCGCCGGGTCTGCAGGTGATGGTGGTCAGCAACTGGTTGCATGGTGAAATTCTTGGGACCGGAAGAGGAACTGCGGCGGGTCACTCGCGGGTGATCGCCTCGTCGCAATTCAACAGCAGCGACGCCACCGCACCCCAGGCAGCGACCTCGACCGGGTCGAGCCCAGTGGCCGGAGCGTGACGTCCAACAGTTGCATAGGCCTTGACCTGCTTGGGGTGTGCCCGGTAATGCCGGCGGGCCCGATCCAGCGAGGAAACCAGCAGAGTTCGCTCGGGGTCCGTCGGGGGTCGCGACAACACGAGGATGAAGGCCCTGGTCATTCGTGACGCGTCATCCCCGGGTGTGCCGAGCAATCTCTCGCCAAGCACGCGAGCCGCCTCGGCGAATGTCTCATCGTTGAGCAGCGTCAGCGCGTGCAATGGCGTATTGGTTCTCTGGGGACTCACGTGGCACACGTCGCGGGTGCCCTCGTCGAACATGTTGGGCGGGCCCAGCGAGCGTCGCCAGAAGGTGTACAGGCTGCGGCGGTAGAGCTTGGCGCCGGAATCGGCCGAGTACTTGATCTTGCCGAAGCTGAAATCGGCCCACAGTCCCGGCGGCTGGTACGGCTTGACCGACACCCCGCCGATCATCTCGACCATCAAGCCCGAAACCGCCAGGGCCTGGTCGCGGATCACGTGAGCCGGCAGGCGATGTCGGGATCCTCGGCCCAGCAACCGGTTGTAGGGATCGGCATCGAGCTGATCCTGCCTCACCACCGACGACTGGCGATACGTGGCACTGGTCACCAGGAGTCGGATCATCCCCTTGGTGTTCCACCCGGTGCGGAGGTACTCGGTGGCCAGCCAGTCGAGCAACCCGGGGTGGCTGGGCGGTTCTCCCTGCGACCCGAAGTCTCCACTGGTCTTGACCAACCCGGTGCCGAAGAACGTCTGCCAGAGCCGGTTGACCGCCACGCGGGCCGTCAGCGGATGACCGGGATCGACCAGCCAGCGGGCCATTGCCAGGCGGTTGGGCGAGGCGTTCCCCGGCAGAGGCGGCAGCGCCGAGGGGGTGCCGTGGGTGAGCTTCTCGTTGGTGACCGGCTGGTCGTAACGCGCCAGTTTCAGCAGGAAGGTGTCCCGGGGCTTTCCCCGATCGCGCATCACCATCGATTCGATCATGCCACCCTCGTGTCTCTGTCGGGCGGCCCGGTTGATCGAGTGCAGCCGGCGGGCACTTCGCGAGGCGTCAGTGGTTCCGCGATGGTACTCGGACAGCCGCTTCAGCCGGCCGGCGTTCAGGGCCGGCTCCTGCCGGACCAGTTCGAGGACGTCGGCGGGGGGCACCGTGGCGGTGTCGAGACCGGGCTGCTGGATATCGGTGGCCGAGATCCGGAAACGGCCCAGCAGGTGCTCTTTGAAGCGCGACTGGTGCCTGAGCGTGAAGACCAGGATCGACCCCTCGGCGATCTCGACCGGCTGCTTCAGCCGGAACACCGCCTGGCGATCCTGTGCGGTGTTGTGGACACCGTCCCAGACACCCCACCCGGACTTCTCGGACGGATCGATCGCCCCGCCGACCTTCCACGAATCTTCGCTGTGGTCGGCCACCACGCTGGCGAACTCCAGCCGTCTGGGCTTGGCAGCGGCACGCTCGAGGTTCACCGCGAACTCGGTCAGAACGAAGTTCGCTTTCCGGCCCGGCCCCTGGAATCCGAGGCTGGGATCGGTCAGGGCCTCGAGCCGGAAGCCGGTGATTCGCTTCAGCCCCGTCACGGCCCGGATCTCGTAGTCGTCGGTGGCCGACATCTTGCCGCTGACCAGCAACGAGTGGTCGGGCCGGGTCTTGACCTGGGCTCCCTGGCGGGACTTCGCCGACCTGGGGGCCAGGGTGTGCCAGCCGGCCAGTGTCCGGGTTTCCAGTTGCCTGCGGATCCCTGCGATCCAGCGGGTCCGTTCGTTCGCCAGGCCGTCGAGCGGCCGGTCGAGAATCTGTCGCTGCTGCTTGATCAGGAAGTCGACCTGCTGCAGCTCGGTTTGCTGGGCCCGGGTGGTCACGCGGGCGACCGGGTTGGCGTTGCCCCCCTTGTCGACCCGGCCGGACTCGGCGATGCTGTTGAAGTACGCCGAGAAGCGGTAGTACTCCTTCTGGGACAGCGGATCGAACTTGTGGTCGTGGCACTTTGCGCACCCGAGTGTCAGAGCCATCCAGACGGTGGCGGTGGTGTCGGTGCGATCCAGCACGTACTCGACGCGGTTTTCCTCGGCGATCCGGCCACCCTCACCGTTGAGCGGATGGTTGCGGTTGAACCCGGTGGCGACCAGTTGTCCGGGTGTCGCGGAGGGGACCAGGTCCCCGGCCAGTTGGTCCACGGTGAACCTGTCGAAGGACAGGTTGTCGTTGAACGATCCAATCACCCACTCGCGCCAGGGCCACATCACCCGTGTGCCGTCGCCCTGGTAACCATTGGTGTCGGCGTAGCGTGAGGCCACCAGCCAGTTCCATGCCATGTGCTCGCCGAACCGCGGTGAGTTGAGCAGGCGATCGACGGCTCGGCTCCAGGCTCCCGGCCGGGTGTCGGCCAGGAACACCGCCAGTTCGTCTTCGGTGGGCGGCAGTCCCAGCAGATCGAAGGCCAGGCGTCGCAGCAGGGTGCGGCGGTCGGCCGCCGGGGACATCGACAACCCGTTCGCCTGCTGTCGGGTCAGGATGAAGGCGTCGACGGCGTTGCGGGCAGGCGAGGGCCCGTCGATCCGGACGACCGGCGGCGGTCGGTGGACCGGGGGCACCAGCGACCAGTGTCGACGAAACTCGGCCCCCTGGGCGATCCAGCGTCTGATCAGGTGTCGCTGGGCATCGGTCAGCCGACGGTTCGATTCCCTTGGCGGCATCCGCTCGTCCGGATCGTTGCTCGAGACCTTCTGCCAAAGCAGGCTCTTTTCGGGCTGGCCGGCCACCAGCACCGGGGGGTCGTGGGCCAGGGCTTCGTCGGCGATGTCCAATCGCAATTCGGCCTTCCGCGCCTTCGCGTCCGGTCCGTGACACTGGAAGCAGTTCTCCGAGAGGATCGGACGGATGTCGCGCTGGAAGTCGACCCGGGTCGCGTCGTCGGCCACCGCAAGGGGGGCGGACAGCAGCCAGATCAGTGCGCAGAACGGCCGATGGTCCATGCGGCGGATTGTAGCATTCGCCGGGTCACCACGGCTTGCCAGTGGCACACCGTCGGCCGATTGCAATACCCGGCCTCGCGGTCTTCAATGGCGGTCCGGTCTTTCTCACTGCTCGAGGCATCTCGACATGAACAGTCTGCTGAAGTGCCGACCACTGTTGATCGTCATCGTGTTCGTGGCCGGCCTTGGGTCTCCGGTGATCCGGGAGTCCGATGCGGCCGCGACTCGCCCGAACATCCTGTTCCTGTTCGCTGACGACCAGCGGCCCGACACGGTCGGGGCCTACGGCAATCCCCACATTCGCACGCCCAACATCGATCGGCTGGTTCGTACCGGATTCAACTTCCGCCGCGCGTATTGCATGGGGTCGATCCACGGGGCGGTCTGCCAGCCCAGCCGGGCAATGTTGATGAGCGGCCGCACGCTGTGGCGGGTGCCGATGAATCTCAAGGGTGTTCCACTGCTTCCCGACGTGCTCGCTCGCAGTGGATACGTCACCTTCGGCACCGGCAAGTGGCACAACCGGGCCGAGTCGTTCATCCGGGCGTTTCAGCACGGCAAGTCGGTCTTCATCGGCGGCATGTCCGATCACACGAAAGTGCCGATACGGGACCTGACCGCTGCCGGAACACTGACCCCGCCACGGATGGCCGAACGGTTTTCGAGCGAGATCTTCGCCGATGCGGTGATCGATTTCCTCGACGGCAGGAAGGGGAAGTCCGACAAACCGTTCTTCGCCTACGTCGCCTTCACCTCGCCGCACGACCCCAGGCAGCCGCCGAAGAAGTACGCCGAGATGTACGCTGCCGATCGAGTCAAGCTGCCGCTGCCGGCGAACTTCATGCCCCAGCACCCCTTCCACAACGGGTGGATGGTGGGTCGGGATGAGTCGTTGGCGGCCTGGCCGCGGACGCCCGAGGTGATTCGCAGCCAGTTGGGCGAGTACTACGGGATGATCAGCCACCTGGATGAACAGGTTGGACGAGTGCTAGCTGCGTTGACCAACAGTGGTCACGCCGAGAATACGATCGTCGTCTACACCGCTGATCATGGCCTGGCCGTCGGCAGCCACGGTCTGCTGGGCAAGCAGAACCTCTACGAGCACAGCATGGGTACGCCGATGGTGGTCACCGGCCCGGGAATTCCCCGAGGAAAGTCCAGCGACGCCCTGGTCTACCTGTACGACCTGTTCCCCACCATCTGCAGCTGGGCCGACGTGGCGGTGCCCGAGAAGGTCGAGGGCCGCAGCCTGGCGGAGGTGATCAGCGGGGACAGGCCGTTTGTCCGCAAGACGCTGTTCACGGCATACGAGAACAAGATGCGGGCGGTGCGGGATGATCGGTTCAAGCTGATTCGCTATCCGCAGATCAACCACACGCAACTGTTCGATCTCCGCAGTGACCCCGATGAACTGAAGAATCTCGCCGACGAACCGGGCCAGGCCGGACGTGTCGAGCGGATGATGTCGCTGCTCCAGACGTGGCAGCGGCAGACCGGAGACAAGACACCACACACGTCCAAGAACCCGAAGTCGAAGGCGATCGACCTGACGGGCCGGAAGCGAAAGCCCGATCGGCACCAGCCCGAGTGGATCATCCGGAAGTACTTCGGCGGGGTGAAGTGATCCCTAGCTGGCCAGGGCCTTTTCAATCACCGACCGCATTTCCTTCGAACGGGGCTGCACGTGAGACCGAAAGCGGCCGATCACGCGGCCCTTTCGGTCGAGCACGAACTTCTCGAAGTTCCACACGACTTCCCCCTTGCCGGTCGGCGGGGCGTCCTGGCTGGTGAGGTACCCGTAGAAGGGCGTCGCCTGTTCGCCGTTGACTTCGATCTTGGAGAACAGGTCGAACGACACCTTGTACTTCGTCTGGCAGAAGTCCTTCACCTCCTTGTCGCTTCCCGCGGCGAAGCTGCCGAACTGGTCGGAGGGGAACCCGAGTACCGCAAAGTCCTCTTCGCCGTACTTGTCCTGCATGTCCTGCAACTGCAGGAATTGGGTGGTCAATGATCAGCGGCTGGCGATGTTGACCACCACCACGACCTTGCCGAAGTAACGCGCCAGGTTCACCGGTTCCCCGTCGATCGAGTTCACCTGAAAACTCAACGATTCGGGAACCGGTCCCGCCGATGGTTTTCGTGGTGGGCGCTGTTCCTGGCAGCCGAACGAAACGAGCGCAGCGACACTCAGTGTCGCGATCACCGCAGCGGTTGGTCGGCAACGTCGCATCATCCGCTTCCGTCTCCTCGGGATCCTTTCAGGATAAGCACCGGTCCAAGGACGGGGCAAGTGGTTCATCCGTTCGCCTTGGGTCCGGAAGCCTCTGCCGAGGAGCTCTGCGATCGCGACCGACGTCGGGATACCAGTCCGCCGCACAGCAACAGCATCAATCCGGCGGGAACGCCAATGATCGTCGGCTGGTACCACCAGCCGTTGAGCGTCATCCAGGTGATGCTGGTCCCGTGTGAGACTACGCATCCGGGCAGCGATGCCTGCAACGCCACCACGCCGGCTGCGGTGATGTCCGGACAGTCGTTGAGATTGACCCACGAGAGTTCCTCGAACGTCGCGACCGATGCGAGTCCGACATCAGAGATCTTCAGGCAGCCGTCCAGCCAAAGCAGTTCGAGTTTCTCGAGTCGCTCGAGCTGCTTCAGGCCCGTGTCGGTGACCGGCATGTCGGTGAGGTGGAGTTCCTGCAGTTGAGTCAATTCCGCAACGTGGACCAGCCCCGTGTCGGTGATCTTGGTGTTGCCGGGATAGACACCGAGGTTGAGCTTCGTGAGCCGGCCGAGATGGACGAGGGACGCCAGGCCCCGGTCGGTGATTTGTTTGCAGCTGGCAAGCCGAAGAGATTCGAGCGATCCGAGTTGTTCGAGGTGAACCATGTGTTTGTCGATCAACTTGGTGCCGGCCAGGTCCAGCGATTTCAGTTTGGAGAGTCCCTTCAGGTGCCGGAGCCCCGATCCGTCGATGTTCGTCTCGGCCAGGCTCAGGCTCTGGAGCTCGACCAGGCCACTCAGGTGCGACAGGCCTGCGTCGGTGATCAGCTTCTCCCGTCGCCATCCTCCGGGCAGCACGAGTGATTCGAGTTGTTGCTGGTTGACGAGGTGCACCAGGCCCTCGTCGGTGAGTGACCATTCCGAGAGGTCGAGGTCGGATTGGGGTACGATTGCCTCGAGGTAGGGGAGCAGTCCGTCGTCGACGTAGGCATCGGCAGGGAGCTTCAACACCTTGAGGTTGCGTCCGGCCAACTGTCGCAGGCCCTCGATCGAGACGCCCGTATTGGAGAGGTTCAGTTCGACCAGCGATGTCAACCCGGCCAGTCGCGCCAGGCCCCTGTCGGTCACCTGGCGGCAGCCGTCCAGCTGGAGAGTTTCCAGAGATTTCAGACCGGCGAGCCGCGACAGTCCTTCGTCGGAGATCTTCGCCTGGGTGAGTCCGAGGGACTTCAGCTGTCGAAGATCTTCGATGTGGGACAGGTGCTGGTCGGTGAACCGGGGGGAACCCAGGCCGAGTCGCTGGAGGTGTTGGAGATCTCCCAGCCTGGTGAGAACCTGGTCGGAAAGCTCGGTGTGGTGGTGAAACAGCACCTCGACGACGTGGCCCGCGGCGTCACGGTTCAACGTGGCGTGTGCTCGTTCCAGGCGGGCTTCGGGGGAGGTGTCGTCTGCGGCAGCAGCCCGGCCGGATGAGCCGGCGAAACAGCTGGCCAGCATTGCCATCACGACCAGCGTGGTCGTTCGGTGTGGTGAAGTCGACGTTCCAGTCACCGCCATCTCTCCCGCCGCACGACAGATCAGGATCCCGGTGACCTCAAGTATAGCGACTGCTCGGGGGTCAGCTGTTACCTCGGTTTTTGTGGCCGTCCGGCTGCCGAGATCCGGAGTGCGTGTTAGGATAAACGGGCGATTCTTCGAGACACACTCCCTCACGAAAAGTCTATCCGTACCATGAAGTTCTTGCCGGTTGTCGCTGCCCTGCTCTGTGGCCTGATGCCCTCCCTCCAGGCGGCTGATCCGGCTCTCTCCGCACGGGAACAGGTCGATTTCTTCTCCGGTAAAGTCAGGCCGCTGCTGGTGAAGAACTGCTTCAAGTGTCACGCCGGTCCCAAGGTCAAGGGGGGATTGCACCTGGACAACCGTGCCGGGTTGATGAAGGGGGGCGACAGCGGGCGAGCGGTCAACCTGAAACGGCCCGAAAAGAGCCTGTTGTTGGAGGCGATCAACTACGATCTGGAAGGCTACGAGATGCCCCCCAAGGGGAAGCTGCCGGCCGACCAGATCGAGATCCTCAAGCGGTGGATCCGCATGGGGTTGCCGATCACACCCGACTTTGCCGGGACGATCGGCCGGTCCGACAAGAAGACGCCGCAGGTCAACGCTCAGACAAAGGCGTTCTGGAGTTTCCAGAAGGTGAAGCGGACAGCGGCGCCGAAGATCAAGGACCGGGCGTGGGTCAGGAACCCGATCGATCGCTTCGTCCTGGCTCGGCTGGAACAGGCCGGACTGGCTGCTCCTGCTGCGGCCGGCAAGACGGCGCTGCTGCGTCGCGCCACCTACGACCTGACCGGATTGCCGCCGACGCCGAAGGAAATCGATGCGTTCCTGGTCGATGATTCGCCGCGAGCATTCGACAAGGTTGTCGACCGCCTGCTGAAGTCGCCTCACTACGGCGAAAAGTGGGCCCGCCACTGGCTGGACCTGGTCCGCTACGCCGAATCCAACAGCTACGAACGCGACGGCACCAAGCCTCACGTCTGGCGATTCCGGGACTACGTGATCCGGTCGTTCAACAGCGACAAGCCGTTCGATCAGTTCGCCCGCGAACAACTTGCCGGTGATGAACTCGAAGAGGTGACCGCCGATGGAATGGTGGCAACCGGCTATTATCGCCTGGGAATCTGGCAGGACGAGCCGGTTGACAGGGAGCAGTCGCGGTTCGAGGACCTCGACGACATCCTGCGGACAACCACCGAGGTCTTCCTGGGACTCACGGTCGGCTGTGCTCGTTGCCACGACCACAAGCTCGATCCGATTCGCCAGAAGGATTACTACCGGCTGCTCGCCTTCTTCCGGAACATCCGTCGTTACGGAGTTCGTGGCGGCCGTTCGATTACCGACGCCAGTGTCACCTCGGTGGCGACCGCGGCGGAGCTGAAGCGGAACAGGGGCCTGGTGGCCCGTCACAAGGCCGACCTGGCCGATGTCGAGAAGCAGCTGAAGGTGCTCGACACCGGATACAAGGACCTGCTCGAGGGGGGCGAAGTCGACGACTTCAAGCGAGAACAGAACCGCGTGCCCATTCTCAAGAAGAAGGTGCCGGGGAAGTTGACCAAGGAGAAGTTCGAGGCGTACCAGAAGCTGACCGCTCGTCGGGACCAGCTCCGCAAGTTCCGTCCCCCCGGGTTTTCCCAGGCCCTGGTCGTCAAGGAACTCGGACCGAATCCCCCGCAGACCTTCGTGCAGATTCGCGGCAACGCGCACGCTCGTGGAGACAAGGTCGAGCCCGGCTTCCCGCTGGTGCTCTCGCCGCCTGAACCGAAGATCCAGCCCCCGGCCAAGGGCGCTCGCTCGGCGAACCGGCGTCGGGCTCTGGCCGAGTGGATCACCAGTCGGGAGAACCCGCTGACGGCCCGCGTGATGGCCAACCGGCTCTGGCAGTACCACTTCGGTCGTGGCATCGTCGTGTCCTCGAACAACTTCGGGTTTGCCGGTCGGAGACCGACGCATCCGCAACTGCTCGACTGGCTGGCCGCCGACTTGGTCGACGGAGGGTGGACGTTGAAGCGGATGCACCGCCGGATCATGCTCTCGGCCACCTACCGGATGTCGTCCCGCAGCAACGCGAAAGCGATGGCTGCCGATCCCACCAACCAGTTGTTCTGGCGGTTCAACATGCGGCGGCTGTCGGCCGAGGAAATCCGGGACTCGGTGCTCGCCGTCAACGGCGCCTTGAACCGGAAGAAGATGTTCGGACCGAGCATCTACACGATCATCCCCCGCGAGATCCTGCAGGGGCAGTCTCGGCCGGGGGCCGATTGGGGCAAGTCGTCACCGCAGGATCGCAACCGCCGCAGTATCTACGTGCACGTGAAGCGATCGCTGGTGGTGCCGATGTTCGAGAGTTTCGACTCGCCGGATCTCGACAACAGCTGCCCGGTGCGATTCACCACCACCCAGCCCACGCAGTCGCTGGCGCTGCTCAACAGCCAGTTCAGCCAGCGCGAGGCGAACGTGTTCGCCGAGTTCCTCAGGAAACGGGCCGGAAACGATCCGGTTGCCCAGGTCACGCTGGCCCTGAAGCGGTCCCTGCAGCGGCCGCCCACCGACGCCGAGGTCCGGCGGGGAGTTTCGCTGATCGAGGTGTTGCGGAAACAGGACAAGGCGAGCCCGGAGCTGGCCCTGAAGTCCTTCTGTCTGCTGGCCCTGAACCTCAACGAGTTCCTCTACCTGGATTGAATTCGGGCCCGACACGATCGGCCGACCCGGGACATTTTCTTTCGTTCCCTCATCACAGCATTCGACGCCATGACACAATCAAACACGAACTTCTGTGGACGCACCCGACGCGAGTTTCTCTGGGAGACCGGAGCCGGTTTCACCGGCCTGGCACTTTCGGGTCTGCTCGATGCGGACTTCCTGTCCGGCCAGGCCGTTGCCGCCGACGGGCAGAGAAAATTCGTCAACCCGCTGGCGCCCAAGGATCCGCACTTCGATCCGAAGGCCACCAGCGTGATCTTCCTGTACATGTACGGCGGCCCCAGTCACATCGACACCTTCGAGTACAAGCCGAAGATGAAGGGCATGGACGGCAAGACAGTCGACGTGAAGACCTTCGGGCGGGGTGGTCGGAAGAGCCGCGGGCGGATCGTCGAGACCCGGTGGAACTTCAAGCAGCACGGACAATGTGGCCAGTGGGTCAGCGACCTGTTCCCTCATTTTTCGACCTGTGTCGATGACGTGGCCTTTATCCATTCGATGACCGCCGACAGCCCGATCCACGGTTCGGCGATGCTGATGATGAATTCGGGCAAGATCGTGTCTGGCAGCCCCTGCCTGGGGTCGTGGGCCAACTATGGCCTGGGAACGCAGAACGAGAACCTGCCCGGCTTCGTCGTGATGCTCGACCCGCGAGGCGGACCGATCAGCGGGGCGAAGAACTGGTCGGCCGGCTACATGCCCGCCAGTTTCCAGGCGACGATCATGAGATCCCAGGGGACGGCGATCCTGAACCTCAAGCGACCCAGCGACTTCAGCGACTCGATGCAGCGACGGTTGCTGGACACGTTGAGGGCGTACAACAACGAGCACCAGCTGCGGCGGATCGACAACAGCGACCTGGCCGCCCGCATCGCCAGCTACGAACTGGCCTACAGGATGCAGTCGTCGGCGCCCGAAGCAACCGATCTCTCCAAGGAGACTAGGGAGACACAGCAGGCCTACGGACTCGACCGCAAGGAGAGCTCGTACTTTGGTCGGCAGTGCCTGCTGGCTCGGCGGCTGGTCGAACGGGGAGTCCGCTTCATCCAGGTCTACTCGGGCGGCAACCACAACGATGCCAACTGGGATGCCCACGGCGACCTGAAGCGGAACCACGACATGCACGCCCTGGAGACCGACAAGCCGATCGCCGGACTGATCAACGACCTGAAACAGCGCGGGTTGTTCGAGAAGACGTTGATCGTGTGGGGTGGTGAGTTCGGGCGGCAGCCGACGGCCGAGTACGCCAAGGGCACCGGCCGGGACCACAACTCGTACGGGTTCACCATGTGGATGGCCGGCGGGGGCATCAAGGGTGGTGCCAACGTGGGCAAGACCGACGACCTGGGCAGCGCGGCGGTCGAGGATCGCTTCCACGTCCGCAATCTCCACGCCACCGTGCTCCAGCAGATGGGACTCGATCCCAACCGCCTGAGTTATTTCTTCAATGGCCTCGACCAGAAGCTGGTCGGTGTCGAAGGCGCCGATCCGATCCGCCAGATCATGGCGTAGCTGTCGGGGCTGGCTCGTGCCACCGGGCGGATGCCGTTCCCCTTTTCGGAATCAGCAGTCTCTTCTCACGCGGGCCGTGGGCGGAACCGATTCCCCGAGGATTCTCACATGTTGCTCCTGCGAACCCTCTGCCTGTTCCTGCTCCTGGCCGTGTCCCTCGAAGCCGCCCCGCGGCCCAATATCGTCCTGATCATGTCCGACGACATGGGGTATTCGGATATCGGCTGCTACGGCAGCGAGGTTGCCACGCCGACGCTCGACCGGCTCGCAGCCGGGGGCCTGAGGTTCACCCAGTTCTACAATACCGGACGCTGCTGCCCGACCCGGGCCAGCCTGATGACCGGGCTCTATCCTCACCAGGCCGGGGTCGGCCACATGATGAACGATCGAGGCCACCCCGGTTACCGCGGTGATCTGAACAACCGGTGTGTGACCATTGCCCAGGTGTTGGGTACTGCCGGATACCGCTGCTACATGTCAGGCAAGTGGCATGTCACCAAGACGGTGCGGCCGAACAACGAGGACGGAAAGCACAACTGGCCGCGGCAGCGGGGTTTCGACCGGTTCTACGGGACCATTCATGGAGCAGGCAGCTTCTTCGATCCCAATTCTCTGACCCGCGACAACACGCTGATCGCTCCCGAAGACCCCGACAGCTACTACTACACCGACGCGATCAGTGACAACGCGGCGAAATTCATCACCGATCACGACAGCGACAAGCCGTTCTTCATGTACGTCGCCTACACCGCAGCTCACTGGCCGATGCATGCCAAGCCATCCGACATTGCCAAGTACAAGGGCCGCTACGACGAGGGCTGGGATGTGTTGCGGGACGAGCGGTTTGCGCGGATGAGAAAAATGGGTCTGCTGGACCGGGCCTGGCAGCTCTCGCCCAACGTCCAGGACTGGAGCCAGGCCAAGAACAAGCCCTGGCAACGAGTCCGCATGGAAGTCTATGCCGCCATGATCGATTCGATGGACCAGGGCATCGCGCGGATCGTCGCCGCTCTGAAAAAGACGAACCAGCTGGACAACACGCTGGTCCTGTTCCTGCAGGACAACGGCGGTTGCCAGGAGGAATTCGGCAGCAACGGTGCGGTGCGGCCCAAGAACCTGGAGCGGCAACCGGCAATGAAGCCGGGCGAACTGCAGTATTCGATGGTTCCCCGGATCACCCGTGACGGCCGCCCCGTGCGACAGGGATTCGGTGTCATGCCCGGTCCATCCGACACCTATGTCGCCTACGGCATCCAGTGGGCCAACGCGTCGAACACGCCATTTCGCGAGTACAAGCACTTTGTCCACGAGGGCGGCATCTCGACTCCGCTGATCGCTCACTGGCCCAAGGGGATCAAGGACCATGGAGCCTTCCGGCACGAGCCGGGGCACCTGGTCGACATCATGGCCACCTGTGTCGACCTGGCAGAAGCGAAGTACCCCGAGCAGTGGAACAAGAGCCCGGTGCATTTGATGGAAGGCAAGAGCCTGGTGCCGGTCTTCGGCGGCAAGAACCTGCCGGATCGGCCGTTGTACTGGGAACACGAGGGGAACCGGGCCGTTCGGGTCGGCGACTGGAAACTGGTTGCCAGGGGCCGTAACGGGCCGTGGGAACTGTACAACCTGAAATCCGACCGCAGCGAGTTGAAGAACCTGGCCAAGGTCGAGGCCGAGCGGGCCGAGAAACTCGAATCGCTCTGGAACACGTGGGCGGTCCGCGCCAACGTGCTGCCCTGGCCGAACTCGGGCCAGGCCAGGAAGGTCAGCCGCAAGAAAGTGCTCCAGTTGAAAGCCAATGCGAGGCTGCCCCGGGACGGGGGCGTGCCGAACGTGAAGGGCCGGGGCTTCACCGTCACCGCCACGATCGGACAGCCCGGCCAGGGCGTGCTGGTCGGACACGGGGGCACCGCCCACGGCTGGGCCCTGTGGGTCAAGGACGGCAAGCCGGTCTTCTCGTTCCGCCGCAACGGCAGGTTGACCGAGTTGACCGGACCCGATCCGCTGGGCAAGGCCCGGATTGTCTCGGCGCGAGTCGGTGACGATGGCGGCCTGGTTCTGCTGGTCGGCGAGCGCGAGGTCGCTCGGGCCAAGGCCGCCGGCACCCTGGCACAGGTTCCACAGGATGGCCTCGAGGTGGGCCGGGACATCAACGGAGCCGTGGGCGGTTACAAAGCCCCCAACCGCTTCAGCGGCCAGGTTGCGGGTGTCACGATCCGCCTGGCCAAGTGACCCCCGTCGATCACGTCACTTCCTGCCGAACGCTGCATGCTTGGGGTCGCCGCCCGAGCGAATGTAGGCCACCAGGTCGAGGATCTCGCTGCGGGTCAGCGTGTTCAACAGGCCCTCGGGCATCAGCGACGTTTTCGACGGAATGACCTCCTCGATCGTGTCCCGTCGCACGGCGGTGAACTTGCCGGGTTCGAGCATGTTGGTCATCACCATGATGTTCTGTCCGCTGAGGTTGGCGACACGGCCGATGACCGTCTTGCCGTTGTCGAGAACGAACATCGAGGCCTGGTACTGGTCCGAGACGGTTCTCGAGGGAACGGTCATGGAGTCGAGCAGGTCCTTGTTGTTGAAGCGGCGGGCCGCGGTGGTCAGATCGGGACCGACGATGCCACCCTGGCCTCGGAACCGGTGGCACTTGAAACAACTGGCCGCGGCGAACAGTTCCCGGCCTTTCCGGAAGTTCCGTCCCGAGAGCCGCTGGGCCAGGGTCGGCAGCAGGGCTTCGGTGGTCCACTTGCGGACGAATTTTCGTGGAGTGGCGTCGGGGGCCACCGAATTGGGTTGCGCGACGGCTTCGAGTGTCTTGGCCAGGGCCTGCTTTTCGGCCGGCGGCAGGGTGGCGATTGCCTCGTTGCGGATGTTCTTCAGGAACCCGGCGAACGAATGGCCTCCACGCGCCGCCGCTGCGGCATTGAACGACTCGAAGTAGGCCCTTCGCCCGTCCCGGGTCCAGCCGCTGGTCTGCTTTCGCAGCAACAACGCGTACTGCAACCGGTCCTGTTGAGTGCGAGCTGCGGTGAGCAGTGCGAGGGTCCGGGGAACGACGCGGGGTGCATCGAGAAAGATCAGCAATTGCGCCAGTTCGCGGTTCAGCGGGGCCGAGTTTGCCGGGAAGAGCCCGTCGACGTGCGAGAGGATCTTCTGTCGGACCTTTCCGGTCGGCCGTCCCATCCTGAGTCCCACCAGTCCGTAGGCTCGCAACAGCCCGAGTTGATCGGGCTCCTTGAGCAACGAGATCCTGATGCGGGACAGCGAGTTGACGAGGTCGGCCTGCAGGGTCTTGTCACCGTGGCGGGCCAGGGCGACGGCGGCTTCGATCCGGGCCCGGGGGCTGGTTTCGGCCAGGGCCCGCTTCGCCCACCGGTCGACCGGCTGGTGTTCGATTGCCACGCGGGCGGCGAAGCGGATGTGGCGGTCAGGACTCGAAAGGTGTGGCCACAGCGATTCGGTGACACCGACGGGGCCGGGCCGCTGCATGGCCTCGAGTTGCCGCCGCAGGGATCGCTCCCCGGTCCCGGCCTTGTTCCTGCCGTCGACCGCCTTGGTCGGTTCCTTTCCGTTGTAGGTCACACGGTAGAGACCCGACTGCGTGCGACGTCCCCCGATGGTGAAGTACATCGCCCCGTCGGCGGGGTTGATCAGCACATCGGTCAACGGAAGCGGGGCGGCCGAGACGAACCGTTCGACGGTGCCGGTGTAGGTTGAGCCGCTGGGTTGCATGTGGACGGCGTACAGGATGCCGTAGCTCCAGTCCGAAATGAACAGGGCCTTCTGGTACTTGCCGGGGAACCTGGCCCCGGTGCCGAAGGTGATGCCGGTTGGGCAGCCCGGGCCGATGTCGACCACCGGCGGCAGGCTGTCGGGGTACCAGGTGGGCCACTTGCCCGTGCCGCTGCGCCAGCCGAACTCGCTGCCGCCGGTCACGTGGCAGACGCGGGTCGGGCGGTACCACGGCGACCCGATGTCCCACTCCATGTCGGCGTCGAAGGTGAACAATTCGCCGTCCGCGTTGAAGGCGATGTCGAACTCGTTGCGGTACCCGACACTGATCAGCTCCCACACGGTTCCCTCGGGGTTGATCCGGGCGATCCAGCCGCCCGGGGCCATCTTGCCCACGGCGTGGCCGCCGGCGTCCCACATTCGCTCGTGCAGGATGTCCTCCTTCCAGTTCCGGGGCACCACCGACTTCTCCATCTTCGGCAGGTTGGTGTGGTTGCCGGCACAGACGTAAAGCGACTTGCCGTCGGGTGCGAGGATCACCGCGTGAGGACCGTGCTCGCCACCGCCGGGGACAGCCCGCAGTTTCTTGACCGTGTCGAACTGGTCGTCCCCGTTGCTGTCGGTGACCCGGTACAGGCCGCCGCCGGCACCGTTGGTCATCACGTAGAGACTGTCGAAGGCGTAGACAATGCCGTGAGCCATCCCGATGTCGGCGGCGATTGTCTCGAGCTTGATCCCCTTCTCCGACTGGCCGATCGGCGGGGGCGTGATGCGGTACAGCTTGCCGTACTGGTCGGAGGTGATCAGCCGACCCTTGGGATCGGTGGCCAGGGTGACCCACGAACCCTGTTGCTTGATCGGGACCGAGTAGAGCAATTCGACCTCGAATCCGGGGGCCAGCTTGATCCGTTGGACCGGGGTTGCCATCGGGGCGGGCGGTTGTTTCCGCTCCAGCAAGATCGCCGCCAGCTCGACCCGCCCCTTCCGGTTCCCCGGATCCAGTCTCAGTTGCACCAGGTCACTGTCGGAATGAAAGAAGACGTGGAAGTCAGCCCAGTTCTCGCCGTTCGAGCGGAACTGGAAATTCTCGGACCGTGCCTCGGTGAAGCCCTTTTCGGACCCGGTGCTCCAGAAGATCTGCCCGTTCATGCGGCCACGAAAACGGGCCTTCAGGGTCAATCGGTGCCAGCCGCCGGTGACCGTCACCGGAGCGACCAGGTGCGGGTCGTTGCCGGTGCACTGGATCTTCAGGACGCCGTCGGCAACCGACAACTTGCAGTCCTTGACCGCCGTCCAGCCGGAGGTGCCCTGCTTGAAGTTCCAGGACGCCAGCGGCGTGGCGTCATCGGCCGCACTGGCAGTTCCAGGCACGGCGGCGGCGGCGGCGAGCAGGCAGCTGGTGAGAATGGTGCGATGGCGGCGCATGACGACTCCAGCGGTGAATTCAGGGGTGTGTCGAAACCCTAGGGTAAAGTCGACGGGTCGAGATGGTCAATCAGCGTGACCTACGCAAATGCCCCGGCGATGGCACGGCCGTTGTCGGTGATGGGCACCGGACGGGTTCCGTCGTAGAGTTCCTTGGCGGGGTTGATCTGCATGGCCTGGTAGATCGTTGCGTGCAGGTCGGGGATCGAGATCGGTTGGTCGACGATCGTCTTGCCCAATTCGTCGGTTGTGCCGATTGCCTGGCCGGTCTTCAGGCCGCCCCCCGCCAGTGTCACGCTGAAGGCCTTGCTGTAGTGGCCCCGGCCGCCCCCCTGATCGAACTCCGGCGGGCGGCCGAACTCGGTTGCGATCACGATCAGCGTGCGATCCAGCCGCTTCCGTTTCTCGAGATCGGAGATCAACGTGGCGAACGCCTGGTCGAGTTGGTCGATCAGCCTGTGCTGTTGCTGTTGGCCCTCGTTGTGAGTGTCCCAACCGGTGCCGTTGATGAAGTTCAGGTTGAATGAGACCTCGACAAAACGTACGCCCGACTCGACCAGCCGCCTGGCCAGCAGGCAGCGTTGGCCGAATTCCAACCCGTACGCCTGCCGCAGTGCATCGTTCTCGGATTCCAAGTCAAAGACGTTCATGAACTTCGGCCCGGCCAGTTTCAGGCCCTGGACGGCGGTGTCCGAGTAGTCGCGGATGCGTCCGTCGTCGGGGTTCTTGCCGAGGAACCGGCGGCGGATCCGCCCGAGCAGCTTTTCACGGCGGGCCTGGCGACGCAGGTCGACAGCATCGGGTCGCTGGAGTCCCGCGGGACCGGCCTTGGTGTCGGTGAGATAGAGGTAACCGGCCCCGGCACCCAGGAAGCCCGGACCACGGCTGGCACTGGGGTATCCCATCACCACGTAGGGCGGCACACCTTCAGCAGCGGCACCACGCTCGTGGGCCATCACCGAGCCGATCGATGGGTAGATCGTCGTGCCGGATGGTGGTCGACCGGTGTGCATCCGGTTGGTGGCCGCCGCGTGCTCGTCGATCACCTCGTGGTGCACGCTTCGCAGCAACACGCAGCGGTCCAGCAACCGGGCCGATCGCTTCAGGTGTTCGCAGACCTGCACCCCGGGAATGGCCGTGGGAACCGGGTCATAGAACGAACCGGCGATCTTCTTGCCGTCACCCTTTCGCTTGGGATCCCAGGTGTCGACGTGGCAGGCTCCACCCCCCAGCCACAGCAGGATGCAGTTGTCGGCCCGGCCGACCGGGCCCCTCGACGGTTTCTGCTCCGCCTTTGGCTCGGAGCCGCGAGAAATTACCGGGGCCAGCGCGGTCGCGGTTCCGGCCAGCTGCAGAAACCGGCGGCGCGATGTGGCGGATGTGGCAGGGAAACAGGTCATGGGGCAAACACGAACTCCGGAGAATTCACCAGGGCCCAGATCACGTCCTCGGCCCGCTCACGCCAATCGGAGGTCAGCCGCCTGGTGGGGGGATCGCCGGCGCGGATCAGTCGTTCGAGTTCGAGCTTGATCCGCGTGGCCTCGGGATGAAGGTGATTGGACCACGAGACCCGGGTCAGCCGCCGGCTCGGCGGCGGATTGGACTTGGCACCGGGCACTTGCCGCTTCGAGAATCCGGGTGACAGCAACTCGATGATCTCGGCTTGCTCCGCGGGCGCTGCCGGTCGCGAGAGGACCTGGAGATACAGCCGATCGACCATGTCGGGCAGCGAGAGGTCGCTGATCAACAGGTCGGTCAGGGTGTGGTCGTCGGAAAGCACCACGGTGCGGTGCGAGGCCGAACTGTTGGCCAGGGCCAGAGGCTGCAGCACGGTCGTCGTGCCGTCGCGGAGCGTGGTCGGGTGAGGTCGACTCTCGCGCCATCCGAACGCCAGCAGCACGTCGACGACACTCTGGGCCGCCGGCAATGCCAGCGCCGGGCGATCCCGTTCATTGGACAATGCCGCAAATTCCCAGGATCTACGGGGCACGCCCAGGTTCAGGAACGTGTTGGATCCTCGTCGGCCCTCCGGGTCGAGCGTCAGGTACTCGGTTCGCATCGCTTTTCCGCTGACGACGAACAGCGAGTCGACGATTTGTTCGGCTACCAGTCGGCGTCGGATCGGAGCAGCTGCCGGTGGCGTGTCCCTGGTGAGAGTCTCGGCGGGCCGGACCGGTCGCTGGTAGGCGCGGGATTCGAAGATCAACCGGGCGACGTGCTTCAGGTCATAGCCGCTGCGGACCAGTTCTCGTCCCAGGTAGTCCAGTAATTTCGGGTAGGCGGGCTTCGCTTCGTTCCAGTCATCGACCGTATCGACAAATCCCCAGCCCAGGCAGCGCTTCCAGAGCCGATTGACCATCACCTGGGGGAAACGGTGGTTGGCCGGCGACGTGACCAGCGCAGAGAGGCGTTCCCGGGCATTGCCTCGATCTCGCAGGACGCCCCGCGGCAGGTCACCGCTGGCCAGCTCGGCGAACGGCCAGATGGGGTCGATCGAGGTGCCCGGTTTCAGCGTGACCTTGACCGGTGAATCGCCGGGGGGCGGTCCACCGGGAATCGTGCTGGTCTTGGGCAGTTTCAGTGGGCGCTGGTTGAGCATCGCCGCCAGGTTGAACAGTTGCTCCTGCCGGAACGGGTGGTAGGGCGCGTCGTGGCAGCGGGCGCATTTCAACTGGACGCCCAGGAAGGCCGTGCCCAGTACGTGTGCCTTGGCGGCCATCGGGGCATCGTTCTCGGTGGCCATCGCGAAGCCGGCCGGGCCGCCGCCGTAGCGACTGCCCTTCATCAGCACCAGCTCGGTCACGAAACGGTCGATCGGCTTGTTGTCGCGAAACGACTCGTGTATCCAGAACCGGAACGGGCCGGTGTTGTTCAACTTGGGCTTCAGGATGCCCGGGTTCTCGGCCAGTACGTCCTGCCAGTAACCCACCCAGTGGTCGGCCCACCGCGGATCGGCCAGGAAACGGGTGACGGCGTCGCCGCGGCGCGTGGTCACCGGGCGGGACAGGAACCAGTTGATCTCCGAGAGGGTCGGAATGACGCCGGTCGTATCGAGCACCAGTCGGCGGAGAAACGTGTGGTCGCCGACAACCGATTCGGTGGGTCCCGGGGCAGCGGCCGCCTTCAACCAGCGATCAACCGCTCCCAGCGAGGTGTCGGTTCCCGGAAGTGGCAGGGCCGGGACCGCCTGACGGGCAATCCGGTGCCGACGCTTCCAGTATTCTCGTTCGAGCGGGTCGCTGGTCCGCCGTCTCTGGTCGTTCCAGGCAACCAGTTGCTTGCCGAAGGTCACGACGTAGCGGTCCCATTCGACTTCCGAGAGGCCGACCGGGTCGGCGCCACCCGCGGTCAACAGCCGGAAAGGTTTGCCCTCGGGGGAAACGCCAACCAGCAGTTCACCCAGCTCGGTCCGCACGCCGGCACCTCCGACAAACGCCTCGAGCAGCAGCAGGTGGTCGTCGCCGATGGTCGGTTCAAGTGTCACGTCGACCAGCGCCTGCTGGTGCCCGGGCGAGAGATCGACGAGGTCGTCCCGGCCGCTGACGACCTGCGCGGGAACCTGTTCGTGGCCACTGGCGTTGCGACTGAGGAATCCGGTTGAGGCGACCAGCCGGCCGTCGATCGAGAGCCGTGCGGCGTTGCGGGCTCGCAGGACGAACTGGTACTTGCCTGCAGGCAATTTCAGATGGCTTCGGACTCGCAGCAGAAACGGCGACGACCGATCGATGATCAGGCCTTCGGACGAGTACTTGCGTGGCAACCCGACCCAGGCAGCGGCTGGTTGTTGCCATCGTTCCACGGGACGTGAGCGGGGGAAGTTCCACGACGTCTTGGCCGGCACCCCCTCGAGCACCTCGACCAGCATCGCGTTCCCGGGCACCTCTGCGTCGGGGATCCGGGCCAATCGCGGGTCGGGACGAGTTGACTTGAAGTGAGTGGCAAGCCGCCCGGGGGCCAGGGCCGCCCGGTAGATGGCCACCTCGTCGATCCGCCCGGACAGCGTTGTCCCGGGGTTGCCCCCCAGCGTGCTGCCGATCCAGACCTCGTCGTTGTCCACCACCGGTGGCTTGGTCGTCTTGCCGCCCAGGTCCCAGGTTCCGGCGATCGGTTCGCCATCCAGGTAGCCTCGCAGGCTGTCCGGTTTGCCGAAGACGTAGGTCACCGCGACGTGGTGCCAGGCGTCGCCGGATGAGAAGCCGACGTCGGCAATCCAGCGGTGGAAGTCGTTGCGGACCCCCTGCCGGTTGTCGGCATTGCGGAACAGGAAGCTGACCCGGGCCGTGCCCTGGCGACCGGTCAGTCGCAGGGCCCAGTTCTGGTTTTCGGATTTCTGGCCCGGGTTGTTGGTACGGCCCTTGCCGACGACGTAGATGTTCTGGTCAGCGCTGATTTGTTTCAGCTGCACCCAGGCCTCCAACGTGATCGCGTCGCCGTTGGTGAAATCCAACGGGCTGTTCTCACCCGGGTCGGAGATCACCAGGTGATCGCTGCCCGAGAGACCCACCGAGAGGTTGGCCGAATCGAAGAGCGGATAGAACCGTGGTCGGGGTCCGGGGATGCCCGCCTCGACCGACTTCGTGGCTCGGGCCGGCAACTGCGCCGAGCCGCGACTGACAAACGGTGAGCTGGTGGTGTTGAACCGCCACCAGGCGACCGGCTTGTCTCGAGAAACTTCGACCGTGTAGCGGTCTCTCTCCTTCGCCTCCATGGACCCGGCCGGTAACTGCCAGCCGAAACATATCACGGCCAGGAGAACCGTGAGACGGGCGGGATTCTGCATCGAGAGGGCTCCGATGGCTCGGCCGGGTTCTCCAGAATAGCCCCGTTGTGGGAGGTCGGTCAATTGCCTTGAACTGTTCCCCGACACTCTCGCTGGGCCGCCGCGTGGCCGGGTGGTTACGATGGGGTGCGGCCACCGACGAATTTGTCGACAACCTCGTTCCCGATCCACCGGTCACTCCATGTGCAACCTTCGTCCCCTGCTTGCCGCGGCTCTCGTACTGACACTGGTCGGTGCACCCGCGGTTGCTGATCGTCCGAACATCCTGGTCGTCATCGGTGACGACATCGGCTGGAAGGACTACGGGTGTTACGGCCACCCGTCGATTCGCACTCCGAACATCGATGCCCTGGCGGCCGCCGGCCTGAAGTTCACCAACGCGTTTCTGACCACGTCGTCCTGCAGTCCCTCGAGGATCAGCATTCTCAGTGGACGGTACCCTCACCAGACCGGAGCCGAAGATCTGCACATGCGGTTGCCGGCCGACGGCCTGTTCATCTCGACACCCCTGCGGAAGGCCGGGTACTTCACCGGCCACATGCTCAAGACCCACTACGGTCCCAACGGCGTGAAGCAGTTCGACTGGTACGGCAAGGCGGTCGGGGAGTTCGCGAAGTTCCTCGACAAGGCGCCGGAGAAACCGTTCTTCATGTGGGTCGGATTCCGTGACGCCCATCGTCCCTACAGGGCCGGAGCTCTGAAGCCGCCACATGATCCTGCCCGGGTGGTCGTGCCGCCGTTCCTGGTCGACACGCTCTCGACCCGGCGCGACCTGGCGCTGTACTACGACGAGATCGGTCGGATGGACCGCAACATCGGCCGGATGGTGGACGAGTTGAAGAAGCGGGGCCGTTTCAGGAACACGCTGGTGGTCTTCCTGGGAGACAACGGCGAGCCGTTTCCGCGGGCCAAGGGCACCGTCTACGACTCGGGGATCGGCACACCGTTGGTGATGTGTTGGCCCGGGGGGATCAAGGGTGGCGGCGTACACGAGGGGCTGACCAGCGTCATCGACCTGGCTCCGACGTTTGCCGAGGTGGCGGGAATCGAGAAGCCGTCGACGATGGTCGGCCGCAGCCTGGTGCCGGTACTTGCCGACCCCTCGCGACCTGGTCGCGAGTTCATTTTCGCCGAGAGGAACTGGCACAACGCCGACGAACACATCCGTTGCGTTCGGACGCGAACCCACAAGCTGATCACCAACGCGTACCTCGACAGGCCCTTCGGACACCCGGCCGACTGCAGCCGCAGCCCGTCGTGGAAGGACCTGGTGACTGGCAGGACCGGGGGCCGGCTCACCGGGGATCAGATGCAGATCTTCCGGGTGCCGCGGCCGTCCGTGGAGCTCTATGACTCGGGCAAGGATCCCGGCGAGTTTCGCAACCTGGCGGATCAGCCGGGGTTGAGCAGCACTCGCAAGCGGTTGGAACAGGCGCTGGCGACCTGGCGGCAGCGGACGGGTGACTTTCCGGCCGGCCGTCGCCGTCGGGCCGACAATGTCGACCGGGTGACGGGGGTGAAATTCACCAGGACGATCGGCCCACAGGTGGAGGAGGGTGAGCCGCAGCCGTTGCGCTGAAGTGGCTACTCGCTGCCGATTGCGATCAGCTGAGAGTTGGTTCGCAGCAGCAATTTTCCGCCCGAGACCGCCGGGGTGGCCTGTGAACGCTCTCCCAGCGGGTTCTTCCCCAGCAGCTTGTACTCGGGACTGGCCGCCAGGACGACGACGGTGCCCCTGGCGTCGATGGCGAACAGACGCCCGTCGATGCAGATCGGCGAGCCGAAAAATCTGCCGCCGACCCGCTTCTGCCACACCGACTTGCCGGTCTTCATCGATATGCACGACACGACCCCGATGTCGGCCCAGAGGTACATGTGGGCCTGGTAGACCAGCGGCGTGGGGATGTGAGGAACCGATTGAGAGACACGGAATGCTTCGGCCACCTCGTCGACCTTCTTGCCCGGCCGGACCGCGACGATGTTCTTCTTGGCAGTGGTGAAACCGCTGGATCCGATCACCAGGTCACCGGCGATGACAGGCGATGCGATGGCCCGCTGCTTGAAGGTTCCGAAGACGTCGATCTGCCAGTTCTTGTTCCCCGAGTCGGCCGCCACGCCCCAGATGCCCTGGTAGGAATGGACGAAGATGATCTCGGTGCCGTGACCGGGTCGGTTGAACACACAGGGGGTCGAGTAGCAGGCGCGTTTGCCGCTGCGGGGGACCTTCCACTTCACCTGGCCGCTGACAGCATCAACGGCCAGCAGGAAACTGGGTCCCTCGTGATCGTTGCACAGGTAGACGATGCCGTTGTGGACGATCGGTGAGGCGGCCGGGCCGTGGCCGCCTTTGAATGCCCCCAGCGGGACGCGCCACGAGGGTTTGCCGTCGTGCCGGTAGGCCAGGAGTGCCGAATCGGTCTTCGACTGCCAGATGCTGTAGACCCGCTCGGCGTCGACTGCCGGCGTCGACGACGCGAACGTGTTCTGGCGGTGTTTCTTGTAACTGGTGAACGGTTCGGCCCGCTTCCAGAGTTCCTTGCCGTCGGCCAGTGAAAGGCAGACCAGGTGTCGGCGTCCGGACTCGGTGTCGGCGGAGGTGACGAAGACGCGGTTTCCCCAGGCGACCGGCGAGGAAAGTCCGCTGCCGGGGAGCTTGGCCTGGAAGGCGTAGGAGCCGGTTGTCCACGTTGAGGGGATTCCACGGGCCGTGCTGATGCCGGACCCGTTGGGGCCGCGGAAGCGGGTCCACTCCTGGGCCCGGATATCCGACCCGACCAACAGGCCGGCGGCAGCCAGCAGCAGCGAGATCCGGGTGTGGTACGGCATCGTGTCGGAGTTCTTCACACGCCCAGGGTTCCCATCGAGAGGAACCGGCAACGTGGAGTGAGGTCGATCATCGGTTCAATCCATCGGCGGAATATTCAGGAGCAGGTCAGTGGTGATCTCGCCGAGGTTGCGGCAACCGCACGAGATCATGGCGTTCTCGAGCTCTTCCCGGAAGAACCCGAGCATCTGGCTGACGCCCTGCTGGCCTCCGGCCGCCAGGCTCCAGGCCTGCGGTCGTCCGACCAGCACGGCCCGGGCTCCCAGGGCCAGTGCCTTGAGGACGTCGGTTCCGCGACGGATCCCGCTGTCGAGAAACAGTTCGGCCTTGCCGTCGACGGTTTCGGCGACCCGTTGCAGGCGGTCGATCGATGCGGGCATGCCGTCAAGCCGTCGACCGCCGTGATTGCTGACGACGATGCCGTCGACGTTCTCCCTGACCGCCCGGCGGGCATCGTTTTCGGTCAGCACCCCTTTGACGATCAGCGGCAGACGGGTGAGGCCACGGAGCCAGTCGAAGATGTCCCACGACATCGAAAGTTGCCACGCCGCGAGATTGAACGCATCGAGTTTCTTGGCACTGATCGAATCGGGCAGCGTGTGCCCGATGTCGCGAAGGTGCTTCAGCAGCATCTCGTGGGGGACACTGAAGCGGTTCCTGCGATCGGCGTCCTTGCGTTCTCCCAGGTCAACGGTGACGACGATGGCTCCGAATCCGGCAGCCTCGACCCGCTTCACCAGTGACCTGGCAACCCCCTTGTCCCTGGGCATGTAGATCTGGAACCACTTGGGCCCATCGCTGGCAGCGGCGACCTCCTCGACACTGCTGAAACAGCTGCTGCTGACGGCACAGATCGTACCGGCGGCCCCGGCGGCCCGGGCGGATGCCTGGGCTCCGTCGGGGTGGAACATCTTCAGGCCTGCGACCGGCGCCAGCATCACCGGCAGATCGATCTTCTGGCCGAGTACGGTGGTCGAGAGGTCGGCCTGGCCGACACCGTGAAGGACCGGGGGCAGTACCCCGATGCGGCGGAACGCATTGGTGTTTTCGGCCAGGGTGACCTGGTCTTCCGAGCCGGTGCTGATGTACTCCCACGTGGGCCCGGGCAACTTCTGCCGCGACAGCTCGATGAAGTCCTCGACGACGACCGGGTCGGGTTGGTCGGAGGGTTTCCGGTCGTCGGAGTTTCCGGGCGGCATCGGCTTGCCATCGGCGGCGTCGGTTTCTGGTTCGCCGATCAATTGGCTGCCCGCGCCGAATGCCAGGAGCTTGGTGAAGGAGCGTCGTTGCATGAACAGGAGGCTTCCGGTTGAAGGAGCAAAAGCGGGTTCATTCGGGTTGTCCGCCGGGAACCCACAGCACGTCGTTGCGGCCGTCGTCGTTGGCGGCTCGGGCCAGGACGAACAGGAGGTCGGAGAGCCGGTTGAGGTAGATGATCACCTGGTCGTTGACGGTTTCGTGTTCGGCCAGCCGCAGCACTTCGATCTCGGCGCGGCGGCAGACGGTGCGGGCCTGGTGCAGTGCGGCTGCCGCCGGCGATCCGCCCGGCAGGACGAAGCTGGTCAGAGGTTCGAGTCGTTCGGTGAGGGTGTCGATAGTGGTTTCGAGCTCCGAAACCTGCTCGGGCGTGACTTTCAGCGAAGCGGTCCCGTCCCCGTCGGTTTCGGGAACACACAGGTCGGCGCCGACATCAAAGAGCGCATTCTGGATCGTGGCCAGGCTTGCGGCAACGTCCTCGCCGGTGGCAGCACGGGCCGCGCCGATCACGGCATTGAGCTCGTCAACAGCCCCGTAGGCGACGATCCGCCGGCTGGTCTTGGGGACACGGCTGCCGTCACCCAGCGACGTCTCGCCCGCATCGCCGCCGCGGGTGTAGATCCGATCCAGGTACACCATCGCGAGGCTTAGCCCTCTTTCTTCTTCACGGCTTTTCGGACGGCCTTGGGCAACGCCTTCTTCGGAATGACCGCCTTCCGGTTCTTCAACTTGATGCCTGGCTTCACCTTCGGTTTCACCTTCCCCTTGGGTCGCGACTTCGGAGCGACTCCGAAGATCTTCTTGAACTCGGGCAGTCCGCGGACCGACTTGAGGTCGGGGTCCTTGTTCAGCCAGGTCTTGTCCCGCCAGCCGTACTTCATGGCCTTTTCGAGCTGTTCGAGGGCCTTCTTGCGGCAGGATGCCAGCCGGTTGTCGCGGTCGGGCAGTTTGGGGTCCTTGTTGATCATCTCGATTGCGCGGCTGTAGACGCAGGCCAGGTTGTAGGCGTACATCCGGCGGACCGACGTGAGGTTGCTCGACGTGGCCTTCTTCTGAGAGTCCTCGGCGTATTTCAGTCCCGCATCGAGCTTGCCCTCACGCAGCAGGACGATGGCCATGCCGGTCATGGCCTGAGAGTTGAGCGGGTCGAGTTCGACGGCCTTGACGAAGTCCTTGCGTGCTCCGGCCAGTTTCTTGTCGTCCAGCTGCAGCTTGACGTTGCCACGGCCGGCGTAGGCCGCCGAGAGCCGGGGGTCGATCTTGATGGCGAGGTTGTACTGGGTGAGAGCCTGTTTCCAGTTCAGTTGCTGTGAGTAGTTCCGTCCCATCGAAAGGTACTGGTAGCCGGGCGACCGCTGCATCAGGTTCCGCAGCGCGTTGACGGCGTAGTTCCTCTTTCTGTTGTTCTTCTCGGTCCGCGCTGCCTCGAGCGCCTTGCGGGCCTCGCCGGTGCCAATGGCCGCCAGGGCGTTGGCGGTGTAGTTCCAGGTGGTCGAGGAACTCGTGGAGTTGAACGCCTTGATCAGCATGGCCACGGCCTGCGGCGAGGCGTCCTGCTGAAGCGTGCTGCAGGCGGCGTTGACCAGTGTGCTGTTGTTTGAGGCCAGGGCGCCGGGAGCCATCTTGCGGAAGGTGTTGATGTCGACCTGTGCGATGGCCCGCAGGACGTTGGCCCGGTCGTTGTTGCTGAGCTTGGGATAGTGTTCCAGGAGCTTGGCGGCGATGTCCTGGTCGCCGATCTGGATCAGCGTGTTGATGACGGTCGAGCGGTTGGCCGGGGAATTGGCCAGGTGCTTGAGCAGCATCGGGATGGCTCGCGGCTCGCGGGTCCGGATCAGCAGCGAGGTCATGGTGTTGTCCGGTGGGGTCGATTCGAGCCTCTTGAGCACGTGTTCGATTGCCAGCCGTTGGCTGTCTTGGTCGGGCCGGGAGGCGAGAATCGACAGCGCGGCATTGCGACGAGGCGGGTGGGTGCCCTTGAGGGCGTCTCTGAGCACGTCCATCAGGCCGGGATGCCCGATGCGGGCCAGGGCCTGCAGGGCGGCCAGGGACAGTTCCGGATCGGCGTTTGTGGCGTATCCGTGGATCGCGTCGGCGAATGCCGGCCGCGGGTACCGAGCCATGGTGGCCACGATGTCCTTGCGGGCCTTGGGATCGGAGTCGCCCAGCATCTTCAGCAGGGTTTCGTGGGAGGCGGGATAACGCGAGGCAGCCAGGCTGTCGAAAGCGGTCGTCGAAAGCGGTGGCTGGTTGCGGTGGGCGAGGTCCTTGAGCTTCTTGACCGCCGCGGGTTCTCCGTAGTGCCTGAGGCTGATCACCGCGGCCTGGGCGATCGCCGGTGAGTCGTCACTGGTCAGTGAGAGCAGCAGTGGCAGGTCCTCGGTCTTCAACCGACCGCCTCCGCTGGCCAGCGCCGCCGGCCGTGTCAGCGGGTCGCCGTGCTGGATCTCCTCGAGCAATTCGTCGCGGGGCAACACGCGATACGCGGTGGCCAGTGCAGCCGTCACCGCCAGTTCGATCGTCTTGTGGACCCGCGACGGGTTTGTTCCCGGGGGCCGCGGGCTGGAGATCTGCACGGGAAATCCTTTGAACGGCATGCCGCTGGTCCGGACCGGTCCGCCGCTTCTGGATCGCTGGTTGGGAACCGCCGCCAGGTGCAGTTCGCGGATCGCGGCCGGGATGGTCGGAAACGGAGTGGTGCCGGTGATCGTCCCGCGGCCGGCCAGCGAGGCGGCCTGGTTCATCCAGCTGTAGATCCGGGATTCGATGGGGGGGGCCTTGTCGGTGAAATTGATCACCGAGCGGACAACCCCGGCGGTGGCCAGCGTGTCGAGCTGGTCGACCAGCGAGGCGATGTTGATGGTGTCGATCGGACCACCGACCGTGATCAGCCCCAGGCTGCCATGCGGGCCGATGCGACGGGTCTCCATTGCCAGTCGGCTGCGGGCGCGGGCGTTGAGATCGATGGTCACCGGTGTCTTGCCGAGTCCGAGCGAGAGGCTGAGTTTGGGGACCTGTGGACCCTGCGGCAGTCCGGGGAAGATCAGCCAGGTCGATCCACTGCCGCCGTTGGGCAAGGTCAACTTGTTCAACCACTTCAGCTGGCTCGACTGGAAACTCCGGTTTCCGACCTGGAACGAGAACGAGCGGAGAGTTGACGGCAAGGTGGCCGGCATTGCGTACGATTTGCCGTCGACGGTCAATTTCACCGATTCGCGGGTGAGTTCCTGGGGCTTGTTGGTGAGGTTGACCAGCACCAGCTTGGCGGCCAAAAACCGCGAGCCGGTGGTTCGGTAATACGGCGCGCCCAGGAATGTGGTCTCGATCATCGCCACGACCTGCCGCTTGGACGGATCCACCGGGACCAACGGCTTGGCGGTTTCACGCAGCTTCTTCAGTTCCACCTCGAGTGTCTCGACTCGCTGGAGCAGTTTCTGCAGCAGCGCGCGGTCGCTCGCCGCCAACTTCGGTTTCGCCGCCGCCGGAGCCTTGTCCTGGGCCAAGCCGACGGTCGACAGGGTGGCCAGGGCCACCATTGTCGAGAGCAGACGGCGGAGAGAGAGAAAAGTCATCTGTGAGACTCCGATTCGCATAGCGATGTCTATTCGAGGGGAAACCGGTTCAGTCTACCACCGTCGTGCCCTCGAGGGGGCCGGTGAACAGCTCGATCCGAGTTTCCCACGTCTCTTCGGCAGGAAGAACCTGCCAACCCGAATCAGCTCCGGTCAAATCCAGGTTGATTGCGTCGGTAACGCAGGTGTAGGGCTCGAGGCAGACAGCATCTCGGCCGGGTGGGGTGTAGACGACCACCTCGCGGAACAGCCGGCCGTCGCAGCGTTGGACCAGTCGTTGCCCGGCCGCGGGATCGTCGATGCTCATTTCGAGAGTTTCCAGTGGTTCGGCGTGTTCGTCGCCAATCGACGTCAGCACGTGGTCAAGTTGCATGTTGCCGAAGCGACCGCCGGTCCGCAGGTCGCACGACGGGTCGACCGGCAACAGGCGGCCGGTGGGCAGGCAGGCGTCGAGTTCCCATTGCTGGTGAGCCGGGACACGGATGAGGCATTCGGCAGCGGCACCGTCCGGGCCCAGCGGCAGTCGGAAGTAGGGGTGGGTTCCGAAACCGAAGGGCATGTCCTGGCCGTCGGGATTGTCGATGGTGAACTCGGCGAGCAGGCGGGCCTGGTCGAGACTGTAACGGACGGTGATCCGGGCGTCGGTTGGCCACAGCTGCCGTCGGTCGACCGCATCACGGGACAAGTGGAATTCCCCGGTGACGCTTGCATTGTCCTGGGAGATCACCCGCCACGGCCGATCGAGGCAGAAGCCGTGGATTGCGTTGCCGTTGCCGTCATCGGGTGCCGCCCCCTCGGGCAAACCGTAGATCCGGTCATTCCAGGCAAAGCGGCCGTTGCGGATCCGGTTGGGGAACGGGAACAGGATCGGGATCCCGTGTCCGCTGGGGCGTCCCGCTCCAGCGGCGAAGCCGGTCTCGGCATCGAGCAACTCGCGGTCATCGACCTGGTAGGAGTAGCAGTTGAAGCCACGGTCGACGGCGATCCGTGCCGTTGCGCTGCCGGCCGGATCGGTGATTTCGACGACCTGTGGCATGACCGGGTTCCTGTCGCGACGCTCAGTTCCACTCGGGGTTGCCCGGCGACGGTGGGACCGTGCGGTTGGTGGCCCGGATCCGTCCGACCAGGTCGTCCCACAACGTGTAGGGATCCTGCGGGAGGATCTCGGAGGCCACGGCCGGCAGCAGGTGCCAGTCGCCTCCGGACAATTCACCTTCGAGCTGTCCGGGGGCCCAGCCGGCACAGCCGGCGAACACGCGGAACGCCAGCTCGTCGGTGTCACCGGCGAGCTGCGCGATCACACGCTCGAACACCTCGGGACTGCTGCCCACGAAGATGCCCGGCACCACGTCCGAGTCGTTCTCTTCGAACTCGCCCACACTGTGCAGCACGAACAGTGCTGCCGGTTCGACCGGGCCACCCACGTAGACGAGTTCGTCGGACTCGGGCAACTCGTAATGTTCCGACAGGGCTCGCGTGACCGAGACGTTGGAGGGGCGGTTGACGATCAGGCCCATTGATCCCGAGTCACTGTGTTCAACCATCAGCACCACCGACCGAAAGAAGTTCGGGTCGCGCAGCTGCTTGCCGGCAACCAGAAACTGGCCCTTGAGGGATTCGTTCGGCGAATCGGGCGTACTCGACATTCGGGTGGTCGCGCGGTGGCATCGGGAGTTCTTACATCGGATTATAGTTGGCGGCGATCAATGTGTCTCACCGGAGAGGGGAAGTGGCATGAGCTCTAAGGGAATGCCGGTCGATGTGGAGTGGCTCGGCGAGGTGACCCGGGCACCGGCCCGTGTCCCGAGGGACAAGCTGAGGCGACTGGCGGGGGTGCTGCTCCGGGAGAACGCGCCGCCGGTGAAGACGCGCCGCGAGTGGACTCGGCACCGGCAGACACTGCGGGCGGCGTGGATGAGATTCCTGGGCCCGATGCCCGAACGGCCGATCTCGGCCGGGTTCGAGGTGCTGCGGGACGAGAAGCTGGCCGGGGCACGGCGGCAGTTGATCCGTTACGAGGCCGAGGCGGGGCAGCCGGTGGAGGCGTACCTGCTGTTTCCCCGGACGCCGTCGGGGACCGATCGCCCCCGGCCCGGCATCGTCGCCCTGCACCAGACGACCCGGGACACGATCGAGCAGATTTCCGGCGTCAAGGGGCCGCCGATGCAGCAGATCGGCCTGCAGTTGGCCCGGCGTGGATTCGTGGTGATCTGCCCGCGGAACTACCTCTGGCAGAACGTGACGAAGTATCTCGAGGCGGTCCAACGGTTCGGTCGGCGGCATCCCGGTACGCTGGGGATGCACAAGATGCTCTACGATTCGCAGCGGGCCGTCGACATCCTGGCGGGGTTGCCCGAGGTGGACGCCGATCGGATCGGGGCAACCGGTCACTCGCTGGGTGGCAAGGAGACCCTCTACCTGGCTGCATTCGACGAGCGGATCGCTGCGGCGGTGGCCAGCGAGGGCGGGGTGGGGTTCCGGTTCACGAACTGGAATGCGCCCTGGTACCTGGGCAAGGGGATCGAGGATGATTCGTTCCCGCTGAATCACCACCAGCTGCTGGCGCTGGCGGCTCCGCGGCCGTTCCTGGTGCTCGCCGGTGAGAATTCCAGTCCGTCGACCTCGGATGGCGACCGCACGTGGCCACTTGTCGAGGCGGCCCTGCCCGCCTGGCGACTGTACGGCAATCGGCCGAGGCTGGGACTGTACAACCACCGCCAGGGGCACTCGATTCCCCCCGTGGCCTTTACGAGGCTCCACGAGTGGCTGGCCACCTACCTGCGGTTGAAGGTGACCGGATGAGTGAGGAATGGTCAATCGAGATCGAGCGGGCACCGGTTTCGGTCGGGTTGGCCGACGAGTTGGCCGTGCTTTGGGAGGAGACCTTCGGGACGTCTTTCGAGGAAACCCGGGAGGTGCTGGGGACCGGCATCGAAGTGGGTCGGAATCGTGACACCGTGTGGTTTGTCCGCCGCGAGTCCTCCGTCGGCGGCGACGACCCGCATGACCTGGGAGCGACCTGCCAGTTGACTGTCGCGGTCGAACAGCAGGAACTGGGCGGCCTGGGGGGAGTGGCCACGGTCGACGATTGCCGACGGCAGGGATTGGCCGAGCGGTTGTGTCGTGAGGCCAGGGATCTGTTTCGCGAAGGGGGTGGCGAGGCGCTGTTCCTGGGCACGATCAATCCGGCTGCGGCGCGGGTTTACGGCCGCCTGGGATGGAGGAGGCTGGCCGGCAGCACGGTCTACGCCAACATCACCGACGACCGGTCACCCGAGGAATTCCTGGTCGACTGGTTTCGCGGGGCCACCGGTCCGGTGAACGTCGTCCCGGGAACCGCCCATGCCAGGATCCCGATGATCCCGTTGCTGCTGAACCCGCACAGTGAACAGGTCCTCGACTCCAATGTTGAACTGCTCTCTGTCCGGTACGCGCGGCAGAACTCGTGCATGGGTCTTTACTCACGCTACGCCGAGTTGGCCTCGGCCGGTGGGGCGTGGTTCGGCGGCTGGAGCGAGAATGGGCGGCTGGTGGGGTTGGCCAGCGTGAGGCCGTCGCGGACGGCCGGCGACGAGACCGGGTGGACCGCCCAGGTCGATGGTTGTGTCCATCGCGTGGCCCGCCCGGCCTGGCGAGACCTGATCGATGCGGTCCTGGAATGGGCCAGGGAGGCTGGTGCCAGTGAAGCACTGGTGGTGACATCGGTCGAGGATGAATCGAAGAGAATCCAGTTCGAGGCAAATGGGTTTGTGCCGGACGGGGCTGGTGACGAGATTGACATCGACGGGCGACGGGTGGGGACGGCGAGACTGAAACGACGGTTGTAGAACGGAAACAGCGCCATGACCGAACACGATGATCGACCGCCGCCGGCTGCCGCCGAGTCGAAGACTCCAGAGAAGCGGCCCGGTGGAGCACTTCAACCGTGGGATGTCGGTGAGCTGCCCGAACCGCCGTCGATCAACTGGAAGAAACTGCCGACGCTGATCGGGCCGGGAATCCTGATGGCCGGCGTGGCGATCGGTGCGGGGGAGTGGCTGTTCGGGCCGGCTGTCAGTGCCCAGTACGGGGGCACGCTGCTGTGGCTGGCCACGCTGTCGATCCTCGGACAGGTGTTCTTCAACATCGAGGTGATGCGGTACGCGCTGTACTGCGGCGAACCGATCGTGGTGGGGTATTTCCGTACGACTCCCGGCCCACGGTTGTGGTTGCCGTTCTACCTGGTACTGGAGATCTGCAATATCTGGCCGTTCATGGCTGCCAACGCCGCGGTGCCGTTGGCAGCGGCGATCTTCGGCCACCTGCCGACCAGTGCGAACTACACGCTGCTGGGGATCACGCTGACGGAAGCCGAATGGGTCAAGGCGCTGGGCTACGTGATCTTCCTGCTGGCGTTTCTGCCGTTGGTGTTCGGTGGAACGATCTACCGCGTGATCGAGAAGATGATGACCTTCAAGGTGATTGTCGTCCTGCTGGTGTTGGCCGTGATCGCCGTGTTCCAGGTCAGCTGGGACAACATGGTCGAGGTGGTGACCGGGTTCGGTCGGTTCGGGCAGGTGCCCGACCGAGCTGAATCGGTGATCGCCGGACGCCATTTCTCGGTAACTCTGCCCGACGACAGTCGCAAGTTCGTTCTGCGTGGAACCATCGGTGAGGGGACCCCCGATTTCATCGAGCTGCTGGTCGACGGGTCGAAGGTGGATCCGGATGAGAAAAACCTGGATGCCGTGACCCGGACCGTGCGGGTGAAACTCGAAAAACTGGTGCGGAGCGAGGCCAGGGAGGGGCGGTTCCTCGTCGACGATCTTGATGACGGCAGTCGGCTGGTGATACGGGGACTGATCCGCGACCCCCTGAAGAAGGGCCGCGCCGAATCGGCCTGGGTGGCCGAGTCGTACACGCTGGTCGTCGGTGACCGGATGCGGACCTTTGCTCCAGGTGACGAGATGCCTGCGGAGGTGCGCGAGTGGGCTGACGAGTTGGTGGCGTTGCAGGGAATGAGGCGCGTCGGGCTGGTCGGTTACATCGGCGAACACGGCAAGCTGCCCGACCTGAACTGGGCGATGATCATCGCCTTCGCGGCGATTGCCGGAGCCGGCGGCCTGTCCAACACGCTTGCGTCCAACTACTCACGCGACAAGGGCTGGGGCATGGGACACCACGTGGGAGCGATCCCCAGTGCCATCGGGGGTCACAAGGTCGAACTCTCGCACGTCGGCATGGTCTTCGATGTCAACGACACGTCCCGGCGGCACTGGAAGGGCTGGATCCGCCACATCGTCCGGGACCAGGCCGGTGTCTGGCTGGGTTGCTGCCTGTTGGGAATGGCGCTGCCGTGCATGATGTCGCTGGAGTTCATCCGCAATGTGCCGGTCGAAGGGAACCGCGCGGCCGCGATGACCGCGGTGGGACTCGCCGATCACCTGCCCAGCTACCGCGGGCTGGTCTGGACGTTCATGCTGATGGTCAGCTTCCTGGTGCTGGCACCCAATGCGGTGTTCACTGGTGAACAGATTTCGCGGCGGTGGACCGACGTGATCTGGACCATCAGTCCCCGGGCCCAACGACTCGAAGGCGGGCAGGTTCGCCTGATCTACTACGGCATCCTGTCGCTTTACGGCGTGTGGGGCCTGTTCGCCCTGGCCTTCTTCGACCCGCTGGAGATTGCCATCATCGGCGCGGTGCTTCAGAACGTCGCGCTGGGATGTGCCGCGTTGCACACGCTTTACGTCAACCGCACGCTGTTGCCACGCGAAATGCAGCCCAACTGGCTGATGCAAGCCGGCCTGGTGTTCTGCAGCGTGTTCTTCATCACGATCTCGATCGTGGTGGTGGTGACGCGGGTGTTGTAGAACGGACCCGGCCCGGATCTACTCGCCGAACATCAGGTCGTTGGGATTGCCTCGCGAGAGCAGGTAGGCCAGCAGGTCCAACAGTTCGTCCCTGCCCAGGGGATGCAACAGCTTCTCGGGCATCAACGAAGTCTTCGACGGCCGCGTCTCATCGACCTTGTCGGCCGGCACCGTGGCGATCTTCGATGCATCGAACGGGTCGGTCAGGATCGTCAGCGTGCCCTTGTTGTCGTTGACGATGCGACCGGTGACCACCTTTCCGGCGGTGGTCAGGACCACGCTGGCCCGGTACTGGTCCGAGACGACCTTGCTGGGCACAATCAGCGACTCGGCCAGGTCCTTGACGCTGAACCGACCGGCGACGTTGCTGAGATCCGGTCCGGTCGCTCCCCCGGCTCCATCGAACCGGTGGCAGGCGCCGCAGCGGGCGGCCCGGTAGGTGCGTCGGCCGTTGGCGAAGTTGCGGCCGGCCAGGCCACCACGGGTTGCGTCGATCAACTGGTCGACCGTCCACGCCCGGCCCGGCCCCCTGGGCTTGGGCAGGGTGTCGAGTTTCACCGCGGGTGGTGCCACCGTCGAGGCCAGCGACTTCTTCTCGGCCTCCGAAACGTTGGCCAGCGCCTCCTTGCGGATGTTGTTCAGGAAACCGTTGTAACTGGCCCCCCCGCTGCGGCCCCCGGCGTCGCCCAGCCACTTGAAGTACTCGCGTCGCTGGTCGAGCGTCCATCCGTACCGCATCGTTCTCAGCACGAACGCGTAGTGGATCTTCTGCAATTCGGGATGGTTGGAGAGTATGCGGGCGATCGTTCCGCCGTAACCCTGGTTGCGTGACAACAGCCGGGCGAGGTCCTCCTTCACCTCGGGCGACGGCTTCTTCATCAGTGCCAACGTCTTGTCGATCACGGTGGGCGAATTGACGTAGGCCAGCAGTTGCGACAGGTCACGGTCGAGTCGGTTGTCGCCGGTGGGGAAGGCCTTGTCGAGCTGGGCGAGGACCGGGGCGGCGGTGGCCTGGTCGGGGGCACCCATGCGAATGAAAGTCAGCGAGTAGGCTCGCAGCAAGGCCAGCCGGTCGGTGACGCCGAGCCTGGCCCAGCCGAGTCCGGCCAGGGCCTTCAGCAGCCGGGGCCGCAGGGACTTGTTTCCCTGCCGGGCCAGGGCGATCACGCCGGTCAGCAGCCCCGCGGGATTCTCCTGGGCGAGCACTGCGTCCTGCCACGAGGCGACCGGTTGAGACTCGAGGGCGAGTCGGGCCGCGTAGCGGATGTGGCGGTCGGCGTGACCGATGTGGTTCAACGCGGCCTGGACCCCCGCCGGATCCTGCTGGCCGTGGAAGGCCTCGAGTGATCGTCGCAGCTTGCGGAGGGGAGCGAACCTGTCGCTGCCGGGACCGGCCGGGGCGGTCGATGCCTTGCCGGTGTAGGTGACCCGGAAGAGCTCCGACTGGGCCCCACGGCCGCCGACGGTGAAGTACATCGCTCCGTCGTCACCGATTGTCATGTCGGTCAGCGGCAACGGCGCGCGGGCCACGAATTCCTCGCGGATGCCCACGTAGCTGGCGCCGCGGGGTTGCAGGTGCACCGCGTACATCGTGCCGAACGTCCAGTCGCACAGGTAGACCGCCCGCTGGTACTTTGCCGGGAATTTCGTCCCGGTCCCGAAGTTGACTCCGACCGGTGAGCCGGGGCCGATGTCGACCACCTGCGGCAGGCTGTCGGCGAACCAGGTGGGCCACTTGCCGGTACCGCTGCGCCAGCCGAACTCGCTGCCACTGACGGCGTGACACAGCCGGGTCGGACGGTACCACGGCGACCCCATGTCCCATTCCATGTCGGCGTCGTAGGCGAACAGCTCGCCCTCGGCACTGAAGTCCATGTCGTAGGCATTGCGGTAACCGGCGCTGATGATGCTCCAGGTCTTGCCGTCGGGGTCGGTCCGCGCGATCCAGCCGCCGGGGGCCATCCGGCCGCGGGCGTGGCCTCGAGCGTCCCATTGACGCGGCAACAACAGGTCCTCGGACCAGTTCGACGGCAGGTGGTTGGCGGTCAGGCCGTCGGGGGGATTGGTGTGGTTGCCGGCGATCAGGTAGATCGACCTGCCGTCGGGCGAGAGTCTCAGCGCGTGGGGCCCGTGCTCACCACCCCCGGCCAGTGCCCTGAGCTTCTCGATCTTGTCCCATTCACCGTCCTTGTCGGTGTCGACGGCACGGTAGAACCCGCTGCCGGGACCACCGTTGATCGAGAAGTAGAGGTGCCCGAAGGCGACCAGCATGCCCTGCGCACTGCTGATCGGCAGCTTCAGCTTCTCGACACGGGTCGGTTCACTGCTGCCGAGCTTCGGCGGCGTGATCCGGTAGATGCCACGACCTCCCTGGTCGCTGGCCAGCAGTCGTCCCCGGCCGTCACTGACCAGGCAGACCCACGATCCCTGCGTCGGCTTCGGGACGGTGTAGAGACGTTCGATCTGGAAACCGGGCAGGACCTGGAACAGGCCCCGCTTGGTGGTCGCGCGTCCGCCACCGGCGAAGACGTTGCCCCACGGACCGACACCCATCGTGCCCAGGGCCGTTGCGGCCGACCAGGTCCTGGAGTCGCGTGACATGGCCACCTGCCAGGTCTTGTCGCTGACGATGACCGACGTCTTGTTCGTCGCGTCGCGGTAGACCAGTTTCACGGCCAGCCCCGCCGGACCACCGGCGTTGCGGCCTTCGATTTCGATCACGTTCTCGCCCGGCAACAGGTGCTGCTGGACGTCGGCGGTGACCGGTGCGTTCCAGTCGTCGCCGGCGAGCAGACGCTTGCCGTTGATCCACACCACCAGGTGGTTGTCGCAACTGGCGATGATCCGGGCCTGCCTGGTCGTCGCGGTGAACGTGCGACGGAAGTAGTACCGGTCATTGGCCCCGGCCGGCTTCCTGCCCCAGATCCACTGGGCCTTCGGGCCGGTCTTGATGTCCAGGGTCCCGGGGGCCGTTTTCTTCTTCGTCTTCTTCGGGGTCTCTTTCTTGGCGCCACGGACCTCGACGGCAACCACCTCCGGCTTCTGGACGAACACCTCGTCGGCCGCCCGGGCGGCGGGTGAGATCGTCCCGGTGGCCAGGACCAGGGACGTGATCAGGGTATTGCGGATCATGCGAGTGGTCTCGTGTCAGGAAACTCTTGAATCGGCAGGATGTGCGGGTCAGGAAACCAGGTCGTCGACGGTTTCTCCGTGGATGTCGGTCAGCCGGAAGTTCCGGCCGCTGTAGCGGAAAGTCAACTGCTGGTGCTCGATACCCATCAGGTGCAGGATCGTGGCGTGCAGGTCGTGGAAATGGACCTTGTTCTCGACTGCGTAGTAGCCGTACTCGTCGGTCCGTCCGTAGACGATCCCGGGGCGGACACCGCCGCCGGCCATCCACATCGTGAACCCGTGCGGGTTGTGGTCGCGTCCGTTTCCGTTCTCGGCCGTCGGCGTCCGTCCGAATTCCCCTCCCCAGATGACCAGTGTTTCGTCGAGCAGGCCACGGGTCTCGAGGTCGGTCAGCAGCCCGGCGATCGGCTTGTCGACCGATCGTGCCATGCTTCGCATCGACGATTCGAGTCCCGAATGGTGATCCCAGCCGTTGCTGTTGCACTGGACGAAGCGGACGCCTCGCTCGGAAAACCGCCGTGCCAGCAGGCACTGCCGACCGAAGTCCTCGGTGGCCTTGTCGTCGATTCCGTAGAGGGCCTGCGTGGCGCGGGATTCGGTTTCGAGTGCCTGCACCTCGGGGGCGGCTGCCTGCATGCGGAAGGCGAGTTCGAACGAGGCGATGCGGCCTTCCAGGGCCCGGTCGGCCCCGGTCAATTCGAGCTGGTTGCGACCCAGCCGCCGGATCATCTCGAGTTCTTTTCTCTGCACCGCCTGCGATGCGGCCGGCTTGATGAAGGGGAACTTCGCCGCGGCAGCCGATGTGCCGTCTCGTCCCAGGGGTGTGCCGCCGCAGGCGGCCGGCAGGAAGGCTGAACCGAAGTTGTTGGCTCCCCCCTGCGAGAGCGCTTGGCAGATGGTCACGTAGCCCGGCAGGTTGCGGTTCTCGGTTCCCAGCCCGTAGATCAGCCACGAGCCCAGGCTGGGCCGGATGAAGGTGTCGGTGCCGGTGTGCCACTCGAGCACCGCTCCGCCGTGACGGGGGTTGGTGCAGTGCATCGAGTTGACGATGCAGAGATCGTCGACGTGACCGGCGACGTGCGGAAACACCTCGCTGACGGCGGCTCCCGATTCACCGTGGCGACGGAAGCCGAAGGGCGAGCCGACCAGGTTGCCGTGGCGGAGCGGAAACGAGAGGACCCGGGGCTTGGCGAAGGGGAGCGGCTGTCCATGCTCGGCCGCCAGGCGAGGCTTGGGGTCGAAGCTGTCGATGTGGCTGGGGCCGCCGAACATGAACAGCATGATCACCCGCCTGGCCCGCGGGGCCACGCCTGGCGAGCGTGGCTGCAGCACGTCGTCGCCCGCCGCCGCGGCGTCGTCAGCCAGCAAGCCGGTCAGCGCCAGCGAGCCGAACCCGGCTCCGAGGTCGGCGAGGAATCGGCGGCGGTGTCCCATTGCGTGAGGCATCATCTACTCGATGTAAATAAACTCGTTGGATGACACCAGCACCCGGCAGACGCTCTGCCAGGCTGACAACCGGTCGTCGAATCCGTCGAGGAAGGACTGCCACGCCCCCTGTTCGTCGGGGCGAGGCGTGCGGCCGAGGATCTGGAGATAGGCCCGGGACAGCCTGGCGGCATCGCCCGGTTCGGCCTGCAGGGTGACGGCCATCGCCCGGGTCGATTCGGTGACCAGTTTGCCGTTCATCAGGAACAATGCCTGGGGGGCGATGGTGGTTTCCTCGCGGCGGCCGCTGGGGACGGCCGGGTCGGGAAAATCGAAGGCCTGGAAGACCTCGTAGACGGCGCTGCGGAGTACCGGCAGGTAGACGCTGCGGCGGGGAACGTCGAAGCGGATCTTCGATCGCGGGCCGCCACCCGAGAGGTTGTCGAAGGCGCGGGCATCGATCGACTGGCCACCCATGGTCTCGTCGAGTCGACCGGACAGGGCCAGCAGGGAATCGCGGAGAACCTCGGCGTGCATCCGGCGACGGTTCATTTTCCACAACAGGCGGTTGTCCGGATCGAGTCGACTCGCCTTCTGCCGGGTGGCGGCTCCGGCGATCGTACTTATCCGGTAGACAGCCGAGTTCATGATGCGGCGGTGCAGTTGCTTGATCGACCAGCCGTCGTCGATGAACCGGAGAGCGAGCCAGTCGAGCAGTGGCTGGTTGTCGGGTCGTTGGCCGAGGAGGCCGAAGTTGTCGGGCGAGCGGACCAGCCCGTGGCCGAAGTGGGCCTGCCAGATGCGGTTGACCATCACGCGAGCGGCCAGCGGGTTGCGGCTCGATGCGACCCAGCGGGCCAGCTGCAACCGGCCACTGCCGGGTCCGACCAGGGGTGGCTGATTGAAACCGGCTGCGATTCTCGGGAACCGACGCGGGACCTTGGGACCGCGGGTGAGGTGATTGCCACGCAGGAAGATCTCGAGGTCCCCGCCGGCACCGTCGTTGACGGCCATGGCCTTGGGAATCGCTCGATAGGTCGTCCGGGCCGCCTCGAGTTCATCCGAGTACGCCTTTCGCTGTTTGTCGGACATCTGCTGCCGGTTGCCGAGGACCAGGATCCGGTCGAGCCGGTCGATGGTGCCCTCGAGCTGGCTGAGCTGTTGCTCGAGCGATGCGGGACCCAGGGCGGTGGCATTCCACTTCGAGTCGACGCGGAAGCTGAGCATCACCTGGGTGTTCTTGAAGATCCCGGCCAGCGCGTAGTAGTCGCTGGTGGGTACGGGATCGAATTTGTGGTCGTGACACCGAGCACAACCGAGCGTGAGTCCCAGGACGGCTCGGCCGAGCGTATCGATCTGGTCGTCGACGATGTCCATCTGCTGCTTGGTCGGGTCGTCCTCGGCCAGCATCTTCGGTCCCAGTGTCAGGAACCCGGTCGCGATCACCCGCGCGTGCCTCTCCGATGATGCCTCGTTCGGGGATGGCGGGACCAGGTCCCCGGCGATCTGTTCGA
The DNA here is from genome assembly GCA_963582065.1 of Planctomycetota bacterium. Classification (GTDB taxonomy): domain Bacteria; phylum Planctomycetota; class Planctomycetia; order Planctomycetales; family Planctomycetaceae; genus UBA8437. The sequence continues at coordinate 15,541 of CAUZRQ010000005.1, read as the reverse complement.
CCAGGAACCGGTCGAATGGCCAATCGGCGTTGAAGCGGTCGATGACCCAGTCGCGGTATCTCCAGGCGTCGGCGTAGTACAGGTTGTCGTCCATGCCGTTGCTGTCGGCGTAGCGGACGACGTCGAGCCACAATCGCCCGTAACGCTGGCCGTAGTGGGGTGAGGCGAGCAGTCGGTCGACCAGGCGTGCGAAGGCTCCCGGGCGGGTGTCGGCCAAAAAGGTGTCGATCTGTCGTGGCGTGGGTGGGAGCCCGTGGAGATCGAGCGTCGCACGGCGGACCAGTGTCCGGCGGTCGGTTTCGGGAGCGGGCTCGAGTCCGGCGGCGGCCAGGCGTGTCAGCACAAAGTGGTCGATGGGCGATCGGATCCGGTCGAATGGATCGGCTTGTGGTGGGCGGGCCGGTCGTGGTGGCCGGAAGGCCCAGTGATCCCGCGACGCCTGGTCGTAGGGGAACGCATCGGGGTCGGCGGTGGGTCGGGGCCTGGCTTGGCCCGGTTGCTGTCCGGGCCAGGGGGCGCCCCGCTTGATCCACGCGGCCAGGTCCGCCACTTCGCGGAGCGGCAACTTGGTCTTGGGCGGCATGTCGGGGGTGGCCGGGTCGTGGCGGATGGCCAGCACCAGCAGGCTGCTGTCGGGGTTGCCGGGCTTGATGGCCGGCCCCGAGCGGCCGCCGATGAGCATCGCAGACAGCGAATCGAGTTTCAGGCCGGCTTCGTTTTCGGTGTCCGGGCCGTGACAGTCGAAGCATCGCCGCACCAGCACAGGCCGGATCCGTGTCTCGAAGAACGTGGCGTCCGCCTGCGACACCGTCGGCGGGGCAGCCGAGAGCGCTTCCAGGCTGCAGGCCAATACGAGCAGGAGCAGCAGTATCCTCATGCCACCAATCTACAGGAACGAGAATCCTTAGGGCATGCTCGACCGGCCCAGCCGGCCGCCTCGATCACCTGCGGATGTCATTCCGCTTTGCGGTCGACCCTCTGTCATCGTTATCCTGACGGCAATGAACACGCATAAGGATTCATCGATGCCTCGCCAACTGCTCGCACTTCTGCTCTCACTCACGCTTCCTGCCACCCTGCTGACCGCCGCCGAGTGGACCGGTTGGCGAGGTCCCAATGGGGATGCCAAGGTGTCGGCCGGGAGCCTGCCGACTGCCTGGGCTGCCGGGAAGAACGTAGTGTGGAAGACGAAGACGCCGGGTCCCGGCACGGCGTGTCCGCTGGTTGTCGGCGAGCGTGTCTACACGACCTACTACACCGGGTACGGGCTCGCGGCAGGCCAGGGCGACCAGAAGCAGCTGCTGCGGCACCTGTTGTGCCTGGACCGGAAGTCCGGAGAGGTTCAGTGGACGAAGGTCTTCCAGCCGAAGCTGCCCGAGCACCGGTATGCCGGCGAGGGAGCGTATCACGGATATGCCGCCAGCACTCCGGCCACCGACGGCAAGCACCTCTACCTGTTCCTGGGCAAGAGTGGCGTGTTCTGCCTGGACCTGGACGGGAAGCAGATCTGGCACGCCGACGTCGGCGGTGGCACCAGTGGGTGGGGATCGGGGACGTCGCCGGTGCTCTACAAGGGCCTGGTGATCGTCAACGCGAGTGTTGAAAGCGGGTCGATGGTGGCGTTGGACCAGAAGACCGGTCGCCCGGCGTGGAAGACCGGCGGGATCTCCTCGTCGTGGAACACCCCGATCATCGCCGCGGTGGCCGGTGGCGGATCCGAACTGGTCGTCAGCGTCCAGGGTCGCGTGCTGGGCCTGGACCCCGGAACGGGCGAGAAGCTCTGGAACGCCGACGGCGTGCATCGCTATGTCTGTCCCAGCGTGGTGGCTCACAAGGGTGTCGCCTACATCATCGGTGGCGGTCACACCTCGCTGGCCGTGAAGATTGGCGGCCGGGGCGATGTCACCAAGTCGCACGGGGTCTGGCGGCTTACCAAGGGATCGAATGTCTCCTCGCCGATCTACCACGACGGGCATCTCTACTGGGCCCACGACAGCAACGGTGCCGTGTTCTGCCAGGATGCGGCGACCGGCAAGATCGTCTACCAGAAACGGCTCGAGCCACGACCCGGACGCATCTGGTCGTCGCCGATCCTGGGCGATGGCAAGATCTACTACACGTCTCAGCACAACGGGACATACGTGGTGGCCGCCCAGCCGAAATTCGAGTTGCTGGCTCACAATGTTTTCGAGGACGACAAGACCCGCACCAACGCGTCCCCGGTTCCGTCTCGAGGCCAATTGCTGATGCGCAGCGACCAGGCGGTGTACCTGCTGGGTTCGGCGACCGGCAATTAGAGCGATTTCGGTCAGCTCTGCGCTCGATCTGACTTGGCCACACGGCCGATAACTTTGCTAGGATACAGTGTCACAGGTGCTTGGGGACTTTCCCGGAGTTATCGGATGCATTCTCACGACCACGCTTTCACCGGTTTGAATCCGCGTCAGCGCGAGGGCCTGATGCACTTGGACCGTCGTGGCATGATGAAGGTATCGATGGCTGGCCTGGCCGGCCTGTCGCTGCCCGGCCTGTTGGCCGAACGTGCCCATGCCGCCCAGACCGGTCGGCAGATGTCCAGCCGCAAGTCCGTGATCCTGTTGTGGATGTGCGGGGGACCCAGCCACATTGATACGTGGGATCCGAAGCCCGAACGCCCGTTCAACAACCGCGGCCCCTTTGGCGTGATCCAGACCGCTCAGCCGGGTGTCTTCATCTGCGATCTCCTGCCCAAGCAGGCGGCGATGCTCGACAAGTTCACCGTGATGCGGTCGGTGAATGCTCACAAGAGCAACCACGAACCCAACATGGCCTTCCAGACCGGTCACCGTGATGCGGCTCCTCGTCGGAACAAGGATGGCCGCAAGTATCCGGCAATCGGTTCGTTCATCTCGAAACATCGCGGGGCCAACAATCCCGGAATGCCCGCCTACGTGGGGTTCCGGAAGCACCCCTGGCACCTCGCCATCGGTGGCTGGCTGGGCAAGCAGTACGATCCGTTCATCGCCAACGAGGCCAGCAAGCTTCCGGTTTATGACTCGGCGGGCAAGGACACCGGCAGGATGTCGGGAGCCGACCTGTTCCAGTTTCCCGAGGGAGTCAGCGTCGGTCGGGTTCGCAATCGGCAGGAGCTGGTGAATCGGTTTGACCGGCTGCGTCGTGACATCGACCAGCGGGGATCGCTCGAGGCGATCGACACCTACCGCGCCAAGGCGGTCGACATGCTGCTGGGTCGCCAGGCCCGCGACGCATTCGACCTGTCCCGGGAAGATCCGGCGACGGTCAAGAAATACGGCAAGCACCTGTGGTGCCAGCAGGCGCTGCTGGCCCGGCGGTTGGTCGAGGCCGGATCGAGCTTCGTGACCCTTGACCTCAGTTACCACAGTGCCTCGGGGACGTGGGACACCCACGGAATTCCCGGCTGTGTCTACGGTGGCATCACCAAGGGACTCGGTGGGTTGTTGCCCCTGTTTGATCACCTGCTGACCACCCTGGTGACCGATCTCGAGGAGCGTGATCTGCTCGAGGATACGCTGGTGATCGCGATGGGCGAGTTCGGCCGGACGCCGAACATGGGCACACAGGGCAGCGTCGACGGACGGAACCACTGGCCGGTGGTGATGTCGATGTGCATGGCCGGCGGTGGTCTGAACCACAACCAGACGCTCGGTTCGACGGTCAGGGACGGCAGTCACCTGAAGGATCGCCCGATCATTCCCGGCGACATCGCCGCGTCGATCTACAAGCACATGGAAGTGCCGCTCGACACGCAGTACGTCGATCCGCGGGGCCGCCCGAGGTTCATGCTCGAGGACGGCGGCGAGCCGATCGCCGAGTTGTTCTGAGCGACGGCTCTCTTTACGGCGCCAGCTGAAGCACCCGCCGCTTCTTCATGTCGTATCGGGCACCCAGTTTCAGCGTGATGTACTTCCTGGCATCGGCCGTTTCGGCCGTCCATTTGCGGGGGTTGTAGATCAACACCGCCGCGTCCGGCTTGCCGAAGACCTCGAACGTGTCCTTGCGAACGATGATCGCGGTGTCCTCGTCGATTCCGATTCCCAGCAGGTCCTCGCGGTCAAATCGGCGGAGCATCTTCCCGTCGGGGTCGGTCAGCACTCTCACCAGTCCCATCTGCCGGCCCCGCTTGATCACGTGCTGGTCGATGGCACAGTTCTCGATGAACCCCAGCCCCCGCTGGTGATCCCCGATCATGATACGGTTGGTCTTGGAATCTCCGCGGACCAGGAAATCGGCCTGGATCGAGGCTCCGGCTGAGGAACCCCCGATCACTCCGCCCCGTTTCAACACGCGGTGGAACTCCTTCTCGGACCGCGTGCCAAGGTACGAGTCGGCGAACCGCCACTGGCGACCCCCGCTGAACCAGACCCCGTTGGCGGTCTTCAACGGCCGGACGAATTCCCGGGAGTCGGCTTCGCGGCGATCGTGAGTGTGCAGCACGGTGACGTGCTTCAGCTTCAGCTTGTCCCGGGCGAACTTGGCGACGCCGGGGTTCCGGTAGTCGTAGTTGGGGTCGGATGAGATCGCCGTGGGCACGATGACGATCCGCGCCGCGTTCCCCCCCGAGAGTTCGACGAACTTCCGGAAGATCGTTGCCGCCTGCTTGCCGCCGCCACCGGCGATCAGCAGTGTGCCCCGATTGGGACCCTCGGTGTCGTCGGCGTTCACCGGCCGGGGAACGGCCAGCGCCAGCAGCAGAAACCAGGTCAGCAGAAATCGGTTCGAGGGTAGGTGTTTCACGATGCGGCCTCTTGTTCCGGAAACCGGACTTGGTCGTCCGGATCACCGACGGGTGGCTCAAACACCGGTTGAGCGGTGTCGCTGCCGTCGTGAACCGGTGGTGGGGCCTGTTGCTGGATGAATTTCAGCTGGGATCGAACCGTATCACGGCGTTGGTAGAGGAAATCGAGCTGGGAACAGACATTCTGGTGTTCGTGGTCGATCGAGGCGGCCACCTGCGAGAGGACCAGGCGGCGGCGGTTGAGTGATCCGTCGGGGGGAAGAAAGACGACCAGGGTGAGTACGGCAGCGGCGGCGGCGGCGATGCTGCCGACGGAGGTTGCCGTGTAGGCGGTGTGCCGGGTCAACAGGAACGCGATCGCCACCAGGGCGGACGTGCCGATGATCAGCACGAATATTCGCCAGAACGCGTCGGGAATCCAGTCGCGCAACTGCAGCAGTCGAACAACCAGCCTCAGTTCACGGTTCACCCGGCAGCGTGTCACCGCCCGCCACCGTTTCATCTTGTTCAATCGCTGGATCTCCGAGCGGCAACTCTCCAGCCGACCTCTCGCGGTGGCCAACTGGTCGCCGACAGCATCAACGGCGGCTTCGGTCACGGCTGGACCGATGCCGTGTCGCGAGCCGCGGTGGTCGTTCGAGGCAGGCTGCAGGGGGTGCCGATGGCGAAGAGGTGGTCCTGGCCTCTGAGCAGCAACAGGCCGCCCGAGAGTGCCGGCGTGGCCATGCACTGTTCGCCCAGGGGATTGGTGGCCAGGTGCTTGTAGGTCCTGCCGGCGGCAACGACGTGCACCCGTCCGTCCTCGCTCGCGAAATACAGCTTGCCGTCTGCGGCCACCGGAGAGGCGGTGAAGCCGACACCCCCACCGACGCGTTCGCGGTAGATCCGTTCACCGGTCGCCGGTTGGTAGCATCCCAGTACGCCGTTCATGCGGCAGGCGTACAGCAGGCCGTCGTAGAGGATCGGGGTCTGCATGTAGACGCCCTCGCTGGGCAGCGACCACGCGATGTGCTCGGTCGAACCCGAAGTCGACTTGGGAGTGATGTCGCCGGTGGCACCGAAGCGGATCGCCCGCAGTGGGCGGCTTGGTCCGTGAGCCGAACTGAGGATCATCAGGTCGCCCGCGGCGATCGGCGTGCAGACGGGAATGTCTCCGCCGCCGGTCAGCTTCCACAGTTCCCGGCCGGTGCGGGGATCGTAGCCGCCCGAGTGCCGGTAACCGGCGACAACCACCTGGGACCGGTTCCCGTGCCGCCACAGCGTCGGCGTGCTCCAGGTCGGCACCTCGTCCCGGCCGATTCCCCACAACTGCCGTCCGTCGTCCAGCGAGAAAGCGGCCAGGCAGGACCCCTGCTGAACATCGCACTGGATGATCACCGTGTTCTCGAACAGGATCGGCGAACTGCCAAAACCCCACTGTGCAGCGGGGACCTGGTAGTAGCCGGAGTCGAGCAATCCGAGATCCCGTTTCCAGAGACGCTTGCCGTTGAGGTTGAAGCAGTGCAGGCCTTCGGAGCCGAGCGAGACAACGATACGGCGACCGTCGGTGACGGGCGTGGCGTTGGCGTGGGTGGCCTTGGTGTGCCGCTTGATGCGGGGGACACCCTCGTGCAGGCACCGGTTCCAGAGCACTTGGCCGGTGTTGCGGTCCAGGCAGTAGAGTCGCCACGAGTGTGTGGTCTTGTCGTCGACGGAGGCAATGTTGCCGTAGATGCCCACCTTGATCCCGGCGTCCTTGCGGCCGCTGACGGCGGTCGTGACGAAGACCCGGTTGCCGGTGACGATCACGGCCGAGTGGCCCAGGCCGGGGACCCGCGTCCGCCAGGCCACCTCGTCGCCGGTCTCGACATTCCACGATTCGGGCAAGCGGTGCCCGCGTCCGACTCCGGATGCGGCCGGCCCGCGGAACTGCCGCCAGTCGGTATCGGGAACGGGGTCGGCCGCCGGGGATGTCACGGTGCCTGCGACCAGCATCACCGACAGCAGGATCACGTGGCGTGGAGTCATGACGAGGCAAGTTGGCATGAAGGTGACCGAGCGGCGAGAGGATTCATGGTCCCACCCGGGAGGGGCTGGTGCAAGGCGATGCCCCGGCCTGAGCCCTTGGCGGTCAACCTGGCGGGGCATTGGTTATAATGCAGCCTGTCTTCTATTTCCCTCGGGGGCCGACTCGTGTCGTCGTGCGTGCTGTCTCGATTGACGATGCTGCCGATAGTCGTCGGGTTGTGGATTGGCCTGGCGGCGGTGGAAGCGGATGCCGAGCCGGGATCCGATCCGGCGGTCACGCAGCACGACGTCCAGGCGATCCTGCTGCGGCATTGCACGGTCTGCCACGGGCGGCACCACCAGGAGGGGGGCCTGAGCCTGCTGGATCGCAAGTCGCTGTTGAAAGGCGGCAAGTCGGGACCGGTGATCGTGCTCGGCAAGCCCCGGGCCAGCCTGTTGATCAAGCGGATCCATGCCGGGCAGATGCCGCCCAAGGAGAACCTGCTCAACACCGGCACCAGGCCGGTGCCGGCCCGTGACATCGGACGGCTCGAGCGGTGGATCAAGGCGGGGGCACCGGAGGTCAAGCTGCCCGCCGAGACGGCCGGTACGGCCGATGACCCGCTGGTCGACGACGACGACCGCGGCTACTGGGCCTTCCAGGCTCCGGGTCACATCGCCGTCCCGAAGTCGCCGGTCAACTCGATCGTGAACCCGATCGATGCGTTCGTGGCGAATCGGCTCGAGGAGGCGGGGTTGAAGTTCTCGCCGGCTGCCGATCCAGCCACCCTGGCTCGACGGGCTTTCTTCGACCTGCACGGATTGCCGCCGTCACCGGCGGAGCTGCAGCGGTTTCTCGACGATGATCGTCCCGGAGCGTTCGCCCGCCTGGTCGACCGGCTGCTCGCCTCGCCCCGATACGGCGAACGCTGGGGCCGTCACTGGCTCGACGTGGTCGGTTATGCCGATTCGTTCGGCGGCAAGCTGGAGGCCGACCACATGCGGCCCTACGCGTGGCGGTACCGCGACTACGTGATCCGCGCCTTCAACGGCGACAGGCCCTACGACCGCTTCCTGGTGGAACAACTCGCCGGTGATGAACTGGTCGACTACGCCAACGCGAAGCGGATCAGCCAGGAGATCTACGAGAACCTGGTGGCGACGGGCTTCATGAGGATGGCTCCCGACAGCACCAGCGAACGCGAGGTCGCGTTCATCTCGGATCGACTCGACGTCATCGCCGACCAGATCGACGTGTTCAGCACCGTCGTGCTGGGACTGACCGTCAAGTGCGCAAGGTGTCACGACCACAAGTACGACCCGATCCCGCAGCGCGACTACTACCGGCTGGCGGCGATCTTCAAGGGGGCCTTCGACGAGAACGACTGGTTGAAACCGGTCGGGGGCTCGGAGAAGAAGTACAAGTTCGGCATCCGGCGGTTGAACATCGTCACGGCCGAGGACACGGCCGAGAACGATCGTTTGCAGGTCGAGATCAACAACGTGCAGCACAAGGTCAACGTCGAGGCCGAGCGGCTGCGGAAGACGCTTCCCGAGAAGGAGAAGAAGCTCGCCCGGGACAAGTTGATCGCCCACCTGCTGAAGAGCAACAAGGTGTTCAAGGCGTTCGCCGATCCGCTGTTGAACCGGGTGAAGAAGCTGGAATCGCAGCGGCCCCCGGCCCAGGCGATCCAGGCCCTGTGGGACCGCGGCACTCCGTCGCCGACCTACATCCTGATCCGGGGCGACCACGACAACCCGGGCCGCCCCGTCTCACCCGGTGTTCCCGCGGTGCTCAGCAATCCCCGGGTGCCCTTTGTCGTCCGGCCCCCCTGGAAGGGAGCTACCCAGACCGGACGTCGCCTGGCCCTGGCTCGCTGGGTCGTGCAGCCGGATCATCCGTTGACCTCGCGGGTGATGGTCAACCGGATCTGGAAACACCACTTTGGCCACGGCCTGGTCGCGTCGCTGGGCAACTTCGGACAGATCGGAGACGATCCCACCCACCCGAAACTGCTCGACTGGCTGGCCGGCGAATTCGTCGCCGGTGGCTGGAGCGTCAAGGCGATGCACCGGCTGATGATGCTCTCGACCACCTACTGCCAGGTCTCTTCGGCCGTCGATCCCGGCAGCGGCCCGTCCGAATCACAGCGGCGTGATCCGCTCAACGAATGGATTTCGAGGATGCCGCTGAAGCGGATGGAGGCCGAGCTGGTTCGCGACACGGCGTTGTGGGTTGCCGATCGTCTGAACAACACGCAGTTCGGCCCGGCCGATCCGGTCAACGTCCGCAAGGACGGCCTGGTCACAGCCAAGCCGGTCGGAGCGGGGTGGCGACGGAGTGTCTACCTGAGGCAGCGGCGGAAGGAATTTCCCACGTTCCTCTCGACATTCGATCTGCCCAGCATGACGCCCAACTGCATCCAGCGGCCCGAATCGACCGTGGCCCTTCAGGCGTTGTTCCTGATGAACAACGCGACGATCGACCAGCTGGCGGGGTCGTTTGCCGAGCGGGTCGAACGCGAGACGGGAGCGGGGATCGAGTCCCAGGTCCGGCGAGCTCACCTGGTGGCGTTCAGTCGCCAACCGGCTGAGGAGGAGCTCGAGGCCGGCCTCACGGCACTCGAATTGCTCCGGCAACACTGGACCATTCATCTTGCGGCCGAGGCCAAGGCGGGTCGGCCCAACAAGGGTGCCCCCGCCGACCGTCGGGCACTCGCCTCCTACTGTCACGCCCTGATCAACTCGGCCGCCTTCCTCTACATCGACTGACGCCATCGTCCCCGGACCAGGTCCTCATGCCACTCGCATTCCACTCTCCCCGAACCATCGCCTCGCCGGTCGACGTCCCCGGCCGCCTCGACCGCCGCCGGTTCTTCGACCGGATGGGTGACGGGCTGGGCGGCACGGCCCTGGCCTGGCTGTTCTCGCGAGACCTGTTTGGCGGCTCGGGGCTGTTGGCCGAGGAATCGGTTGCTCAGCAGAGACTGGGCGTCTACGACGTGACGCCCAAGGATCCGCCCAGTCGTCCCCGGGCCAAGGCCGTCATCCAGCTGTTCATGCAGGGTGGCCCCAGCCAGATGGACCTGCTGGATCCCAAGCCGAAGCTCGACCGACTGCACGGCGAGGGGTATTTCGACAAGGTGGCTGCCGATCTGACGGGGCCCGAACAGGCCGGGAAGTTGTTCCGCAGCCCGTGGCGATTCCGACGGCACGGCGAATCGGGCCTGGAGATCTCCGAACTGATGCCCCACCTGGGCACCGTTGCCGACGAGCTGGCCGTGGTGCGGTCGATGCACACGACGCATCCCAACCACGAACCGGCGATCTTCAAGTACCAGTCGGGCCGCCTGATCCAGGGGCTGCCCTCGTTCGGATCGTGGGTCGTGTACGGGCTGGGGACCGAGAACCAGAACCTGCCCGCGTTTGTTGCGCTGGCCGCCGAGGGCAGCCCGCCGGTCAACGGCGCGCAGAACTGGCACAACGGCCTGCTGCCGCCGGTCTACCAGGGGACACCGCTGAGGACGCGGGGTGCCCCGCTGCTGAACCTGTCGCGCGAGGTGCCCCAGCCGACCGGGGTCCTGTCCGTCGAGCGGGACCTGCTGAAACGGCTCGATCGCATCCACCGACGCCGGCGACCCGGCCACCTTCAGCTGGATGCCCGTATCGCCAGCTACAACTTGGCCGCCCGCATGCAGCTCGAGGCGACCGATGCACTGGATCTCTCGCAGGAATCCAAGCAGACGCTCGATGCCTACGGTGTCGACAACAAGACGACCGACAACTACGCCCGCCGCTGCCTGATGGCCAGGCGGCTGGTCGAGCGGGGAGTGCGGTTCGTGCAGATCTGCACGCAGCGGCAGATCTGGGACAATCACAGCGGCATTGTCGCCGGGCTGAAGAAGTGCTGCGGCCGAACCGATCAGCCGATCGCCGCGCTGTTGAAGGACCTCAGGCAGCGGGGGCTGCTCGAAGACACCCTGGTCGTCTGGGGTGGAGAATTCGGACGGATGCCGATCGCCCAGCTGCCCGACAAGAAGAACCTGTCGACGGCCGGTCGCGATCACAACCCGCGAGGGTTCTCGGTCTGGTTGGCCGGGGGAGGCGTCAAGGCGGGCAGCGTCTACGGGGCCACCGACGAACTCGGGTACGAGGCGGTCGAGAACCGGGTCAGTGTCACCGACTTCCACGCCACGCTGTTGCACCTGCTGGGGATGCACCACGACGAGTTGTTCTTCGAACACAACGGGTTGGACGAGAAGCTGACCTCGGTGTTCGAAGCCCGTGTGGTTCACGAGCTGCTTGCCTAGAGGTTGTTTCCCGGCTGCCTTGTCGGGGCCTGGCATTGCAGGAGGGGAGGAATTCTGATGACAAACACGTCCGATTCCCGCGCACTGTTGTCTCGTCGCGAGTTGTTGACGGTTGCCGGTGCCGGTGCCGGTGGGATGGGGTTGGCCGCTGCCGCGGGTTCCCGCGACGCGGTCGCGGAGCGGTCGTCCCGGAAGATCGACACGTCGCCGGGCGACCACGTGTTGAAGTTTGATCTGCCGGGGGTGCGGATCGGTTCGGCGGTCTATCCCGATGGGCCGACCGGTTGCACGGTGTTTCATTTCCCGAAGCGGGCCACCGGAGTGGTCGACATCCGCGGCGGCTCGCCGGCGACGTTCTGGACCGACGCGATGCGACGGGGGGCGTCTCCGGTTGACGCCATTTGCCTGACCGGCGGCTCGCTCTATGGCCTCGAAGCCGTCGGTGGCGTGGCGACCGGGTTGCTGAAGCGGAAGGATTACTCGACGCACTGGGAACGCATCGCCCTGGTCTCGGGTGCGGTCATCTACGACTTCGGTGTTCGCACGACCTCGACCTATCCAGACCGGGAACTCGGGCAGGCTGCCCTGGAGGCGGCTCGGCCGGGCCGCTTCTCGCTGGGCGCCCACGGTGCCGGCGCCTCGGCCTCGTGCGGCAAGTGGCTCGAACCGGCAGCGAAGCGCGAACTGGCCGGACAGGGAGCTGCGTTCGGTCGCCGGGGTCCGGTCCGGGTCGGTGTCTTCACCGTGGTCAACTCGGTCGGTGCCATCGTCGATCGCAGCGGACGGGTTGTCCGCGGCCATCTCGATCCCAAGACCGGTCGGCGGCGGATCTACAACGACCCGGTCGGCAATGGTGGTGAGTCGACACCGAGGGGAAACACGACGTTGACGGTGGTCGTGACCAACCAGAAACTCGGCGACTGGGAACTCAGCCAGATCTCTCGCCAGGTCCACACGTCGATGGCCCGCGCCATCCAGCCCTTTCACGCGCTGATCGACGGCGATGTGCTCTACGCGGTGACGACCGGCGAGGTCGGATCGGCCACGGACCGAAAGCAGACCCGGGCGGTTGTCGACCTGGCGACACGACTCGCCTGGGATGCGGTGCTCACCTCCTTCACAGGACGCAATGACAAGGATCGACAGCAATGAAACCGACCACGCCCAGGCTCACGTTGACGGCCATGCTGGTGGCCGCGGTACCGGTCGTCTCGATTGCGGCCGATTACCTGGACAGTTCGCTGAATGAACCGGTCGAGATCGCCAGGTTGAAGGCGGCGTGGCGGGCGATGGGCAACGAGCGGGTGAGGTTCCCGTTGGACATGCAGGATATCGCCGTGCGGATCGGACCCGAGCGGCAGTTGTTCCTCGACAACATGCTGCTGGCCCGGGCCGACAATGTCAGCCGCCAGGTCCACCAGCCGAAGCGGCATCCGAAAAACCCGGTGTTCAAGGCGGATCGGGCTCCGTTGAATCAGGCGGTGATCGAGACGGTGCTGCAATTCGAGACCGCCCCCAGGTTCCGCACCTGGTATGTCTCGTGGGACGACTGGCAGACGCTTTCCACCGGGCAGTTGATCCGGTTCGCCAACAGTTACGCGGTCAGCGATGACGGGGTGAACTGGAAGCGGCCGGAACTGGGAATGCACACCGTCAAGGGCCTGCTCGGACCCAACAACGTGGTGATCCCCTACGGGCAGATGCAGGGGGTCTTCCATCGTCCGGAGGAGCCGGACCCCAACAGGCGGTTCCAGTCGCTGGTGCTGGTCGAGCGGAAGAACCCGGCCGTCCGCGAGGGGTACTACGTGCATTATTCGCGGGACGGAATCCGCTGGACCGGCGACCTGTCGCGGCCGGTGATTCCCAGCCTGACCGGCGGGTACGGGGTCCCTCAGAACGGGATCGGTGACACCACCCGGTTCTGGTGGGATTCTCTGAAGAAACGGTATGTCGGCGACGTGAAGTTCGTGGTGTCGCCGGGTACCGAGCGGGGCCGTGGGATCATGTTCAGCGACGACCTGGTGCACTGGACCCGGGCGACGCCGACGATGATGGCACGACGATCGGATGTCCAGATTTACGGACACCGGGGTTTTCTCTACCAGGGCCAGTACCTGGGCCTGAGATGGATGTTCGTGCCGGCTCGCAGCAAGCGTCACGCGACGTACGTCGAACTGGACTGCAGCCGGGACGGCACGACATGGACCCGGGTCGGCGCCGGCCAGCCGTTCATGGGTTTCAACGATCGCCACGACACGTGGGACGCCAGCATCATGAGGCCGGTGTCGGTGCTCGAGGTGGGCGAGGAGGTGTGGGTCTATTACTTCGGTGCGCCGACCGAGATCGAGGCGAACAACAAGGCGCTGCCCGATTCGCAGCGGACCGATTACGCGCTGGGGTTGGCGACGTTGAAGCGGGACCGGTTCGTATCGATCAACGGCGGCCAGAAGCCGGGCGTGGTGACCACGCGGCCGTTGACGTTCCGGGGCGATCGCCTGCACGTCAATGCCCAGGTCGAGAAGGGCGGCCGGTTGCGGGCGGCACTGGTCGGAGAGGACAACCGTCCGATTTCCGGATTCGGTTTTGACGACTGCCACGTGATCACCGGTGACGGAATCGACCTGGTGGTGGCGTGGAAAGGCGGAGCCAGTCTGCCCCGAGCCGTGCGGCCGCGGCTGAAGTTCGAACTGGCCCGGGCCCGGCTGTTCAGTTTCTGGATCGACTGATCACGTGGCCGGGGGGGAGCCGGGTCACTTGGCCGTAGCCTGGTGGTCGGGCAACAGGCGTTGACCGTTCGTCCGGACCTCCCTATACCACGCCGCTGCCGCGAATTGTGCAGGGTCTTCTTCGAGAGCCCCGGAGCGATGGTTGGGCCGATGAAGATCTCCTTCGACTTGGACGACACGCTGGTCTGCAACTTGCCGAGCGAATTGCAGGAGAAAAACCGGGTCCCCTGGTTCTTGCGGTCCTGGCTGAGAGATCCGCTTCGCCGCGGGGCCGTCGACCTGCTTGGTCGGCTTCAGTCGCTGGGTCACGAGGTGGCGATCTACACGACCTCAGGCCGTTCGCCACGATCGGTGCGGTGGTGGTTGTGGTGCTATGGCATCCGCGTTTCACAGGTCATTAATCGGCGAATTCACGAACAGGCCGTTCGGCAGATTCCGTTGCGGAACATTCCCACCAAGTTGCCGTCGCTGTTCAACATCGATCTGCATGTCGACGATCTGCCCGGCGTCGCGATCGAGGGTCGTCGGCATCACTTCGAAGTTCTCGTCGTGGATCCACACGACACGCAGTGGACGACCAGGGTCCTGGATGCCGTCGAGGATGCCAAGGTCGTAGGAGCTTAGAAACACCGATAGTGGCGGTCGGGAAATGAGTTGTGGGCGAAAAAGCTCTACAGGTGGAAGTTCCGGTTGGGGTAGGCTGGTGGTTACGTTTTCGGCGGAGCACAATGTAGTGACCCGCGTCAGTCCGGCTCAATTACCTCGTCCGAACCTCGGAGAAGTACCGTGGCGATCCAGGTTTCCTGCTCCTGCGGAAAAACCTATCGCGTGCCCGAGAGCCTGATGGGTTCGCGGCTGACGTGTGTGGAATGTCAGCAGGCGATTGTCATTCCCAGGCCGGGCGGGATCAAGCCGACCCAGTTTCCCGCGACTCAACCACCTGTTCCAACCAAGGCCAATCCACCGTCGGGTGGGTCGCCGATCCAGCCTGTCAGTCCACCTTCGCTGCCGTCTTCGCCTAAAGCCATTCCCCCAGGTCTGGCCAGTCGACGACGGCGGTTGGCTTATGGTCTCGGGGCTTCGGGTCTCGTCGTGGTGCTGGTCGTCGTTCTCGTCGCGGCACTTTCGGGAGACAAGCAGGCTCCCGAAATAATCGAGCCCGAGAACGGCCCTGGCATTACGGGTCCGGGAGGCGCCGAGCCACAGGGTGGAGACGATCCAGCTACTGATGGGTATCCGATCGAGTCGATTGAGGAGGGCCAGCACCTGACACGGGCCATCGGAATGGTGGTGTGTGGGTGGAAGGGGATAGATCGGCACGGAGATGCTTTCGAACAACTTGGACTTCCCCCGATACTCCGTAAGAAAAGTGAATTGGACAACCTCTCCGAAGATGAACAGCAGAGGTTGTACCGGGACGATGATGGAGAACTCGTCGAACGGGTCATCGAGGGCGAGGCATTCTACTATGAGCTCTTTAATGGGTCTCGGGGCTCTTGCTTCATCGTCTCGCACGATGGCCTTGCGATCACGAATAAACATGTCGTAGGCGACCATCAGCGACTCGGCCGCAACGCCCAGAAGGTAGCGGAATTCAAGCGGTTGGGGAAATTCAAGGAGATCAATGCCGCATTCTGGGTCTTTATAGACAACAGGTCGTATGTGTAAACGGCGGCCCAAAAGTGCGCCGGGGGTCGAGGCGGTCGAAAAGTGCGGCACCCTGTTGAACCTCGCGAGTAACGGGTCCACTGACCGGGAACGAA
>CAUZRQ010000004.1:0-118225 GCA_963582065.1 Planctomycetota bacterium | reverse complement strand
GAATCGTCCCAACGGGTACCACATGAGTTGGTTCGTACAGTTGCTGCCCTTCATCGACGAGGGCAACATCCACCGGCACATTGACTTCGGGAAGAGCATCTACGCCAAGCCGAACGCCGAAGCACGGGCTCAGCCGATCTCACTGCTGAGATGTCCCTCCTCAGTGCTCCCGCCGACGGTCACCGCAGTGCCGGAGAATCCGGACGGAGCCACCGACGACGACAGTCCCTCGCCCGATGGCAATGCGGCAGTCGGGACGAACAGTTACGCAGGCGTCCACCATGACGGGCAGTCGGAGCCGGCGGGCCAACGCACCAAGCCGGACACTCCCAGGACCTACAAGGACGGCCCCATCGACGTCGATCAGAACGGCGTGCTGTTCCTCAACAGCAGCGTCACTTATCAGCAGATCCCTGATGGCAGCAGCCACACACTATTCGCCGGCGAAACCTCGAACGCAGCCGGTGGTATGGGCTGGGCCTCGGGCACCAACAGCACGCTGAGAAACGGAGCCATTCTGATCAACAAGACGACGTCTCTTTTGCCTGGTCAACTGGCTGTGCCTGGCGGGCAGGCGGCCCCGGCGGAACCCTTGACGGTCGGCGGCTTCGGCAGTTTCCATTCCGGCGGCGCGAACTTCCTGTTCGGTGACACCTCGGTCCGCTACCTCAGCGACAGCATCAACCCCGCCGTCTACCGCCGCCTGTGCAACCGCCACGACGGAGAACTCATGGGGACAACCGAATACTAGTCGACCGATTCACTTGCGGCCGAAGCAGTACACCGCGTTATCGGTCCGGATGAACATCCGGCCATCGTGTACGACCGGCGTGGCCTGGATCCGCTCGCCGAAGTCGTGCGAGCCAATCACAGACCAGGTCTTGCCCGCCTTGATGATCGTCATCACTCCCGCCTCGTTGCAGGCGAAGATCTTGCCGTCACCGGCCACCAGCGACGCGTAGTAGTTGCCCCGGCCGGGGATTCGCCCCCTGCGGGTCCGCTTGCCGGTCTTGGCGTCCAGGCTGGTCAGGATACCACCGTTCTTGACCATGTAGAGCAGCCCCTTGTAGACGGTTGGGCTGGGCACCACCGGCAGGCCTTCTCGAGACAACCAGTCCACGTGGGACCTGGTCACGTCGCCGCGTCCGCCGGGCCGTACCGCCATCGCCACGTTCTGGGCATTCTTGAACACGTCCGCGTGCTTCTTCCACTCGACAGAGTTGAGTTCTCCGTCCTGGTCCAGATCGATGCGGAAGAACCTGGCTGCCACCGGACTCCCGTTGGGCAACTCGGTCTTGGCGATCTTCTTGTTCTTGTTCTTGTCCAGGTTCTTCAGGGCCTGGGGGAACGGCTCCATCGCAATCCGCTCCGTCAGGTCGCCGCCGGGCGTCCACGACGCCATGTAGAGATGGTCGGCGGTTGTCACCGGCGTGGTATCGACGATCCGTGAAAGCCCGTTGACCCACCACAGCGGCTTGCCGGTCTTGATCTCGTAGGCGGTCATCTTCAGTGCCCCGGCCACCACCAGCACACGCTCCTTGGCGCTCTTCCAGACGATCGGCGTCGAATAGCTCCGCGTCTGCCCTTGGCGACTGGTCTTCCAGACCTCTTTGCCGCTGGCCCGGTCGAAGGCGATCAGGAAGCAGTCGACATCGTGGTCCTCGCTGAGCACCAGCAGATCGTCAACCAAAACCGGCGAACTGCTCGCCCCGAACTCGTCCTGGAACGGCCCCATCGGCTTTCGCCACTGTTCCTTGCCGTGCAGGTCATAACAGACCAGTCCGAAACTGCCGAAGAACACGTAGATCCGCTTGCCGTCACATGCGGGGGTCGAGACCGCCGGGCTGCCCGCCGAGTGAGTCTTCTCGACCCGCTGAGGCTTCAGCCCCTTCTTCCAACGCAGCGTGCCGGTGGCCCGATCCAAGGCCACGGTTGCCAGTTCCTTCGTTTTCTTGTCCCAGGTTGTCAGCACCACCAGGTCGCCGTGAACACAGGGGGTCGAGATTCCCGGCGAGACCTCATGCCGCCACACCAACTGTTCCTTGGCACCGAATTGCTCGGGCAACGCAAAATCGTCTCCGACCGCACCCTGGCTCTTGCGGAAGTACGAGGGCAAGTCGGCAGCCAGAACGGACGTGGCCAACTGGCAGAAGAGGGCGAGGACGATGAAGTGGCGGGTCATGTTCGAGCCTCCGGGGGACCGATGTGGATCGCCGAACAGGATACCCGAATCGTCGCACAGTCGCGACAAACCCGGTAGGGTGTCCAGCCCGAACACCACAGAGCGATTCCATGCCCGACCACTCGCCGTTGATTACCGGCGTCGATGTCGTCGTCACCAACCCGATGCGGGCCCCGCTGGGGAACTTCGTCCTCGTCCGGGTGACGACCGACCAGGACGGACTCCACGGCTGGGGCGACGCCACCTGTTCGGGCAGTGAAATGGCCGTCGCCGCGATGATCGAAGAACACATCGCCCCCGCGTTGATCGGGCAACCCGCCGGACGTATCGAACAACTCTGGCACACGATTTACCACCTGCCGTACTACCGCTCCGGCTCGGTTCATCTCTCGGCCATCAGCGGAATCGACATGGCACTCTGGGACATCAAAGGCAAGCAGGCGGGACTTCCCGTCTGCGAGTTGCTCGGGGGCCGGGTGCGTGACCGGATGCTGACCTACCGCTCGGTCTCGGGCCGCACATTTGACGAGGTGCTGGAACGGGTCCACGAACTGCAGCAGGTGGGCTACCAGGTGATCAAGGTGCAGGTCGGCGTTCCGGAACTCGAATCGGGGTACGCCGTGCCGGCCACCGACGCCCAACAGGCAGCCACCGAAGAGGCTTTCTCTCGCGGGGTGCCCCCCGCCGAGACCTGGGAACCGGAACCCTACACCCAACTGATTCCGAAGCTCTTCGAATTCCTGCGAGCCGAACTCGGGGACTCGGTCCAACTGATCCACGACGTCCATGAACGTGTCACGCCGTCACAGGGACTCCGACTGGCCTGTGACCTGGCCCCGTTCAAGCTGTTCTATCTCGAGGACCTGCTGCGCCCCGAACACCTCGACACCTTCCGACTGGTCCGCAGCCAGTCGCCGGTTCCACTGGCGATGGGCGAGGTGTTCTGCAACCCGTGGGAAGGACAGGAACTGTGGTTCGAGCACCTCGTCGACTACGCCCGCCACGACCTGGCCCATGTCGGGGGCATCACCGCAGCCAGGAAGATCGCCGCGGTCTGTGAGGCCCGTGGAATCCTGACCGCCTGGCACGGGCCGGGAAACATCTCGCCGGTGACCCACATGGCCAACGCGCACGTCAGCCTGGCGGTGCCCAACTTCGGGATCCAGGAATTCGATGCCAACTGGGATGAGCGGATCGAGGAGGTGTTCTCGACGGTGCCGGCCTACGCCGACGGCCATGTCAGCGTCCCGCTCTCGGCCGGGCTGGGCTGCGATGTCGACATCGCCGCCGCCCGGAAACACCCCTACGTCCGCCGGATGCGGCCCACCATCCGCCGCGGCGACGGGACACCGTGGGCCTATTGACCCCTCGCCGCCCGTCACCCGGTGAGGGCTACTTCTCGGCGGCGACCTTGTTCCGCAGGATACCCACGCCCGAGAGTTCCACCTCGACAACATCACCCGGCTTCATCACGTCGGTCTTACCCGGCGTGCCGGTGAAAATCAGGTCGCCGGGGTGCAGCGTCACGTGCCGGCTGAGAAAGCTGACCATCGAGGCCACGTCGTTGATGAAGTACTTGGTGCTCTCGTCCTGGCGGACCTCGCCGTTGAGCCTGAGTGTCAACTGCAGGTTGTCATAGTCGAGTCCGCTGGCGATGACCGGCCCACAGGGGCCAAAGGTGTCCGAGGCCTTG
The DNA here is from genome assembly GCA_963582065.1 of Planctomycetota bacterium. Classification (GTDB taxonomy): domain Bacteria; phylum Planctomycetota; class Planctomycetia; order Planctomycetales; family Planctomycetaceae; genus UBA8437. Next base: position 114,350 of record CAUZRQ010000004.1, on the reverse strand, counting down.
GCCCGCCACCACTGCACGTCGTTCCGTTGCCAGACGCGGGCACTGACATCATTGCCACACGTCACGCCAAGCACGTGCTTCAGAGCATTCTTCTTCGAGACGTTACGGGTCTTCTTGCCGATCACGATGACCAGTTCGGCCTCGTAGTGCACCGTCTTGGCGTCCTTGGGCAGGATGATGGTGCCCCCGTGAGGCAACAGGCAACTGATGGTCTTGTAGAAGGGCTGGGGAATCTGGAACTTCGGTGGAATCACGCCACTGCGACGGGTCTCGGAGGTGGTTTCCGAGGTCGTCTCGGTCTTTCCGCTCTTGTTGTCCTGGGTGATCCTGGTGACGGTGGTGATCGTCGTGGTCGACTTGTCTTCATCACCGAGGTGGCTCTTGTAGTTGCCGGCCATGGCAAAGACCTGGGTCGGCCGCGAGGGGACCAGCAGCTTGACGTCATCCAGGTCAACCGTCTTGTTGGTCCTCTTCCACTTGCCGAAAAGGTCGCCGTCGATCCTGCGAATCTTCTTGCCCTCGAGGATCCCGTACGACACGTCGCCGTCGTCCTCGTAGCGGACGTAGAAGGTCACCTTGCCCGCCTTCTTCTTCTCCTTCGCAGCAGCCGCGTGGCCGGCGGTCTCGCTCGGGGGAGCAACCAAGCAGAGCGTGGCGGCAAGCAACAATCCGAACATCATCCGGCAAGAACGCATGGTGGTGTCTCCGAGGTGAGTCAGCATCTGGAAAAGAAAGGGTCCGCATCCTAAACCCGTGGCAACCACGTGGGCAACCGTCGCCGGGGACGAGTTGGCCGACAGTCACACCGGCGGGATAGAATACCGCGACCAGCAGTCCCCCGACTCTCACACCCGGACTCTTTCTTTCGGAGACAGCCCCATGCCACGTATCAATCGGGTCAAACAGGCCATCGGCGACGGTCGCATCGCCACAGGCTTCTCGCTCTGTTTTCCCTCACCGCACATCGTCGAAATTCTCGGGCGGCTCGATTTCGACTTCGTCTGGCTGGACGGAGAACATGGACCGTTCGACCTGGCCACGATCGAAGAACACTGCCGAATCGCCGAACTGAATGGCATCACGCCGATCGCGAGGGTGCCCGATATCCAGTCCTCGACGATCCTGAGATATCTCGACCGAGGCATCCAGGGCATTCTCGGTCCGCACATCGCCTGTCGCGCCGATGCCGAACAACTGGTCAGGGCCTGCTACTTCGGACCTCTGGGGGAACGGTCCTTCGGCGGCAATCGGGGCTGTGATTACGACCACGATCTGGGAGACAAGGTGCAGTGGTACCGTGAGACGAACGAGAACACGCTGGTGGGTGCACTGCTGGAAGACGCCGGTGTCCTCGATAATCTCGATGACATCCTGTCCGTCGACGGGATCGACTACTTCAGCGTCGGCCCCAACGACTTCGCACAGGGACTGGGAAAGCCCGGCCAGGGCTGGTCGCCGGATGTGCAGCAGGTGATCGAGGATGTCCACCAACGAATCCGGGCGGCCGGACAGAAGGTGGGCAACGACGTCACCCGACGGCTCGATGTCAAGAATTCTCTCCTGGCACTCGGCAGTGATTTTCTCGATGGCTGACCCCTTCACGCCCCCATTCCCTGTTCTGCTGTGGCCCGATAACGATGTTCCGGGACGCCACCGTCGACTGGGGACTCGACCGATTGCCGATTCTCGACAACTGGAAACTCGCTGCCTCGTCGATCGAGCAGAACCGTTTTCAGTTGGCCGTGGCCGACTTCAATCGGGACGGCCGACTCGATGTTGCCATCACCGCTCTCGGTGCGACTCGGTGGCCGGGATGTCGCGGACGGCATCATGTCCGGTTACTACGTCCGGCAAAGAATGCAGTCGGGGACTCGGTCAGCGTGGCGGAGATCCAGGGAATCGTTCGCGAGGTCGGCCCGGTGGCCACGGTCATCGAAACCACCGATAACGGGCTGACTCATCGGCACACCGTGCCGAACGCGAAGATGCTCAGCGCAGCGGTTCGCCACGACGCCGCAACCGACCTGGCCTGTTGACACTGCCCCGGAATCCCCCGCGGACTCCGGGGCAGTTGTTCTTTTGGGCCGGCCTCACTTCTTCTTCTTCGGAACCGGTTTCTTTGGTGCCGGTTTCTTTGGTGCCTTGGTCTTGGACTTCTTGGGAGTCACCGGTTTCGCCCGGGGACTCACCGCCCGCAACTGCGACGCACCTGTCTGCCTCAGGTCGATCCGACTCCTGAGCTGATTGGCACCCGACTTGCCGGTGTCGTACAGGTACAACTGGCTGAAAGCGTTGTCGGTGATCAGCAGAAGTTGCTGGTCGGAATCGTACTGAACCGCGTAGCGGGGCACGGTGTAAGTCCGCTGAGTCGTCCGCTTGGCGGTCGTTTTCTTCTCGACGGCCTTTCCCTTCTTCGCCTCGTTCTGTCCGAATGCGGTGAGAACGACGGCTCCCAGGATCAGCCCCGCGGCAAAACCGGCCGCGACATTGTTCTGCCTCGTTTTCATGACAAACTCCTTATATCAAATCGACTTGAGATCGGGTGATTGAGAGCACCACCGCAGGCTCACCTGGACACGCCCGCCGACCGGCCGGCAATTGGCTTGACCCACGAGACCCGTATGATCGGCCAGCAACGGGCCGCGGGACTTGACTGGCGAGAGCGTGTCGATGTGGGTCCGCTTGTCGGCGGCGGTCGAGACAACAGCCAGACAAACGACCAGCCAGGCGGTGAAGTGGGCGATCCGGAGCATCGAGCTCTCCTTGTCTAATGCCACGGCGAGCATTTCAACTCCCGCTCCAGTTATACCCGCTGGACGGGCACCGGGCCTCTCGAATCGATCCATGTTTGCCCAGCGGGCGGCGACCGGTCAGAATCGTTTCATGAGCAAGACAACGCGACAGTACGGACGCTGGACAAGTCCTCTGACGGCTGCCGCCGTGGCGGCCGGTCGACGGATTGACGGCGTGGCATTCGACAGCGACGGTTCCACCCTGGTCTGGCTCGAGGGCCGATCGGGCCAGGGCGTGCTGCTCGTCGACGACGACAGTGGTGATGCCCCGCGAGACCTGACCGTCCAGCACAGCGTGCGAGCCGAGGTCGGCTACGGCGGCGGCGACTTCACCGTCCAGGGCGGTGTGGCCTACTTCGTCGTGCATCGTACCGGTCGCCTGTTCGCCCAGTCCCTGGCCGGCGGCACCGCCCGGCCCATCACCCCGGCCTTCGGCAGCGCCGCCTCTCCCCACGTCTCGGCCGACGGACGTTTCGTCGTCTACGTCCACACCGACGAGGAAATCGACCGTATCGCCGTGGCCGACTCCGACGGAACACACTGGCCCGTCATCCTGGCCGCCGGACACGACTTCTACATGCAGCCCAGGCTGAGTCCCGACGGCACCCGTCTGGCGTTTGTTGCCTGGGACCACCCGAACATGCCATGGGACGGCACCACGCTGTATGTCGCCGACCTGGACACCTCGGGACCGCTGCCCGTGGCCGGCACACCACGGGTGGTGGCCGGCGGTGACCAGATCGCCATCTTCCAGCCGGAATTCACCACCGACGGCAGCCGACTGCTCTACGTCTCGGACGAATCCGGTTGGGGCCGACTGGCCTGCCGGGACCTCCAGGCCGATTCGGTCCAATGGCTGACCGAGGACGGCGTCGAGTTCGGGACTCCCGCCTGGGCCCAGGACATGCGAACCTACGCCGTCTGCGGCGATGGGCGGTCGGTTCTCGCCGTTGCCAGCCGGCAGGGGTTCCACAGCGTCGTGCGAATCGAACTGGAGAGCGGGGACCATTCGGTCGTCGAACCGTTGGCCGACATGACAGACATCTCACAGATCGTCGCCGCCTCAACCGGTTCTCGAGTGGCGATCATCGGCAGCAGCGCCGTGCAGACGCCGCGAGTCGTCTTCTGCGACATCCACGAGGGCACATCGCGGATCGTAGCACGATCGACCGGCGAGACGTTGTCGGCCGAAGGCCTGTCGAGCCCCGAAGCGATCAGCTGGGAATCGGCCGACGGGGAAACGGCTCATGGACTGTTCTATCCACCGGCCAGCGAGAGTTTCACCGGTACGGGACTGCCCCCGGTGATCGCGATGATCCACGGCGGCCCCACGTCACAGTCGCGTGCTGGATGGAAGGCCGACGTCCAGTACTTCACCACCCGCGGCTGGGCCGTGCTGCAGGTCAATTACCGCGGCAGCACCGGTTACGGCCGAGAATACATGCTGAAGCTCCGGGGCAACTGGGGCATCTGCGACGTCGAGGATTCGATCAGCGGCGTGCGGCACCTGGTCGAGAGCCGGCGGGTCGACCCGGATCGTAGAGTGATCATGGGAGGCAGCGCCGGCGGATTCACCGTACTGCAGGTGATGGCGCACCATCCCGACGAGTTCACCGCCGGGGTCAATCTCTACGGGGTCGCAAACCAGTTCCACCTGGCCAGCGACACGCACAAGTTCGAGAGCCGTTACACCGACACGATGATCGGACCGTTGCCCGAAACAGCCGCGCTGTACCACGAGCGTTCACCGGGTTTCCACGCCGAGAAGATCCGCCGACCGATCGCCGTCTTCCAGGGTGACATCGATCGTGTGGTACCCCGCCAGCAATCAGACGACGTCGTCGCCGCCTTGCGCCGCGCCGGCACGCCTCACATCTACCACCTCTACGAGGGTGAAGGCCATGGGTGGCGGAAGCAGGAAACGATCGATCACTTCTACCGGGCGGTCGAGGAGTTCTTGGATCAGCATGTGCTGATGCAGTAGTGGCGATCACTCGTCGCGCCCCGCCACACGTGCCACGACGCGATCCAGTGGTCCGGCCAACCGGTCCGCCGCGACCGCGGCCAGCACGGCCACAACCACACCGGTGAACACGTCCATCGTGTAATGCGCCCGCAGGACGAGGACAACGGCTGACTGCAACACGGCAAACAACCCGCCGGCCAGGATTCCGATCCGGCCGAATCGTCGCGCCAACTCGATACCGCCATAGACCGCGAGCGCCGTGTGACCCGAAAAGAAGAAGTCGTTGGCGACTTCGTAGGTCACCAGCAGCGATGGAAACCCCGGGTCGAACCACAACATCCCGACCGGGGCCGGCAGCGGCGAGAGCCACTGGCACAGCTGCCTCAACGAAAACAGGATCAGCAACCCCAGGAAAGGACGAATCGAACGACCGAAGATCGTCGACGCAAAAATCCAGCAAGCCACCAGGTCGATCAGCACCGAACTGGTGATCAACAGTGCCGAGGCGGCGTCTCGGTTCCGATCGAGACGCCCGTTCCAGTCCGCGGTCCACTCGTGAACCCGGTCACCAACGGTCAAGGCGCGTGACGCGGCGTCCCGGGTCGCATCATCGATCGCAAATTCCCGGACTCCCAGCAGCGACTGGGTCCCCAGCCACAGGCCGATACCCACGGCGACCACGGCCACCCGAACACTCCGTTCGGCCAGTCTCGGCCGCTGGATCTCTCCATGATCCGACACATCGTTCATGTCGACTGCTCCCGGGGGACCGGCAGCAGTCTCGCCTGCTCGACCTCCGAAGCCAACCCGGTGATCAATCGTTGGATCCTTGTCTCCAGTTCCAGCATCAGTGGATCTCCTTCACTTTTGTGAGACCGCCGGGGAGACACCTCGATCGCCTCCCCCACCTCCACGAGCACCGTTAGTGGACCGTGCACCGTGGCGACGTCGGCCAGATCTTCTTCGAATCGCTCAATCGTCTCAAGAATTCTCTCCACCGGCCGATCCGGCCCGATGTAATCGGTGGGGTACAGCGAAAGCTGTTGGGCCAGGTAGCAGTCGGCCAGTTGTCGCCACCGTCGCTGTCGTTCATCCTCGGGCAGGTCCTCTTCAACCATGTCGGGGAGAATCTCGATCCGAAGACGCTTGACCCGCGCCACGGCCCCCCCGTCCCGCCGACCGCCGCACCATTCCTCTTCAAGCGGCCCGAGCATACTGTCGATCAGCCGGTCTCGCCGTTCGAAGACCGAACCGGCCTGGGGGGCTCCGAGGTATTCCACCTCCTTCAGGGTCAACAACGCCTGGCCGATTCGCTCGACTCTCTCCAACAACGGCCGTTGTTCCTGCGACTGCCAACTCAATCGACCTTCGATCTCGCTCAGCACTCCCGCGACACTCGACTCGATCTCTCCGTCAAACCGGTACTTCAGAGCCGTCGGATGAACCACCACCCGACCGCTCGGATCGGTCGCCGCTCGCTTTCGTGCGGCCGCACGAGCAATCAGCGACAGCCCGTCCTGGAGCAGGTTGAGATGGTCATTGGTCCGCGAGATCATCCCCTCGGGAAACACCACCAGCGGCCTTTCCGCCTTCTCGAGAATCTCTATGGCGCAATTCAATGCCGCCCGATCCATTCCCTCGCGATAGATACTGAACCCGCCCATCCGCCTGACCAGGAACGACTGGAACGCGTTCACCTTGAAGACGTTCCAACTCGCCAACGCGAACACGTGACAACCGGCCTCGACGGCCACCGCGCCCAAGATTGCGGGATCACTGGGGCGGCAGTGGTTGGGTGCCACGATGATCCCGTCACCGGCTTTCAGCGAGGCCCGCAACCGCTCGATCCCACGAATCTCGATCGAGGCGATATCGAATTGCCGCCGGAGATGCCAACCGACCACGCGCTCCAGCACCCACGGCCACAGGTTGCCGCGGTGTGGCGGGATGAACTCGTACTTGTCATCGAAGACGATTTCCTGCATGGGCTCGCCCGGCAGTCTACCGGCAGCGGCCATCTCGAGCCAATCCGCTCACCCGTCGTTGAAGGCAACCCGCTGTTCGGCTGTAATTGGCCATCGAACCAACACAACGGCTGGAACCACCAGATGGCCACGACAACCACGAGGCGAGATTTTCTGCAGCTGGCGGCCGGTGGCCTGGTTGTCGCTTCAACCACAGCGACGGTTGGACTTGGTGCAGCGCCCCGTTTCGATGTCGTGATCCGGGGCGGCACGATCGTCGACGGCAACGGAACCCCTGGAGCCCGCAACGACCTGGGCATTCGCGGAGACCGCGTAACGGCGATCGGTGACCTCGCCGACGCCCACGCCAAGCGGACCGTCAACGCCACCGGACGGATCGTCTGCCCCGGCTTCATCGACATGCACACCCACAGCGACCGCTCTCTTCTGGAGGACGGGCTGGCCCAGAGTGCAGTTCGCCAGGGAGCCACCACCCACGTCATCGGCAACTGCGGCAGTTCTCCGGCACCGGTTGGTTCTCCCGTGGAGGTGGCCGGTCACAAGCTGAGCACCTACGGCGACTACCTCCAGGCTCTGCGAAAAAGCGGCACCTCGATCAACGTCTGCGGACTCGTCGGCCACAACAGCATTCGCAGAGCGGTGATGGGCACCCAGGACAGGCAACCCACCCCGGTCGAACTCAGGCGGATGCAGGACCTGGTCGACGAAGCCATGCGTTCCGGCGCGGTCGGCCTCTCAACCGGGTTGGTCTCGCCGCCGGGGACCTACAGCAAAACACCAGAAATCGTGGCCCTGGCCCGCGTGGCCGCTCGCCACCGCGGCCAGTATTCCTCGCACATCCGCGGCGAGGCGTCGACTCTGGTCGAGGCTGTCGGCGAGGCGATTCAGGTCGGCCGCGAGGCCGGCCTGCCCGTACAGATCTCGCATCACAAGGCGGCCGGACGTGAAAACTGGGGCACCACCCGAAAGACGTTGCCCATGGTCGAGGCGGCCAACCGCGGTGGTCACCGCGTCCGTGTCGACGTCTACCCCTACCACGCGGGCAGTGCGGGACTGGCCCAACTGGTGCCGCCCTGGGCACACGCAGGGGGTAGCGGGGCGATGCTGGGCCGGCTGAAAGATCCCGTCCAGCGACGCCGAATCGCCCGCGACATGGTCCGCGGAACCGAAAACTGGCCGAACTTCTTTCGGATCGAATGGGACGACATCCAGATCACGACCGTCGGCAACCGCGCCAACCGCAGGTGGATCGGCAAGAAGGTGGCCGACGTGGCACGAGCCAGGAAGTGTGCCGGTGTCCAGGCATGCATCGATCTCTTGATCGAGGGCAACGGCAGGGTGGGCATGATCAACTTCATCATGGACGAGCGGGAAGTGCAGCGCGTGCTGCGGCACCCGCTGTCGATGATCGGATCCGATGGACGTGCCGTCAGTGCCGACACCGCCAGGGGCATGCCGCATCCTCGTTACTACGGCTGCTTCCCCCGGGTGCTGGGCCGATACTGCCGACAACTGAAGCTGTTCCCCCTGGAAACGGCGATCCACAAGATGACCGCGATGCCCGCCGAACAACTGGGGCTGGCCGATCGCGGAACGCTTAAGATCGGCCACGCCGCCGACGTCGTCGTCTTCAATTTCAAGACGATCATCGACAAGGCCACCTTCCAGGCCCCGCACCAGTACCCCGAGGGAATCGACGCGGTCCTCGTCAACGGCCTGCCGGTGGTCCTGAACGGCGTACACACCGAGACCCGCCCGGGCCGCGTGCTGCGGCCACAACGATCCTGACCCCGGCCGCCCGGTGACCGACCCGCCGCATACTCCCGATGGACACCCGGCCCCTGCCGCCCCGGTGGCGGGCGTGGTTGACATGGCCCTCCGCGGCACACTGCTGGCCGTCTTCTCGTCGTTCTGCTACACGGTTGCGATCATCGCCCTGAGAGCCGTGACCGACGAGGGTGTCGACTGGGCGGCGTGGGTCTCGTGCCTGAAGGCCGCCCCGACCGTCGCCGTCGCTTCGATTGTCGTCGCCTGGAAAACGGCTCGCGGCACGGTCATCTGGCCATCTCGACGGATGATCTTCGTACTGCTCGCTTCGGGAACCGCGATGCAACTGATGGGCAATGTCGGTTTCCAGTGGGGGTTGTCCCTGGGTGGCATGGCCCTGACCGTCCCGCTCTCCCAGGCCTCGCTGTTGATCAGTGGTGCCGTGCTGGGTGTGATCATGATCGGTGAACAGGTCAGCCGCCGATCCACGATGGCGATGTTCGTCCTGATCGCAGCCATCTGCCTGTTGTCAATCGATGCCGAAGACTACGCCCAATCGGTGTCGGGGCAGGGGGGGACCCGGCTGATCCTGATGACGGTGGCGATGGGACTGGTCGCCGGAGTCGGGTGGGGTCAATCAGGTGTCGTGATCCGACAGGCTGCCAAGTCCGGTGTCAGCACCGCCGTGACCATCCTGTTGCTCTCCTCGACGGCGATCGTCGTGCTGGGCGGCGGCGTCCTGGCACGGCAGGGCGGCGACTGGATTCTCCAGCAGACCTCGCCACGCGAATTCTGGATTTCGATGGTCGCCGGCGGCTTCACCACCGCCGCGTTCTTTTTCCTGACCGCAGCACTGAAACACATCTCGATCGTGCGGGCCAACCTGATCAACGCCTCGCAGATCGCGTTGACCTCGATGGCCGGCGTATTGATGTTCGACGAACCGATGACCCGCTGGATGATCATCGGCACCGCCCTGACCATCGGCGGCCTGCTGTTGATGGACCGACCCCGCGAGTCGATTGGCGAAACTAGTTGATCGCGGTCGGCAGGGCGGGCGGCTTGCCCTTTTTGCCGCCCAACCACGTCACCAGGAACGCCACCCCGTGTGCGCAGGTCACGCCAATGTAAACCTCGTGAACGGCCTTCCACTCGCCCAGCCACTCGCCCTGCCGCAAGATGAACCAGACCAAGGTGGTCGTGAAACCGGTCGCCACCGCCGCCAGTGCTGCGGCCCGCCCCAACCTTCGCCAGAACAGGCCCAGGATCAGTGTCGGCAGGAAACACGCCGCGTAGAGTGACCCCGAAAACGAACTCATCTCTGTGATCCCCTGGTCGAGCATCAACGAGAGCAAGGCCGCAGCGGCCGAGAGCAGCAGCACCCACAACCTCGTCCGACCGACACCACGGTCGTCTGACCGCGTGGGAGCGATCACGTCGTGATCGACGCTCGAGGCGGCAACCAGCAGCACCGAATCGATCGACGACATGGCCGCGGCCACCAGGCCGGTCAGGAAGAATGCACCGGCCAGCGGGCCCAGCAGGCCGACATCCGGTCCCAGCAAGTGTGGAATCACGCTGTCGGTCAGCGATTTTCCCGTGCCACCCCCCAGATCCGCAGGCGTTACGAACGCATGGGCCAGAAACCCGACCGGCAACATCACCAGGTAGGTCGTGAACAGCATCAGCGGGGCGATCCAGCGACCGCGCCGAAGCTGATGGTCGTCGGCCAGTCCGTAAAACCGAGACAGTTGCCGCGGCTCCACGATGATCTTCAACCCCACACCCAGGGCCAGTCCGATCAACGTGCCGATTGTCACCTCCCCGGCCAACTCGCCGTGAGGCTGCCAGTCAAGAACCGACGGCATGGCGGCCCGTACATCATCGAGCAGCGGACCAATGCCGCCGGCCCGCATGACCATCGAGACCGGCAGCAACAGCCCGCCGGCCAGCAGGATGACCCCCTGCACCGCATCGGTCGTAACGACCGAGTGGAAGCCGCCGGCCAGGGTGTAGGCGGTGACCACCACGAAGATGATCACGGTGACCAGCGTGGGATCCAAGTCGAGCAACACCCCCAGCAACATGGTCGCCCCCTCGTAGACGGCCACCATGTAGGCCAGCGAGGCAACCACCACCACGGCCCCGGCCAACTGCCTCAGCAGAATCGAATCGAACTGAAATCCCAGGAAATCGGGCACCGTCAACGCCCCGAGTTCGCGGGCTCGCTTCGTGAACGGGGGCGCGATCACGAACCACGAAACGAACACCATCGTGGTGAACACGACAACACAGATCAGCCACCACGAGGGCCCGTAGGCGTAGCTGCGGCCGGCGTGACCGACGAACGTCACCGAACTGACGAACGTGGCGTAGAACGAGAGCCCGATCACGACGCCACCCAATTGGCGGCCGCCGACCAGGTAGTCATCCAGCCCGTGTGTCCGGCGTTTCCCGAGCCACCCGTGCCAAGCGAGCATCACGAGATACAATCCGACAAACAGCAGTTGCAGCCAATGCTCGTGCAACCAGTCCAATTCGAGTGGCCCCCGCTGGTGGTCTCCGCGATTTCGCGAAGCCTATAATGCTCCCTGCGATTTGCCAACCGACCAAGCCCAGAGGCGGCATCGAACATGCCTCTTGCCCGTCGACTCAGACAACTCAAGCCGACCGCCGTCAACACGATTCTGCAGGAGGTCCGGCAGTTGCAGGCCGAAGGTCGGCAGTCGGTCTCGTTGATGCGAGGAGCCCCCGACCTGCCCACGCCCGGGCACATCGTCACCGCAGCACTACGGGCGCTGGCCGACGGCCGAACCGGCTACCCCGACAACCGGGGGGAGCCATCGCTGCGGGAGGCGGTCGCCCGGGCGATCAAACGCCACGGCGGCCCCGAGTACGCACCGGACAGCGAGATCCTGGTCACCAGCGGCGCCACACTGGGCCTCCATGCCGCTCTCGGGGCGGTGCTCGACCCCGATGATGAAGTGCTGCTGCCCGAACCGGTCTACGACGCTTACCTCTCGGTCATCCTCCAACTCGGTGGACGGCCGGTTCCGGTGCCCGCCACCCTGGCCGACGGACGCTTCGCCTGGGACCCCGATCGGGTCGACGCCGCCTGTTCGCCGCGGACTCGCGCGATGCTGGTCAATTCTCCCTGGAACCCGACCGGTACCGTCCTGAGCGATGACGAATGGACGACGTTGCTCGAAGTGGCCCGCCGCCACGACCTGTACGTGATCAGCGACGAGATCTACGAGTCGATCTGTTACCCGGGTCACCGTCACCGCACTCCCGCAGCACTCTCGGACGACGCCCGCCAAAGGACCATCGTCGTCAACAGTCTCTCCAAGACCTACGCGATGACCGGCTGGCGGGTCGGTTATTGCGCGGCACCGGCCGACGTGATCTCGGCCATGTACCTCGTGCTGCAGCAATCCAGCCGCGGTCCGTCCACTTTCGTCCAGGACGCCGCAGCCGCGGCTCTCGACGGGCCGCAGGACTGTGTCCTGGACATGGTTTCCGAGTACGGTCGCCGTCGCGAACTCGTCATGACCGCCCTGGCCGATGTTCCCGGCGTCGATGTGCTGGTTCCCGAAGGAGGCTTTTTCGCAATGGCCGACGTCCGGGATCTCGGCCGTCCCTCGGACGACATCCGACGCAGCCTGCTGGTCGACCACGGCGTGGTGGTGATGCACGGCGGCGCCTACGGACCCTCGGCCGAGGGAACCCTACGGATCTCGTTCGCTTCCGGAGGCGACAATCTCGCCCGCGGCCTCGAACTCCTTACCAACGGCCTGCGAGCACTCGGATCCTGACGCCGTGACTCTCTCTCCCACACAACACGCCCAACTGCAGGACCGGCTGGATGGTGACATCTCGCTCGACCTCGCGACCCGCGCGATGTACGCCACCGATGCCAGCGTTTATCAGATCATGCCAGCCGCGGTCGTGCGGCCACGGCACGCCGCGGATGTCGCCGCGGTAATGTCGTTTTGCCGAGACCACGGACATTCGATCACCGCTCGAGGAGGTGGCACCTCCCAGGCCGGCCAGGCGATCGGACCCGGACTGCAACTCGACTTCTCCAAATACTTCAACGCGATCCTCGAAATCCAACCCGATCGCCAACGGGTCCGCGTCCAACCCGGCATCGTGCTCGATGAGCTCAATGCGGCCCTGAAACCCTACGGCCTGGTCCTGCCCCTGGATCTCTCGACCTCCAGCCGGGCCACCATCGGCGGAATGATCGCAAACAACTCCTCGGGCACCCGTTCGGTCGTCTATGGAAAGACGATCGACTACGTCGACAGCCTGACGGTGATGCTGACCGACGGCAGCGTGGTCGTTCTGGACGATTCGGACCCCGCGACCTCGAGTGCCGATTCGCTGCAAATCCGCTGCCGAGATACCGTCGTGCGACTGGCCCGGGACCACGCCGACGAAATCGACCGACGGTATCCCAAACTCCTCCGGCGAGTCGGTGGCTACAACCTCGACGAATTCACTCCCGACCGACATCGCCCCGCAAACCTCTCGCGGATCATTGTCGGCTCCGAGGGCACGTTGGCCCTGGTGCTCGAGGCGACACTGCGATTGGCTCCGATCCCGGGTGAGCGAGCGCTGTTGAGCATTCAGTTCGACGACCTGCACGAGGCACTCGCCGCCGTCCCGATGATTCTGGAACACGACCCCTCGGCCGTCGAACTGGTCGACCGCATGATCCTTTCGCACACCGTCGGCAAGACCGAATTCGAACCGCTGCGTTGGTTCATCGACGGCGACCCGGCCGGAGTGCTGCTGACCGAGGTCCAGGGAGACTCGGCCGACGAGTTGTCTGGACGACTGGACCGGATCGAGGAGCACCTCGGCCGCCACGGCCTGGGCACACACTTCCACCGAATGACGGTCGCCGAGGAGCAGGCGCGAGTCTGGAAGCTCCGCAAGGCGGCACTGGGACTGTCGATGGCCCGTCCCGGCGACGCCAAGGCGGTGTCATTCGTCGAAGACACGGCGGTGTCTCCCGACCGGCTTCGCGACTACATCGCCCGGTTTCAAGAGATTCTCGACCGGCATGAGACCCGCGCCGGGTTCTACGCCCACGCATCGGTCGGGTTGCTGCATATCCGTCCGGTAATCGACCTCAAGACCGACATCGGCGTATCACGATTCGCTGCGATCGCCGACGACGTGGCCGACCTGGTTCTCGAATTCGGAGGAGCTCTGAGCGGAGAACACGGCGACGGACTGGTTCGATCCCCCTTCCAGGAACGCATGTTCGGCTCGGTCCTCTACGAGGCGTTTCGAGAGATCAAGCGTACGTTCGATCCCGACGGACTCCTGAATCCCGGCAAGATCGTCGACGCACCCGAATTGACGGCCGACCTGCGATTCGGCCCCGATCACGTCACGCCCACGCCGGACACGGCCTTCGACTTTTCGGACTTCGGCGGAATTGCACGCGCGGCCGAACAGTGCAGCGGTGTGGGCGCCTGTCGCAAGAGCCTGGTCGGCACAATGTGCCCGTCCTACATGGCCACTCGCAACGAATCCGATTCGACCCGTGGTCGAGCCAACGCGCTGCGAATGGCCATCAACGGACAGCTGGGCCCCGAGGGATTGGCCCATCCGTCGTTGAAACCGGTCCTGGACCTGTGCCTGGAGTGTAAGGCCTGCAAGTCCGAATGCCCGACCGGGGTGGACATGGCCCGGATGAAATCCGAATACCTCTTCCAGTTCCATCGCAACAACCCGCGACCTCGGCACGATCACCGATTCGCCGGAATCCGCCGCACTCTCGAGCGGGCCTCGAACTGGCCGCGACTGTTCAACGCGGTCAGCGGCACACGGCTCGGCCGTTGGTTTGCCGGCATCGCTGCCGAGCGGCGACCGCCCCGCATGGCCCTCCGGTCGTTACTGTCTGAATGCCGGTCGCGAGAACTCGCAGACCCGCTCACAGCGGACGTGGTGTTTTTCCCCGACACGTTTTCGATCTACTGCGAGCCGCACCACGTGTTGGCCGCCATCCGAGTGGCCGAGTCCCTGGGACTTTCGGCCGGCATCGCTTCGCCGGTGTGTTGTGGCCGTCCGTTGATTTCCCGTGGCTTCCTCGACGAGGCTCGTCGTCAGGCTGAATCACTGGTCGAGACCCTCTCTCCACTGGCTCGAGCCAATCGGCCAATCGTGTTCCTCGAGCCGGGTTGCTGGTCGGCGGTGACCGACGACCTGCCGCAACTGGTCTCCGAGCCGAGCCGTGAGGCGGCCGCGGAGGTGGCCCGCGCCTGCCGGACGTTCGAACAATGGGCAGCCGAAGTTCTTCCGGAACAACAACCGGGACATTCCGACACCAACGACGAGATGGTGCTGCACCACGGACACTGTCACCAGAAAGCACTGATCGGCACGGACCCGGCACTCGAAGCGATCCGTCGCGGCGGCGGGCGTGCACTGGACCTCGACAGCGGCTGCTGCGGCATGGCCGGTTCGTTCGGCTACGAACCGGACCATCTCGAAGTGTCCCTGGCCATCGGCGAGCGGGTGCTGGCCCCAGCCGTCCGCAACCACAACGGCCCTGTTGTCGCCCCCGGGTTCAGTTGCCGCCACCAGGTCGAGCACCTGACCGGTGTCAGGGCAGTGTCGACGGCCGAGTGGCTGGCCGCACGACTCGACGACTAGGGCCGCTGCCCTTCGAGCCATTGCTGGACCTGTTCCTCGAGCAGGTCCAGCGTCACCGCACCACGGGACAGCACCACGTCGTGGAACTCGCGGACATCGAACTTGTCGCCCAGTTTCCTTTCGGCTCGCCGCCGCAATTCCTGGATCTTCAGTTCACCGATCTTGTACGCCAACGCCTGTCCCGGCCAGGCGATGTAGCGATCGACCTCGTTCTCGATATCCAGCAGCGTCTTGGCCGTGTTGTCGGCAAAAAAGTCCATCGCCTGCTTCCGCGTCCACCCGTCGTGGTGCATCCCGGTGTCGACGACCAACCGCACTGCCCGCCACATCTCGTAGGTCAATTGACCGAACTTGGAATACGGGTCCTTGTAGAGTCCCAATTCGCCGCCCAGGCTTTCGCTGTACAGCCCCCAACCCTCGATGAAAGCCGTGTAACCCCCGAAACGACGGAACGGGGGCACGTTCTCGAGTTCCATCGCAAGTGAAATCTGCAGGTGATGACCGGGCACCGCCTCGTGAAGGCTCAACGCCTCGATCTCGTACTTCGGCCGCACCTCGGGTCGGTACAGGTTGACGAAATACGTTCCCGCCCGAGTGCCGTCGGCCGACGGCGGACGGTAGTAGGCGGTTGTCGTGTCGGGGGCCAGATGCATCGGGATCGGTTCGACACCGTAGGGGATTCGTGGCAATCGACGGAACAACCGAACCAGGTGCGGGTCGATCCGTTTGCTCACCTCGCGATAGGCCGCCAACAGGTCCTTGGCGTTCTTGTAGTAGAACCGAGGGTCAGTCCTCATGAACTCGAGAAATTCTCCGAAACTGCCGTCGAACTTCGTCTGCTGGATCACCTTCTGCATCTCGCCCCGGATCCGTTTCACCTCCCGCTGACCGATTTCGTGAATCTGCTCGGACGTCAGGTCGGTCGTGGTGAATCGTCGGCATCGGAAGGCGTAGAAATCCTTGCCCCCGGGAACCTGCCAGACACCCGCTCGAGGAAAGCAGCCGGGCAGGTAGCTGTTGTCGAAGAACTTCTGCAAACGACGATAGGCCGGGACAACGACTTCGGCGATCGCCTTGCTCGCCTCACTCTGCAACCGCTTGCGGTCGGCTGACGACACAGACTCGGGAAAACTGCGGAACGGCTTGTAGAAAAGGCTCTTGCCGGGGTCCTCGACGATCTGACGAGCGATCTGTGCCGGTACCCGCACCATCACCTCGCGATCGTGCACGCGGCGTTCCTTCAGCCCGGCCGTCATCAAGGCAATAGTCTGATCCATGTAGCGGCCGAAACTCCGCAGCCGCGCCAACCACTGACGAAAGTCCTCGACCTGCTCGAAACGAATCACGTCGGCAGTCGAACTCGCATCCTGGATGCCATCACGAGCGGTCAACGGAACCAGGAACCAGCGGTGCGCATGACTCTCGACCGACCCGGCGTAGTCCCGGCGGAAGAGGTCGTAGTTGAGCCGGTCCCCGGGGGCGAGCACCTTGCGGTCGATTGCCTTGAGCTGTTCGAGCACCGCTCGACGATGCGCATGCCGCCGGTTGATCGCCTGCAACGACACATCCGGCCAACGATCGTTGTGACGTCGATCGCCCAGGTACGACGCGAACGTCGGCTGTTCCCGCAGCCGCCAGTCCCACTCGGCGTCGATCAACTTGTTGAGTCGCCTGGTCGTCTCGAGCCGGTCGGCCTGCCTGGAACCGGGACCACCGGCCGAGGCGATCACCGGCAGGCAACCCAGGCCCAACACCACCACCAGACAACAGGATCGTGCCGAAATCTCCATCACCTTCCTCCACACCTGGTCGCCCCGAATCACCGGGGCCTTTGCAACGGCCAACCGGTCCGGTTAAATACCATCTCGCCCACCCGGCAACCACTCGCACAACCGGGGGGGGGCCGTCTGCCCGGAGACCCGACATGAGACGCCTGATCTTGTTCGCCGGATTATTGACCATGACCGCCACGCTGCCGGCCGCCGACATCGAGTACGTCAAAACGCGGCGCAGTGACCATGTTGACACGCACCACGGCACCAAGGTACCCGACCCGTACCGCTGGCTGGAGGACGACGTGCGGAAGTCGAAGGACGTGGCCGGCTGGGTCAAGGCGCAGAACAAGGTCACCTTCGAATACCTCAAGAAACTGCCCCAGCGCGAGATTATCCGCAAACGGATCGAAGCGCTGTGGAACTACGAAAAGTTCGGTACGCCTTTCAAAAAAGGCGGACGCTACTACTTCTACAAGAACGACGGCCTGCAGAACCAATCGGTGTTGCACAGCCTCGACTCGCTCGACTCCGAACCGGAGATCCTGATCGACCCGAACACCTGGTCCAAGGACGGAACGGTCGCCCTGGCCGGAACCTCGTTCAGCGACGACGGCCGCTACATGGCCTACGGAGTGGCCGAAGCCGGATCGGACTGGCGGACCTGGCACGTGATGGACGTCGGTTCTCGCCGTAAATTCGACGACGAACTCAAGTGGGTCAAGTTCAGCAGCATCTCGTGGACCAACGACAACCGCGGGTTCTTCTACAGCCGGTTCGACGAACCTCGCGATGGAGCCAAGTTCCAGGACCTCAACCTCAACCAGAAGGTCTACTACCATCGCGTGAGCACGCCACAGGCTGACGACGTGCTGGTCTACAAGCGTCCCGATCACCCCGACTGGGGATTCGACGCCGAAGTGACCGAAGACGGCCGGTACCTGTTGCTGACCGTCTGGAAGGGGACCGACGACAAGTACCGGGTGCTCTACAAGGACCTGGCCGAACCGTACGGAATGCCAGTTGACCTGGTGACGAGTTTCGACCACGAGTACTCGTTCGTGGGCAATGACGGGCCGGTCTTCTTCTTCAAGACCGATCGCGAGGCGCCGCGACGACAACTGGTGGCCGTCGACATCCGGCAACCCGAACCCGAACACCATCACGTGTTGATCGCTCAGCGCGAGGAAACACTGACCGGCGTGGGACTGGTCGGCAACCTGTTTGTCACTCACTACCTCAAGGACGCCCGCACGCAGATCCGTATGCACTCGATGGACGGGCAGTTCGTCCGCGAGGCCGAGTTCCCGGGCATCGGCACCGCCAGCGGTTTCGGCGGCCGGCAATCCGACACCGAGACCTTCTACTCATTCGCCAGCTTCGCGACCCCGCCAAGCATCTTTCGCTATGACATGGTGACCGGCCGAAGCACGCTGTGGCGCCAGGCGAAGGTCCAGTTCAACCCCGATGACTATCTCGTCAAGCAGGTGTTCTACAAGAGCAAGGACGGGACCAGGGTGCCGATGTTCATCGCGCACCACAAGGACACGAAGCTCGACGGAAAACGCCCGACGCTGTTGTACGGCTACGGTGGTTTCAACATCTCACTGACCCCCCGGTTCTCGATCAGCCGGCTCCAGTGGATGGAGATGGGTGGGGTCTACGCGATGCCCAACCTCCGCGGTGGCGGCGAGTACGGTGAGAAGTGGCACCGCGCGGGAACCAAGCTGGACAAACAGAACGTCTTCGACGACTTCATCGCAGCGGCCGAGTACCTGATTGCCGAAAAGTACACGACTCGCAAAAAGCTGGCGGTGATGGGCGGCAGCAACGGCGGACTGCTGGTCGGGGCAGTGATGACTCAACGTCCCGAGCTGTTTGGTGCCTGCCTGCCGGCAGTGGGAGTGATGGACATGCTGCGGTTCCACAAGTTCACCGCCGGCCGCTACTGGGTCGACGACTACGGCAGTGCCGAAAACGCCAAGGAGTTCCGGGCCCTCCTGGCCTACTCGCCCTACCACAACCTCAAGCCGGGCACCAAGTACCCGGCCACGCTGGTCACCACCGCCGACACCGACGACCGCGTGGTGCCCGGACACAGCTTCAAGTTCGCTGCCCAGCTGCAACACTGCCACCGGGGCAAGACACCGGTGTTGATCCGGATTGAAACCCGGGCCGGACACGGCGCGGGCAAGCCGACGGCGAAGATCATCGAAGAGGCCGCCGACAAGTGGGCCTTCCTGATCGAGAACCTCGGCATGAAACCGCGAAAGGTCCGCTGACGTGGCATCCGACCAGCCCGGCACGCCGAAATACCTGACCGCCCCGGTATCCTCTCAGCGGATGCCGTCGGGAATTCCGTTCATCGTCGGCAACGAGGCAGCCGAACGCTTCAGCTTCTACGGCATGAGGTCGATCCTGTTCGTCTTCATGACCGGCCACCTCTTTTCCTCGACCGGGGCCGACGACTTCCTCACCGAGTCGCTGGCGACCGAGTGGCAGGCGTGGTTCGTCGCCTCGGCCTACTTCTTCCCGGTCTTCGGCGCCCTGGCCTCGGACATTTTCCTGGGCAAGTACCGGACCATCCTGTTGCTCTCGACCGTCTACTGCATCGGCCACCTCAGCCTGGCCCTGATAGACATGCCCGAGTCGCTGCTCGGGGTGACGTGCGAGCCACGGACCTTCCTGATCGCCGGCCTGCTGCTGATCGCCGTGGGCAGTGGCGGCATCAAGCCGTGCGTCTCAGCCCACGTCGGCGACCAGTTCGGCCAGACCAACCAGCACCTGCTCTCGAAGATCTTCGGCTGGTTCTACGTATCGATCAACGTCGGGGCAGCCGCTTCACAGTTCGCCACTCCGTTGTTGTTGAAACACTACGGACCCGGCTGGGCATTCGGTGTCCCCGGACTGCTGATGGCACTGGCCACGTTCGTGTTCTGGCTGGGTCGTCACCGGTTCGTCCACATCCCGGCCGGTGGCCGGGACTTTCTGCGCGAGACATTCGATTCGACGGGACGCAGGGCGATCCTGAGACTGCTGCCGATCTATCTGTTTGTCGCCGTCTTCTGGTCCCTGTTCGACCAGGGTGGTTCGAAGTGGGTCGCACAGGCCAAGAGCATGGACCGGGACATCGGCGGGATAGAGATCCTTCCCTCGCAGGTCGGTCTGGTCAACCCGGTGCTGATCCTGATCTTCGTGCCGCTGTTCAACTACGTGGTCTACCCGACGATCAATCGCGTCTTCACCCTGACACCGCTGAGAAAGGTCAGCATCGGGTTGTTCGTCGCCGCCATCGCCTACACGGTCTCGTCGGTGATCCAGGAGTGGATCGATGCCGGGCAGACCCCTCACATCTCCTGGCAGTTCGTGGCCTACGCGCTGATCACCGCCGCCGAGGTAATGATCTCGATCACCTGCCTGGAATTCAGCTACACCCAGTCGCCGCGGAAGATGAAATCGTTCGTCATGGCGTTGTACCTGCTGAGCGTCTCGGCCGGAAACCTCCTGACCGCGATGGTCAACCGGGTGACAAGGGGCGCCGACGGAGAATCCACGTTGCAGGGTGCGGACTACTACTGGTTCTTCACCGGCGCGATGGCCGTGGCCGCCGTACTTTTCGTCGGGGTGGCGATGAGCTACCGTGGCAGAACCTATCTTCAGGAAGAAGCACCTGCCCACGGCGCACCGCCACTCCCAGACGACGAGCCATCGGCAGACAATCCATGAGAATGAACACCGGCCCTGGAACCGATCACTCAACAACACACGATCACCAACGATGAGGCGAGACATGGCGACACCGAGACAATGCACATGGATTGATGCCAGCCTGCTGTTTCTTGCCATCGGCGGCATCCTGGCCGGCGGCATCGGCTGTGGCGGTGGCGACAACTTCCAGGAATTTGAAGACGCCCACATCAAGCCCGCCGACCCCGAAGCCCATGACCACCACCACCACGGCGAAGAGCACGAGGCGCCGCACGGTGGAACGCTGGTCGCGCTGGGAGAACACCAGTACCACGCCGAAATTGCCTGGGATGAAAAGGCCAAGACCATCACCATCTATGTGCTCGATGGCGAAGCCGAGAAGGCCGTGCCGATCGACGCCGAAGAAATCGTCCTGGCCATCGGCATCGGCAAGGACGCCGAAACGCACAAGCTGACGGCCAAACCCCAAGAAAACGACGGTGACGGAAAGTCCTCGCGGTTTGTCACCTCCGACAAAGCCCTGTTCGACAAGTTCCACGACAACGAATCGACGTCCGGGCAGATTGACCTTGCGATCGGTGAGAAGTCCTTCCCGGTAGTCGTCACCCACGACGACCATGACCACGGTGATCACTCGCAAGACGAAAAGGGCGAACACAAGCACGACGAAAAGGGCGAGCACCAGACGCCGAAGAAAGCGGCGAAGTCCCAGGCCAAGGACACCGACGGCGGCAAGACCGACAAGTAGGCCTTGCGGCTGTCAGGGGCCTGAGTCGCCGGCCTTGGCTTTCGGTCCGACCGGGATCGGCTGCCGCTTGCCGGTCTTCCGGAAGTGGCCGTGCTTGAGATAGCGGCTGGTCCACTCGATGACCTGCGGGTTGAACATCAGGAACGAGTGCCCTGCACGGATGGACACGAAATCGGTTGCACCCGACAGACGAGTGCTGTCGACCGAGACCGTGCCGTCATCGTCGCCGGGAACCAGCGGGTTGAAACCCCGCGCTGTCCCCGCCTGGCCGGCGATCACCCCGAAATCGAACTTCGGGACCGGCAGGTTCGAGATGAACCCCTCGGGATCGCTCCGCAGTTGTTGCCCGGCCTGGCCGTAGAGCAATCGGAACAACAGGTTGCCCTTCAAGTGATCGGCCATCCTCGCGCCGTAATTGGGCACGCCCATCATCACCAGCCGTCGCACTCGCTTGTCGCGATACCGGCCCGACCACGAGCGAACAACCAATCCACCCATGCTGTGGGTGACGAAATGGATCCGGCTGATCCCGTCGAGCCGCTCGATGACCTGCTGCAGGTAGTCGGCCGACATTTCGATCCCCGCCTTCGAGCTGGGATAGTCGAACGGCACCACCGTGTACCCGTCCTCGGCCAACGCGAGCCCCATCTTCTTCAGTGACTTCGACGAACGGATCGCCCCGTGCAACAGGATCACGGCCGTGCCGCTCATTGGCTTCAGCTTCTTGACCCGAATCACTTCGTCGAGATGATCCTCGCAGGCCTCGCGAGCTCCCCATGCCCGGCGTATGTCGCTGGAATCGATCAGTCGGTGGTGGCCGGTGAAGACGTTCTGCTGAATCCGCCAGCCCCGGAAGAACCTCACGTCACCCCAGAACTGGGCTCCGCCAAGGGTCGGAGCCGGCACGTTGACGTTTTTCGGCACCGATCCCGGCTTTCTCGCAGTCGGAGAATCGCCTGGTTCGACTGCAGGTGCGGTGTCGGTCATCATCAACCCATTCAAGAACAGCCCCAACAGGCCCACTTGGAAGGTCCTGGTCATCGCGTCGTCCCGCCGGTGGCAACCGGTCGCTCCAATCCGAATTCAGGCGACAAACACGGCACGGTGCAACGCCCACAGACGGTACGACGGCCAACAGGTGCCCCCTGCCGGCATTTTAGCAGTCCCGCAAAACTCGGCTAGAGCGACTTGACGCTAACGAGCCGTCCGGCGAGCCACTTCGCGGAGCGGCGTCTGGTCGAGCAGTCGCCGAGCCTCCTTGAGCACGAAGTCCGGGTTCATGAATGGCTCGTAACTGATGTCCTGCCAGCGGACCATGCCGTCGCCGTCAATCAGAAACGTGCCGTGCAATGTCAGTTTCTCGAAGTCATCGTAACACCGGTACTTCTTGAAGATCTCGAGCTTCGGGTCGGAAGCCAATGGAAACGGGAACCCGCCGTCCTTGCCGTACTTCTCGATCGACTTGACCAGGTCCTCCTGGCTGTCCGAGCTGATCGCGACCACTTCGATTCCAGCCTTGCGGAACTCGTCGGTCTTGGGCGCAAAGGCCTGCAACTGTTCCACGCAGTGCAGGCAACCGTATCCCAGGTAGAAGATCACCAGCACGGGTTTGCCACGGTAGTCCTTCAAGGCCACCTTCCGTTCGCCAACGGTCGGCAGACTCCAGTCGGGTGCTGACAGGGGCTTCCAACGGAACGGGCCCAGATCGTCCAGCTTCGGGCGGTTGCCGGTGTCATCGCGGACCACCTTCTCGAGTCGCCAGTTCCCTGGCAGGTCGGCCTTCTTGGCCACCGCGGCCAGCCGACTGAACACCGGAGCGGTCAGATCGAGCGAGCCGGAGAGCTTGCGGAGCGTCTTGAATTCTTCGACCGCCTTCTTCTTGAGGCCACGCTCCCAGAGCAGTTCAACCAGCCGCGCCTGCGGATGAACCTCGTTCACACGCCGCTTGGCATGGTCTCGCAGCGCCTTCTCGGCCGCCTTTTCATCACCCGACGCCAACTGAACAAATGCCAGGAACGTCGCATCCATGCCGCCCGCCTTCTTGAACAGCCCCAACGCCTCCTTCGCCTTCTCCTTGGATCCTTCGGACAGGGCCACGTGAGCCTGCATCTCCTGGACGGCTTTTACGAGCGCGCCGATTTTCGCGGCGAACGGCTTGCGGGCCGCATCGACGGCCTTCTTGATCGTCTCCTCGTCCGGCTTCTTCTTGACTGGCTTTTTCTTGGTCGGCTTGTCACCTGTCTTGCCGGCGTCCTTCTTCTTGTCACCCTCTTTCTTGTCTCCTGTCTTGCCGGCCTCCTTCTTCTTGTCACCCTCTTTCTTGTCGCCTGTCTTGCCGGCCTCCTTCTTCTTGTCACCCTCTTTCTTGTCGCCTGTCTTGCCAGCCTCCTTCTTCTTGTCACCCTCTTTCTTGTCGCCTGTCTTGCCGGCCTCCTTCTTCGCCCCCTCCTTGGCTGGATCACCGGTCAGTTTCACCCGCGCTGCAACACCGGCCTTCTCCTGTTGAGCCCGTTGACCGGACAGCTGTTTCTCGAGAGACGCGAGCAGGTCTTTTCCCTTCTTCGTCTTGCCCGAACGAAAATAGGCACGCCCGAGATGCCGCTCACGTTTGACCTGCTCTTTGAAGTCGTCGGTGGGCTCGAGGTAAGAGGTCCCGGCCAGCGAGATCATCTCATCCCACATTTCATAGGTGTCGAGCACCTGGAACAATCGCATCCGGCCGTAACGGGTGCTGCCGGACTTCTTCATCGTGTTGTATTTCGGATGCCGGGGCAGCTCGAGCATGTTTTTGGCCAGGCTGACTGCGTCGCTGACGCGTCCAACGTGGACCAGGTTTCGGCAGAGCCATTCGTTGTTGTGGGCAAAGTTGTGGATCTGGTCGGGCAACACGCGATCCCGCATCATGTGCGCGTGGTCGACCCGGGCCGAGGCCTCCTGCTGAAAACAGGCGTCCTCGTACCGTTTCAGTCTTGAGTAGATGTGCCCGGGCATGTGCCACATGTGGGCGATGCCCGGAGAGGCCTGGCCACAACGGGCGGCGGAGTTCAACGCTTTGTCGGGCTTCTCGTAGTCCCACAGGTGGATGCGGAAGTGATGACAGGGGTGCATCGGGTTTTTGGCCAACACCTGCTCGAGCAGTGCGTTGACGGCCAGGTAACTGTCGATCGGCAGCCCTTTGCGACGATTGCCCCACAACTGCAGGCCCAACAGGGCCTTCGACTCGATGTCGTCGGGGTACTTGTACGAAATCCTCTCCAGCGCCTTGGCGTAGGTACGACTCCGCTCCTTGTTCTTCTTCGACCCGGCCTTGACGTAGGCATCAACGGCCTCGATGTACATCCGCTCACGTTCGGTCACCTTGCCCTTTCGTTTGACCGCCAGCGCGATGAACCCCTTGGCACGCTTTTCGTTGTTGATGTTGGCCATCGCCATTCCCCAGTAGGCAATGGCGCATTCGGGATCGATCGCCGCAGCCTGCCGAAAGGACCGCTCGGCCTCGAAGAACCAGAAGCCGTGCAACTGCCCGACTCCCTGGTTGATGAACTTCTGCACGACTGGCTTCGAACAGGTGACCGGAAAGGTGACGTTGCCTGTCCCGCCCATCAAGTAGGCCTTCTGCCGAGGCCCCTCGTTGAAGGCTTCGCCGTGGTTTGAGTGCCCGGCAGGCAGACCCTTCTCGTCCTCGACCTTCTTCTCGGTCTTCTTCTCGGTCTTCTTCTCGGTCTTCTTGTTCTTGTCCGCGTCCTGAGCGACGGCGTCGACCGTCCCCAACGGGATGACAGTGGCCCAGGCCACGACGACTGTGGTGACAGTCAGCAGACGGGAAAGCGAGGCTGGAACGATGGCAGACTTCATGGACATCACCGTTTGATTGCTCGAACTGACAATTCGGCAGACAGAAACCGGGAGATCCTGCTCCCGGTCAACGCTCACCGCCTAACGACATCCCCAGCAGTTTACTGTAACATCTGCCCGGGTCGATGTTGAGGCGTTGTGAGGCAAGGAAAACGGATGCCCGCTCAGCGCAGCGTCGCCAGAACCGGCCTGCTGCTGGCAGGTGTGCTGGCGCTGTGCCGAATCGCCTCGCTGGGCAAGGAACTGGTGATCGCCGGTCGATTCGGTGCCGGCGACCAGATCGACGCCTACGCTCTGGCCCTGCTGGCTCCGGCCCTGGCCCTGGCGTTTTACCTGGGAGCCGTCCGCCGCGGCTACATCGTCGAAGCTCCGCGCCGAGAATTGGCCGGGGACCTGGCCGCCTTCACCAACCGCTACCTGGCCCAGGTGCTCCTGTTCTCCACGGCACTGGCCGCACTGGCCTGGTGGATGTTGCCTGCCGCATGGCCGCTGCTGTTGACCGCCGAGCGTCATCGAGCGTTGGCCGGGCCGCTCGCCCGCCTCACCACTCCAGCCGCCTGGCTGATCCTGCCGACGGCGGCCGTGTCGGCGCTGACCGCGGTGCTCAATGCCCGCCACAGCTTCGCTCGCCCACAGTGGACTCACGTGCTGCCGACCGCCGCGATCGTCACGGCGGTGCTGGTCCGGGGAACAGGTGACGGCGCCGCGGTATTGGCCTGGAGCCTGCTGGCCGGCACGTCGATTCAGGCCGTGGTTCTCGCCGGACTGGCACACCGCAGCGGACATCGCTTCCTGGCACCCGGTGGCTGGCTGTTCCGAGGAGGCGGAAGTTTTGTGGCCGTGGTGCTGCCGTTTTTGTGGCTGGACACGATTGGCCAGGTCAATGTGCTGGTCGATCGTGCAATGGCCAGTTGGCTGCCCGAAGGCCGGCTCAGCATCCTCTACTGGAGCGCACTGGGAAAGGACTTCCTCTCGGGCACCCTGGTCGCCTCGATGCTCTGGGTGCTCCTGCCCCGCTTCTCTGAACAGGTCGCCGGCGGCGACCACGACGGCCTGCGGCACAGTTGCAGCCGCCTGGTACGGTTCTCGGCGGTTCTGCTGCTGCCGGTCTCTGCGCTGGTCCTGGTCGCCGGCCGCACCCTGCTGCCGGCCCTCTCGCTGGGAGAACTCGACTCTGCAGATTTCGATCGACTCGGGCTGACACTGGGCGGCTACGCCTGGGGCCTGTTCCCCGAACTGGCCGGCCTGGCCCTGGTGCAGGCCATGCTGGTGCTGGGCCGCTGGAAGCACCTGGCGGTGATCGGCCTGCTGGGCCTGTTCGTCCCCAACCTGGTGCTGAACCTGCTGCTGATCAACCCCCTGCAGGAGGTGGGGCTGGCGATCTCGACCTCGGCAACAGCCTGGCTGCTGCTGGGCGTCGCCTGGTGGGCGATGCGTGGCACGATCGGAATCGAGGACCAACCACGGGTGCTGACCGGCGTGGCACGTGCGGCCGCCTACAGCCTGCTGGCGGGACTCGCCGGGCTGGGCTTGGCCGAGGGGCTCGGAAACGGGCTTGTCATTGGATTCGCCGCCGTCGCCCTGTCCGCCGCGGTCTACCTGGCGCTGTCGCTGGGCTGGCCAGGTCACCCCGACCTGCGAGAGGCGATGCGGGCATGGCGTGAACGCGGCACCGGTGACGAACGACTGGCCCCACCGCTTCCGGATGATGAGACGTGACGAATGGACAAAGCACACGGTCTGTCACGTAGTGCCTTCGGCTGACTATAATCGTGTCTCCTGCCGGCGGCCCACCTGCCTTCTCACCCCCATGGATCTCCCCGTGCCGACTCGTTCGTCCCGCCGCGGCCGGCCCCAGCGCCCCTCGTGGCCCGGGCAGCTCTTGGCCGCCGGTGGCACGGGTGCCCTGGCCCTGCTGGCCGCATGGGTCTATTCGACCGAGAGTCCCGTGACGGCCGTCCGCCCGCTCATGGCGGCGACAGAAGACGACGATCGGTCGCCTGCACCCGAAACACCCCCCCCGCCGCCGAAGCCGCCGGACCCCTTCAAGAAGACGATCGCCCCGTTCCTGGCCACCTACTGCCACAAGTGCCACGGACCGGACACCGACAACGGGGGGTTGAGATTCGACAAGTACCGGTCGACCGCAGACGTCCAGGCTGACCGCAAGACCTGGGCCAAGACGTTGCAGTACCTGGAACTCGGGGCGATGCCGCCACTGGACCATGACAAGCAACCCGATTCCAAGCAGAGAGCATCCGTCGTCAAGTACCTGGACAAGACGCTTTTCGACATTGACTGCGACCTCGTTCGCGACCCCGGCCGGGTCACGATTCGACGACTCAACCGCGCCGAATACAACAACACGATCCGGGACCTGCTGGGCGTCGACTTTCAGCCGGCAAAGAACTTCCCCAGCGACGATGTCGGCGAGGGATTCGACAACATCGGTGACGTGCTGAGCGTCTCGCCGTTGCTGATCGAGAAATACCTCGATGCGGCCGAACAGGTTGCCGGCAAAGCGATCGTCTCCACCGATCCGTTCATATCCCGCAACCGCAAGTTCACCGGCGGCCAGTTCAACAAGAACCTGGGCGTTAACGCACAGGGATCGAGCTTCGGCATCTTCTCACGCGGCCATGTCGGGATCGTGATCGAATTCCCGTCTGATGGCGAATACGTCTTTCGAATCAATGCCTCGGCCGACCAGGCCGGCCCCGAGCCGGCCCGACTGACACTCTCGGTCGACGGCAAGACGATCAAGACGATTGACATCAAGAGCAAGAACCGCGCTGACCGGCAGAACCACGAAAACACGCTGAAGATGATGCGGGGACGCCGACGGATTCGGGTGGCCTTCATCAACGACTACTACAAGCCCGACGACCCCGACCCCAAGCTCAAGGGCGACCGCAACGCGTACGTGCATGCCGTCGATGTGATCGGTCCGTTGGAGGTGAAACTCGAGGACCTGCCCAAGTCGCATCGGCAGTTGGTCCGCTTCCGGCCCGGGAAGGACCGCACCGCAACCGAGGCGGCCCGAGCCAACCTCACCCCGCTGATGCGGCGGGCCTTCCGCCGCCCGGTGACCAACGACGAAGTCGACCCGGTCGCGAACTTCGTCGCCAAGGCGACCGCGGACGGAGAACCCTTCGAAGCGGCGATGCAGATCGGGCTGCAGGCGGTACTCGTCTCACCCCACTTCCTGTTCCGAGTCGAACACGGCCACCCGGACAACGACAGCAACGGCAACAAGCCGCTGACTGACTTCGAGTTGGCCTCACGGCTGAGCTACTTCCTGTGGAGCAGCCTGCCCGACGACGAGTTGTTCCGACTGGCCGAGCAGAACCGATTGCATCGTCCCGACGTGCTTGCCGCGCAGGCCCGCCGCATGCTGGCCGACTCACGGTCCCGCTCCCTGGTCGACAACTTCGCCAGCCAGTGGTTGAACCTCAGGATCCTCGACGAGTGGACTCCGGACCCGAAGAAGTTCCCCGAGTTCACCCCCGTGTTGCGGGAGGCGATGCAACAGGAAACCAGCCTGTTCTTTGCCGAGGTGATGAACAAGAACCTGCCGATCACCCAGTTTCTCGACGGCCGTTTCACCTTCGTCAACGCACCGCTGGCCAAGCTGTACGGGATCCCCGGCATCGAGGGAAACCAGATGCGGCGCATCGACCTGTCCGACACCCGCCGCGGCGGGGTGCTGACCCAGGCCAGCATCCTGACCCTGACCTCCAATCCCGATCGCACCTCTCCGGTCAAGCGGGGCAAGTGGATCATGGAGAACATTCTCGACAGCCCGCCGCCACCGCCCCCCCCCGACGTGCCCGACCTCGAACAGGCCACCAAGGCCGCTCCGGATGCCACCCTGAGGAAGCAACTGGAGATCCATCGTGAGAAGCCGGCCTGTGCGATTTGCCACCGGCAGATGGACGCGCTGGGATTCGGATTCGAGAACTTCGACGCCATCGGACGCTGGCGGGACACCGACGGCAAACACAAAATCGACTCGTCGGGCCAGTTACCCGGTGACGAATCATTTTCGGGTCCGGCCGAGTTGATCGGGATCCTCAAGAAGCGACAGGACCGTTTTTGCCGATCCTTATCAAGGAAGATGCTGGTGTACTCGCTTGGTCGCGGACTGGAGTTCAACGACCGCTGTGCTGTTGATAGAATCGTGGCGGCCTGCCAGGCAGACAGTTTACGCTTCCAGGCGCTGGTGATTGCGGTCGTGCAGAGTGATCCGTTCCGGATGCGGCGAGCAGAAGGAGTCAAGCCATGAGTGGTTTCAAGACGATTCCCCGACGAACGTTCCTGCAGGGCCTGGGTGCCACGATGGCATTGCCCCTGCTTGATGGGATGCAATCGGCGCGGGCGGCTGCGGCGGCGACCACGCCGCCGGTACGCGCCGCGTTCGTCTTCTTCCCCAACGGGGCGATCATGCCTTCGTGGAAGCCGACCGGCGAAGGCACCGACTTCCAACTCGGCGAAACACTCAAGCCACTGGAACCCTTCCGCAGCGAGTTGAACATCTTCACCGGACTGGCCCAGGACAACGGCCGCGCCAAGGGTGACGGCCCGGGCGACCACGCCCGGTGTGCCGCCAGTTACCTGACCGGCGCGCACCCGGTCAAGACATCCGGTTCCAACATCAAGGTCGGCGTCTCGGTCGACCAGGTGGCCGCTCAGCAGATCGGCAAGCGGACCCGACTGCCGTCTCTGGAAATCGGAATCGAACGTGGCCGCAACGCCGGCAACTGCGATTCCGGCTACAGTTGTGCCTACTCGTCCAACGTGGCCTGGAAAACCGCCACCACCCCCGTCGCCAAGGAAATCAGCCCGCGGGCGGTCTTCCGCCGATTGTTCGGGTCCGTAGAAGATGCCCAGGTCCGCAAGCGTCGCAACCGCATCCGCAAGAGCATCCTCGACCTGGTCGCCGCCGACGCCAAGCGGCTGCAGAAGACCCTGGGCAAGAACGACAAGGCAAAACTCGCCGAGTACTTCAACAGCGTTCGCGAGATCGAACAACGGATCGCACGGGCTGAACAGGACGCCCGGCAGCGGCGGCCCAAGAACTTCAAGATCCCCGGCAAAACCCCGCGGGACCTGACCGAGCACGTCAACCTGATGTACGACCTGCTGACCCTGGCCTTTCAGACCGACACCACACGAGTGTCGACCTACATGCTTGGCAATGCCGGCAGCAACCGCACCTACCCCATGGTCGACGTCAACGCCGGCTGGCACAGCCTCTCGCATCACCGCGACGAAAAGGCGAAAATCGACCAGCTCAAGCGGATCGACAAGTGGCACGTCGAACAGTTTGTTCGCTTCCTGGGCAAACTGCAGGGCATCAAGGAAGCCGACGGGACCCTGCTGGACAACTGCATGATCATGTACGGCAGCGGACTTGGCGACGGCAATCGGCACACGCACCACGACCTCCCGGTCGTCGTCGCCGGACGCGGCGGTCGCACCATGCAGACGGGCCGGTGCGTGGCCGCCAAGGAGGAACGGCCTCTCAACGACCTGTTCCTCTCGATGCTCGACCGACTGGACGCCGAGGTCGAGTCGATCGGCGACAGCAAGCAGAGGCTGACCGAAATCGACACCTGATACCGGCAAACACCGGCCGGGACACCTCTAGTGGTTGAACAGGAATTCGGGACTGTTCAACAACGCCCAGGCCAGGTCCTCGGCCCCCTCGCGGCGAGTTCCCGAGGCGGCCAGGTACCGTGTTCCCAATCCGACCTCGCCGCTCGACGGCGGTCGCGAGAGGACAGCCAGGTAGAGAGCCACGACCAGGCCGCCGGCCTCTGGGTGCGTCCTGGACAATCGCTCGACGGTCCCCTCGGGCGATCGGATCTTCTTCCAGAGTTCGGCACCGTTGAGCAGGTACATGACCTGGGGCAGCGTGGCGTCGGGGCTGCGGCGGCACTCGCAGGCCGAAGCCCGCTCGGTCGGTCGGCCAAAGAGCCGTAACAGCCGCGAACCGGCCGCCACATAGGGAACATGGACGGCCCGAAGCCCCGGGGGCCCGACACGGTACGGTTCATCGACTCCCGTCACCCGGCTGACCGCGTCGGCCAGTTGTTCGGCCGACAACCGCCTCAAGGCTGCGTGTGAGAAGTTGGTGTATTCGCCGCGATTCGAGTCGTTGGGAATCGAACTCTGTTGATAGGTTCGCGACATCGCGATCGTCCGCACCAGGTGCTTCAGGTTCCAGTGATGAGCAATCAGGTCGTCCGCCACCGCCGCCAGCAACGGTTCGTTGACCGCGGGGTTGCTGAAACGCATGTCGTCGACCGGGTGCACAATCCCTCGCCCCAGCATCCGTCCCCAGACACGATTGACGATCGCCCTCGCCGTCAGCCGACGTCCGGGCCCGAACATCCAGTCGACCAGTGCGTCACGGCGATCGCTCGCCACGGGCACCTTCACGCGACTGCCGTCCAGGTGAACCAGTTCGACACGCTCGTTGGCCTTCCACGGCACCCTGGACTCGGGCTTCACGAACCGGCGAATTTCTCGGCCGTAAGGATCACTCGGCCCCTCCTTGCTGCCAAGATGCCCGAAGAACTCGGTCATCGCACGGTAGTTCGCCTGGGTCCAGACATCAAACGGATGGTCGTGACACTCGGCGCACTGCAGACGGATCCCCAGGAACAGTTGGGGAACGGTTTCGACCCGTTTGAGCTGATTGACCGTGAAGGTGATCGCGGGGTTGTGGATCGAACTGCCTTTGCCGGCCACGAGTCCCCGTACGAATTGGTCATACGGAATGTTGTTGTTGATGGCCCTGCGGAGCCATAGCGAGAGTGTCCAGATTCCCTTGAAGCGTGCCGAGTCACCCGATTCGTTTGTCCCGGAGAGTTCCAACCACCTCATCGCCCAGACATCGCCAAAGTCCTCGCGCAACAACAATTCATCAATCTTGCGCGACCGACGATCCGGTGCCGATTCCGACAGAAAGGCCAACACCTCGACCGGGCCGGGCGGCACTCCACAGATGTCCAGGCTGGCCCGCCGCAGGAACTCGGCGTCGGTGCACACGGCCGACGGCAGGACCTGGATCTTCCTCAGCTTGGCATCGATATGCCGGTCGATGAAGTTGTGCTGCGGGGGAGCAGTCCAGGCAAACCCCTTTTGCTTTGAGACCACAAGTCCTCTCGACAGCGCCTTCTTGTCCAGGAACCGCACCAGCACGGCGGTCTCACCCGGGCGACGAGACACCACCCGTCCCATCCGGTCAACGTCGACCACGCCTTCGGTCGACGATTCGTATATCGCCAACCGCGTGACATCGCGTTGCCGCCCATCGTCAAAGTGCGCGGTGACCCGCAGAGATTCCACCTGGGGAATCCTGAAATGCTCAAAAACCGCTGGATGGACGTCGATCCGTTTGAGCTTCGAGGCGGTGCCGACATCGGATTTCGCACCCTGCCGAATCCAATTCAACAACACCCGGTAAGACTCCGAGCCGACCTCGAACCGCTTTCCCCCACCGTGCTCCAGTTGTGCCGTCGGCATCTGCAGAACCAGGCTCTCGGCCGGATCCTCGCGGTCGACGCGGCCCGAATCGGGGTCGAGCAACGCAGCGAAGTCGGCCCGCAGATCGTAGCCCCGCAGGCTGAGCTTGAATCCGGCCTTGCCAGAGTTGTGGCCGTGGCAGGCACCGGAATTGCAACCGGCCTTTCCCAACACGGCCATCACGTCATTGGTGAAGCTGACCGAACCGGGCGGAGCAGCCGCGACGGCGGGACCGGCGAGCAGAAACATCAGGCAACCGACCCGGATCATCGACCGTCCCCCCCGGGCACAACCACTCCAACCAGTTTTCGTGATCGCCACTGCCAGGGCATGTGGGTCATCTGCGGATCGCTGAGAAACAGCATCCGCTCGGCCACTCGCCTGAGCCGCGTTCCGTCGCGACGAGTGGCTTCCCCAAAGACGGCGACCACAAATGGTGCCAGGGTCGAAGCAGTCTTGTCAGCCCGAAACGTGATCTCTCCTGCAGTCTCACCGGCAGCAATCTCACCAGCCTCAGACGTCACACCCGCCGGCAACTCCGACGTCACCAGCCGGATCCGGCCGTCGTAACCTCTCACCGGCCCCTTGTAATACCCGTCGTCGGGTTTCCGGCCTTGGATGTTTCGCCGAGCCGTGATCCGAACCGTCACCCGCCCGCCGCGAGGAAGCGTCACCGTGTCGTTGGCATCCATCCGTTCCCAACCGGAATTCTCGAACGGATTCTGCCTTCGGCCCATCCACAGGAAGAAGTCCGGGCCACCGGGCTCGATCGTCAGCCGGTAGGGGAACTCGACTCCACCTCGGTCCAGCGTGTCACGCAACGACAGCACGACACTGGAAACGCCGGGTGGCACGGTGAACTCCAGGCCCGGATCCACGTTGGCGCGGTATCTCAGGTCGTCACCCGTGGCCAGCAGTGTCTTGCCAACCGGATCCCACGCCATCAGCAAGCCGTCCAGCGCACTGCCCAGGTACCACGCGGCCACCTGGGCCCGGATGACTTGTCCGGGTCGCACCGCCAGACGGAACCGGTCTTCCTCCCCCGCCAGACCGATGCGTCCGTTGATCGTCACCGGCCAATCCGCGACCGGGATCTCAACGGCTCCACCGACCCGCATCCTCTTCTCGTGCTGCTCGGGGAATGCTCCAGAGGCCATCCTCCACGGCAGCGATCCCGGATGATCGGGCAGCGGCAACAGCCAACGATCCCGGGCGGCATCAGAAGGCACCCGTTCCCGGCGGGTTGTCGTCCGGCCGTCCCTTCCGACAACCGACACGTCGATCACCTCACCGCGTCGACCTCCGAGCGGGTAGACCGTCCGCGCGTAATTGTGCGACCCGATTTTCAGCACATAATGGTTGGTCCACCCGGCGACCCCAAACGACTGGAGTTCGACGAAATACTCGCCGGCCTGCTTGAACGTGTAGTCGAGCCGCTCGTCCTTGCGCAGAGTCGGCGTGTCGTGTACGAGGGCCAACGTCCGCCCGCGGGCATCCCGCAGTCGGATCACCGGGTCGGGGGTCAAACCCAGTTGCCGTGTCTGTGTACTGAACACCAGTCGCTGGCCTGCCCGCACCCGGATTCGGAACAGGTCGATGTCCTGGCTCAGTCGGCCTCCGGCCACACGGCATGGCCATTCGACTGCCAACGCACTGGCAAGGTCGACCCGGCCGCCCCGGTACCGTCCGTTTCCGGCAGCCCGCGTGTGGATCACCCGATCCCGTCCCACGCAGATCAGCCTCAGGTTGGACATTCCGGCCGGCCCGTAGACCCGTACCGGGTAGACACCCGACACCACCGAATCGGGAACGTCCACGACGAATCGCGTCGACTCGACTCCCTCGGGATTCCGACGCACCTTTGCGGCAAAGGGCAGCATCAGGTGCGTGGCCTGATCCAGGTTGCGGCCCACCAGTTGAATTGTCGTCTGCTCACCAATGACCAGCGCGGGCGGATTGACCGTGTTGATCAACGGCCCGCGACCGTTCATCGTCTCTCCGGCCGCCACCGACACGACCAGCAATGAGAGAACGCCCGCTGGCAGGATGCGGCCGATCATGACAGCAACTCCGCAACCACTCGACCGTCACGGAGGATCGGGATGTCACGGCCACTGATCGACGGCAAGAACCGGCCCGCGTCGATCCCCAACTGGTGATAGATGGTGAAATGGAGGTCCTCGGGTGTCACCGGTCGGTCGACGGGTTCGGCAGCCCGCTGATCGGTCTTCCCGACAATCCGTCCGCCCGCAATCCCCCCCCCGGCCAGCAGCACCGAGAACGTATTGGCCCAGTGGTCCCGTCCGGCATTCTCGTTGAATTTCGGTGTCCGTCCGAATTCTCCGGCGACCACAACCATCGTGGATTCCAAGAGGCCTCGAAGGTCGAGATCTTCAAGCAGGGCGGACAGTCCACGATCGACGTCCGGGAGTTTCTCTCCCAACCGGGACACCAGGTTGCGGTGATCATCCCACTCGTGCGCGCTGACGGTCACAAATGGCACATCCGCCTCGATCAGCCGACGTGCCAGCAACAATCTCTGGCCCATTACCGCCCGCCCGTAGCGGTCACGCATCACGGCCGACTCGAGTTCCAGGTCGAACGCCGCCCGCGCCCGTGGCGAATTGACGATGCTCCATGCCTGGTCGGTGTAACGGGCCACCGCGTCGGCCGCCGGGCTCGGTCGACTCGTCGAAAACCGTGACCGCACCGCCGCCGACAGCACCCGTCGTCTCGCAACGCGGCCGGCGGCGAGCGAGCGGGGTGGAAACAGGTCGGCCACTCGAAATTCCGGACGGCTCGGATCGCCCGCGATCGCCAGGGGGTTCCATGCAGCTCCCAGGTGACCACCGCCCCTCACCCCCTCGTCGGGCAACGCCACGTAAGTCGGCAGGCCGTTTTGGTCTGAACGCCCCCGACGCTGGTGTCCCACCACCGCGCCCACACTGGGGAAGTTGTGCCCGGGGCGAAACCTGTTCCCGCTGATCATGTAAGCCTGGCCCGGTTCGTGAGCGCCCTGCCGATGATGCACGGTCCGGATCACCGCCAGCCGGTCGGCCTGAACAGCCAGGCCCGGCAGGGTCTCGCAGAATGCCACTCCCGGAACCGTCGTTGCTATGGCCCCGAGCGGACCTCCGACTCCACCGGGTGCGTTCGGTTTGGGGTCAAACGTCTCGAGATGCGACGGCCCCCCGGCCAACCATACCAGGATCACACTGCGAGCCCGGGCAACGGCTGGCTCACCCGATGCCCGGACCCGAAGCCGCAGACACTCGGCCAGAGACAGGCCCCCCAGGCCACCGGCGAGACCCAGCACACTTCGACGGGTTAGCCGCTGTGTCGACGTCAACTCCCCACCCCCGATCACCTCTTTCGGCTCACCCTACCAACGCCAGCCGCCGTGTGTCGAATCCATCGACACAATCGTCACGATCGGACCGGGGCTGCGGCTCAAGCCAACCGGCCAACCTGAGTTTGTTGACCTCGAACCAGCCGCTGCGTTAACTTGGAGGCTCTGGGGCGAGCCGGCGTGTCTCCCGGCATCAATGTCACGGTCAGGGATGCGGGTAAGCAGACCACAAGTTCGGAGTTCCTGCGGTGTCAGCTGATACTGTCTTCACACCGGAAGAGTCGCAGGCCCTGGCGACCAAGACGACCAAGTGGAACCTGAATGTGGTTCGGCTGGGTTTGTTCGTGCTGGTCATCCTGGAAATCGTCTGGCGTTACGATGAGGTCGGATACCCCAGTTGGCTGACGTCCGAAAGACTGGTCACGCCCACCTGGTGGCTGGTGACTTACACGTTGGCGGTCAGCTACTTCATCTTCTGCTGGACCAGTGCCTACCACGAGACTATCCACCAGACACTCAGCGCCCACAACCGCTTCAACAAGCACCTGGGCCGCATCATCGGAACGGTGGTCTTCATTCCCTACACCGTCTACCGCGAAACCCACATCACGCACCACGCCTACCTGAATCGGCCGACCGACTGGGAACTGTGGCCCTACAGCGATCCGAACCGGAGCCGGGGATTCCGGCGCGCGTTCGCGATGTTCGACCTGCTGTTCGGGTTCTGCGGAGCGATGATCGTCTACGGGCGGATTTTCTGGAGCAAGAACTCTCCTCTTTCCGCATCGTCCCGTCTGTTGATTCGACGCGAGTACCTGACCGCGGCGATCTGCTGGTCGGGCCTGGCCGTGTACCTGACCGTGTCGAGTACCTGGGTGGACTTCCTTCAGCTCTGGTGGATCCCGCTGACCATAGCCGGTTTTCTCCAGACGATGCGGAAGTTCACCGAGCACCTGGGAATGGCCAGTTTCGACCCGTTGCTGGGCACCCGGACCGTCCGCGGCCGCAACTGGCTGACACGCATCACGTCGTTCCTGAACTTCGACATCTTCGTCCACGGCCCCCATCACCGACACCCGCGTGTGGCTCACACCTCGCTCGGCGAGCTGATGGATGATTATGTCGAGGCCAATCCCGAGCGTGACCTTCCGGTCTACCCCACCTACGCCCGCGCCACCCTGGCCATGCTGCCCTGGCTGATCCGCAACCCCGGTGTGGGGGTGAACGTCGGGGCCGTGAAACCGTCCAACGTCGACGAGGTCAAGGATTTCCTCCAGGACGTGAGCCGCGAGGTGCTGACACCCGACGAGGTGGGAATCCAGTAACCGAAGCCGTCACCCACACGGCTACGGCAACCTCGACTCACCCATCAGGAAGCGATCACACTCGCGGGCGGCTCCACGCCCCTCGTTGATCGCCCAGACGACCAGGCTCTGACCACGCCGGCAGTCCCCGGCCGAAAACACACCCTCGAGCGAAGTGGTGAACTGGCCGTAGTCGGCGTGGTAGTTCGACCTCGGGTCGGTCTCGACCCCGAGCTGATCACCGATGAGCTGTTCTGGCCCCAGGAAGCCCATCGCCAGGAACACCAGGTCGGCCTCCCATTCCCGTTCGCTGCCCTCGACCTGACTGAACGGGGGACCGCCCTCCTGCGGCCGGCCCCAATCGATCTCGATGGTTCTCAGCCCCGTCAGCCTGCCCTCTTCGTCGCCGGTGAATTCGAGTGTCTCGATGCTGAACTCGCGGGGGTCATCACCGAAGGCGGCCGCGGCCTCGGCGTGCCCGTATTCGACCCGAAAAATCTGCGGCCACTGCGGCCACGGGTTGTCCTCGGCCCGCTCGTCGGGTGGTCGCGGAACGATCTCGAAGTTGACCAGGTTCTTGCAGCCTTGCCGCATCGCGGTGCCGATGCAATCGGTGCCGGTGTCTCCGCCGCCGATGACGATCACGTTCTTGTCACGGGAGTCGATGTAGTCGCCGTCCGCGTGCTCGGAATCGAGCAGGCTGCGGGTGTTTGCGTGCAGGAACTCCATGGCAAAGTGCACGCCATGCAGGTCCCGACCCGGTACCGGAAGATCCCGGGGCCGCGTGGCTCCGACACACAGCACGATCGCGTCGTGGTCACTCCGCAATTCCGCTGCGGCGACATCGGCACCGATCTCGGTGTTGACCCGAAACTCAACTCCCTCGGCGGCGAGCAGGTCAACCCGCCGCTGCACGACCGACTTCTCGAGCTTCATGTTGGGAATGCCGTACATCAACAGCCCCCCCACGCGGTCGTGACGTTCGAACACGGTCACGCGGTGCCCGGCGCGGTTGAGTTGATCGGCACAGGCCAGCCCGGCCGGCCCCGACCCGACCACCGCAACCGTCTTGCCGGTCCGCTCGGCCGGCGGATCGGCCACCACCCAGCCCTCCTCGAATCCACGATCGACGATCGCCTGTTCGATGGTCTTGATTGTCACTGGCGGATCGATGATCCCCAGCACGCAGGCCCCTTCGCACGGAGCCGGGCAGACCCTGCCGGTGAACTCGGGGAAATTGTTCGTCTCGTGCAACCGATCCAAGGCGTCCTGCCAGCGGTCGTTGTAGACCAGGTCGTTCCACTCGGGAATCAGGTTGTGGACCGGGCACCCCGAAGCCATGTCGGCCATCAATCCACCGGTGTGACAAAAGGGCACACCACAATCCATGCAACGGGCGCCCTGCCGGGCGAGATCCTCGACGACCGGCAATTCCACGAACTCATTCCAGTCACCCAGCCGGGCCACCGGATCGCGGTACGGAGCCGCCTCCCGGGTGTACTCCATGAACCCTGTCGGTTTTCCCATCGTCGTCCGCCTTGTTGCATAGCCACGGCCCACCGCTCGTGGCGGACCGTTATCCGTGCTGTCCAGTCAATCGCATGCGATCAACGCGATTCCACAGCCTGCTCCTCGGCCGCCTCCCGAGCCATTTCGGCCAACGCCCGCTTGTAGTCCACCGGCATCACCTTGTGGAAATGACCCACATTCGTCGCCCAGTCACTGAGAATCGTCTCGGCGACACTCGAACCGGTGTACCTCTGGTGCTTCTCGATCAACTCCCGCAACTCCATCTCGTCGGCCTCGCCGCCGACTTTCTCAAGCGCCACCATCTCGAGATTGCAACGGGGCAGGAATTCGCCTGGTGGGTCATACACGTAGGCCACCCCGCCCGACATCCCGGCGGCGAAGTTGCGACCGGTCGGCCCCAGGATCACCGCGCGGCCCCCGGTCATGTACTCGCAGCAATGATCCCCCACGCCCTCGATCACCGCATCGGCCCCCGAGTTTCTGACACAGAACCGCTCGGCCGCTATTCCCCGGAAATAGGCCTCGCCCTTGATCGCTCCGTACAGGGCCACGTTGCCGATGATGA
Organism: Planctomycetota bacterium; assembly: GCA_963582065.1. Lineage (GTDB taxonomy): Bacteria > Planctomycetota > Planctomycetia > Planctomycetales > Planctomycetaceae > UBA8437. Next base: position 74,804 of record CAUZRQ010000004.1, on the reverse strand, counting down.
TGTTCTCCTCGGCGACAAACGTGCTCGACACCGGCGGCGCCACGATGATCCGGCCGCCGGAGAGTCCCTTCCCGATATAGTCGTTGGCGTCACCGATGAGTTCCATGGTGATTCCCGCAGCCAGCCAAGCCCCGAAACTCTGGCCGGCCGAACCGGTCAACTTCAGGCAAATCGTATCATCGGCCAAGCCAGCGGCCCCCCACTTCTTGGAGACCTCATGGCTGAGCATCGTGCCGGTGGTGCGGTCGGTGTTGATGATCGGAAATTCCAATCGCACCGACTCCCCGGTCTCGATCGCAGCGTTGCACCCGGAAATCAACCGGCGATCGAGTACGTCGGCCAGGCCGTGGTCCTGGTCGCGGGTGCAGTAGACCTCGACGGCCTCGTGAGGCTTGATCGCCGGAGCGAGCACCAACGACAGGTCGACTCCCTGGGCCTTCCAGTGATCGATCGCGTCATCAACCGCCAGGGCATCGACACGGCCGACCATCTCGTTGATCGTCCGGAACCCCAGCGATGCCATGATCTCGCGGGCTTCCTCGGCCACCATGAACAGGTAGTTCACCACGTGCTCGGGCTTGCCGTTGAATTTCTTCCTCAGGTCGGGATCCTGAGTCGCAATCCCGACCGGGCAGGTGTTCAGGTGGCACTTGCGCATCATGATGCAACCCAGCGTGATCAACGGAGCGGTGGCAAAACCGTACTCCTCGGCCCCTAGCAGCGTGGCGACCACCACGTCACGACCCGTCTTGAGTTGGCCGTCGGTCTGCAGTCGAACCCGACTGCGGAGGTCGTTCATCACCAGCGTCTGATGCGTCTCGGCGATCCCCAGTTCCCAGGGCAGCCCCGCGTGCTTGATGCTCGTCAACGGACTCGCCCCCGTACCACCCCCCGAGCCGGAAATCAGGATGTTGTCTGCGTGCCCCTTGGCCACCCCGGCCGCGATCGTTCCGACGCCAACCTCGGCGACCAGCTTGACGCTGATCCTGGCCGAGGGATTCGAGTTCTTCAGGTCGTAGATCAGTTGGGCGAGGTCTTCGATCGAGTAGATATCGTGGTGAGGTGGTGGACTGATCAGGCCGACTCCCGGAGTCGAATGCCTGGTTGCGGCGATGACCTTGTCGACCTTGGAACCGGGCAACTCACCCCCTTCGCCGGGCTTGGCACCCTGGGCGATCTTGATCTGCAACTCGTCGGCGTTGGTCAGGTACCAGGCCGTGACACCGAAGCGACCCGATGCGACCTGCTTGATCGCCGACCGCTTCGAGTCGCCGTTCTCCAGAGGCTCGAAGCGCCGATAGTCCTCGCCGCCCTCGCCGGTATTGCTCTTGCCCCCCATCCGGTTCATCGCCACCGCCAACGCCTCGTGCGACTCGATCGAGATCGAACCGTAGCTCATCGCACCGGTGCAGAACCGCTTGACGATTTCGCTGGCCGGTTCCACCTCCTCCAGGGGCACGCTGGCCCGCTCTGAGAACGTCAACAGACCTCTCAGGTGGCACTCGCGAGTCGTGTGCTCGTTGACCAGTTTCGAGAAGCGGTCGTAGGCGGTCCGGTCACCTGACCGCGCGGCCTCCTGGATCTCGGCAATCGTGTACGGGTTCCACGCGTGCTTTTCACCGGTGCGACGCCAGTGAAACAGGCCCGCGTTGGGCAATGACCCGGACGGCTCCGACGAACCGCCACGGGTCGGGTAACCCAGTTCGTGCCGCCGCAGCGACTCGTCGGCCACCACGGCGAAGCCGACCCCCTTGATGCGGCTGGCCGTGCCGGTGAAACAACTCGAGACGATCTCGTCGTCGAGTCCGACGGCCTCGAAGATCTGTGCCCCCTTGTAACTCTGCAGGGTCGAGATCCCCATCTTGCCCATCACCTTGAGCATGCCCTTGGCAACACCCTTGCGGTAGATCGAGACGATCTTTTCGTCGCTCCACGACTCGTCGAGCAACCCGTCACGGCGTGCCTGCGAGAGCGCTTCGAACGTCAGGTAGGGATTGATTGCATCGGCCCCGTAACCGACCAGCAGGCAGTGATGGTGCACCTCGCGGGCCTCGCCACTCTCCAACACCAGTCCGATCCTGGTCCGCAGTTCGTTGCGGACCAGGTGGTGATGCACGGTCCCGCAAGCCAGCAATGAACTGACCGCAACCCGGTCCACACCGGAACGGCGATCGCTGAGCACGACGAAACTGTCGCCGGCCCCGATTGCCGCCTCGACCTCGACGCAAATCCGCTCCAGCGCGGGCCGCAATCCATCGATCCCCTCGCTGCGAAGGTAGGTGATGTCGACGGTGCGAGTGGTCCAATCGCCGTAATCCAGTGAACGGATCGACGCGAGTTCCTCGTTGGTCAGGATCGGGTGAGACACCACCAACCGATGCGCCTGGCTCTCGCTGGTCTCCAGCAGGTTCCCCTCCGGACCGATGTAGCACTCCAGCGACATGATCACGTCCTCACGGATCGAGTCGATCGCGGGGTTGGTCACCTGGGCGAAGAGCTGTGTGAAATAGTCGTAGAGCATCCGCGGGTGGTCCGACAGGCAGGCCAGCGCGGCGTCGTTGCCCATCGACCCGATCGGGTCCTTCTGCTGATCGAGCAGCGGCAGCAGCATGAACTGCAGCGTCTCGGTCGTGTAGCCGAACGACTTCATCTGTCTGATCAGTTCCTCGGACGAGTAGGTCTCGGGCGTATCGGCCGACGGCAGTTCCGAGAGTCGCACCCGTTGGTTCTCGAGCCACTCGGAATAGGGCCGCCTGTTTGCGACGTCGCCCTTGAGTTCCTCATCGGTGATGATCCGACCCTGCTCGAAATCGACCAGGAACATCTTTCCCGGTTGCAGCCGCCCCTTCTGCCGGACGTTGGCCGGGTCGACCTCCAGGACACCCACCTCGCTGGCCATGATCACCCGGTCGTCGTGGGTGACATAGTAGCGGCTGGGTCGAAGACCGTTGCGATCCAGCACTGCGCCGATGTAGTGACCGTCCGTGAACGAAATCGACGCCGGTCCGTCCCACGGTTCCTGCAACGCCGAGTGGTACTCGTAAAACGCCCGCTTCTTTTCGGACATCGAATGGTGGTTCTGCCACGCCTCGGGAATCATCATCATCACCGCCTCGGGCAAACTGCGGCCGGCGTGATAAAGAAACTCCAGCACGTTGTCGTAGTTGCCCGAATCGGAACACTCCGGTTCGATGACCGGGAACAGCCGCACCAGATCCTCGCCGAACAGGTCACTCTGCAGGACCCCCTGGCGGGCGTGCATCCAGTTGGCGTTTCCGCGGAGGGTGTTGATCTCACCATTGTGACTCATGAACCGGTTCGGTTGGGCCCGGTCCCAACTGGGGAATGTGTTTGTCGAGAACCGCGAGTGAACCATCGCCAGGTGGCTGGTGTAATCGGGGTCGCGCAGGTCGTCGAAGTAGAGCGGAACCTGCTGGGACGTGAGCATTCCCTTGTAAATCAGGACCTTGCTCGAGAGCGAACAGATGTAGAACAACAGGGCCTCTTCAAGATCGCTGCCACGCAACTGGTGGCTGACCCGCTTGCGGATCACAAACAACTTCCGCTCCAGGTCTTCGTGAACGACCCCGTCGGCAGCACCGATGAAGAGCATCTCGATGACCGGTTCGGCGGCACGAGCCGAAGGGCCGATGTCGGCGCGATCGGGATCGACCGGCACGCTGCGCCAACCCAGCAGCGACTGGCCCTCCTCCTGGATCACCCGGTTGACCGTCTGTTTACACGCCTCTCGTTCGGTCTCGTCACGCGGCAGAAACACCACTCCGACACCGTACAGCCCGCGTTCGGGAAGACTCGTCCCGAGGTCGCTCTCGGCGACCTTCTCAAGAAACTCGTAGGGCAGGGCGGTCAGGATGCCCGCCCCGTCGCCGGTGTTGGCTTCGCAACCGCACGCGCCGCGGTGGGCCATGTGGTCGAGCATGTGCAGCGAGTCGTCGACGATTTGCCGCGACCGCTCGCCCTTGATGTGAGCCACGAAACCGACGCCACAACTGTCGTGTTCGTTGGCGGGGTCGTACAACCCGTACTTCCTGGGCCGGCCGTTGCGAAAAATCTCCGCCTGGCCGAGTGGAACGACCGGCGGATCGATGGACTGTGGCGGCTGGTTGTCCTGGTGTCTACTGGCCATCGATCGTCTCTGCAAGTTTGTCGATGAACCGCTCGGCCGCCATGGTCAGTTGACGATTGCGGCGATGAATGAACCCCAGTGGCCGTTTCCAGTCACTGCCGTCGGGGTCCAGAGTAACCAGCGATCCTCGAGCCACCTCGCTGCGCAGCGTCGGTTCGGGAAGGATCGCCACACCCGATCCCGCCTCGACGGCTCGTTTGATGTGCTCGCAGTTGTCGAACTCGTGCACCACGTCAACCGACACGCCCGCAGCCTTCAACCAACGGTCGATCTGACGACGGACCTGCAGGCCACCGCAAAAACCGACAAATGGTTCGCCGTCAATCACTTCCGGTGAACGGCAGGCGTCCGAGCCGTTGCGGGGAGCCTGGGAATGGCCCGGTGGCAGGACAATCACCATCTTCTGCTCGAGCCACGGTACGACCGTGAATTCACCGCCAGCACGTGGAAACGACACGATTCCCAGATCAGCATCTCCGTCCAGGATCTGCTGGGCCACGGCATCCGGATGCAGATAATCCACAGACAACGAAACGTCCGGAAACGCGTCGCGGTACTCCGACACCGATTCGGCCATCTCGATCAGTCCGACCGAGTAGATCGCCGCGAGCCGCAGGCGACCCGTCACCCGGTCGTTGATCGCAAAAACCCGCTCCTCAATCTGGCGAAATGTGTCCAGCAGATGACGGCAACCGTCGTAATAGATCTGCCCGGCGGTCGTCAGTGACAACGGTCGCTGCGAACGGTCAATCAACACAGTCCCCAGACGGTCCTCGAGCGTCTGGACAGCCTGGCTGGCTGCCGACTGAGAAACCTGGTGGGCCTCGGCTGCCTTCGAGAAACTGCTTCGCGAAACCACCTCGCAGAACAACTCGACGTTACGTAAGTGCATCGTGCAATCAACCAACCCGTCGAGCGGACCGAACGTATAAGAAATTCCGATTATGTTTGGCACACAGTATTACTGGAACAAATCGCCACTTTAGACGACCGACATGCTGGTTTCAAGCAGGCGTTACCGCGTCCACAGGTATTCTTGGTCTGAAACGGGTTTTCGGATCGCGGAATGCGGGTAGGATGGCGGCCGATTCGATCGAGAGTCAGGGCAGGGGGTCCTGGAGTCGAATGCAACAGTCACGAGGACGAAGGATGAGACAGTGGGGTTTAGCATTGGCGTTGTCTGCCGTGGGAGCCTACGGCCTGGTTGGCTGTGGCGGAGACACGGACAATCCCGGAATTTCGAAGGATCCAACCGTCGACAAAGGCACCTCCGTCGTGCCGGTCAACGGACAGCCTGGGACCACCAAGCCAGACGGTGCTGAAGGGGCTCCGGCCGACACCGACCCGTCGATGGCGGTGCGTCGCGTGCTTCAAGGCGTCCAGGATGGGAAGGCGACTGCGATCTGGGCATTCCTGCCGTCTCGTTATCAGCGAGACATCGACGCGCTGGTCAGGAACTTCGCGGGCAAGATGGACGCGAAGATCTGGAACCGCACATTCGTCTCACTGAAACGGCTGGTCGATGTCGCGAGAGCGAAGAAGGGGTTGTTGATCAACAACCCGGGCCTGCCACTGCGTGAACTGGACCAGAAACAACTCGACGAGAATTGGCCGGCCCTGCTCGAGTTGTTCGACACGCTGTTGACCAGCGAGTTGAAGGACGTGAAGACGCTGGCGACATTTGACGGCAAGGCCTTTTGTGCCGGAACCGGCACGCGATTCCTCAAACAGCTCCGTGCGATCTCCTCGAGCGAACAAGGGGATCCACTGGGCCAGTTGGCCACGTCGAAGATCACCGTGGTCGATCGAACGAGCGAGCAAGCGCAGTTGCAGATCGGTGAAGTCCAGGGCAACGGGGGGGCAGAACCAGCACCACCCAGCCAGTTCATCATCGTCGACGGTCAGTGGTTCCCCACCGATCTGGCCTCGGCACTGGACGAGATCTTGCGACTGGGCAGCCAGTCGGTCGAGGCAATGCCCGCAGCCGGAACAGCCGCGTCGCGGAAGAACTGGCTGGCAGTCCTCGACGCACTGGACACCTCGGCCGCCGCGCTCGAAAAAGCCGACTCGTCCGATTCGTTCAACAAGGCGCTGGCCGATGCTCAACTTGCCGTGATCCCTCTGTTGGTAGCCGCTTCAACACCAGCGAATCAACCACGCCCCTCCAACGTCGCGACATCGATCACGGTGGTCCTGCAGGGCGCGATCGACGAGAAGGCCCGCCGGGACCACATCGCCACCCTGCGGAGCCTGGCCAAGTCCGACGAGGTGCCCGACGTGACTTCGAGCAACGACGCCACGACGATCATCCTGAGCACAAGCCAGTCGCTCCAGGCGATCGTCGACGGCATCAAGTTCGGCAAGGTGACCCGCATCGACGAACGGAAGCGGACGATCACTGTCGTCCCCGGTCAGCAGCAGCAGTAGCCGGAGACACCTGAACGGGATTCAGTCGCCGGACTGTGCTCCCCCGTCCGACAAGCGCAAAGAAACGGGGCACTCCCCCAACAGGAGGAGTGCCCCGCCGAATCAGCATCGTCGCCTGGGCGACGAAATTACTTCTTCTTGGCTACCACGTAGCCCTTGGCGAAAGCCTTGTCGCTGAAAGCCAACGCGACTTTGTCCTTGGCCTTCAGGACCTTGCCCTTGCACATGTTGCAGCAGAAGCAGATGGCGACGCCGCCGACCTTGATCTTGGTCGCCGTGTTCAACTTCTTGCCAGTGAACACACACTTGGCCAGCTTGGCCTGGCCCGTAGCCGCCAACTGGTGGTTGGCCTTGTGGGCGTTGGCTGCACGACACTTCGCATCCTTCGCGAACTTGTTCTTGCATCCACCACAGCAGAAGTACACCGTCGCGCCCTTGTAGGTCACGGCGCACGCCTTCTTGACGGCGATCGGCTTGCCATCCTTGGTCTTCTTCAGGAAACAGTTGACGCCCTTCAGAGGGTTCTTCTTTTCCTTTGCGGCATCGGTAACCGAAGCGGTCACCAGCACAGCGACGCACAGCGACGCGGCAACCAGAATCTTACGTGACATCTTCTTGTCCTCACGCTCTTGAGAAAGTGAACAGTTGAAAGTGTGACCTGAATGGAACCCCGCGTGCCGCCCCCACAAGCGTCAGTCCTCGTTCGACCTGCCGCTGGCTCAACCGTCAGGATCCACCTCTCTCGGGTTCCGTCAAATCGACAGAGAGGAGACCCATCCACTGTTCGCATCAGTTCGCGATTATACGTGCCTCGGAAACAACCTGTCACGGCCGAAAGGAAAAATAATTGACTCAAATACGGTTTGACCGTTTTCGATTCTGCTCATTTGCCCCGGATCCCTCCGCACCGGTTGAAGTCGACCGTCTGACCGCGGTATGGTCACCGGCAGACCGGGGCCGTACCGAGCCTCTACGTCCGGTCATCCGTCCACCAGGGAATCGACCTATGAACCTCCGCTCGTTGCAGTCGCTTCTGACCATCACAATCTGCGCCACCCTGTCGCCGCCGGCCCACGCTGAAGACTGGGACCAGTTCCGCGGCCCCAACGCCACGGGGGTCTCCAAGAGCAGCAAGAACCTGCCGGTCACGTTCTCGACGACCGAGAACGTCGTCTGGAAAAAGACGCTCGGTACCGGCATCGCCTGCCCCATCGTCTCGGGCGGCCGCTGCATCGAGACGGCTGTCACGGGCAAGAAGGGCCAGGAGAAATTCAACGTCTTCGCCTTCGATGCCTTGACCGGCAAGGAGCTCTGGAAAACGTCCTTTCCGGCCGGCAACAACCTTCCCGAGATCACCTGGCCCAACCAGCACGCCTCCTGCACGCCCTGCTCGGACGGCGAGCGGGTTTACGTGCACTTCAGCACCATCGGACTGCTGTGCCTGGATGCCAGCGACGGCAAGCACCTCTGGACCCACGAGACCCCGATTCCGTTTTACCTGCTCGGCTGGGGAGCGGCCAATTCGCCGATCCTGCACGGGGACAAGCTGATCTTCTGCCTGGACGATGACCTGGACAGCTACCTGGTCGCACTGGACAAGTATTCGGGCAAGCAGAAGTGGTTGACCAGGCGTCCCGAGATGCTCGGTGGCTACTCCGTCCCGGTGGTGGTCACCTCGGGCAAGCAGACCGACATCGTGATGGCCGGCAGCGGCAAGCTGAAGGGCTACAACCCCGAAAACGGCAAGGTCCGCTGGAACTGCAACTCGCTGCTGCGGACCATCATGACCACTCCGGCGGTCGTCGACGACAAGATCTACGTATCGGTCCAGAGCTACGGCGACACCGCCCGTACCCTGAAATTCGCCCTGTTGCAGTGGAAGGACACCAACCAGGACAAGAAGCTCGACAAGACTGAACTGGGAAAGGCCTTCTGGAAGAAGTTCGACAAGGGCGACGCCAACAAGGACGGATTCCTGATCGGCGACGAAATCGACGACGCGTTCCAGGCCAAGACCAACCGGGTCGGGGGCGGGAACATCATCCAGATGATCCGTGGCGGCGGCACCGGCGACGTGACCAAGACGCACATGGAATGGAATCTCAACACCAAGGCCCCCTCCAACATCGCCTCTCCACTGGTCGTCAACGACCAGTTGTTCGTCGTCAAGGAAGGTGGCATCTCCGCCGCATTCTCGGCCGTCGACGGCAAGACCCACTGGCCCCGTCGTCGCATCCGCAACCTGGGCCACTACTACGCATCCCCGGTCTACGGTGACGGCAAGATCTATGTCACCGGTGAGAATGGCTTCATCGTCGTCCTGCAACAGGGACCGAAGTTGAAGTACCTGGCCAAGAACGACATCGGCGAGAGTTGCGTAGCCACCCCGGCGATCGCCGAAGACCGGATCTATGTCCGGACCATCAACACCCTGTACTGCTTTGCCAACAAGTCGGCCGGACAGAAGACCAAGAAATAGTCCGCCGGCCAGCTGGACCTCATTCACCTCGCCCCCCGGTCGACAACCGGACGGCGGCAGGAGTCGACACCATGATCCGTCACGCCCTCGCAGTCTCGCTGCTGTTGCTCACTACCAGCCTTCCGGCCGCCGAAACCGTCTCGATCGTCGTCGGAGGCAAAGCCCCGCCGCTGGAACTCGACGCCGCCGGCGAACTCGCCTCGCAGTGGAAACAGCTCTTCGGTGTTTCCTCGGCGGTCGTCCGCGACAAGGCTCCCAACACAGGTGTGACGGTGCTCATCGGCAGCCCCGCCACCAACCCGGCCGTCGCCAGGGCCGTCGGCAGGACATGGCCGAAGGTCACCGACCAGGGACTGGTGATCCGCCGTCTCAAGACCGCCGCCGGTGGACGGACGCTGGTCGTCGGGGGCGGCAGCCCCGCAGCCACCTTCTGGGCCGTCTGTGAGCTCGGACACCGGCTCGGCGTCCGCTACACCTTCCGCCAGGACTTCTTTCCGCCACAGAGACTGTTTGCGCTGCCCGAGCTGGACATCGTGGAAGAACCCGAGTTGAGATCTCGGATGTGGCGGACGATCAACGATTTCGCGATCGGCCCCGAATCGTGGGGCCTGGCCGAACACAAGGCCTTCATTCGGCAACTGGCCAAGATGAAGTTCAACCGCATCCTGATCAGCGTCTACGCGTGGCAACCGTTCGTCGACTACAAGTTCCGTGGCGTCCAGCGGCAGACAGCCCTGCACTGGTTCGGCGAGGTGCTGAAGGTCGACGGAGACACTCCCGGCCGGGCGGTGTTCAAGGGGGCCAAGATCTTCGAGAATCCCGACTTCGTCGGCCTGACCACCTACAAGCAGAAGGTTGCCGCCGGCAAGAAGCTGATCACCGGCGTGATCGATGTCTCGCACGACCTGGGCATGACGGTCGGACTCTCGACCTCGGTGCTCGAATTCCCCAAGGAATTCGCCGACGCCTTGCCCGGTTCGGCCAAGGTCCACCAGCTCAAGAGCCTCACCATCGGACCCGGTGCCAAGCACAAACCGGACGATCCGATCCTGGGCCGGCTGATCGCCACGCGGATCCGGGCGTTCCTGCAGACGTACCCCGGGCTCGACGCGCTGTATGTCTCGGTTCCCGAGTTCCCCGAATGGAACGCCCACGCCGAGACCGCCTGGACGGAACTTGACCAGCGGCAGGATCTCGGTGACACGACGCTGGCGAAACTGGTCGCCTCGGCCCGCAACCGCAAGCTGATCGCCAGGGGCGACCGTGGCGAAGCCTCGATCAAGGGCAATGTCGTCGGCATGGCCTTCTTCTGCCGACTGTTCGACGACGGCAAGCTGCTGAAACGAGCGGACGGCTCGAAGGTGGAACTGGTCATCCGGCAACCCGACCCGGCCCTGTTCCCGATACTCGACCGCGTGCTGCCCACCGGAGCCGGCACCCTGAACTTCGTCGACTACACGGCGAGACGAATCGCCGAGAGCAAGGAACTGCTGGCGCAGTTGCCGGCCAAGAAGGTCAAGGCGAGCCTGATCATGACACTGGCCGACGACAATGTCGGCGTGCTGGCCCAATCCACCACCCGGCACATCGACACGCTGGTCCGAGAAATCCGCAAGCTGGGCTGGGACGGGTTCTCGACACGGTACTGGATCCCCGGCGAACTCGACTCGACGGTCCATTACCTCTCGCGAGCCTCCTGGGACCCCAAGACCACCCGCGTGTCGGCTCATCACGACCTCTGGGAGGGCATCCTCGGGAACCGAGCCGGCAGCGAACGGCTGCTGATCGGATGGAACCACCTCGAGGACGCCACCGACACCCTCGACAAGAACGCCATCGGCTTCGGGTTCCCCGTGCCGGGCATGTTCCTGAAGCACAACAGTCCCGGCGATCCGCCCAAGTGGTTCGACGACGTCAACGACCACTACACGCAGTGGATGATCGAGTTGTACCGCGTCCAGGGAGCTCCGCTTCACCGAAACGGCGGCAAGCAACTGCTGTTCTATTACGCCAAGCGAAGCGAGTTCAACGTGGCGTACCTGGGAGCGGTCAAGGCACTGAAGGCCGCGGCCACGGCCCGCAAGGCCAAGGACCTGGACACGGCGATCGAGCAGATGGAGACCGCACTGGATCAGCTCAACGGAGCCATCACCAGCCTGGCCGACGTCGCCCAGGGGCAGAGCGACCGGGGACTGATTGCCACGCTGGCCAACTTCGCCTACCGACCGCTGGTGGCCGAGTACGAGAAACTGCTCGAGGAAGCGGACCAGTAGGGCAGCGGCCCCGCAATCACCCCGGTTCGGAGTACTCGGCCAGGGCGTCTCGATCGAGCGTGATGCCGTGGCCGGGCCGGTCGGGTGCGATCGCGTGGCCATCTTCGAACTTCACCGGCTCGGTGGCCATTCGGTTCCAGGCCAGGTCGCTGAACTCCAGGTACAGGCATTCCGGCAGGCTCGCCGCCAGGTGCACGCCCAGTTCCAGCAACGTGTTCCCCAGCGACACCGGGATCCCGTAGTCACCGGCCAGGTGCGCCGCCGCCCGCGAAGCCTGGAACTGGCCGTGGATGTTCAGCACGTCCACGCCACCACTCTCCAGCAATCGACGCTTCCCGTGAAAGCCCAGGTATTCGCCCGTGTTGATTCGCGCCGTACCGATCTCGGCCGCCAGCATCGAGTAGCCCGGGTAGTCCTCGCGGGTGATTGGGTCCTCGATCCAGAAGATCTCGAACCCCTCGTCGTCGTACCGCTTCATCCGCCCGATCGCCTCCTTGGGCGACCAGGCCTCGTTGGCGTCAATCATCACGTCGATGTCCTCGCCCAGCACGTCGTGGACCATGGCCAGGCGGCTGAGATCCCATTCGATGTCCGGGTGCCCGACCTTGATCTTGATGCCCCGCATGCCCACCTCGGCAAAGTGCCCCATCCACGACCGAAACTCGGCCTCGTCGAGATGAAAGTCGAGCGTGCTGCCGTAGGCCGGGACCCGGGGATCGGTGCCACCAAATAGCCGGTACAAGGGCAGGGCGGCCTGTTTCGCCGCGAGGTCCCACATCGCTGTCTCGGTCGCCAGTCCCAAGGCACTCGCCCCGACATTTCCGCCTCGAGGACGTCCGATCCTCATCGCCATCCCCAGCGGCGACTGGCCCTCGACGGCCGACCAGCCGTTGTAGCGGTACTGGGCCTCGAGTTGAGGCAGGGCGGGAATCGGCATCCCCTGCTGCAGCTCGAAACCCACGCCCGTCTGGCCGTCGTCGGTCTTCAGTTCGAGCACCGTCATGAAATGCTCGGTGAAGATCACCTGCGAATCACCGATCGGGCGATCCAGCGGAATGCGGCAACGGTGGATTTCGAAATCAACGATCTTCATCGAGACGATCTCCCTGGTTCTGCTTCACGGCACGAAATACTTGTAGATGCTGGTCGCTCCCAGCGCGGTCATCGAGATTCCCGCAATGGCCGTCACGATCTTCAGTCGCAGGCTCATCCTCAGGGCTTTTGGCATCCTCACGTAATCGACCCAGATCATGGCAAAGCACCACAAGCCACAGGTGGCCGCTCCGCTGACCAGGCTCCCCAGCGTCAGGCGTTCGATGATGTTCCCGGCCACCGACTGCGGCAACCACGTCAGGGTCATCCCGCCGATTGTGCAATAGCCCATCACCAGTATCTTCATCCCTCGACCCGACAGCCGGCCGGTTGTCCTGGGAGCCACCACCGCCCCGGCTTCTCGACAGGTGTGCCGGTAGACCTCGAAGGCGCCGTACAGCGTTCCGATGAATGCCAGGAACACGCCGCCACGAAACACCCACTTCAACTGCGGATGCAGCGCGGTCAGGAAGTCCTCCTGGTGAATCAGCAGTTCCTTGTCGACCGGGATCGCGTGTTTTGAATGCAGCACCATCGCGCCCAACATCGCGAACAGCAGGGTGACCAGGATGACACACGCAAAGGACCCGGCCGCGTCGACCAGCGGGACACGGCTCCAGGCCCTGGCGCGTTCGATGGTCACCGGGTCAGCAGTGGCTCGCGCCAGCTCCTCTCGCGAGACTGGCCCCCGGCCGGCCAACCCCCAGCCCTTCTCCCGGGACATCCCGATATACCCGATGTAGTCGTACGCACCCCCGCCGACCGCCGTCAGGTACAACGACACCTCCAACCACGGACTGCGGCCGGCAAACCGCTCGGCCAGTTCCGGAGTCTCGTAAACCCACTCCGGGTAGTCTCCGACTTGTGGAACCAACAGTCCGAAGAACGCCGCGCGAAGATCCGGGCCCAGCACGACCACGGCAATCAACACCAGTACGACCAGCACCCCCAGGACACCGATCGAGACCTTTTCGACGATGTTGTAGTTCGAAACCACCGCCAGCAGCAGGCAGACGACGAGCACCAGCGTGGCCCAGCCATTGGAACAGAACTCGAACCACGCCCACGGCCCCACGTCATCACCGGTCGTCGACAAGCCCGACAGGCGATGGATGTACCCGGCCAGCGTCTCGGGAATCGCCGAAAAGGCTATCGGCATCAGGCCCACCGCCGGCAGAACCACCAGCAACGGAAACCACATCGGTGGCCCGGGGAGTTGCTTCCAACTCTCCAACGGATGCTCGCCGGTCAGAGTGAAATGGCGACTCGCCGTATAGACCTGGACCGCCTTGAAGGCCCCGCCATAAAAGAAACACCACATCATGGCGTAGGAAAAAATGGCGCCGCCACGTGAGGCGATGACAAGTTCGCCACTGCCGATGGTCACCGAGGCGATGATCAGGCCAGGACCCATCATCCGGAACAGGCGGCCCGGGCCACGACCCCGCATCTGCTCGGGCAGTTCGGGATAGATCTCCTCACCGGGAGGAACCGGAAGCGAGGAAGCCTGATCGGAGTGTTCACCGGACATCGTGGAACCACTGTGCCAGATGGAACGTTTGGCTGCCAGCCGCAGGCGAATCGGACCGGCGGGCTTCGACCCGGAAGGACCAACCAGTCCCGGTTGAGCCCCTCGCCGACCTGTTATAATATCCCCCGATGCCACAGCCAGTTCCCACTTTCGGCACTTCGGTCGCCACGATCATCGGTGTCCTGCTGACACTCACGCCGGCCCGCGCCGCCGCTCCCACGCCGGAGGACCTCGAATTCTTCGAGAAGGAGGTCCGGCCGCTGATGGTCGCCCATTGCCTGGAATGCCACTCGGGCGACGAGCCCGAAGGAAAACTCAGCATGGAGTCGCTCGCCGGGCTGTTGACCGGCGGCCTGCGAGGGCCGGCACTGGTCCCCGGCAAGCCCGACCAGAGCCTGCTGGTGACGGCCATCCGGCACAATGAAGAACTCAAGATGCCACCGAAGCGGAAGTTGCCGACCGCCGAACGGGCAATTCTGACCAGCTGGGTCAAACGCGGGGCCCCGTGGACCAACGCCAAGGCCGCCCCGAAACCGGCCACCAGGCCGAAGACCTCGAGCGGGCCGCTGTTCTCCGAAGACCAGAAGAGTTTCTGGGCCTTCCGGCCGCTGGCGGCCACGCCGCCGCCACCGGTGAAGGCCAAAAACTGGGCCAACAGCCCCATCGATCGGTTTATCCTGGCCCGGCTCGAAGCCGCCGGCCTCCCGCCCGCCCCTCCCGCCTCACCCCTCGCGTGGCTCCGACGAATCACCTTTGACGTCACCGGGTTGCCACCGACCTCCGGCGAGATCGAGAGTTTTCTGGCCGACGAGACCGCCGAGGCATCATCGCGGGTCGTCGACCGTTTGCTGGCCAGTCCCGCCTACGGAGAACGCTGGGGCCGTCACTGGCTCGATGTCGCCCGTTACGCCGACTCGAACGGGCTCGACGAAAACCTCTGTTACGGCAACGCCTTCCGCTACCGCGACTACGTCGTCGGTGCCTTCAATACCGACCTGCCCTACGACCAGTTCGTCAGAGAACAACTGGCCGGAGACCTGATGAAGGACGACGGGGACACCGAGGCCCGCCTGAGACGGATCATCGCCACCGGCTTCCTGGTGCTCGGTCCCAAGATGCTCGCCGAGGATGATCCGCGGAAGATGCAGATGGACATCATAGACGAGCAGATCGACACGATCGGCAAGACCTTCCTGGGTCTCACTCTCGGTTGTGCGAGGTGCCACGATCACAAGTTCGACCCAATCCCCACCGCCGACTACTACGCCCTGGCGGGGATTCTCAAGAGCACCAAGACGATGGAGAACTTTCGGGTCGTGGCCAAGTGGAACGAGACCGAACTGGCCGACCGCGACGTCATCGCCAACCAGAACCGTCACAAGAAGAAGATCGCCGAATCGAAGCAAAAGATCGAGGACGACATTCGGCACGCCAAGCAAATCCTGCTGAAGGCCTCGCGCCGCCGTGCCGGCGACTACCTGCTGGTCGCCACCGGCACGTGGTTGAAGTCTCGGCTGCTGGTCGGACAAAAGCCTCTCGGGGGCACACCACAGGCCGCCAAGCAACCCGGTGTCATTCTTCGTGAGGCCGAGTCTTACGATCGAGGCAACGCCGCCCGGCTCACCACAGGCTACGGGAAGGGAATCGGAGTCATCGCCAGCGGCTCCGGCCTCAGCACGGCTGAATACGACGTGACGATCAAAGACGCCGGCAACTTTCGACTCGAGTTCCGCCTGGCGGCCGTCGAAAGCCGACCTTGCCGAATCCTGGTCAACGGCGGCGTCGTGGAACCGTCGGCGCTGGGCCGAACCACCGGCAGCTGGTATCCCGATACCCAGAAATGGTCCGTCGAAGTCCTGGCCGAACTCACAACCGGCAAAAACACAATCCGGATCGATCGACAGGGCCCGTTTCCCCACATCGACAAGTTCCTGATCGTCCCGATGACCGGGGACGCCTCCGGCCACCTTGCCACGCTGACAGCACTGGCCTCCAAGATGGCCAACCCCGACGGCCTGCATGCCGCCGTCCTGCAGCAATGGGTCGCCCATCTCAAGGCGACCCAGGCCAACAAGACATCGGCACTGTCTCTGTGGCACCACGCCGTTTCCGATGCCACATCCGTCCCGCCGACAACCGGCCCTCGCCTGGCCAAGTACGCCAAGCAGCCGCTGCCTCAACTCGCCGCCGGCTACGCATCACTTTTCACCGCAGTTGACGACCTCTGGTTGAAGCAGACGGCTGACGGCAAAGACAAACCGCTGGCGGACCCCGAGCACGAGGCATTGCGAGAGGTCCTTTACAGCACATCCGGACCCTACAAGCCGAGCAAGGAACTGGAGTCCGCCTTCAGTAAAGCGACAAAAGAGCAACTGGCAGCACAACGGAAAGCGGTGAAGTCTCTCGAGGCCGCCAAACCCAAGTTGCCGTTGGCCATGGCGGTCGCTGACGGATCGATCGAAGACCTCAAGATCCACATCCGCGGCAGTTACCTGACGCTCGGCGACCCGGCACCTCGCGGATTCCCGAAGATCCTCGCCGGTGAGAAGCAGGCTCCGCTGTCCAAGAAGACCAGCGGACGACTGCAACTGGCCCGCTGGATGACCCGACCTGAGAACCCGTTGGCTCCCCGCGTCATGGCCAACCGGATCTGGCGATGGCATTTCGGACACGGCCTGGTCCGTTCGACCGACAACTTCGGTGCGATCGGGGAGCGGCCGACCCATTCCGGCCTGCTCGACTGGCTCGCCACCGAACTGATCCGCCGCGGCTGGTCGATGAAATCGCTGCACCGCGAGATCCTGCTCTCGTCAACGTTCGCCATGAGCACCCGGTTCCACCAGCGGGCGGCTGCCGCCGATCCCGAGAACCTGCTGCAGTGGCGAATGGACCGTCGTCGCCTGTCGGCTGAAGAGGTCCGCGACGCGCTGCTGTTCGTCGGCGGAATGATGGACCGACGAATCGGCGGTACGTTGATGACGGTCAACAACCGGGCCTATGTCACCGGCACCGGGCACAACATGAAGACCGACGTCTACGAAAACACCCGGCGAAGCATCTACCAACCGGTCGTCCGCAGTGCGCTCTTCGATGTCTTTCAGGCCTTCGATTTCGCCAACCCGAGCCTTCCCAACGGCGACCGGGTCACGACCACGATTGCTCCGCAGGCACTGTTCCTGATGAACAGTGTCCTGGTCGACACCCAGTCGGCAACGATTGCCGACCGGGTGCTGGCACTCGGCGACAACGAGGCATCCCGGCTCACGACCCTCTACCAGTCCCTCCTGGGACGGAGTCCTGACACCGACGAGACCGCTCAGGCCACATCCTTCCTCTCGGAGTACCGCCGGGCGGCCGTCGAGGACGATAAGACCAACAACGACGCGAAGGACGAAGCGAAGAAAGTCTCGCCGGAAATCCGTGCCTGGCGGGCGCTGTGTCGGGTCCTGTTGTCCAGCACCGAGTTCGTCTACGCCGAGTGAAACAACTCCACCACCAAGTGCCACCCATGTCCAACACCTCACACTGCTGCAACCAGTTCACCCCGGTGACCAACCGCCGAGACATGCTGACGTCTTCGGCCACCGGCTTCGGCATGCTGGCCCTGGCCGACCTGATGAGTCGCCAGGCGACCGCCGAAACCTCTGCGAGGCAGGACAACCCGCTGGCTCCCCGGCAATCTCACTTCACGCCGAAGGCCAAGCGGGTGATCTTCCTGTTCATGCACGGCGGCCCCTCGCACATCGACACGTTCGACCACAAGCCGCAGTTGGACAGGGACCACGGCAAACCCCTGCCGTTCCCCAAGCCGCGGATCGTATCCGGAGCCACTGGCAACCTGCTGAAGTCACCCTGGGCATTCAAGCAACACGGTGAAAGCGGTGCATGGGTCAGTTCGGTCTTTCCCAAGATTGCAGAGATCACCGATGACCTCTGCTTCATCAAGTCGATGTACGGATCGAACTCGCGACACGGTGGCGCGTTGCTGGAACTGCACACCGGCAGTGACACGTTCATCCGCCCCAGCATGGGGTCGTGGATCAACTACGGACTGGGAACCGAGAACCAGAACCTGCCCGGCTACATCACCATCTGCCCGAGCCTGACCCACGGGGGCGTCAACAACTGGAGTTCGGCCTTCCTGCCGGCCGTGTACCAGGGTACGCCGATGGGTGATGCGGCCACCCCGGCCGAACGTGCCCGGTTCCCCTTCATCGGTGGCAAGTCGAAAGTCCGACGCCGCTCGCTGCAACGCATGGAACTGGACCTGCTGAACCGCATCAACCGGCAACGGTTCAAGGAGACCGGCCCCGATTCGGACCTCGAAAGCCGCATCGCATCGTTCGAACTCGCTTTCCGCATGCAGAGCGAAGCGCCGCAGTTGCAGGACATCAGTGACGAGCCGAAGAACATTCACAAGCTCTACGGGCTCGACAACGACGCCACCAAGGACTTCGGACGTCAGTGCCTGATGGCGCGAAGATTCTCCGAACGCGGCGTCCGCTTCGTGCAGGTCTCGCACAGCTACAAGTGGGACCAGCACGGCGGACTGAAGAAATCGCTCCCGCAGAATGCCCTGGAAGTCGACCAGCCGATTCACGGCCTGATCAGCGACCTCAAGCAACGCGGCCTCCTCGAGGACACACTGGTGCTCTGGGGTGGCGAATTCGGACGCACACCGGTGGCTCAGGGCAACGACGGTCGCGACCACAACCCGCACGCACTGACGATGTTCCTGGCCGGCGGCGGCATCAAGCCGGGAATCAGCCACGGTGCCACCGACGAGTACGGGTACTATTCGGTGGAAAACAAGGTCCACTTCCACGACCTGCACGCCACGATGCTGCACCTGCTCGGACTCGACCACACCAAACTCACCTATCGATATTCGGGTCGCGACTTCCGGTTGACCGATATTTATGGTGAGATCGTCCACGACATCATCGCCTAACGCCTCGCCCACCGACGCTGTCCCCCAGCGACAAGGACATCAGCATGCTGACCTTCTCCGGACGCTCTGCGACGTTCTGTGACGGTGTCTCCCGTCGAAACGCTCTCCAGGTCGGCACCCTCGGCATGGCCGGTTTCGCCGGTCTCGGTCTCGACCAGGTCCTCCGCGCCCGCGACGCTCAACCCACCTCCGCCAACAGGAACACCTCGGTCATCTTCATCGAACTGGCCGGCGGCCCGACGCAGTTCGAAACATACGACCCGAAGCCAAATGCTCCGAAGGAGTACCGGGGTCAGTTCGGCACCGTGCAGACCAACCTTCCGGGCGTGATCTTCAGTGAGTGGATGCCGCGACAGGCCGCGCTGGCCGACAAGCTGGCGATCATCCGCTCGATCCATCACCCCAGCAACAGCCACGACCCCTCGAGCCACCTGACCCAGACGGGGTACTACAAGCGAGGCCCCAAGGGGGGCATCAACCAGATGCCCGCTTTCGGCTGCGTGGTGGCCAAGGTCAGAGGCCCCAACGCCCCCAAGCTGCCACCCTACGTCGCCGTTCCCCGCACCATGCGCAACGGCGGGCCGGCCCACCTGGGCAAGAGTTTTAACCCGTTCGAAACCGTCAGCGATCCCTCGAAGAAGGGATTCAAGGTCCAGAACCTCGCACTCAACAAGACGCTCAACCGACAACGGCTCAGCGACCGCAAGAGCCTGCTGGGTGCGCTCGACGCCCAGCGACGGCTCGCCGATCTGCAGGGAACCTCCGAAGCCGTCGACGACTTCACCTACCAGGCCTTCGACCTGATCACCGGAGATGCCGCCCGCGTGGCCTTCGACATCGACGCCGAACCGGATGCCGTACGCGACGCCTATGGACGGACATCCAACGGCCAGAGCCTGCTGCTGGCCAGGCGATTGGTCGAACACGGCGTCACCTGTGTCACCGTCCGTGTCACCGGCTGGGACGACCACAACAAGATCGCCGACCGCCTGAAACAGAAGGCCCCCAGCTACGACCAGGGAGCCGCCGCGCTGGTCAGCGACCTCTACGAGCGGGGACTCGCCGACAATGTCCTGGTCGTCTCGATGGGAGAATTCGGACGTACGCCTCGAGTCAACAAGAACGCCGGTCGTGACCACTGGGGCGCGGTGATGAGCGTGATGCTGGCCGGTGGCGGCCTGCAGACGGGCATCCTCGGAGCGTCGAACTCGCGCGGCGAGGTGCCGGCTGCCAACGCCTACCGTCCCGAAAACGTCCTGGCGATGATCTACCGCCACCTGGGCGTCGATCCGGGCATGACGTTCGACGACTTCAGCGGCCGGCCACGCCACCTGCTGGAACGTCGCGAACTGATCAAGGAACTGGTGTGACCGATCGGCCCTCCGGCCCGGCGCCTGCCGACCACCTGCAACTCGACCCGGCGCTGTGTCGAGAACGCCAACAACGGCTGATCGCCGTGATGGCCGAACGTGATCTCGAGCGGGCTCTGCTGGTTCAGCCCGAACACGTCCAGTACCTGACCGGTTTTCGGACGCCGCACGTCCTGCTCAAGACCGCCGTCGCGCTCGATTCCGACGGCCACTGCACCCTGGCTGCCCCCAACGCGGCTCCCGACAACGTGGCAGCCGATAGCGTTGTCACTTTCGAAGCCCAGTGGCACGCGACGCTGCGACAGGAACAACCACAGGAATCCGCCCGCGTGCTGGCAGCCGCACTCGACGGACGTCCCCCGGCCGATCGGATCGGTGTCGAGTTCTCCACGTTCGGACCCCATTTCCAGGACATCTCAATCAGGACGACATCGCCACAGTTGGCGGACATCGAAGCCGATCTCTGGCAACTTCGCCGGAACAAGGACCCTGACGAATTGGCGATGATCGAGCGAGCCATCGAGTGCACCGAGGCGATGTACCGTCGGGCTCGTGAGATCATCGAGCCGGGCATCACCGAACTGGAGGTTTTCAACCAGTTGCACGCCGCGGCCGTCGAGGTGGCCGGAGAGCCACTGACCGCCCTCGGCAACGACTACCAGGCCAACTCACCCGGCGGACCACCTCGCCCCCGACCGGCCGGGGCAGGGGAGCTGTTCGTCCTGGATCTCGGCCCGGCCTACCGCGGCTACTTCGCCGACAACTGCCGCACGGTGTCTGTCGACGGCCGTCCGACCGACGACCAATTGAAGGCGTGGCAGGCGATCGTCGACACGCTGGACATGGTCGAACGGACCGTGCGGCCGGGCGTCAGCTGCCGGGAGTTGTTCCAGACGGCCCAGGACATGCTCGACGAGTACCGTCCCGGGGCCTTCTTCCATCACCTCGGCCACGCCTTCGGGCTGTTCCCACACGAGGGACCTCACCTGAACCCCAACTGGGACGATACGTTCGAAGAGGGTGACGTGTTCACCGCCGAACCCGGGCTGTACGGTCCCGAGCTGAAGGCCGGCATTCGGCTGGAACAGAACTACCGGGTCACCGCCGACGGCCTTCGAAGGCTCACGTCGCACCCGCTGGAACTCGCGATCGACTGAGCCAACGTGATCATCGACTCGGAGCAAGTGCCGGCAGGTCGATCGTCAGACGGATTCGCCGCTTGCCGGGAGCGTGCTCCCACAACACGATCTCGGCCTTCTTGTCGTCGACGACCAGCCGTTGCACACCGGAGAAATCCTCGGGCACCGCGGTCACAAACACCATGTAATCGCGACTGGTCGACTGGCCCGCATCGATGAACGTGTAGAGCGGACGATCGAAGATCTTCCCCTGCGTCACCAACGTCGAGTACGGCTGGTGCAACCCGGTCGTACCGAATTCGAGACCCCGTGACTTCACTCGACCGTTCTCGCGATGACGCCAGATGTTCAGCCACGGGTAGTGCCGGGTCTCCCAGGCGTACCCCAACAGCAGCTTCACTTTCGGGTTTGCTGCCGTCACCCAGCCGTGTCGCGTCTTTCTGTCGAACACGAATGACGACACGTCGTGGACGGTGCCATCCGATTCGGTCGAACGAAAGCGGCGGAGATCGACTTTTTGGTTTCCGATCACCATTTGTGGCCACCGACCCGTCTTCCCGGCACGATCGGGGACAACACCCTCCTGCGAGAACCCCGATGTCGCGTTCGAATCGACCAGTGTCGTGTCATCCAGAAATGGGGCCGCGATCGAGGGGTGCTGAACCATGTTGTAGATCCGTCCCAGCTTTCGGTCATTCGTCACCGTTTCGCTGACCAGAGCAACGCTCGAACTCCGGGCCAGGACGATCTTCCGCACAACCGACAGGCCCGCCAGCGGCAACCGGCAACCCATTCTCAGCCACGGGTGCTCATCACCGGCAGCCGGTGCCCGCGTCAGCTTCCAGTTGACCCTTGGTGCTTCTCCATGAAACGGCACGCCCCGCTCGGCCTCGGCATCCGAAGGAGCCCCCCAACGGTCCAGGCACAGAAAATGGCCCCGCAGGTACGGTTTTCCTGCCTCGACCGGCTCCAGCCCATGAATCGTCCAGTTCAGAGGGTTGACCGCGTTCCCGTTCAGACGGAACTCAACGATCCCACCGCCTGCCGTTGTCACTCCCAACACCGATTGCGGATTCTTCAGCCGGACCATGCCCGGCTCGGCAGCCGGCAACACGACGCCACACCCGACCACGAGCAGCCCCACAAGCCTCCGCAGCACTCGAAACCACCTGTTCATCGCCGCTCTCCCACGTCGCGTTGATCGATCCCAACGACATCGCATTGTAAGCTGTACCGCCTTCACCGGCGATCAACGACTCAAGACGGGGGAACCGAGGATGGAACTCAGTGAGAAATGGGCCCTGGTGACAGGCGCCGGACGTGGGATCGGCAAAGGATGCGCCCTGCAATTGGCCCGGCGGGGTGCCGACCTGGTGATCAACGATCGTCCCGGCAGTCTCGACCTCGCCACGACCGTCAGCGAAGTCCAAGCGATGGGCCGCCAGTGCCTGGCGGTAGAGGCCGACGTGTTCGAACGCAGTGGCTGCGAACAACTGGTGTCGTCGGCGATCGAGGGAGCGGGACAGATCGACATCCTCGTCAGTAACCCCGCGTACAGCGAGCGATGTTCGTTCCTGGAATATCCCGCTGAGCTCTTCGAACAGACTTTGCGGGGCACGTTGCTGGCCGGGTTTCATATCAGCCAACTGACGGCACGCCACATGGTCGAACGGGGTGGTGGCGGCAAGATCGTGTTCATCTCGAGTGTCCAGGCCTACCTGCCAATCTCGCATTGCGTGGCCTACGGAGCCGCCAAGAACGGACTCAATCACATGATGCGGACAATCGCCGTCGAGTTGTTCAGCCACCGAATCAACGTCAACGCGATCGAACCGGGATGGATTGACACGCCCGGCGAACACGAGACGTTCGGCACCGAACGGATCGAGGCGGAGGCGGCAGGCTTGCCGTGGGGACGACTGGGAACCCCCGAAGACATCGGCAAGGCGGCCGCGTTCCTTTGCTCGGACGAATCCGACTACGTGACCGGGACCATCCTGCGAGTCGACGGTGGCTTCGTGTACCGAGAATGCCGTCGGCCCGAGATTGAGTAACCGGTCAGAAAAAGACACACCACCGGCCGGGAACCTCTCTCCAGAGCACTTAAGGAACCGTTTCCGTCAAGCCTGTCTCTGGTAAGAGGACCCCGAACCGGTGGTGCGGCTGCGGTGTCCGAGCATCCTTGTTCCCGGTTCCCGGTGACCTCCCGCATCATGCCCGAAGATCACCAGCCCACCGCTCGCCTCGGTCGGTTCAATCTCCTCTTCATTTCACACAACGTGACTCCAGGCACCACCGACGCCCGTCTCCCGGGGCAGGGGAGGCACGGAGGCCGGTCACAGGACACGAACGCCGGCGATGCCATGGGCCCTTTCGGGGGAACCGGTCGTGCCGGCCCCCGATGGTCAGCGGATTCCGGGCCCTCCCGGCACCGGCTTCTTTGGAGACTTCGGTGAGGACTTCCGCTGCTGCCGTGCCCGCAACCGGGCCTTGCGGGCCAAGTCGGCCATCCGAATCAATTCGGCCAACCGCTGCTTCTGCAACGATGTGAGTGTCTCGAGGAGCTCCTTCCGTTCCCGAGTTCTCAGTTCCTCAAGCTGCCGGTTCAATGCCTCGACCCGTTGGCGATACGTCGCCTGAATCGAGTAGATCCGTCGCTTCTGGACCGCACTCACTCCCACCTTCCCAAAAAATCTCGGCAGTCGACCTCGAGGCTTCGCGGCCGGCTTGGGCTTCGCCGTCGGCCTGGGCTTCGCCGTCGGCCTGGGCTTCGCCGGAGTCTGGCTGCCGGCTTCGTCCTGGATCGCCTCCCGAACAGCCACCGGCTCGATCGGCAAGATCCTCACCGGCATCACCGACGCCGAAAGTTTCGACTGTCGACCAGACCCCATCGATCCCCGGGGGTCGGGTGCAACCGAAATCACCGTCGACACCAAAGGGGTAGACGGTGTCCGCGTCGGCTGTCTGGTCAGACCGCGAGCCTCCCTGGCCGTCGCTGCCTCCGACCACATTGCCGTGACCCCCAGCATCGCCAGGCCCAGGCTCGCCAACAGAACTCGCGGAAGTCGATTCGTCAGACCGCGGCCCGAGCGTCGGCTCGGGCTGGTCCGGCGTCCGAGAGTTCCTCTTGATTGTCCCCATCCGAGTGTGTTGTGGTTCATGCGTCATTCCTTTCCTCGCAAAAAACCCTCACTTCGCCTCACCACACACCGTGCTGCCTCCGGCAGCATCAACGGGCGAGACGGTGCACACCGCAGCCGGATTCGCCAATGTGTTGGTTGTCGGTTTCGGGTGTCCTTTCCACCCAACCGACTCGAGTAATGTAAACAGTTGTATACTACTTAGCACCCTTGCAGGAAAGAATCAAGCACCAATTCGAAAAAAGCCAAAAAAGAACGACCCCGGAATTCCCGTCCAGAACCGGGGGCCCGTTCTTGGGCGAACCAACACCTACAGCGACAGCGACAGGTATCCGTTCAACTCGAGAAAATCCACGACCTCGGCCGCCAGTTCCTCGACACCTTTCTCATCCGCGTCCAGGACAAGGTCGGCTGCTTCAGGGGCCTCGTACGGATCATCGATTCCGGTGAACCCCTTGATCTCACCAGCTCGTGCCTTGGCGTACAGTCCCTTCGGGTCACGCGTTTCACATGTCTCCAGCGAGGCGTTGACATACACCTCGATGAACTCACCCTCTTCCATCAGTTCCCTGGCCTGTTGACGATCGGCGGCATAGGGCGAAATGAAGGCGGTCAGGGCGAAGGTGCCCGAATCGACGAACAACTTGGCGACTTCCCCGATCCGCCGGATGTTCTCGGCCCGGTCCTCGGCGGTGAAGCCGAGGTTCTTGTTGAGCCCATGTCGAACGTTGTCGCCATCCAGCACATATGTCTTTTTGCCCCTGGCGTACAGCATGTGGTCCACCTCGTTGGCCACGGTGCTCTTGCCCGATGCACTCAGGCCCGTGAACCAAATCACCGCCCCACGGTGTCCCGAGAGCTGCTCGCGCGCCGCGCGATCGACTCGCGTCTCGTGCCAGGTGATGTTGATCGCTTTTTGTTCGTTCATCTTCTCGAACGCTCCCGTCTGCCTCTCGGATTTCTCGTCTCCAACCGACAACCACAACGCCGCCGACCGCGAGCAGACCTGATACTAGAGCACACTCCCCGTACTGGAAAGCCGACCACCCCGAGCACACCCCACCCAAAACACTCCACTGGTGAACACCCCACCAAGCTGCTAGTTTGGATTGTTCGCACGACCAAGGTCGCCCACCCCGTTTTCGGGTCACGGGATGGCCCCAATCTCACCATCCTGGAGACAAGTGTCTCGTGAGCGGACCCGATTTCACCAAGTCCGACCTGATTCCCGTCATCGCGCAGGACGCCGACGACGGCGCGGTGCTGATGCTGGCCTACATGAACCAGGAGGCCTGGCAGGAAACCTGTCAGACCGGACGGGTGTGTTACTACAGTCGCAGCCGTGACAAGCTGTGGCGCAAGGGCGAGGAGAGCGGGAACTACCAGGAGGTCAAGGCGATCTACTACGACTGTGATGCCGACACGTTGCTGGTGACGGTGACCCAGCACGGCGGAGCGGCCTGCCACGAAGGATATCGCAGTTGCTTCTTTCGACAGGTCGACCCTCAAAGCGGTGATGTCACGGTCATCGGCGAGCGGGTGTTTGACCCGGCCGAGGTCTACAAGGCAAGCAGCTGAAACCATGACCGATTCCACCACCAACGACGCCGCCTCGCAGGTCCTCAAGCTCGGAATTCCCGCAGGCAGCCTGCAGGAGTCAACCGCGAAGTTGTTCAGCCAGGCCGGCTACAACATCCGCTTTTCCTCACGTTCCTATTACCCCACGATCGACGATCCCGAGATCGAGTGCCTGCTGATCCGGGCCCAGGAAATGGCCCGCTACGTCGAGCAGGGCATTCTCGATGCCGGCATCACCGGCCACGACTGGGTGCTGGAGACGCAGGCCAACGTGGTCGAGATCTGCGAGATGGTGTTCTCGAAGGTCAGCCGCCGCAAGGTCCGCTGGGTGCTGGCCGTTCCCGAGGATTCCGAGATCCAGTCGGTCACCGACCTGGCCGGCAAGCGGATCGCCACCGAGGCAGTCGGGCTGACCCGCAACTATCTGGCCGAGCACGGTGTCGAGGCGATCGTCGAGTTCTCGTGGGGAGCCACCGAGGTCAAACCCCCGCAACTGGCCGACGCGATCGTCGAGGTGACCGAAACCGGCAGTTCGCTGCAAGCCAACAACCTGCGGATCGTCGACACGGTGATCGAAAGTTCCCCCCGGCTGATTGCCAACCACGACTCCGTCGCCGACGAGTGGAAGAAGAACAAGCTGGAAAACATCGCGCTGATGCTGCAGTCGTGCCTGGACGCCGAGGGCAAGGCGGGTCTGATGATGAACGTCCGCCGCGTCGATCTGCCCACGATTCTCGAACAGCTCCCGGCTCTTCAGCAACCCACTGTCTCGTCCCTCTCGGACCCCGACTGGGTGGCCGTCAACACGATCCTCGACGAAACCACCGTGCGACTGATGATCCCCGTGCTCAAGGCCGCAGGCGCTCGCGGCATCGTCGAGTACCCGATCAACAAGATCATCGACTGAGCCGATCGCGAGGCGTCGATGCCCCCAGATGCGACACGGGTCCACATCGTCAAGCTGGGTGGCAGCCTGTTGAGTTGGCCCGAGATGCCTCATCGACTGGCCGACCTGCTTGCGGCCTCACCCACCCGGCGGCCACTGCTGATTGTCGGAGGTGGTGCCGCAGCCGACATCGTCCGCGACTGGCATCAGGCGCACGCTTTCGACGACGACATTGCCCACGCCCTGGCCATCCACGCCATGACCCTCAACGCGCAACTGCTGGTCACGCTGTTGCCTGGTGCCAAGATCGTCTCCGACCACGCCCAGGCCGGCGAAGCCTGGACGCAGGGCCACTGCCCGGTTCTCGACTGCGGCACGTTCCTGGCCGCCCGGGAGCCGCTGGAGGCTCTCGCGTTGCCCCACACCTGGCAGGCCGCCAGCGACACGATCGCCGGCTGGATCGCCCGCACATGGCCCGCCTCGCGGTTGACACTGATCAAGTCGATCGATCTCCCGGCCGATCACGATCCCGTCGTGATGGCCGATGCGGGGCTGATCGACGAACACCTGGCCACGTGGGCAGGCCAGTTGCCCGCTGTCGACTGGGTCAACCTGCGAGCCGCCACACCGCAGCCGATCCGCTGGCGACTTCAAGGGATTCCACCAGTTCCCTGACCCGCCCGGCCTCGACCTCCAGGTCGCGGCGCCCGTCGCGGCACGCCGCCGAGCGAACGGCGACCAGGTCGGGCCCGATTGCAGCCACCTCGGACAGATCTTCCACCGACACCCGGCCGGCCAGCGCCAGCAGCAGCCCCGCCTCCCGTGTCGTGGCCCGGACCGTTTCGAGCTGCTCGGTCGACAGGTGATCGACCAGCCGCCCGCCGGACTTGTCCCAGGTGTCGATCAGCACACCGGCACATTCCGACGCGACCGCCGCGACGACCACCTCCTCGACCTCCGGAGCCCCGCAGCGCTCCGAGTCGGCGTAGGCCACCGCGATCCACCGGTCCACTCTGCCCAGGCGGCCTCTCAGGTTCCGCCAACGGGCCGACCAATCCGAGTACCGGTCTGCGGCCGAGAGTCCGAGCTTGGCGAAGTCGACCCGCGGTCCGTCAAACGCCGCGGCCGCCTCGTCCGTCCACTCCACCACCTCACCCAACGCCATGCTCGTGGCCACCCCCGCCGCACGCCCGAATTCGACGGAGTCGCGGATCACCTGCGGATCGGCCATCCCCAGTGGCCCCCGCAACGGCTCCTTGACGTCCAGCACCGCGCACCCGCCCTCGACCGCCGCGCGGGCCTCCTCAACCGACCGCACACTCACCAGCAACCCCACGGCTCCGCCGCTCACTTCTCCTGCTCCTGCCCGTGCACCACCGCCCGACCCGCCAGAGCCCCGGTCGGTTTTCCTCGAAAGACGGCCGGCGTGCCGTTGACGAACACGTAGTGAAACCCCTCGGAATACTGGTGAGGATCCTCGAACGTGGCGACGTCGCGAATCGCCTTGGGATCGAACACCGCCACGTCGGCCACCGAACCGGCCCGCAGCACGCCGCGATCCTTCAGGCCGAGAATCTCGGCCGGCAACCCGGTCATGCTGCGAACAGCCGCTGGCAGACCGAGCACCTTTTCCCGGATCGCGTAGTGTCCCAGCTTCCGGGCGAACGTGCCGTAACTGCGGGGGTGCGGGCGGTCGGCACCGGGCAGGTAGGCCCGGCCATCCGACGCGGTTGCCACCCACCGCACCCGCATGATGTGCCGCACATCCTCCTCGCTCATGCTGAAGTTCACGATGGCCGCTCCGCCATTCCTGGCCACCTGCACGGCCACCTCGACGGTCGTCAGCTTCTCACCCTCGGCAATCTCGGCCACGCTCTTTCCAACCCAGTCGGACCGAGGCGAATAACGGGCGATCTTCAGCACACGGCCGTTCTCCTTGCGGCTCAGGTTCTCGGCGATCGCCGTCCGGATCCGCTGGCCGATCTCCTTGTCGTCGAGTCGGCGGATCAGTTCCTTGCGCCCGCCGGCTCGCGCCCAGGTCGGAATCACCGTCGCATCCAGCGAGGTGCTCGAGGCGACATAGGGATACTGATCGGCGGTGACCACCTGGCCGTCCTTCCTGGCCGCGGCGATCCGCTTTGCCGCGCGCCTGACCAGACCCCACGACTCGCGGCCGCTGGACTTGAAGTGCGACACGTGCACCGGCAATCCGGCTCGCCGCCCGATCTCCATCGCCTCGTCGACCGCCTTGAGCAACCGCACATTCTCGTTGCGAATGTGGCTGGCGTAGATCCCCTTGTGCCGGGCCACCACCTGGGCCAATGCCACCAGTTCGTCGGTGTCGGCATAGGTCCCCGGCACATAGATCAGCCCGGTCGACATTCCCCACGCCCCGGCGGCCATCGCCTTCTCAACCAGGGCCAGCATCTCCTCGAGTTCCTCCTTGGTGGCCGCCCGGCGATCGGTGCCGACGACCCCACGTCGCAGAGACCCCTGAGGCAGCAGATGGATCACGTTGGTCCCGGCTCCCGCCCGGTTGATTTTCGAGTAGTACTCGCCGACATCGACCGGCCCCGACCCGCAGTTGCCGGTGACGACGGTCGTGCACCCCTGCATCAGGTAGTTGATGTTGGCCCGCGTCTTCGCATCGACCACCTGTCGATCGCTGTGATTGTGCAGGTCGATGGCGCCGGGCATCACCACCAGCCCATGGCAGTCCAGCCTCCACTCGACCGACCTCGTCTTGAAGGTCCCCACTGCGACGACCTTCCCACCGCGAATCGCCACGTCGCCGATCACTCCGGGCCGGCCCGTCCCGTCATGAATCTCGCCCCCCTCCAACAAAACGTCGGCCGCCACGGGTTCTGCCGACATCACCGGGCCGCTCAGCCACGAGATGAGCACGATCGCCATCAGCCCCAAGCGTTGCATCTGTCGTCTCCCTGCTGCTTCTCGGCACCGCTTTTCCAGCCGCACTTGACCCCGACCTCACAGCGGGCTGCAATGCGTGCCGACGTCGCCATTGTATCAACGACGGTCACCGGCAACAGTGTCCCTCAAGTCCTCACCGCCAACAGCCTTCCCGTTCACCGATTCATGCCAATCTCCGCCGACGACCGTCGCGAACTCGGAGACGGCTTCTCTATCTGTCCGCTCCCGGTGGGTCTCTGGCAACTCTCGGGCGGGCACGGCCGGATCGACGACGAGGCCGCCATCGAGTCGCTGTTCGATTACCTCGACGACGGCTACACCACCCTCGACATGGCCGACCACTACGGGCCGGCCGAAGAGATCTACGGCGAGTTTCGACGCAGGCTCCGCGACCGACGTGGCGACCAGGCGGCCAGCGCTGTCCAGGCCATGACCAAGTGGTGCCCCTCGCCGGGACCGATGGGCCGTGACGTGGTGGAACAGGCGGTCGGGATCTCGCTGAGACGGATGGACGTCGACTGCCTGGACGTCCTGCAGTTCCACTGGTGGGACTACGACGATCCCCGCTACCTCGATGCGCTGGGCCACATGGCCGACATGCAGGCCGAGGGCCGCATCGGGCACCTGGCCCTGACCAACTTCGACTCGGTCCACCTGGCCCGCATCGTCGAGGCGGGTATCCGGGTGATCTCCAACCAGGTCCAGTACAGCCTGGTCGACCGCCGCCCCGAACGCGAGCAGTTGGCCGTCTGCCGGGAGCACGACATCCGTTTCCTGAGCTACGGCACGCTGTGCGGCGGACTGATCTCCGAACAGTACATCGGCAGCCACGAGCCGAGGTCGACGGACCTCGAGACGAATTCGAAGAAGAAGTACAAGCGGATGATCGATGCCTGGGGCGAGTGGGAGCTGTTCCAGCGGCTGCTGAGCAGCCTGTCAACGGTCGCCGAGCGGCACGGAGTCGGCCTGGCCAACGTGGCCACCCGCGCGATTCTCGACCAGGACCACGTCGCCGGCGTGATCGTCGGATGCCGGCTGGGGCTCAGCGAACACCGGTCCGAAAACGCCCGCGTGTTCGACTTCACGCTCGACGAACAGGACTGGTCGGTGATCGACGGGGCCACCGAGGGCCACCACGACCTGCTGGCCAGCATCGGCGACTGTGGGGACGAGTACCGCGAGTGACCAGGGGTCACCTGGCCGCTGGCAACAAATCCAGCAGGGCCAGGGTTGCCCAGCAGGTACCGCAGATCGAGATGAACTGCGACTTCTCGTGCGGGAATCCCGACTCGAAGTACTTCTGGATCGCCTTGCTCCGAGTCGTGACCAACCACGATCCGTCGGGCATGACCGACTTCAGCAAATACCGGCAACCCTTCTGATAGGACTCGTGGCCGACTTTCAGCCCGGCGGTCTTCAGGGCAAACAACGTCTGGCCGGTCGCGTAAGAGTCGCTCTTTCTCTCGGGCAGCTGCGCCCACCCACCGTCGGGTCGTTGCCTCGACTTCAGCTCACTGGCCAGTCTTTCCACATCCTGCTTCCCGGCCCCGGCCCACACCAGTCCCAGCAGCCGAAACACGTGGTCCTCGTTCGTCTTCGCCTTGGCCTTCAACAGCCACCTGGTTGCCCGCGGAATCCGTTCGGCCAGGTCCTTGGCCCCCTCCTTGCCGGCGTAGAACTGAAGCCCTTGCAGCGACAGTGCCGTGGCCGTGAAGTGGCTGTCTTCCAACGGGGGACGGTGTGTGCGGATCCGCCAGCTGCCGTCGTGGCGGTGCTTGGTCTTGAGATAGGCCACCAGGTCGTTGGTGACCGAATCGGGCTTGCGACCATCAGCATGCAATCCCCACAGCGCGTAGCCGGCGTTGTAGGGGCCACCCGGCACCCCCTCGCCCACCCGGACTCTCTTGGCACGCCCGTTGAAATACTCGTGGGTGAAATCCGACTGTTCGGTCGTCAAATCGGCATCGACGGCGAACCCGGCCCGGCGGGCCCTGGCGATGGCCACTGCTGCCAGACCCTGGTGGTGGCAGCTGAAGCAGTCTCGTTTCTCGACATAGGTCGCCGCACTCTTCTGCAGCAGCGACACACTGCGGTTCAACACGTCGCGAACCGAATCCGCAGCGATGGGGCCGTCAGCGGCCGTCCCCACACCGGCTCCCGACAGAACAAGCCCCGTCCCGGCCAACATCACTTGCAGGAAACGCATACCCATCCCGGGGTCACCCCTGTTCGTCATCGTGCCCGCTACCACATCCGCCGCTGCCGCAACCGCCCCCGCCACTCCCGCATCCCCCCGGCTCGGGGTCGAACATCGGCGAGAGCCGGATGTCTCGACCGGTCCGCTTCGACAGGACCACCGCAATCCGCTCGGAGTCCGGTCCCACCTCGCCCAGGCAATACACGATCGCCGTTCGGCCGTCGACCAGCAGTTCGGCATCGACCGGCTCGAGCTCGGCCGCCTGGTGGCCGATCGTTTCGATCAACTCATCGAGGTCCACCGGTTTCGAGTCATCGACTTCCAGGTCTTCTCGGCCGGCCACCCGCAGCACATCTCCCGCCGAACTGATTTCGCCGACCTGGTGTTCCGAGACGTTCGACAGCAGTTCCCCCAGTTCCTGCCCCCGCTCGGTCTGGACCACCACGCGATCGCCGTGTTCCACATCCAACTCGTCTGCGGCGTTGAACAATGCCACCCAACCCAGTCGCCCGTAGCGGACCAGGCACGACGTCCGTGTCAGCACTTCACCGTTACCCATCAGCCAAGGCTCTCAATATCTTTTCGGGATCGTTTCAGCTGTCCTCAAACACCAGTGTCAACTCCGCGTGTGCAGTGTGCAATGCCCGTTCGACCTCATCGGCGGTTTCTCCTCGCGCAAACACAAACCCGGGATAAGGGCCTCCCTCGGGCCACGGCGACAGTTGTTGACCCGGGTGGGCGGTGATCGCAATTCGCTCGACCCCCGGCACCGCCTGAGCCGCATCCACCCCGTCGACACGCAGCAGCGTTCCCCCGTTCTCCACCGGCAGCATCATCACTCCCGCGGCCGACACGACCCGTTGGGGAAGCGGCGCCCGATCCCCCAGGGCATGGTGCAGCAGGATGTCCTCCAGCCTCAGGCCGGTTCCGAACCGCAGAACATCCGAACACAAACCACCGATGGCGCGGGGATTGACTTCGATGACCACCGGCCCCGACCCGGTGACCCGCAGCTCGACGTGGACCGCTCCCTCGGTCAGTCCCAGGGCTCCGCAGGCCGCTCGGGACGTCTCAAACAACAGCGACTGGCACTCCGACGGCAACCGGGACGGCGTCAGATAGATCGTCTCCTCGAAATATGGCCCCTCCAAGGGCTCGGGCTTGTCGAAAACGGCCAACACTTCGAGCTGCCCGTCTCTCAACAGGCCCTCGAGTGCCACCTCCGGACCCGACACGAACGACTCGACCAGAAACCCGTCGGCGACCGAACACTCCGGCTCGCCGTCCACGATCGACTCGACCCGCGCCACCGCCTCGATCATTCCGGGGTGGTCATCGACACGGATCACTCCTCGACTGGCCGATAATGTCAACGGCTTGACCACGGCGGGAAACCCAAACGCCGGTGGCAGGTCGCGGTCCGGGTCGTCAAACGCACGCCAGACAAACCCGGGACAGGGCACACCGTCAGCGACGAGTTGCTCACGAGATCGTCGCTTGTCACCGGCTGCGGCCACCGCCTCGGGGTTGTTGTGCGGCAGCCCCAGTTCGCGAGCCACCACCGCCGCCGCCTCGACCACCGTGTCGTCGATGCCGATCACCGCGTCGACCGGAAACTCGTCATGGAACGCCCGCGCCGGGCCGGCGCAGGCGTCGGGGGACGAGAAGGGAAGGGTGAGAAACCCCGCGGGGTTGAGATGAGCGACCGAGCTGTCCTCCTCGGACGCCACCGTCAACTCAACCCCACACCTCGCTGCCGCCGACAGCAGTGCCGGGGTGCGGTACGTCCGCGTCGGCAGCATCAACAGCAACCGGGGCATGCGAGGTCAGCCAATGGCCGTCCCGGCCTACTTCTTCGACGGGGCGTAGTAGGGGTTGTTTCCGGAGGCGTGATCAGTCGTGTCCATGATCTCACCCACTTCGGGAATCTCCGACCGGATCGCGATCTCCACGCCCTGCTTCAGTGTCACGTCGGCCATGCCGCATCCCTGGCAACCCCCGCCCATCTCGACGTAGATCATGTTCTCCTGAACGTCGAGCAGCCGGACGACACCACCGTGGCTGGCCACCGATGGGTTGACCTCGCGGTCGAGAATGCCCTGGACACGGTCCCGCAGCACGTCGACCGGAGGAATCGTGTCCCGGAGACTCGGATCGACGGCGAAATCGCCGGCAGCCACATGTTCACGAATCGCTACACCGATCTGCTTGCCCACTTCCGGCCACGACGTCGGGCCGTGCTTGGTGACGGTGACACGGTTGTCGGTGATCAACACCCCCGCAACGCCCTCGATGGCGAACAACCGCCTGGCCAACGGCGACATCTCGGCCGCCTCCGAACTGCCGAAGTGAAACGACTGGTCGGGGTACAACGGCCGATCGACGGTGAAACGACACATGGTGGGGACGTTCATCGGCTCGCCGCTGATTTGTACATCATCCGTCATCGTGGGGTTCCCTTGTGTAGACCTCGGTGAAAACCACCGCTGGCTGTCCCCCTAGGGTATCTGACTTGTCCGAAAGGCTCAATCGGTGTTGGCCAACTTGTGCCCGGCCACGCGTCCGCCGCAGGGCGGAAATCACCTTGAAACAGTGCTCCAACCGGCCCGCCCGAGAAAGGTCGGCGGCCGGGCGACATCCAGCGGCCGGTGCCCCGGTCCGCAACGCGACACCGGCAGCACGCCGCCACGACTCCGGGGGACTCTCGACTCTCCGGAGTCAATGTCTCGACAGGCATTTCCGGCCTCCGAGGGGCATCAGGAACAGATCTCGTCGATGACCCGGGCCGGGAATATCGACGTCAGCCGCTCCTTCAATCCGTTCCTGCGATGGAACAGCTCCTCGTGATGCATGCCCAACTGGTGCAGCACCGTCGCGTGCCAATCGTGGACGGTGACCTTCTGGTTACCCGCCTTCAACCCGATCTCGTCGGTCGTTCCGTGGATGTGGCCCCGCTTGATGCCCGCACCGGCCAGCCAAGTCACCATCGCGTTCTGGTTGTGATCGCGACCGGCCTTCAGCACGTTCTTGTCACCGGGCAACTGGGCAATCGGCAACCGGCCGAATTCGCCCCCCCAGGCCAGCAACGTGCTGTCCAGCAGGCCACGTTCGTCGAGATCCTCGAGCAACGCAGCAATCGGCTGATCGGTCTTACGGCAGGCCGCGGGCAGGCTCGTGCCGATATTGGTGTGGTTGTCCCAGATCTGAAAATTGATGAACAACTGAACGAACCGAACGCCTCGTTCGACCAGTCGACGGGCGATCAGGCAGCGGCGACCGTACGAATCGGTCTCCTTGACCCCCACCCCGTACCGCTTCTGCGTACCGGCGGTTTCCTGGGAAATGTCCAACGCGTCCGAGGCGGCCAGTTGCATCCTCCCAGCGAGCTCATAACTGGCTATCCGGGCATCCAGCTGGGGCTGGCCGGTACGGCGGCGACGGTGGATACGGTCGAGCGTGCCGATCAGGTCCCGTTCGAGCTTCACGACCGACTCGGATTCCTCGTATTCGCGGTCGAGGTTGAGCACCGGTTTTCCGGTCGAACGGAACCGGGTGCCCTGGTAGACCGGCGGCAGGAACCCCGCCTGCCAGTTCTGGACTCCGTTGACCGGCAACCCGGCGGGATCGTCGAGCACGATGTAGGCGGGCAGGTTCTGGTTCTCGCTGCCCAACCCATAGGTGACCCACGACCCGAGGCTCGGCAGTCCCGGCGTCATCCGACCGCAGTGGGCGATGAACAGGGCCGGTTCGTGAGTCAGGTTGGTCGTGTACATCGATCGAACGAGGCTGATCCGGTCGACCTGTGTCGAGAGGTGCGGCAGTAGTTCGGACACGTCCATTCCGCATTCGCCGTACTTGCGGAACCGAAACGGGCTTCTCATCAACGCCCCGGCCGCCCCCGGGTTCTCGACCTCACCGGCGATCTTGTCGAAATACGACTTGCCGTGATTGCGGGTCAGTTCCTCCTTGGGATCGAACAGGTCCATCTGGCTGGGACCACCGTTCATGAACAGATGGATCACAGCCTTGGCCTGCGGCTCGAAATGCGGCTGCTTGGGCGTCTGGTCGGGGAACTCCGACTCGGCCGCCAGGAGCCCGTTGGTGCCATAGAGGTCCTGGCTGAGCAATCCGGCCAGCGCGGCGACACCCAGCCCCCCGGACATCGACGCGAAGAAGTCTCGCCGTGTCACGCCCGGCGGCTGCTGGTTGCAGAGTTGCGGTAGCATCAACGCGATCCTCCTGGTGTGCTCAACACGTCTGTCAGTCCAGGTACATGAACGCCGCGGAGTTCATGACGGCGTGGCACAGGTTTCCCAGGGCCCGTCGTCGGGCGGCGGCATGATCGTTCTTCAACTGAGCCGCCCACTCGCGTCGCAGTCGCTCGAGCACCGGGACGGTCGCAGCGAGTTCGTCCTCGCCGGGGGTTCGTCCCAGCGCGATCCGGTAGACACGGATCGCCTGCCGTCGCACATCATCGCCAACCGCGCTCTCGACCCGCTCGGCGAATCGATCCGCCAGCTCACGGATCGCCTTGTTGTTGAGCAGGTGCAGGGCCTGCGGAGCGACGTTGGAAATCGGTCGCTGGACGCAGTTGGGGTTCATCCGCGGCAGGTCGAAATTCTGCAGCAGGGTGGAAATCTGCGTGCGCCGCTGGAGCAGGAAGACGCTGCGTCGCCAGCCGCGGGGGCCGCGGACAGCCGTCACCAGCCCGTCGGCTCGTGAACTGACCGCGTCGCCGGGACCGAACTGGCGGCTGTCCAGTTCGCCGGCGACCGCCAGCAGGCTGTCCCGCAGACTCTCGGCATCGAGCCGCTTCAGCGGCATTCGGCCGAGCAGGTAGTTCTGGGGGTCGAGTTGCTGCTGCCGATCGGACACCGACGACGACTGGCGGTAGGCGGTGGAGGTCAGGATCAGGCGGTGGATCGACTTCAGCCGCCAACCGTTCCGGACAAGTTCGACGGCCAGCCAGTCAAGCAGCTCGGGGTGAGTCGGCCGGTCGCCGGTTTCACCGAAGTTGTCCAGCGTGCCGACGATCCCTCGCCCGAAGTAGTACTTCCAAACCCGGTTGACGATGATCCGAGCCGTCAGCGGGTGCTCGTCGGCAGTCAACCAGCGGCCGAATGCCAACCTCCGTCCGGTCGACTCGGCACCCGGGAAGGGGGGTTCGACATTCAGCTCAAAACCCATCGGAGCCAAAACTTCGGGCACACCCGGTTCGACCATCCGGCCGGGGGTCAGGTAGTTGCCACGAATCAACACGTAGGTGGGCGAAGGGGACCCGCGATCCCACAGTGCCCGCACGAACGGCTGCTCCTTCTTCTGCCCCTGCAGCTGTTTGACCCGCTTGTCCGTCTCGCCGATCGCCTTGGCGTATCCGGGATCGAGCTTCTTCAAAGCCGCATCGTCGATGGTCAGCAGCGACTTGAACTTCTCGGCCAGGTACCGCTGCACCTCTGATCGTTTGCCTGTCTCGACAGCAGCCGCCCGGCGGACGTCCTCGCGAATTGCCGCCGGCAATTCGGCCAACCTCGCCTCGATCTGCTTCTTGCGGGCCGCGGTCGCGGTGTCCACCAGCGTCTGGCGGGCCGCAGCGACGCCGGCGTCGATTCCCGAATTGTGCGCCGCGTGGGCCTTCTGTTCCTCGGTGCTGACCACGGTGAAATGACGGAAGCCGATCGGCCCGCTGCTGAACTGCGTGGTCCCGAACGGCTTCAACCAGTCGTTCTCGTCCAGGGCTCCCTTGAAGACAGCGGCCAGGCGGTAGTAGTCCCGCTGGGGCAGGGGGTCGAACTTGTGGTAATGGCACTTAGCACATTTCAGCGTCAGGCCCATCATCGAAGAGGTCAGCACCTCGAGTTCCGCATCGATCACCTCGCGTCGATCCGGCACGAACCCCGTGATATTGGCGTACGTCGCATCCGGCACGAACCTCAGGAAACCCGTGGCGACCAGGTTGTCGGCCATCTCGGGGGTCACCACTTTCGCCCGCTTGTAATCGGCCAACTCGTCACCGGCGATCTGCTCGAGCAGGAAACGGTTGTAGGGCTTGTCGTCATTGAGCGACCGGATCACGTAGTCACGGAACCGGAAGGCCGACCGTCGGACCGGGTCCGCGTTCTGGATGCCGTCGGAGTCCGAGTAGCCGGCCAGGTCGAGCCAAAAGCGTGCCCAGCGGGCACCGAAGTGGGGCGAGGCCAGCAGGCGATCGACCTGGACGCCCCAGCCTTCACCCACCAGTGACGTGCCGGAGTCGGCGCGATCGAGCTCGTCGACACGTGGCGGCAGGCCGGTGACATCCAGCGTCGCACGTCTCAACAGGGCCACCGGGTCGGCGTCGGCTGAAAACGACAGGTTCTCGCCGGCGAGTCGCCTCAACAGGAAGGCATCGATCGGGTTCCGCACCCGACCGCGTGCTTCGACCGCCGGCACGGGCACCGCCACCGGCCTGCGAAAGGCCCAGAACCGGCGTTGTTCGTCGACGACCACCGGCGACTGCCCCGACGTCGGCGGGTCGGGCACCAGCGGCATCCCGTCGGCAATCCACCGCGTCACCTTCTCGATTTCACCGGACTCGATCACCTTGATACTGGCCGCCACCAGGTCGCGCCGCGGCGGCATCGTCCCGTCATGGATCTTCTTCAGCAACAGGCTCTCGCCCGGCTTGCCCAGCACCGCCGCCGGCCCCGATTTGCCTCCCTTGAGGATCGACTCTCGAGACCTCAGGTCGAGCTTGGCCTTCCGCACCCGCCCCCCGTGGCAGACCACGCAGCGCAGCTGCAGGACGGGGTACACGTCGTGCTGGGTGATCACGATCGGCAACCGGCCTCGCGGACCGAACGGGGCCCCGGCTGCGATCCACTTTCTGATATCCTGGACATCGGCCTTGGACAACCGCTTGCCTTCGTCCGGCGGCATCGAGCCGTCCTGGACATGCTGAAAGAGCAGGCTCTCCAGTGGTTTGCCCGGCGTGATCACTCGCCCCGATTCACCACCGCGAATCAACGCAGCTCGACTCGCCAGCCCAAATTGTCCCTTGGGCTTCTTACCCGAATGACACTTCAGGCACTGGGCCTTGAAAATCGCCCTGGCGCGGGCCTCCAGGCTCCCGGCAGCCGCGGCCTTGGGTTCGGCCGCCGAGCCGTCCACATTCGGCATCAGAACAACCGCGGCCAGGATGGCCAGTCGGGTTCGGATTGCAATCATCTCGGACCACCGCCTGGAACGACTCATGCGGCCATCCTACCAGTTGTGACCATTCGGCCGAAATCCCGAGTGTTTTCGTTTGCGTCTCCGAGCGGTCGAACGGCAACAACCCGGACATCAATCAACCGGCCACTCGCGGTTTTTTTTCCGGCAATCCGGCCGGCCGGGGTCCGGTCCGCCAACATAACGTTGACCAGACCGGCTGCACGGTAATGATTACGGTGAGATCACTCGTAGGAGACACCGTTCATGGCCAAGACGGCACCGGGCACCTCACGCAATTCCAACCGGTCGAAGCGTACGCGGTCGGTCAAACAGACCATCGGCGGATACCTGATCGAGAGGCTTCAGGACTACGGCGTCGACGACATTTTCGGGATTCCCGGCGATTTCGTACTGCAGTTCTACGGCATGCTCGAGGAGAGCCCGATGCGGGTCATCGGGACCACTCGCGAAGACTGTGCCGGGTACGCCGCCGACGCTTACGCCCGGGTCCACGGGCTCGGATGCGTTTGCGTGACCTACTGCGTCGGCGGACTCAGCCTCACCAACTCGACGGCGGGGGCCTACGCCGAGAAGTCTCCGGTGATCGTCATCAGCGGTGCCCCGGGGATCGACGAACGTCGCAGCGACCCGCTGCTGCACCATCGCGTCAGGGACTTCAACACGCAGCGGGAGGTGTTCGAGAAGATCACCGTGGCGTCGGCTTCACTCGACGATCCGCTGACCGCCTTCCGCGAAATTGATCGTTGTCTCGAAGCCGCGGTCCGATACAAGCGACCGGTGTTCCTGGAACTCCCTCGTGACCGCGTCACCACACTCGCCCTGTTTCCTCACAAACCGCACAGTGAACCCCAGGCAAGCGACGCCGACGCGTTGCGGGAGGCACTCGAGGAGGCCACCGAACTGATCAACTCGGCCAAGCGACCGGTGATCATCGCCGGCGTCGAAATGCACCGCTTCGGGCTCAGGAAGGAGCTGGTCGAACTGGCCGAGCAGCACCACCTGCCGATGTGTGCAACGCTGCTGGGCAAGTCGGTCGTCAGCGAGGCTCACCCGCAGTTCGTGGGCGTCTACGAGGGAGCGATGGGGCGTGACCGGGTGCAGAGATACGTCGAGCAGAGCGACTGCGTGATCCTGCTGGGCACGTTCATGACCGACATCAATCTCGGCATCTACACCGCCAACCTCGACCCTGGCCGTTGCATCTACGCGACCAGCGAGACGCTGCGGATCCAGCACCACCACTTCCACGACGTGCTCCTGGAAGATTTCGTCACCGGACTGCTCAAGGCCGATCTCAAGCCGACCCGCCGCCCGTTGCCAGCCCGTCGACAGTCGGCCGACCGTCCGTTCCGAGCCCGTGCCAACAAGCCGATCACCACCCGGCGACTCTTCAGCCGAATCAACCAGATGCTCGACGAATCGATGGCCGTGATCGCCGACGTCGGCGACTCGCTCTTCGGCGCCGTCGACCTCCACCTCTCACGCCACACCCAGTTCCTCAGCCCGGCCTACTACACCTCGATGGGCTTTGCCGTCCCGGCAGCGATCGGAGTCCAGGTGGCCAACCCCGAACTGCGACCGATCGTGCTGGTTGGCGACGGGGCCTTCCAGATGACCTGCATGGAGCTCTCGACGGCCGTCCGCCACGGCTTCAACCCGGTCGTCATCGTGCTCAACAACAAGGGATACACCACCGAGCGATTCCTGCAGGAAGGCCCCTTCAACGACATCCTCAACTGGGAATACCACCGGATGCCCGACCTGCTGGGCGACGGCTGGGGCTTCGAGGTCCGGACCGAAAGCGAACTCGACCAGGCGTTGACGGCCGCCCTGGCCAACCGCGACGCGTTCAGCCTGCTCAACGTCCACCTCGAACCCACCGACATTTCCTCTGCACTCAGCCGACTCGCCAGCCGAATGTCGGAGGTCATTTGACCAACAACTCGTCGAACGCGTCCCCCTCGGGCCACTCCGTCACCGCATCCACCGCACCGTGGACCAGCGGGTCGATTGCCGAGGCGGGGTTCTTGCCCCCGCACGACCTGCGGCTGTTGAACAGCACGGCCCAGACCATTCCGTCGTGACGGCGGACCAGCAGGGTCGAGGTGCCGTCCAGCGAACCGCTGTGCCACTGGTTCATTCCCCCGTCTGCCAGTCGACGCACCGAAAAGCCCAGCCCGTAGTACACGTCCTCGACCGATCCGTCAGACTTGCGCGAGACCGGTCCCGCAGGCGGGGCAAACATCTCTTCGAGCAACCCCGCCTTCAGGAACGGCTTGTGGTCGGGCGACTCCAATGCCGAAGCGAACCGCACCATGTCCACGGCCGAGGCGATCCAGCCGCCGTGTGAATCCATGGCCTCCAGGTTCCACGCCCCGTAGGCCCGTGACACCTTCTGCCCCAGGTCCTCGTCGAAGACACTCAATCCCACCTTCGCCCCGTCGACGTGATACCGCACCTCGCCCCTGGCCCGGCCATCGGCACGCGTCCTGCCGACCCTCATCCGCGTCACCCCCATCGGCTTCAGCACCTGCTTCCGGACGTACTGCTCGTACGACTGGCCCGAGACCTTCTCGATCACACGTCCCAGCAGGCAGTAGCCGTAATTCGAGTACGAGTATCTCGTACCGGGATCGAAGTCCAACGGCCACTTCTGCATGAATCGAATCACCTCGGCGGGCCCCGCGGGGGCCTTGGTTCCCAGCACCCGTGCGATTCGGATCGACTGGAACATCGGATCAAACGAATCACCGCGATCCCATCCCCCCGTGTGCTGCAGGCACTGCCGGACCGTCACCCGGCGATTCCGCTTCGCATCGACCTCCGGTTTCAGCTTCAGGATCTCGGCAACCGAGTCATCCAGTTTCAACCGGCCCGCTTCGACCAGTTTCAGGACAGCAACCGATGTCACCGGCTTTGAGAGGCTGGCGATGCGAAACAGGCTGGTGGGCTTCATCACCTCACCGCTCTCGCAGTCGGCGAGGCCAAAACCGCGAGCGTAGACCAGCCTGCCATGTCGCACGACGGCCAGGGATGCTCCCGGCAACTTGTGCCGGGTCACGAAATCGGTCATCAGTCGATCCAGGGGTGCCAGTCGCTTGTCGTCTCGGCCGGTCACCGACACCGACTCGGGCTGCCCGTCCGTGGCCAGGGCCGGGGCGGCCAGCAACAGCATGTTGCCCAGAAACACGGTTCTCAGGTGCATCGCAGTCTCTCCTCACCCGTCGCCGGCCGATGATCGCTCAACACTCGACCCTGTACCGTTCCAGTTTCTGCGGATCGATGTCGCACCCCAGGCCCGCCCCTTCGGGCACGGCGATCCTGCCCCCTTTGATCACGAACGGCTCAATCGTCACGTCGTCCTCGAGGCCGAAGTAGGTCGAATCGTTGCCCAGCGAATAGGCCGGGCACGCGCCGGCGACGTGGATCATCGCGGCGGTCTTGGGTCCCAGGTCGTGGCCGCAGTGCATGATGCAGGGCACCCCGGCGGCGTGGCCCAGGTGACCGATCTGGACGCATGGCCAGATCCCGCCAGCGATGTGCGTGTCGGGCAGGATGTACTCGGCGGCGCCGGCCTCGAGAATCTCCCACACGCTTGCCGGGTCGACCACGCTCTCGTTCAATGCGATCGGCGTCCGGGTTTCACTTCGCAGCCGAGCCGCGTTGGCCAGCGGCTCGGCTGGGATCGGCTGTTCGAGATATTCCAGTTCGTACTGCTCAAGCTGCTTGCCCAGTTCGATCGCCTCTTCCAGCGAATATGCCCTGTTGGGATCGATCCGCAGTTTCAACCGGTCGCCGACCGCGTCGCGGACGCCGCGGACCATTTCCAGGTCCTCCTGCATGTCGCTGCCGGCCTTCGTCTTCAGGCTCTCGAAGCCCTGCTCGACGTAAAACGATGCGATCTCACCAGCCCGCTCGTAGGTCTGAATCCCCATGCACGCGGCCACTTCGACTTCCGCACGAATCTTTCCCCCCAGCAACTCGACCACCGGGACTCCCAACGCCTTGCCCTTCAGGTCCCACATGGCCAACTCGATGCCCGACTTCAGTCGCATCTCGAGCCGACAATCGCGATGGAAGGCCTGCAGGTTCAGGGGATCCCGACCCACCATCCACGCCCGGGCGTCGGCCTGCATGCTCGACCCGCTGATCTCGGGAAGGAAATTGACGTTGTGCTCACCCCATCCTTCAAGCCCTTCGTCGGTCTCAACCTTGACGATCGCACTCATCGTCGTCGAACTGGTGCGAACGTGGGACCGGTAAGGAGCAATCGGAGCGATCTGCGGCACCTCGACCACCGTCACCTCCACGTTGGTCACCCGCATCGCGATTCTCTCCCCTGGCGAAGCCGTCGGTCCAAATTGGTCTCCCCGGGCAACCGACGGGCTCGCGTTGTTCTACCACGCCCCGCCGACGCCAGCCACCAAAGGCTCTCGGCAGACGGCCGGTCATTCGTCTACAATCGTCACGCCCTGCACGCCCCGCACAGGTCCACGGTGTGAACGACCGCCCCCCCGACCACTCCACCGACCGCGACCCGCCGGTTCCCGGCGGTGAAATGGTCTCCGGACCACCCGCGGGGGCCGAGAGCGAGGACCATTTCGTGTCCTGGCACGAGATCTCCGCGGTCGAGCAGGTGCCGCGGCACCCGGTTTCCGCCCGGCGTCTCAACACACGGCCGAGGCTGGCGGTGTTCCTGTTCGTGGCCACCTGCCTCAGCACCACCTACGCGGGCAGCCACCTCGCCGACCTCAACGCACAGATGACTGCCTCGGAGATCACCTGGGCAATGCTCGAATCCGGCCTGCAGTTCACCGCCGCGGTGATGGGCATCCTGATTGCCCACGAAATGGGCCACTACCTCCAGGCCCTTCGCTACGGCGTACCCGCCACGCTGCCGTTCTTCATCCCGATGCCGATCTCACCGTTTGGCACCATGGGAGCCGTCATCATCCAATCGGCGGGTTCGGCCAACC
Organism: Planctomycetota bacterium; assembly: GCA_963582065.1. GTDB lineage: Bacteria > Planctomycetota > Planctomycetia > Planctomycetales > Planctomycetaceae > UBA8437. Next base: position 30,478 of record CAUZRQ010000004.1, on the reverse strand, counting down.
GCCGCGCACTGTTCGACATCGCCATCACCGGACCGCTGGCCGGACTGGTGGTCACGATCCCGGTCACGTTGTGGGGACTGCAGTCGGTCGAAGTCATCGACCTGCCGGAAAACCTCGCCTACCCGATCCTGGTCTACGGTGACCCGCTGCTGTTGAAGTGGATGATGGAGTGGGTCCACGGCCCGCTGGGCGAGAACCAGACGGTGATGCTCAACCCGCTGGTCTTTGCCGGCTGGGTGGGGATCTTCATCACCGCGCTGAACCTGTTGCCCATCGGACAACTCGACGGCGGACACATCCTCTACTCGCTGATCGGCAAATCCGCCCACGTCGTCGCCATCGGCCTGCTCATCGCCGCGGCCGGTTACATGGTCTATTCCCGCGACCCGTCTTTCATCGTGCTGCTGCTGCTGCTGATCATGATGGGGCCGAAACACCCGCCCACCTCCGACGACACAATGCCGTTGGGCACAGGCCGCCACATGCTCGGCTGGCTGACCCTCACCTTCCTGGCCTTCGGGCTGACGCTCAACCCCATCGACATCATCGAGCCGACCACCGACCGGTCGGCCCCGGCCACGGTCCCCGACCAGCCGTCGACTAGCCCTCCCAGCGGCTCTTCATGAACGCCAGCGCGTCGGTGGCCAGCTGCTGCTCCGATTCGTACATCCGACGCCAGATCTTCGTCGCCGCGGCCAGGTCGGGTAGCGACAACCCGAACGCCTCGACCACCATCCATCCGTCGTAGCCGACCTCCTTCAAGGCTGCGAAGGAAGTGTCCCAGTCGACTCCACCGGAACCCGGCGTCGAGCGGTCGTTCTCGGAGATGTGCACATGAGCGCACACGTCGATGCACGACTTGACCGCCTCGGTGATGTCCTTCTCCTCGATGTTCGCGTGGAAAGTGTCGTACATCATCCTCAGGTTCGGGTGGTCGATCTCGCGGACGAACCGCGAGCAGTCAGCGGCGCAATTGAGGAAGTACAGTTCGAACCGGTTCAGGTACTCCAGCACCAGCGTCACACCCTTCTCTCCGGCGTAATCGGCCACCTCGCAGAGTGTCGACTTGCCGTTGGCCCACTCCTCGGCGGTCGGAAGCGATCCGGAAAACGAACCCAGTGCCGAGTGGAATGGGCCGCACAGCATCGGGGCACCGACGAGATCGCACATGTCGACAGCCCCCTTGAGCCGGATAACCGCCTCGGCCCGGATCTCTGCCTCCGGCGAAATCGGGTTCGCGTCGTCAGTCGAAACCGTGACCGCGGTCCGTTCGAGACCCAGTTCGTCCAACTTCCCGCCCAGTCGCTCGAAGGCCGCAGCGTCCTGTTCGAAAATCGGCACCTCGACTCCGTCGTACCCGATCTCCTTGATCTGTTCGAGAATCCCGTCGTGAGATTCGTCGACAGCGGTGGCCCACAACAACAGGTTCATGCCGTACTTCATGATGGCTCGGTCCTTTCCTCGGGTGATTCAACCGCCCGCCCGGAGAACTTGTCCGGTTCGGGAGGAGTCCAGCCCAGCAACTCGCTGACTCGCGGCTCGACCAGTTCGCGTCCCCGTTCGATCACCGGCAGCACCTCGTCGGGGAGCGTTGCCAGTTTGATTCGCCGCATGACCTGATTCAAGCGATAAAGCAATCGCTCGGGATCGACGTAGTCACGCAGGAACCGTCGCTGCCGAAACTGCGTGATCATCTCGACCAGCATCGAGGTCGGGCCGCCCCGTGCCATGCCGTTGACGACCTCCTGCACGGCTGAGGCATCAGCCCGGCCCAGCGCGTCGTAGTACTGCTCGAGCCGCGACGGATCACGATCGATCAGGACTCCGTCGAGCACCAGCTCACTGGTGATGTGTCCGAGCACTCCCGGTCGGTAATCACCCGTCTCGGGCAGTCGGTCCCGAAACTCGACAGCCAGGGTCCCCGAGATCTCCACGAACGCACGGCAGCGGTGGAAGTACTGGTCGTCGTTGAGATGCTGCAGCACTCCCTCAGCCACCTCGGCCGCTACCGATCCGCTGCCGTCTGCAAACGGAGCCACCAGCCGCTGCCGCATCCGCATCCGCCGATCGACGACGCTCAGCCAGTCGGGCACCGCAGTTCCGGCCAGGAACAACGGCCTGTCAACAAAACGCAGTCCATGTGCGAAGTAGTTCACCGCGGCTCCTGTTGGCAGCATGCCGTTGCCGTCACCGGGAGCATTGTGGACAATTTGTCCTCAGTTTCCCAACGCCGCCACAATGCGACTTCTCATGGCAGACAACGTCCTGAAACTGATCGTCTTCGCCCGGGACCAGGGCCCTCGCGTCCAGGACGCCTGGGCGGAACTCTCGGAGTTTCTTGACGAAGAGGAGGGGGTCGAGGTGGTCTCCGCAGCGGTGACCGAGGACCTGAGTGAGAACCCGCCGGAAGCCGACCTGGTGGTGGTGCTGGGTGGAGACGGAGCGATTCTGCGTGCCTGCCGACAACTGGCCACCACCCAGCGGCCGATCCTCGGCGTGAACCTCGGACGGCTCGGCTTCCTGGCCGAGCTCTCGCTGGATGAGTTTCGCGACAACCTGGCGGCGATTCGGGACAGGCAGTACCGGGTCATCGAGCACCTGATGTTCGAGTGCCATCACGAATCGTCGGATGGCCGCACCGAGACGATCACCGGACTCAACGAGGTGGCACTGTCTGCCGGCGCCAGCCTGACGATGCTCGACGTGCAACTGCAGATCGACGGCGAGGAGGTAACCACCTTCAGCGGCGACGGCGTGATCATCAGTTCGCCGGTCGGATCGACCGCCCACAGTCTTTCGGCCGGCGGACCGATTCTGCGACAGGACCTGCAGGCGTTCGTCGTCACCCCGCTGAACCCTCACACGCTCAGCAACCGGCCGTTGGTCGACCGGGCCGATCGGCGATACACGCTCACGATGGACGCTGCGCCCGAGGGGGTGACACTGGTCGTCGACGGCCAGGTCCGCCGCCCGTTCGCCGCCGGAGACGCGATTCACGTGGTGCGGTCCGAGCTGGCCTTCCAGTTGGTCAGGATCCCGGGCCACAGCTACTACTCGGCCCTGAGAAACAAGCTGGGCTGGAGCGGACAGGTTCGGGGACGCGGACGGTGATTCTCCACCCATTTCCTCTCCCACCACGCTCGACGATCTGCTAGCCTCCCGCGGCCCTCGTCCGCGCGGAGCTTGCACGTCATGCTCTCTCTCCAAGCACGAACATTCTGTAGCCTGGCCGTCATCCTGTTCTTCTCGACGGCCCGCCTGCCGGCTGTCGACGCTCCTCAGCCAGCCGACGCGCCCACCTGGCACCTGGCCTTCAAGTTCACCGCCGAACAGGTGGTCCACTACGAGGACCACTTTCACAGCACGATTCGCCTGCAGAAGGCCAACAGGACGGTCCGGATCCTCAACAACCGCGAGAGCCGCAAGCACTACCGGGTGCTTTCGGTGGACAAGGACGGGCAGGGACTGGTCGAGACGGTCATCGATCACATCAAGATTTACGCCCAGCAGGGCGATCAGCCGGCCATCACCATCGACAGCTCCGACAGCCCCGATTCCTGCCCGGTCGATTTCCGGACACTGCTGGCGACCATCGGCCGACCGATCGCCCGCAGCCGCTGTGCCACTTCGGGAAAACTGCTCGCCGTGCTCTCGATCAGCAAGACCTGGTTGAAGGCGCACCCCGGTGCTTCGAATCAGTCGCTGGCCAAATCGCTGCAGAAGCACGGGTTCCTGGTCCCGTTGCCCGATCGACCGGTCCACATCGGCGCCACGTGGGAAGAAACGCACGAGGCGATGACTTCCGACCGGGTGGGTAAGCGGCATCGGATCACGCTCAAGAAGATCTACTCGCTGCAGAAAGTCGAGAAGAACCGGGCGACGATCACCTGGAAGACGATCCGCCTCACGCCCATCACCGACCCTCGCCTGCTGGCTCAACTCATTCAGCTCATCGACACCGGCGAGGTGATCCTCGACATCGACCGCGGAGTGGTGATCTCCAAGACGAGCAACATCGACCGGACACTGGTCGGCCCTTTCGGAGCCGACACGCTGATGACAGCCCGAACCAAGCACTCGCTGGTGCTCTCCGAAGGCGATTGACCGGGCGGCGGTTGCGCCTAGTATTGGAGTTGACGACAGCCGCCGACGATCGGAACTCGACAACTTCATGCAACGCAAATCGCTCTCACCCACCGTCGCGGGGCTCTTGGTCGCATCGAAGCGGCTGGCGAAAGAGACCAAGGCGGCGGCAGTCGTGATGCTGGCCGATTCGCCCTACAAATTCGCCGAGATCCGCAAGCAACTGCACCCGGCCCAGTTGCTGGTCGCCAGCAACAACTCCGACGTGCAGCGGGCGGCCATCGCTGACGACGTCGACCTGGTGCCGCTGGACCCGTCCTCGGACACCCGCCAGGTCCAGGTCAGCCAGGCCCTGCTCGAAGCGATCGCCGACGAGCACCTCGAAAGCGGCGACACGATCGTGGCGCTCTATTCCGGTTATGAACGCGACACCATCGATTCGCTCTCGATCATCAACCTCGGTGACCACCTCGCCAAGCTGACCTCACGCGACCTGCAGCGGCTCGAGACCCAGGTCCCGCTCGAGACACTCCGCTCGGTCGTCGACCTCGCCGTGGAGATCGGTCGCGAGGGCCGCGAGGGAAAACCGGTGGGAACGATGTTCGTCGTCGGCAGCCATCGCAAGGTTCTGCCGCTCTCAGAAGAGGGCGTCCACGACCCGTTCAAGGGATATCCCCGCCGGGAACGCGATATCCACATCCGCCGGGTTCGTGAAAGCGTGAAAGAGATCGCCCAACTCGACGGGGCCTTCATCGTCTCCTCCGACGGTGTTGTCCAGTCGGGCGGCCGGATTCTCAGGGCTGCCGCCAGTGGGCTGACACTCTCCAAGGGACTGGGTGCCCGACACTGGGCAGCCGCCGCCATCACCAAGACCACTCCCGCCGTGGCGATCGCCGTTTCGGAATCCAACGGAACCGTCCGGATCTTCCAGGACGGCACGGTCATGTTGAAAATCGAGCCGATGGACAGGGCGATGACCTGGCACGATGTCGAAACCGAACCACCGACTCCCGGCGACTGACACCGCTTCCGGGGGCCCGGTCACCAAATTGGTCCGGGCGAGCCAATTTGGTCCAAGTCGCCTAGGAGGCAAACCGGTCATGTGTTACCGTTCGCACGTTGTGATGGAACCGATTGGATAGCGGTCCCCGAGGCATCCCCCTCGACCGCTGATGCGTCTCTGGCAGTTTCGGGAAAGGACTCCCATGCTCCGTGGCCTCACGATTTTCACCAGTCTTCTCGCTGTCGTTTCCCTGAGCGCTCTGGTGGCGATCCAGGTCCAGCGGAGCCTCGACGAAAACCTGACGGCCGGCGTCAACGTCGAAGGCGAGACCGATCTCACCGACAACGACGAACTCGACCTGGGCGAACCGGCTCCTCTGCTCGAGCCCGACCAGGGAGTTGCCTCGCTGCAGACCGAGCCGACTGTGACGCCGGCCGGAGCAACGCTGTCGGCGGCCGCTCCGAGTTTCGAAGGCCCGCCCACCACTTCGCCCGGACCGCTGACGCCCGATCCCACAGCATTCCCCACCGCCCGTCCCTTGGTGACCGTCCCACCACCAACCGCCGCGAATTCCGTCGTCCCGACAGTTCCCTTCTCGAACCTCGCTGACGATTCGTTCCCACCGCCGCCCGTTCTCGAACCACCCGCAGCCTTCCCGACAACACCCTCGTCAACGGCGATTCCCACCGCGGCCCTCACGCCCCCGCCCGCCCGGACCATTCTGCCGGCGTCCTCCGACAAGTCGCCGTCTTCGTCACTTCCACCCGTCTCTCGGAGCGAACGACCCCGGGCCATCGAACTGTCCCAGCCATCTGCGGTCACCGAGCAGCCACCCGGTGATCCTTTTCCGAGCACACCCAATTCGCCGACCGGCCGCGAACTGCCCGAGGTGCCGACAACCAACACTCCCGACTCGGCCCAGCCGGCCGCCGCCAAGTCCAACCCGCTGATTGGCGTTGCCACCGTCGACCCACAGGCCCCGCGCGGCCTGCAACAACCGCAGTTGGAAATCACCAAGACGATTCCGGCCAGCGGCGTGATCGGCGAGCCGCTGGTCTATTCGATCAAGATCCGCAACACGGGCACGAACGCCGCCCACGCCGTCGTCCTGGAGGATCCCATCCCTCACGGTGCCCGGCTGACCGGCACGGTCCCTCAGGCTGAACTCTCCAACGGCCTGCTCACCTGGTCGCTCGGCACGATGCCGCCTGGCGGAGAGCACAAGATCATGGTTCGCGTGATCCCGACGATCGCCGGAGACCTCGGCAGCACGGCCACGGTCCGCTTCGCCGCCCAGGCCGCCGCGGTCAGCCGGATCACCGGCACCGCGCCCGACCGGTCCAACGCTGCGACAATCCCACCGAAGACCACACCACGGACCGCTCCGACAATCTCAGCGAAGTCGTTTACCGGTACCAGTCCGACCAGCACGCCGCCTCGTTCGGTCGCCTCGCAGACGGGCCTGACGCTGGACATCGCAGCCCCGTCCCAGGCGGACGTCGGTGAGACCGTCACGCTGCAGTTCACGCTGACCAACCACACCCAACTCCCCCAGAGCGGCGTTGTCCTCCGCAACGTGATTCCCAAGGAACTGGATCACCCCGCCGGCACCGATCTCGAGTACCCGTTGCCGGCACTGGCAGCCGGACAGAGCAAGATCATCACCCTGCAGGTGAAAGCCAAGTTCAACGGCGAGGCGATCAGCCGTGCCACTCTCGCATCGGGCAAGACCGTCCTGGCCAGCGGCGAGAAAATCATCCGGATCGGAGCCGTGCAGACGTTGACGATCGAACAGACAATGCCGGCCCGGGTCAACATCGGCACTACCACGGCACTGAAAACCATCATCTCGAACAACACCGGAACCCCCTCACCCACGGCAACCCTCACACAGACCCTGGCTCCCGGATTCGATTTCATTTCCGCGAGTGACCGGGGACGATTCGACCCTGTCAACGGCCGCATCACCTGGCCGGTCGCCCCCATCAACTCCGGCGGCACGGCGACATTCACCACCACGGCTCGACCACGACAGGCCGGAAAGACACTGGCCAGCCTGGTTCGGCTGACCGTCGGAACCCGGACACTGGCGACCTCGTCGAAGACGCTTCAGACGATCGGCTATTCCGCTCCCAACTTGAACATCTCGGGGATCCAGGCCCCGGCGGCCATCGGCCGGGATTTCGACATCACCTTCCGGCTGTCCAACGGCGGCAGCGCCCCCGTGACACGGAGTCGGCTGAACATCAGCCTGCCCGTCACGCTGCAATTGATCAAGATTTCCGGCGGCAAACGGGCCGCTAACGACAAGTCGGGCAGCCTGGCCATTGTTCCCGCCCAGGATACAATCGCCGGTGGAACGGCCCAGTCGATCGTCATCACCGTTCGAGCGGCCACTCCCGGCCAGCACCTGCTGCAGACGCAGTTTGCCTGTGACCAGCTGACGCAGCCCCTGGTCCGCACCGATGCGGTGACGACACTGCCTGGCTCCATCACGCCATGACCGAGCCGACCGGCGACATCCTCGAGACGTTCGAGAATCCTTTTCCCGACCGCGACTACGTCATCGAGACGGCCTGTCCCGAGTTCACCTCGATGTGCCCCAAGACCGGGCAGCCCGACTTCGGCACGCTGACCATCTCCTACATTGCCGACGCGGCGTGCTACGAGTTGAAGTCGTTGAAGCTCTACCTGCAGCAGTACCGCAACCACGGGGCGTTCTACGAAGACGTCACCAACCGGATCCTCGACGATCTGGTCGCCGCGACGTCACCTCGCTGGATGGCCATCGTGGCCGAATTCACCGCCCGGGGCGGCCTCTCGACAACAGTCACCGCCGAGTACGACGGCCCGGTCTCTGCAGACGATCCGTCGTCGACCGAGTAGCGGGTTTGGGGCTCTCGCCGCGCGGGTTGACAGATCCGCGATCACTCGATTACAACGGCTTCGTCCTCAGGGACACCCTCCGCCCCCTTCGTCTAGTTGGCCTAGGATGCAGGATTCTCAGTCCTGAGACAGGGGTTCAAATCCCCTAGGGGGTACTCGCCAAACAAAGCCAGCCAACCTGCTGTTTCAGCCGGTTGGCTGGCTTTTTGCGCTCGGACGGCCAATCAGCGGTTGCCCCCATCGGTCGCACGTCGCTGCAGTTCGGCCAGTTGCTTGTCGTGTTCGAACAGGTAAGCCTGCTTTGCCCGCCAGGCGGCCGCACGCTGATTGACGTGTTTCTTGAACGTCGCATCGTTCTGCAACGCCTGCCGACGGGTCCGACGAAACTCTGTGATCTGCTGGTTCGTCAGGAAGAGCTTCGGATAGCTCCGCTCCAGTTTCTGCTGGGCGGCATCACGCCGGGCAACGAGTTCCAGGTACCCTTTGTCCTTCTGGAACTGTCGCTTCAGCAATTCGATCTCCCGCAAGCGTCGGCTGTCGGGAAGATCCGCAACCACGGGCTTCTTGGCGATCACGAACGCGTCGATCGCACGACGTGAACGAAAAGTCGCAAACAGCAGGGCCTTGTACCCGGGATCCTCGGCGTGCAGTTTCTTGCGTGACGCAGCGATCTCCTTCCGGAATTCCTTGTGCGACCGGAACACGTCTGGATAACTCAGCTTGTTCCGTGCATCGAGAGCATCGACCTGTTTGACCAGCCTGCGATAGTCCGCATCACCACGGTAGAGACGCTCGTGGGCATTTCTCTTCTGGATCGCAAGTTGTTCCTCGAAGGTCTTCTTGACCGGGTACTTGTCCGAGACCGCCTGGATGTGTTCCAGGTTCGCGGCCTGGTTGCGATGTTTCGACGCGGACAGGACCTGGAAATTATCGAAAGCGGCAGGAAACTGGTCCACCTGAAGGGCCAGGTAACGGCGTTGTTTGTCCAGGATCGGATGCTGGGCGTACGCCAGGTGATCTCGATCGACGTGAGCGACCAGTTGATCTCCGACGAACTCGACGGTCATCGTGTACCAGCGGTTCGGCTGGAACATGTAAGCGCACTCGCCGTGTCGATACGGGAAATACGGTCCGCTCTTGTCGAGGGCCGTCTGAACATAGAAGTGGTCACGTCGGATATGGACCACGGCGTTGTAGGAACCGTTGCCGCCGGTCACGAGGCGAATGTCACGTGACTGGCGAAACTGGAAGTCAAAACGGATCACCGCGTCCCGGTACTCCGCCTGCTTCAGGAAGATACGGGTGGTCCGTTTGGCGGTTTTTCCCCGCCGCAGAACTCCTTCCTCGACCGACCAGTCTCCGGAAAAGGCCCAGCGCGAACTGACCTGTCCAGGAGAGAAGTGGTCGGCGAAGCGAAGCTGACGGGTTTCGGCGAGCAACGGCGGCGAGGGACGGCGAGCACCCACCGAATTTCGCCAGGCGACCAGTTTGGCCTTGAGACTGCGGACAAGCTCGGGGTGCTCGGCCGACCGATCATGACGCTCGGAAGGATCGGCCGAGAGAGAGTACAACTCGACTTTTCCCGTGTCGAAGAACTCGATCAGCTTCCAGTCTCCGTCGCGAATCGCACCGGCCGATCGGCCGCCGAGGAAATGCGGCCGGTCCAGCGGGTAGTGCCAGTACAACTCGCGGTCTTTCGTCGTGGCCGTGCTCCCTTTCCAGGTGGGCAGTGTCGATCGGCCATCGACGACGTGTGTCGGATCCCGTTCGACACCTGCCGCTTCGAGCAGTGTCGGATAAAAGTCCACGTTGACGGTCGGTTTGTCCGAGACCGCGCCCGCCGGGACCTGGCCGGGCCAGTGCACGATCAGCGGCACCCGCAACCCACCCTCATACAGCTCGCTCTTGCCGCCGCGTAATGGAGCGTTGGAGGTGACGTTGGTTTCCCCTCCGTTGTCGCTGGTAAAGACGAAGATCGTCTTCTCCGACAGGCCCAGCTTCTCCAACCTGTCCCGGATCATCCCGATCCCGTCATCGATACTCTCGAGCATCGCGGCCAGGTGCGGATTGTGATCACCGGCCCAGTGATTCAGCGCATCGCCCGGATGTCCGTGGTCCTGGCAGAGGTAACATCGTTGGCGGGTGCTCTTGCCCGGTCGGTGTTTCCGGCGGTACTTCTCCACCAGCTCCGGCTTGCCGTTGAGTATCGAGTGTGGGGCGTAATGGCTGAGGTAGAGAAAGAACGGCCGGTCCTTGTTCCGTTCGATGAAGTCGACGGCCTCGTGGTTCATACGATCGACCAGGAACTCGGTCTTCCCCAGTCGGTTTTCCGGAATATCGATCCAGCGGATCGGTTGTTTCCGAAAGACATACGGCCAGAAGTTCGCTCCGTTCCCGACACCTTTCACCTCACGGGCAAAGTCCCAGGCGAAGCCGTGCACGCGAGGCTTGATCTCGTGCTCGGCCCCGTGAAACGCATACCCGGTCAGGTGCCACTTGCCGATCATGCCCGTGGCGTACCCGCGCCGACCCAGTGCCTCGGGCAGCGTGACGTGCCGCGTCGAGAGTGCATTGGCGGAATTGGGACGTAAGTAGTCGAGAATACCGATCCGCGCCGGATATTGGCCGGTCAGCAAAGCCGCCCGGTAAGGGGAGCAGACCGGGGCCGCGGCGTAGGCCTGGGTGAACCGCATGCCGTCTCGTGCCAGCCGATCCAGGTGTCGTGTCTGGTTGAACCCGTTGCCATAGCAGCCCAGTTCCCGCCATCCGAGATCATCAGCCAGAACAAAGACGACATTGGGCCGATCCGCCGCGTCAGCCGACAGGGTCGTCAGAAACAGGGCCAGGAACAGGCAACAGGCTCTCATGGACGCTCGCGTCGGCCGGGAGTGTGAACCCACACCGTACCAGATTGCCGTTCACGCGACTCAACACCACATCCGCCACCGCCCGGACCGGGGCCGCCAGTGTCGACGAGATACGCGTCTTTGCCCGTATCGTCAAGAAGTCGCCCGCATCACGAATCCTCTTGTCACCGTTTGCTGCCACGACGTCGTTTCTTGATCTCGAACAGAATCCAGAACACGCCTGCGAGTCCAACGACGATAAACCGCTCTCCAAATGGACTCACAAACAGACCATAGGCGGCCCCCCCATCCCCAAAGCGGACACGACGACGTGCAGATGACGGTTCTTGAGTTCCCCTTGATTTTTACATCGAGGACCAACTCCTGGAGGAAGGCCGCGGTGACAGACGCGACGACAAACCCCCAACTGAATGACTTCAGCGTGCCGTCGTGAATCAACTGCTCAGGAAAGCTACGGGCCAAGTCGTCCATTGGAGTGAACAAGCCCCTTTCTTGCGGCATCTGTCGGCAGCGGCACTGCAACCAAGCAACGGTGACCCGCGTCACCGAAGTCGGCCCACCGGCAGCTCACATCCGCCCGCGGCCATCGACCCGTCCAGCCGGATCATCCAGCCAAAAGTTCCGATCGCAGTCGACCGGTGCCGGTCAGCGGCATCGGCTGACCGACCGCGTTCGGAACGGTCGTCTCGGGGTCAATCCCCAACAGGTGAAAGGCCGTTGCAAGGATGTCTTTCGGTGAGATCGGATTCGCAGCCACATCCCCCCCCTGGCGGTCGCTTCGCCCGACGGCCAGTCCGCGACCCATGCCGCCACCGGCATAGACCTGTGAATAGACCCGCGACCAGTGATGTCGACCCGCTCCGGCAGGCTTGGAATCGATCTTCGGCGTCCGGCCATGTTCGCTGATGACCAGGACAAGCGTCTCGTCGAGCATCCCTCGCTCTTCGAGGTCCAGCAGCAGGGCGGTGAAGGCCTGGTCAAAAACCGGCAACAGGAAGTTCTTCAGCCGTCCGTAGTGGTTGTGGTGCGTGTCCCAACTGCCGGCGTTCAGGCCAAAGGCATCCCAGATGACCGTGACAAACCGCCCGCCTGCCTGGATCAACCGCCTCGCCGCGAGGCAGGACTGGCCAAACAGCGACATCCCGTAACGATCGCGAACCGCCTCGGGCTCGCGCGTGTAGTCGAGAGCCTGGTGAAGGTCGCCGGTCGCCAGCAGCGAGTAGGCCAACTGCTGCTGACCCGAATAGGTGTTCACCCGTTCGGACTCGTCGAGCCAGCGACGTGCCTGGTCGAACTGCGAGAGCAAACTGCGGCGCAGGTCGAAGCGGCGTGACGACACATCGGCGTGCCGTGTGCCGGTGCCGGCAAGTTGCAGCCTGTCGGTCGGGCGGATGCTGAGCTGCGGATCGTGAAACGCCTTACCCGGCCGAACGGCCGGAGCGACCCGCGTCCCCTTCGCCATGAAGTCGGTGTAAACCGGATCGTACCGCGTCCCCAGGAACGCACCGTAGGGACCGGCCAGCGGAGGATACTCGTTCTTGGAGCCCATCATGAACGGCATCGCGATGTTGCGGGGCATCGCCGGGGCCGAGTTGCCGGTGCGGCGCTCGTCGAGGTAATCGACGATCGAACCGATGAACGGCCATTGCCGCTTGTCACGGGGCTTGGCCTCGATCTTCGTGTCGACATTCGGAATGCCCGTCGTCGCGTAGACCGTGCCATGCAGCGGGAAGGGATGTGTCAGCGAGCGGACGAACGTCAATCGATCGGCAATCGCGGCGATCTTCGGCAGACCCTCACCGATTGCGATCCCCGGCACGCTCGTCGGGATCGCCCGCATCTCACCCTGGATCTCCGACGGGGCATCGGGCTTGGGATCGTACGTCTCGTGCTGCGGCGGTGAACCGTACTTGTAGATCAGGATGCACGATTTCGCCTGGCCAAACCGGGCCGCGTCGGACGCTTCGGCAGCCTGCAGACGCTCGTGTTCCAGGACGTCGGCCAGGCCGACACCGAAGGCACCCAGCCCACCGATGTGCAGCAGATCACGACGCGACAGGCCCGTACACAGAGTCTTCGGGTTGCCAAGCAGACGGATCAACGGTTACTCCCTCCTGAACATCCTTGGGACTTGATTATCGACAATTCGGCGAGGTGAATCAATTGATTCTGTTGAGCAGTCGCACACCGCGAGCCCTACTCCGTTCGATCCCAATCCCGGCGTATCTGCTGAGCCGTCAACGGGTTGACCATGGCCGCTGTGGCGATATGAACCGACTCGGCGCCCGCCTCGAGATAGGCAGCGACGTCGGTGGCCGTCGACGCGCCGCCGACTCCGACCAGCGACACGCCCATCTCCTCTTCGCGAACCAGGTTGGCAAAGAGACGGGTCTGTTCCAGAGACGCCTCGCGGGTGGCTTTCCCGCAGATCCCTCGCGGGAGACCGTCAAAGAGCATCTCTCCATCGGGCATCCGCACCGTCGTGGCCACGCTGTTGGTCATGGCGATGCCGTCGATGTGGGGAGTGATCGCCCGCAGCAACTCGCGGGCACGATCCGCCTCGGGCATATGGCCGATCTTGATAACGTAAGGGGTCCGTCCCAGCGCTTCGCGGACCCGTTGAGCGACAACCGCTGCGTCGTCGGGCACCTGGTACAACTGGCCGTCGGCGGTGCTGACATTCGGGCAACTGAAGTTCGTCTCGACGCAATCCGCCCCGCTCTCGGCCGCCCACTGAGCACACCTTGCATAGTCATCGGCCGTGTCGTCGATCGTCCATCCGGGCTGGATCGTCGCCACCACCGACACGCTCAGCAGTTTTTCGTCCGGCAGGTGCTCGCGCGTCCATTCGATATCACGCCGCCACGAATCCGGCTCCTGTGACGGCATGCCGAAAGACACCGCCCAGCTGCCTTCCATCGGCTCACAGCCGGGCACCTCGGTCTCGTGCCCCTGCAAAGGACCGGTTTCGACCGGCTGCAGGTTCGGCAGGTCGTAGCACGCCCGCTGGCTGCTGCGGACGGTCTTGTAGGTCAGGACGTCAAAGCCCAGCGCGGCGTAATAAAGAATCCACTGTCCGTTGAGCAGTGGACCAGCCGGCATTCCCAGGGGCGAACCCACCTCCCGCCCACAAAAGGTCCATTTCCCATCCATCGGTTCCAGCGGCACTTCGACCGACTCGGGCGGATGGTCGTAATTCCACTGGTAGCTTCGGAGACGGTCGTAGACACCTGCTCCATCCGAACCGGATGGAGCAGGGGGGGGCGGAGTCGTCATCGGGAGGGCTCACCGGAAGATGGAGCGAGGTCTCGCTCTCGCATCCTAGCGAATCCGCGTTTCGATCGCCTTATCCTTGGTCGACGACTTGGTTCCCGACTTGGCCGGCAGAAAGTAGACGTGCTTAACCAACAAGCGGGCGATCTCCGGACGCGCGTAGTAGGCCGGCCAACCGTGGCTGGAACCAACAACGCCACTGACGTCGAGTTCCTGCACCCGCTTTGAACGCCGTCCCATCACGACCCGGTCCTGGGCAGTGAAACCGACGTTGGCCAGGGCCTTGTTCGAGAGCGGATGACGCAGCGGGTAGATCTTCAGCACCGTGTCGCGGTGATTCCTGAGGTTGAGGATCGTCTCGGCCACGTCGATCGCACGGCCATACCGCTGATCGGGGTTCAACCAGTGGTGATCCATCGCGGCAGCAGCAAAAATGGCGCGGATCCGTCGCGTGTGCTTCGGACGGTCTGCCAGGATATATCCCTGGACCTGCCCGCCGCCCAACACGTGAAGTGCCGACGACACCGTGCGGCAACCGTGGCTGTGCCCGATCAGCGTCACCGGGTGACGCGTCGGCAGGTCGGCGATCAACCGACCCAGGTACAGGCCGATGAACGCACTGCGGCGTCCCAGCAATTCGGCATCGATCTGTGGCAGAGCCGAGAACATCAGCGGAAAGCTGGTTACCGTGAACGGACCGGTGCTTTTCCACGAAAAGACGACCACGTTGAGTGGGCGTCCGGGTGCGGCATCTCGCAACCACTTGGCCGTCAGCAGGCCGTCTGTGGCCACGTCGCCCCAATCGACGAAACTTCCATGCACCGACACGCAGATCGGAGCACTCTCGACCAGCGACTTGTGGAACTGCTTCTCGTCGCCCCACGACGGAGTTCCGTCCCGGTCATAACGCAGGTAATCAAAACCAGCACCCTGGACGACCTTGGTTCCCAGTGGGCAACTGCGGGAACTGATGATCCAGAAATTGACCGGAGCAGCCTTGGCCGACTTCTCGGCGGCCAGGGCCGGATTTCCGTTGCATGACAAGACCGACAAGTAAGCAAACAGGACTCCGGCGCACGAGACGACCCAACGCCGTCCCCGTCCCGGACGGACTCCGCACATCATGATGTCTATCCTCAACTCACGACCTTGGCGACGCCGTTCGACCTGCACCTGTGAGCGGGCGCCACCGTAGTCGAATATCGGCCTGGCGAGTCCCGGTCCCCTCGAGATTCCGTCAGGTAACCAGTCGTACCACCGCCGCGGGCACAGCGGATTGGGCAACCCCGTACGATCGCGACAAGTGAACCGCGTCCGTCCGGCACGTGGTAGCGGTTGTGCCGGTCAGTTGAGCAGACTGCGTGCGACCACATCGCGAGCCGATTCGAAACACGGCTGCCAGGTGATCTCCGGCGTGCCGTCCCGCAAACAGTCCCGAACCGCTGACAGCGTGTTCAACGCCATGTGCGGACAGCGGTTGCAGGCGCAGGTCTCGCCGGTCGAGGCCAGGATTCCCGGTACCGGCACAAACGTGTGATGCGGAGCCGACTGCTCGAGGGCATAAATCATGTTCGCTTCGGTCGCCACCAGGAAAGTCGTCGGCGTCTCCACCGAAACCACCTCCCGCCGCATGGCCTCGGTCCCACCGATGAAATCGCTGACCTCGAGAATGTTGTGTGGGCACTCGGGATGCGAGATCACCACCGCTTCGGGGTTGTTTCGCCGAGCCCGGTTCAGGTCCTGCAGGCTGAAGACCTCGTGCACCATGCACGATCCGGGCCACAGGATCATCTCGCGACCGGTCACCTCCTGCAGGTACCGACCGAGGTGCTGATCGGGTACGAACAGGATCTCCTTGTCCCCCGGCACTCGCTCTTCAATCACCTCGCGGGCATTCCCGCTCGTGACGATCCAGTCACACAGCGACTTGACCGCCGCGGACGTGTTGATATAGGCGACGGTCTGAAAATCATGACCGGCGGCCCGCAGTTCCTGCTGACGTGCCTCCAGTACCTGGGCCGTGCAACTCTCGGCCAGTGAACACCCTGCCTGCAGGTCGGGCAGCAGCACGGTCTTGTCGGGATTGAGCATCTTGGCCGTTTCGGCCATGAAATGAACACCGCTGAAGAGAATCGTCGATGTCTCGACCCGAGTCGCATCCCGAGCCAGCTTCAGGCTGTCGCCGGTGAAGTCGGCCACGTCCTGGATCTCTCCGTCGACGTAATAATGCGCCAGGATCGTGACATCCCGGTCCCGTTTCAGCGCATCGATCTCGTCCATCAGATCCAGCGGATCCTCGTCGACGCCAATCGAATCAATCACCGCTCCCTGCGACATGGTGTTCCTGTTCGGTTGAGAGACCTTCCCGAGTCGTCCTGCCGCCAATTATACGCACGGTGCTGCCGCCCAGAAACCGAACTAGTTTGAGAAAGCCCGCCGACGGTGTTAAAAGTGAAGTTCTCCCTCAAGGCCCGAACGCGATCATCTCACCATGAGCACCCCATTGAAGATCCTGGTCATCGGAGCCCACCCCGACGACTGCGACCTCTCGGCCGGCGGATCAGCCGCTCTCTGGCGAGCGCTGGGACACTCGGTCACCTTCGTGAGCATGACCGACGGCCGCTCGGGCCACCACGAGATTCCGGGGGACCGCCTGGCCGAGATCCGCCGCAAGGAGGCCCTGGCGGCCGGCGCCACCATGGGCATACCCTACCTGGTCCTGGATCACCCTGACGGCGGCCTCGAGGCGACGCTGGAAAACCGCACCGATCTGATTCGGCTGATCCGTCGCGAGGCGCCGGACCTGGTACTGACCCATCGACCCAACGACTACCATCCCGACCATCGCTACACCGGGACCCTGGTCTGCGATGCCGCCTACATGGTCACCGTGCCGGCGGTCGCCTCCGACACACCCGCCCTGACTCACAACCCGGTGATCGCCTACCTGCCCGACGACTTCACTCGACCCTATCCCTTCTCGCCCACTGTCGCCGTCGATGTCGAACCGGTGATCGACCGGATCGTCGAGATGCTCTGCTGCCACATCAGCCAGTTCTTCGAATGGCTGCCCCACAACATGTGGCCCGAGGACACCGTGCCTGAAGACGAGGCCGGGCGGCATGCCTACGCCACCGAAAAGTACCAACAGTGGATCGGCGGCCGGGCCGATCGTCACCGAGAGTTGCTGGTCCGTCAGTACGGAGAAGAACGGGGCGGGGCGATGAAGTGGATCGAAGCGTTCGAGGGCTGCGAATACGGTGCGCCGCTCGACGAGGACGCCATCGCGAGGCTGTTCCCGTTCATCATTACCGATGGGAGATCTGCCTGATGGCCATGTCACTCGCTGCACTACTCGACACCGACCAACACGACCTGTTCGACATCCACACGTCCGCATCCGGGCCAACCGGTTCGCTTCCGTTGACACCCGAGATGCTCCGTGACCGTCCCAGCGGTGATATCTTCGGCATGACCCAGGATGCCGGGATGGGCTGGACCCCCGATCAATTGACCCGGCCGCAGTACCTGCTGCTGAGCACCCAGGGTGGCATCCGTGCCGAGGATGGACGGCCGATCGCCCTGGGGTACCACACCGGCCACTGGGAAGTCGGCCTGCTGATGCAGGCAGCAGCCCGCGAATTCGACCGAAACGAGTCGATCCCGTTCGCGGCGTTCGTCAGCGATCCCTGCGACGGTCGGTCCCAGGGCACCACGGCAATGATGGACAGCCTGCCCTACCGCAACGATGCCGCGATGGTGCTCAACCGCCTGATCCGCTCGCTGCCCACACGTCGTGGCGTACTGGGGGTGGCCACCTGCGACAAGGGGCTGCCGGCGATGATGATCGCCCTGGCCTCTCATCACAAGCTGCCCACGATCATCGTTCCCGGCGGCGTCACCCTTCCGGTCGACGACGGGGAGGACGCCGGCAAGGTGCAATCGATCGGCGCCCGGTTTGCCCACGACGAAATCACGCTCGAATACGCCGCCGATGTGGGTTGCCGCGCGTGTGCATCTCCGGGCGGCGGCTGCCAGTTTCTGGGAACCGCAGGCACAGCGCAGGTCGTCGCCGAAGCTCTCGGCCTGTGCCTGCCCCACTCCGCACTGGCACCCTCCGGACAACCCATCTGGCTCGACAACGCCGTCCGCAGCGCCCGGGCACTGGTCGAGTTGTCCGCCGCTCGCATCAGCGTCGCCGACATTCTCAGCGACCAGGCGATAGAAAACGCCATGGTGCTCCACGCCGCCTGCGGCGGTTCGACGAACCTGCTTCTGCACCTGCCTGCGATCGCGTTCGCCGCCGGACGAACACGACCCACCGTCGACGACTGGAACCGGATCAACCAACAGGTTCCACGCCTGGTCGACGTGCTGCCCAACGGCCCCGTCGGACACCCCACCGTCCAGTTCTTCCTGGCCGGCGGCGTGCCCGAACTGATGCTGCACCTCAGAGAACTGGAACTGCTGCACCTGGACGTGATGACCGTCACCGGGCACTCACTGGGAGAATCGCTCGAGTGGTGGGAACAGTCCGATCGCCGCTCTCGACTCCGGGAATTGCTGACCAGCCGCGACGGCGTCGATCCCGATGACGTGATCATCGACCCTGTCACCGCCCGCCAGCGGGGACTGACCAGCACGATGACATTTCCGGTCGGCAACCTGGCGCCGGAAGGTTCGGTGATCAAGAGCACAGCGATCGACCCCGACGTGGTCGACGACGACGGGGTGTTCCGCATGACCGGGCCCGCCAGGGTCTTCACGACCGAACGTGATGCGATTGCCGCCATCAAGGGACAGACCGACCAGCCAATCCAATCCGGCGACATCGTCGTGCTGATCTGCCGTGGACCGCTGGGGGCGGGGATGGAGGAGACCTACCAGATCACCGCCGCCCTTCGGTATCTTGACTTCGGCAAGCACGTGGCCGTTATTACCGACGCCCGGTTTTCGGGAGTCTCGACCGGGGCCTGCATCGGACATGTCGGTCCCGAGGCCCTCGCCGGGGGACCGATCGGCAAGCTGGTCGACGGAGACACCATTCAGATCGCCGTCGACACCATTCATCTCGAAGGCCAGATCGACCTGGTCGGAGAGGGCGAGGAACGATTCGACGCCCAGGACGGACGGCAGCGACTGGCGGCGCGAGATCCTCGCCCCGATCTGGCCGCCGACCCCGATCTGCCACCCGAAACCCGGCTTTGGGCGTTATTACAGCAACTCAGCGGCGGTACATGGGGTGGATGTGTCTACGACCCCGATGCGTTGTCCGATGCCCTGAAATGACCATGATCCGTATCTCCCTTCTCATCAGCTGGCTCGTGATCCTGGCCGCCGCTTCTTCGACCCGGGCCGAAGACGCAGCCGCGCGAGGCTACCGCTGGCTCCGCACCCGGCCCTACCTGCCGGCCGACTTCGACCAGGTCGTCTTCGACAGGCTGTGGACCAACTGGCCGGCACCCGACCGCAACCGGGCCGCAGATGCCAACCTGGCGACGCGGCGACGGATGACACTGGACCACTACGGCCTGATGCCCGACCCCGACGCCAAGGACCCCACGACGGTCCCCGCACTGGGGCATGTCCCGGTGGCGGCCGGTGGCTGGGCCATGAACTGCCTGACCTGCCACGCCGGCAGGATCGGGGGCCGAGTGATCCTCGGACTGCCCAACACGCACCTGGACCTGCAGACCCTGGTCGAGGATGTCCGTCGTACCAAGATCAAGATGTTCAAGCCGCTGTCCCATCTCGACATCGTCTCGATCACCCTCCCGCTCTCCACCACCCGCGGCACGACCAACTCGGTCGTCTTCGGAATCGTCCTGGGCAACTACCGCGACAAGGACATGGTCGTCCACCTTGACCGGCGGCCTCCGAAGCTGATGCACCACGACATGGATGCCCCGCCACTGTGGAACGTGCGACACAAGACAGCTCTCTACTGTGACGCATTCGCGCCCAAGAACCACCGCGTGCTGATGCAGTTCATGCTGCTGCCTTCAACCAGCCCCAAAACACTGGAGTCCTGGGAACCGGCCTTCCGCGACATCCTGGCCTGGATCGACTCGCTCAGGCCACCGAAATACACGGGCAGCATCGACCGCAGCCTGGCTGCGACGGGTCGAGAGATCTTCGGCAAGAACTGCGCGTCGTGCCACGGCAGCTACGGAGACAGGCGAAAGTACCCCCAGCGGGTCGTTGCCATCGAGACCATCGGAACCGATCCGGTCCGGCTCAACGCGTTGACGGTCGATCATCGACGTTGGATGGAAACCGGCTGGCTAAGCCGCTACGGAAAGGACCCGGTCGTCGTGAAGCCCGTCGGTTACCTCGCCCCACCCCTGGATGGCATCTGGGCCACGGCACCGTATCTCCACAACGGCTCGGTGCCGACACTGTGGCACATGCTGCACCCGAAAGAGCGGCCGGCGGTCTGGAAACGGACGTCCGATTCGTTCGATCACAAACGGGTCGGAATGGCCATCGAGACATTCGACTCGGTGCCGGCTTCGGTCAAGACAGTCCGCACGAGGCGGCGGTACTTCGACACCTCCAAGCGCGGCAAGAGTGCTGCGGGGCACCTGTTCCCCGACAGGCTGACCGAACCCGAGAAACGCGCCGTGCTCGAGTTCCTGAAGACGCTGTAGCCGGCTACAGAGCCTCCTGGACCCGTTCGACGACCGAATCGCAAAGCCGGTGAGCCACGGCCGCATCGGGAGCCTCCGAGATCACCCGCACAATCGGTTCGGTGTTGCTGCCGCGGACCTGCACCCAGCGATCCTCCCAATCGAGCCTCAGGCCATCACCCTCGGTGACCGTCGCGTCGTCGAAAGCCCTCCGCAAGGCCTCGACCGCCGCCGGCACACGATCGGCAGGGCAGGGGACCTTCCGCTTGACGATCTCGTACACCGGAAAACCGTCGACCCACTCCGAAAGGCTGCGGCCATCCGTTGCCAGCCCCTCGAGCACCAGTGCCATGCCGACGAAACTGTCCCGGATATCTCCCACCCGCGGATCGATGACCCCGCCGTTTCCCTCACCCCCCAAGACCGCTCCCACGTCGTCCATCATTGCCACGACGTTCGCCTCACCGACGTGGGACCGGTGAAACGAACTTCCCGGGTGCCTCGCGACGATGTCGGCCGTCACCCGACTGCTCGATCCGTTGACGACGACCGGACCGGGCCGAACGGACAGCACCCGGTCGGCGGACAGCGCCATCGTCAATTCCTCGCCGACATACCGTCCGGACTGATCGACAATCGCCAATCGGTCCGCATCCGGATCCTGTGCGAACCCCACGTCGGCATCCTGGTCGAGAACGGCCTGGCACAGTCCACCGAGGTGCTCTTCAAGCGGTTCGGGCATATGTGCAAAATCACCATCCGGGGTCCCACCCAACACGGTGACCTCGCAACCGAGTGCCTCGAGCAATTCCGGTCCCAGCGCAGCCCCCGAACCGTGGTTGCAGTCCAGCACGACCCTGGGACGCCGGACACGGATCGCCTGGACATCGACGATTTCCATCACCGCATCCCGGTGATCCGATCCGGGGCTGTCGATCGTCTCCACCACTCCGCCCGCCTCTCTCAGCGGCTCGTCTTCCAGAAACGAGATCACCTCGATCAGCTTCGTTCCGATCTCCGCATTGAACACGCGTCCGGCCGCATCGAATGGCTTCAGCCCGTTCCACCCGGCCGGGTTGTGGCTGGCGGTGATCTGCAATCCGGCAGCGGCATCGAGTCGTCGGACCAGTAACCCGCAGGTGGGCGTGGCGGCGATCCCGGCATCGAGCACGTGACACCCCTCTGCCGCCAGTCCCGCCAGCACGGCTTCACGGACCATCATCCCGCTGTCCCGTCCGTCGCGGGAAACGACGATCGTGCCGCCGTTGGTCAATCGGCCCACCGCTCGGGCGAACCTCGAAACGAACCCGGGTTCAAGCCCGTCACCGACAATTCCGCGGAGGCCCGAGATGCTGAGAATCCGGGTGGGCATCTCGTCCTCACCGCCAGTTGTAGCTAGCCAGCCTTGGCCGTCTTGGGCTGGTCGGCAGCACGTGCCTTGGCGGTCTTGTCCTTGAAGACGTCGACCTGCTTCTGGATCGCATCGCGCTGGATCTTGGCGGTGTCGGTGGCCTTCTTGGCCGTGGCCGCCTTCACCTCGGCCGGCTTGATCGCCGCGACCTGGTCGGCCACGCGCTTCTGGGCTGCCGTCAGGGCAGCCTGCTTGGCCTGTGCGGCCTTCTGCATGGCCGCCAGCACGGTCTTGGCCTTGTCGAGGTCGGTCTTGCGGGCCACGACAACCTTCTTGTCGTCAGCCAGCGCCTTGACCTTCTTGGCGTGGACACCCTTGAGGCTGGTCGCAACGGCAGCCAGTTCCTTGTCACCACTGGCCTTGGCCGCTGCAGCGGCCTTGTCGGCGGCCTCCTTCAGCAGCGGGATGGCCTTGCCCAGTGCGGTGACCCTGTTGGTGGCGTCGGCATGGGCTTTCTGGGCATCGGCCACGCCCTTGGTCGCCTTGGTGACCTCGCCCACCGCCGCCTTGTACTGCTTGTCGGCTTCGGCCGCGTTGGTGTTCCGCTGGTCGAGTCCCTTCTTCAGCAACCCCAGTTCTCCCTCGGCCTGGGCCTGGGCATCAGCGGCAGTGTTGTAGGCGACGTCCTTGGCCTCGAAGACGTCAAGCACCTTGACGAACTCGATCTCGTCCTTCCACCGCTCGACGGCCTTGCCGGCGGCTGTGAAGGTGGCGACGGCGACGCCGCCGGCCTTCTTCGCGGCGGCCAGTTTTTCCCCGGCCGGCTTCATCGCCTTCGTCAGCGCCTCGGCCCGTTTCTTCATCGCCACCACGCCCGCCTTGGTGGTCTTGTCTTCCTTCTGGGCATTGGCCAGGTCGGCCTTGCTCTTGGCCACCGCCTTGGTCTTCTCGACATTGGTCTTCCTGGCTGCCACCAGCGTGCCGTTCCGCTTGTCGAAGACGGCCTTGAGATTGGCGGCGATCGTGGCCAGTTCCTTGTCCCCCTTGGCTTTCTCGGAGGTCGCCTTGGCCTTGTCCAGGGTCTCCTTCAACAACGGCACGACCGGAGCCAAGGCGGCGACGGTCTTGGCCGCTGCAACCTGTTCGGCCGTGAACGTCTTGATCTGTCCCTGGTAGGTCTTCATGTTGGCCGCGAGAGTCTTCTCCTTGGCCTGCAGGGTCGAAATCGACTTGTTGGCCGCATCGAGATCGGCCTTGACCTTGTTGGCCGCGGCCTGGGCCGCTTTCAACGCCGCCTGCTGCTTGTCATTTTCGGTCTTGGTCGTCGCAACCCGCTTGGTCGCAACAACGAGCCGCTGATCAAGAGTGGCGGGATTGGCAGACAGATCGCCGATGACCTTGCCATCGGCAGCATTGAAAACGCGGACCACGCCCGAGTAGTCACCGGCGATGACCCGCTTGGTCTCATCGCAGTAGGTCACCTCGAGCCCGAGATCCGGCAGCGCCGCGAAGGCACGAATCTGGCCACCGTCCTGCTTGAACAGCTTGGGGACCTTGTCGCGACCGATCGAAACAAGGTTGCCGTCGTGGCAGAACTCGACCATGAACGTCCCGCCCCCATGCGCACCCCAGCTCTTGACCTGGCCACCATTCTCCATTTCCCACAACCGGATCGTGCCGTCCTGGCCACAGGAGGCCAGGATATTTGAATCCGACCGCCAACTGAGTCCCGTGATGGCGCCGCCGTGGCCACGCAGGTCCTGGTAAACCCGCCCGGTCTCGGCTTCCCAGACAAACAGTCCGCCGTTGCGGTCGGAACTGGCCACCAGCACACCGTCAGGACTGAAGGCCGCACAGTAGATCCAGTTGGTATGCTTCTTGGGCACCTCCCACATCAACTCACCCGTTGCGGTCGAAAAGACACGGAGAGCCTTGCCGGAACTTCCCAATGCGATCAACTTGTGGTCGGAACTGATGTCGGCACCGAGGACGGTGTCGAATTCCTCGCCGACCTCTATCACCCGTTTTCCGCTCTTCACGTCCCAAACCACCACCTTGCCGTTGGCGGCCCCGCGGCCACCCCCGGCCAGCAACAGGCTGCCGTTGCGGCTGAAGCCCAGCATGTGCGCGATGCCCTCCGGATAGGGCAGCACTCCGACGAGTTCCAACGATCGGGTGTCGTAGAGCAGCACCTGCTTCTGGCCGGACACGGCACACAGGGGTGCCCAGGGACTGGTGGCCAGGGCGGTGACCGCCGTGGTGGTCGTGGTGACCAGTTCCGGACGCAATCCGAGCCGGTCGGGGAAGGCGGGATTCTTCGGCCGACCGGTCGAGGGGCCCTGGAGCGTGAGGTTGAACTTGGGCTTCTTGCGGACAAACTTGCTGCCGGCGTTCTCCAGCACTCCACCGTCGATCCAGGCCTTGATTACCGCCAGTTCCTTGGCCGGGAGCTTCGGCGACTTGGGCGGCATGAACGGCTCGGACTCGTGGCTGACCAGGCTCCAGAGATAGCTGTCCTCCGACAAACCCGGTTCAACCACCTCGCCACTGCCCCCACCGACCCGCAACGTGCCGTAGGTCGTCAGATCGAGATCGCCCTCTTTCTTGTTCGGCCCGTGACAGGTGAAGCAGCGAGCCTTGAGGATCGGCCGCACGTGGTCCTCGTAAGTGACCTTCTTGGCCTTCTTGTCAGGCGTCGGCTTCTTCTTGTCCGCAGCCGGTCCGGTGGTCGCAATCACCAAGAGCAGGGCAACACTGAGCAAGCGAGTCATCACGAGGGCTCCAACAGCGCGAAAGAGTGGAGTGCGGGAAGAAAGGCGGGTGACCGGAAGCCGGGTTTCTGTCCCCGGCCGAATCCCAGTCTATACCACCTCGAACGGCCATCCGCCTCCGGCCGTGGCGACCGGAGACGAAAACCGGGCAGGATGATCGGGTCAAACCGTCTGGAGCGAATCTAGTGGTTGAAAAGGAACTCTCGCGAGTTCAACAGCGACCAGAACACGTCCTCCAGGACGCTTTTCTTGTCCTTCTCGGCGTCGAGAATCGTCTTGATCGTCTGCTTCTCCTTGTCGGTCGGCAGCCGCGAAAGACACAGGACGTAGAGCTCGCTGACGATCTGGTCGTTCGAGAGCCCCTGATCGGCGAGCTTGCCGAGCACGTTGCCGGCCTTGATCTTGCTGTTGACCGTGTCGCCGTTGAGCAGGTGCAGGGCCTGGGAGAGGTTCGGCTCCATCTTGACCTCGCAGGCACACACGCTCTCGCGTTTGGCCCGACCGAACGTGGTCAGGAAGTAGTTGCTGGTGTTGCCGTTGGCGATCTGCACCGCGCGGGCACCCAGCGGCAGGCCACCGAACTTGTTCTTGGTGCCGGTGACCTGGCTGATCGAATCGAAGAGCACCTCGGCTCGCATCCGCCTCAGGGCTCCGTGCGAGAAGTTCGTGCCATCCTTCTCGTTGGTCTTGTTCGTCTGGGTCGCCAGCTGGTAGGTGCGGGAGATGCAGATGTCGCGCACCAGCTTCTTGAAGTCGTACTTGTAGCCACTGAACTTCTTGGCCAGTTCCGAGAGCAGGGCCTCGTTGACCGGCGGATTGCTGACGCGAACGTCGTCGACCTCGTTGATGATCCCCTTACCCATGAAGTGTGCCCAGACGATGTTGGCCAGGTTGCGTGCGAAGTAGGGGTTCTGGTCGGAGGCGAGCCACTTGGCAGCCATCACGCGACGGTCCTTGCCGGCGGTATCGGGGGTCTCGCCGCCGAGGTACTTGGGCTTCATCACGCGGCCACCGACCAGGTGCCGGACCTCGCCGCTGCCGCTGTTGAAGATGATGACTTCGCGAGGATCCTCGCCTCGCTTCCGCCCGATCTGGGCGAAGAACGCAGCGAAGCTGTAGTAGTCATCCATGGTCCAGCGATCGAAGGGGTGGTTGTGGCATTGCGTACACTGCAGCCGTATCCCCATGAAGACCTGGGCAACGTTCTCGGAGACCTTCAGCGTGTTGGTTTCGTTCTGGTAATAGTTGGTCGCCGCGTTGGCGAACGTGCCACCGTTGGCTCCCAGCAGTTCCTGGCACATCACGTCAATCGGGACGTTGTTGGCGATGCGTTCATTGAGCCAGTTGTAGTACCGCAGCATGGGCTTGTAGCTGACCTGCTGCGTGGTACGGATCGTGAGCAGTTCGGCCCACTTCATCACCCACATTTCGACGAATTCCTTGCGGTTGAGCAGCTCATCGACGAGCCGTTCCCGCTTCGCCTGCCCACTGAGCTTCGAGTACTCGACACCGGACTTGGCCAGGGCGAGTTCCGCATCGGCGGCCTGGCGGGCCGACAGAGCCCCCTCGGCCACCTTGGTCGCCTCAGCCGCAGCCTTCTCGATCGCAGCCTTCGCGTCAGTCGCCTTCTTCACCGCTGCGGCCGCGGCCTTCTTGGCCGCCTCGTCCTTTGCGGCCGCAGCCTGCTTCTGCGCTGCAGCCAGGGCCGTCTCGGCCAGCGGCAACGCCTTGGCAGCCGTCGCGGCAGCCGTCTTCTTTTCGGCCTCGACCTTCAACGCATCGGCCCGGGCCTTGGTCTTGCCGGCCAGGAAGGTCTCGGCGGCCGGCGTCTTCCTTATGAACCGCCAGTACTCGTCGGGCGTCGGCAACACGCCGGTGACATCCAGGTAGGCTCGGCGGAGGAAGATCTCGTCGGCGCAAATCTCCGAGGGAATGATCCTCAGCTTCCTGAGCTTCTGGTGAATAAACGTGTCGACGAAGTTGACCTCGGGAGTCTTGGGGTCTTCGAACGTCAGTCCCTTGGGCAGGACGATGAACTGGCTGCCGGTGGTGTGTGTGTCGTAACGGGCCATCACGAAGGCCTCGCCGCGGGCGTGCGCGGTGACCGTTCCGGTCTGTTCGATCTCGGCCGATGTGGCATTGCTGGTCATGAAGAAGGCCAGCGAGGTCACATCGCGGGTGGTTCCATCGGCGTAGTGAGCCAGGACATTGAGCCGCTGCGTGGTGCCTTCGCCGTCGAGTACCGCTTCGTTGGGGAACAACTCCACCTTGGTCACCGCCGGCACCGCGCCGGGATCGTTGGGAGCTCCGGCCACCAACCAGCGGTCGAGCGTGCCGTACATCTCGCTGTCCTTGTCGAACTGCTTGCCGCCCGTGTGCGGCACGATCCCGATCGTCTTCTCCATCATCAGGCTCGAGGACGGCACCGCCAGGTTGATCCGGCGTCCGGGCAGTTCGCGGGTCAGGCGATAGTGGTCACCAGCGGGGTCGAACCCGAACAGCGACAACCGGAAGCCGTCCTTGCCACGAGCCGACCCATGGCAACTGCCGGTATTGCAGTTGGCCTTCATGAAGATCGGCATCACATCCAGCCGGAAGCTGATCGGCCGATCAACGCCCGCCTTCTCGACCTCGACGGGCACCTTGACCGTCTTGCCGCCGAAGGTCACCGTCAGCTCACTTTTCCCGTCGGCCTTGGGTGTCAACACGTGTCCGGTCAGGATGGCTGCCTTGGCGTCGGCCAGCGCGAACTTCGCCTCGCCGGTCACGTCACGGGTCAACCCGTTGGCAAAGACGGCCTGGACGATCAGCGACTGCCGATCCCGCTTGGTGGTCAGTTTCACCGAAGCGGGGTAGACGCTGACGGAGGTCAGCGGCGCGTCGGCGGCGGAGGCCGTCGTGGCCAAACCCAACAACAGAGCACAGGTGGTCAACAGATGCGGGAAACGCATGATCTGAGGTTCCTTACGGGGAGTCGCGAGACTCGTGTTTCCGTCGTGTCGTTTTCTTTGAATGGGTTGGAGCCGAGAGCGGGTTCTACTTCGAACCCCCGGCTGCTGCCGCCTCACGCTTCTTCTTGGCTGCCAGCCTCAGCTTCTGCAGCCGAGTCAGGCGGACCACCTTCTTGGGCACCGGCTTGGGTGGCGCCTTCTTCTTGGCAACCGCCTTGGGCTTGGGCTTGGGCGGCTCGTTCTTCTTGGGTGGCAGCGGTTTGTCGACCTGCAACTGGGTGCCGCCGACATTGGAGTGCAGGATCGCCTCGCCGTCACGTATGATCGTGACGCGACAGAAGAGGCTCTTGTGGGTCCCGGCCCGAGTGTTCTTGGTCGTCTTGACCGGGAAAATCACTTCCTTGGTGTCCTTGGTGATCATCCTGACCACGGTCGTCGCCTCGTTGGGCAACCCCAGCAGTTCGACCTTTGCCTGGCCGGGGAATGCGGTGGCGAGATTGACCTTGCCCACCACCTCGGTCGACTGACCCTGTTCGGTCGCCGCCCGTTGCAACGACAAGGTGACGAACTGTGAAGCGATCTCGAGAGTGGCCAACTGGCTGGAGACCCACGCGGTCCCTCCGGCGTTGGCGCTGCCCAGGGCGTAGACCTTCCACGCTCCGATTCCGGCACCACCGTTGGCCGAAAGCGGATAGAGCACCTCGTTCTTGCCCTTGGGGATGGACACGCTACTGGCGGCCCCGATGCCCGGCGGACGGAAGGGGAACTGGATCGAAATCCCTTCGTCCCAGCCCTTCTTCTTCTCGGCCACGATCTTCAGTTGCATCGATCCGTTGCGGACGATCGGCACCTTGGGCTGGACGATCGAGAGCTTGAACGGCACCTCGTCGACCACGCACACCGGCACGCGGTTGACGTCGACACTCCAGTAAACCGACTGGCCGGGACCGCCCATCACGAAGATGCCGTTGTTGCGGTAGCCGCCGGAAATCTTCTGCTTGGCGTCGGCGTGCCGCGCACCAAGCTGGCTGAGAGTCCCGGCAACCGGTGCGTCGGCAGCCGCTTCGAAGACCACCGGAAGCGTGCCGCGACCGTTCTTGAGCGACTCGGCATGAATCGTGATCCCCTTGGGGAAGTCCTTGGGTTCCAGCACCAGGTCGCCACCGAAATTGCTGCGACCGAAGTTGATCATCGTCGCAAACCGGTTGCCCCGGGCCACCACGATCCATTGCCGGTACTGCCCGTAGCGAGAGAACCTCGGGATACTGGTCGTCAATTGGGTCTTCGGCTGAGTCATCTCGACGCGGTAGACAAAGTCCTTGGCTCCGCGGCCCAGGTGATCGGTGACCCGCAGCAGGTAATCGCCATCGGCGGGAATCGTCACCCGGAAGTAGCTGTCGGGGCCACGAGAATCGTCGTTGCCGGCAATCCCGCCGCCATCGGCCTTGTAGAGGTTCATGACCGGATCGAGCCCACTGCGGAGACGCCGCGCGTAACACTCGATGTCAAACACCTGTCCCTTTTTCGCCGCGAACTTGAAGTAGTCGATGTCGCCCTGCTTCTCGATGATGCCGTTGAACGCCTTGGGCAACTGGGACGGCGTGGCCTTGGCGATCTCGTCGTTAGGCTCGGCCTCGAGGTTGTTGCCATGGGGGAACAGGCGGAAGCGGTTCCCCGAGGGAGCGACCTGGGCACCGGATTTCGGCTCGAGCTCGAACAACTCGCGTTCCTCGGCCGGCAGCTTGAACTTCTGCTTGAACGGCCCAGCGGCGTCACCCAGGAAGGTCACTTCGACCTCCTGTCCCATCTGTCCGCCGGCCGGGTAGACGGCGGTCGGACGCGGGAAGATGCCGACGTGGAGACGATACCGACAACCGCCGTTGCCACCGTAGGCGGCCTCACGAACCTCGATGATGTACCGCCCGTCGGCGGGAGCCACGGCCGAGACCACCGCGTCCTGGAAGACCAGTGGCGAGTCATCAGCACTGGCCATCTCGAATCGCTTGGAGTCAAGAATGGCGACGTAGGGATCAAACAGCGTCGTTGCCAACCGCATCCCCTCGACCTCGGCGGCGATCCGCTGCCCCTTCTTGGCTTCGATCACGTAGTAGTCGACGTCCTCATTCTGCACCACACCGGTGACCGTGATGTTCAGCGGAACCGGCTGCGGTGCGGCAAAATCGCTGTTGGGTTCCTTCTCGGGGGTCGAGGCAAAGGGGCCGACCCAGAAGGTCTTGTATTCACTGACACCGCTGGCTGTCCGGACCTGTGCCACATGCTGACCCAGTCGACAGTTGGGCAGCACCTTGACGGTCACCTTGACCTGGCCGGCAGCTGCCTCGAGCTTGGTGACCTCGAAACCGGGGCTGTAGAAGAAGATCTCCTTGGCGTCCTGCAACCGTCCGCCGCTGAAGACCATCTGGTTCTCAACCCCACGCTGCACCCCGCGAGGGTTGATCGCTCCCAGCGACGGCGAGGCCGCCTGGGCGGGCAGAGCCATCACCAGGGCCAACAGCAGGACACCAGGCACTCGTCGGTTCAATCGTTGCATCTCGAATCTCTCCGGTTCGGCGAAGCAGCTGCGATCCAAGCGACCTCTTCGTGTGTGTCGCGTCGACCGAAACTCCATCCTAACGCCGCGGGGGGGGGTGAGGGGGTGGTGGG